>DATNPV010000077.1:0-13355 GCA_036703055.1 Waterburya sp.
CTAAAGAAAGCCCAGCTCTAGACTTTTGCCAAATTCCCTTACTGTTGGCTCACGGTACTCTCAATGCCCTCAGTCACGGGAGAGAAAAACTAACACGTAGTGAAGTGATTGCCCTCATTGAACAGGTGGCTACCCAGGAGCAAGTCATCCGGTAGTCCCGATTGAAGTAACTCTTAGTCCTTAATACTCTTGAGTGAGTGTTTGAGCCTCGTGAGTGAGTGTTTGAGCCTCACCCACGGGTCTGCTCTTCGACTAGGAGTCGGTTGTAGACTTGGAGGGTTTGGTTTTGATAGCTTTCAAGCGATCGCCTAATTGTTCAGGGACTGTTTTTAAACCGGGAGTCTTTTTCGCTGCTGTTTTTACGTATCACACTAATG
The DNA here is from genome assembly GCA_036703055.1 of Waterburya sp. Classification (GTDB taxonomy): domain Bacteria; phylum Cyanobacteriota; class Cyanobacteriia; order Cyanobacteriales; family Coleofasciculaceae; genus DATNPV01. The sequence continues at coordinate 378 of DATNPV010000077.1, forward strand.
CAACAGCACAGAGCGATCGCATTTCTCAAGGTTAGCTGGAATGCTAGATGCGAAGCGCTAACGCGCCGCTCCGCTATCGCGCAATCGTTGCCGTTCAGCCAGTCGCTCGTCGCTATTTAACTGGAGCAATCTCGCAGTAGTACGTCCCTGTGAGGTTAATCCTACAATCTGGAGTGCCTCAAACTTGAAGTGTTCGTCCTATTGCTGAGTACGCGGGTTGAACAGAAAACTGAAAACACCTGTCTCGTTGTCCTTGACTGCAAGTTGCTTGCGGTGTGGGATGGGGAAGGTGCGATCGCAGTGGCTTGAGAAAATGATGTCCTAATACCTGTATCTATAAGTGTCAGTGCGAGGCGGCGCTTTGGTTGATGAGAAGGTTATAGCGAATAGTCTGATTCGCTGACGCGATAGCTACGCTTCACGCACTTTGTTGGAGGAGGTTGGTGAGCGATAACCAAGAGCGGGATTTCTTCGGAGCGCGTTTTAGTTAACCTATGGCAATCTTTTTCAGTCGCTTTCTATTCTCGGATATTAATTGCTTCATTCAATATCTGGCAATCCTCTTGAGAAATTAAGTTCTACTCATGAAATGTTTGAGCGAGTTCCTTTGGAGCTTTTGACTCAAAATCAATGGAGTGACGTTCTGCGATCAAACGCATCACTGCTTCAGCTATAAATACAGCAGAGCAAACAACTGATTGTCTTCAGTTTTTTCAGTATATCTTGTGCTTCTAAATTGCTTTGTGTAGTCATAGGCTTAACTCCGTTAGAGCGGGAGATACATCAATTGTTTACAGAATAGCGTTGTTTCACTTGAGCAACAGAAGACCGAGCGAGCGCATATCCAATACCTGTACTGTAATAGCGATCGCCTATTTCCTCCCTTAGTGAGTTAACCTAAATCTGGTCTGCTTACAGTGTTCCTGCTAATGCTTGAGCTGCGGTCAATTCTAACTCTGGGAATGTGGGAGAGATAATGCGCTCTCCATCTCGAAATTGGACAGCATCGTAGAAGCCTTCTACCCGAGTGCATACCGCTACTACTTCTTCCAAGGGGTCAACAATCCAGTATTCAGGGATGTTGAGTACAGCATATTCAGAACGTTTGCTGCGGTAGTCTGGGTTTTTGGTCGATTCGCTGACTACTTCCACCACCAAGATGAGGGGAGGTTCGTTAAGTTCGATTACAGCTTCCCGGTTAGCCAGAGCTTCCCACTGCTCTATGGGTAGAATCGTCACGTCTGGAATCCTTGAGATATCCCAGCGTCCGCCACGAGGGGAACGAACTCCTACGGAAAATTTTTGTGCTGTCCACGGCGTTCCTATTCTGGCACTCTCATTATCGAATACTCGTTCTAGAAACTTGGCGATCGCTCCATGTTGTCCCGTGCCAAGACTCATGGGAATTAATTCTCCATCTACCAAGTTCATAGCGCGTGTTAGTGCCATCGTCATACTTGAGATAGTCTTCAAACTTTAGTTTCTTGGTGGCTACAGTCATGGCGATCGCTCTTGGGGCTTCTGATTTTTACCTCGTCATCCTTGTTTGAGCCTAACAATCCGTCGTACAAGTCAGAATCTGCCTGCCGCACAACATAGCTAGGGGCATCAATCGGTAAACTGCCCCCGACTGGGTATTCATAGCTCATAGAATCAAGCTCTTGCCAAAGTCAATTTGGGCTACGTGCCTGTAGTCTTTATCTCTCGTGGCTTTCCACTTACGCAAGAGACGCCATGAATGGTTCATTATCCGTCTCCACACTCCCTTGCCCTGCACCCGACTCTAGAATATACCGGGACAGTTCCACCCGAAACCCTGCCTGTATGGATAGATGCAATTCAATCTGAGCTGTGTTTGTTGAATTTGGCACGATTTGTAACACAACTGTTAGGCAAGACTAGCTAGGCTGGCTGGGCAAAACCGGAAAAGCAAGGTTTAATCATCTAACAAATACACCTTTAGACTTCAACTTGACCAAAACTTGGTATTAGCATTAATCTGAATCGCTCCCTTACATTGAATCAACCCGAACCAGTAAAAACTATGATGAAAACGTTGCTACTAAATCCACCCTCTTTTGAAGGCTTTGACGGGGGAGCTAGTTCTCGTTGGCCTGCAACACGAGAGATTGAGTCCTACTGGTATCCTGTCTGGCTTGCCTATCCAGCCGCGATGATTCCTGAAAGTCGGTTACTCGATGCGCCGCCTCATGGCATTTCTCCCCAAGAAACTGTGCGCATTGCCACCGAGTATGAATTTGTGGTTCTCTTCACCAGCACACCTGGGTTCTATAGTGATGTGCGCTTGGCAGAGATGATGAAGGCGGCAAAGCCGTCTTTAAAAATTGCCTTTGTTGGCCCCCACGTTACCACACAGCCAGAAAAAAGCTTGATGGCGAGTGAGGCCATTGACTTTGTCACCCACAAAGAATTTGATTACAGCGTCACCGAGTTCGCCTCAGGCAAGCCCTTAGATGAAATCAAAGGCGTGAGTTTCCGCAAAGACGGCAAGATTGTTCACACCGAACCCCGACCTCCCATTGAAAATTTAGATGCTCTCCCTTGGGTGACGCCCATCTACAAACGCGATTTGGATATCACCCGCTACAACGTACCGTTTCTCCTTTACCCTTACATCTCCTTCTACACCACACGGGGCTGCCCTGCTAAATGCACCTTCTGCTTGTGGCCTCAAACCTTCGATGGTCACATGTGGCGGCAGCGTTCCGTTGATGATGTAGCCAATGAGGTAAAACACGCCCTCGAACTCTTCCCCAATATCAAAGAAATCTTTTTCGATGATGATACCTTCACCATTGGCAAAGAGCGGGTACTTGCACTGTGCGAACGATTCAAGCCTTTAAACTTTACTTGGTCATGCACCTCTCGCGTCCATGTTGACCTGGAAACGCTTCAAGCCATGCGTGCCGCTGGCTGTCGTTTGTTTATTGTCGGCTTTGAGTCGGGTAATCCCCAGATTCTCAAGAATATTAAGAAGGGAGCCAGTGTTGAGCAAGCCCGCGAGTTCATGAAAAATTGTAAGAAAGCGGGGATTGTTGTTCACGGCGACTTTATCATCGGTCTACCAGGCGAAACTAGGGAGACAATTCAAGAAACGCTTCAGTTTGCTAAAGAACTAGACTGCGAAACCATCCAAGTTTCAATTGCTCACGCTTACCCAGGCACTGAGTTTTACAACTACGTTGAATCCAATAACTACCTCCGTTCTGACGTAGAGATGACCGACGAGACAGGGCATCAGTTGCCTCACATTGAGTATCCTGGCTTGCCACGGAGTGAGATGATGCAGGCTGTGGAAGATTTCTACGCTCAGTACTACTTCCGCCCTCGCATCGTGGCACGCATCGTCAAAAATGCCATTTTCGATTCCACCGAACGCCGTCGCCTGTATAAGGAAGCACGGGAATACCTCAGTTTACGCGCCAAGCGTAAGGAATTTGTTACTAGCCAACGAGGTTCTTGATTTGAGCTTGGGGGTTTGGTGAGTCAAGGCTTGCGAAAAAAATTGAGTATTTACGCTTAGCGCACCCTCCTAAAGAGCGATCGCACGTTCAAGAAAAGTCTGGTATTATTTGGCTGTTTTGAGCCAAACTTGGTGACCTTTTAATCTCCAAGCATCAACCTATCCTTATATTCCTCCCTGATCAGGAGGGCGAGGGGTAGCAACAGAGCAGGAAAAGAAACGAATCAATACCCTTGATACAGATTATGCGTTTCATGTCAATCAAGAAAGGCAAACCTCTACTTCTCAGTGGGCTCTTAGTTAGTGTCGGACTGTGGGCGATGCCGGGAGCCGCACAAGTCAAAGACAACCAACTCACCGCTTTCGTAGAAGCCCTGCGACAGGCAGCACCTCCCCAGCGTGCGAATGATGGAATGTACAGTGCATGGCAAGTTTTACCGGGCATTATCCCCGACTGGTCGAAGCGATGCACTGGTAAATCCTTGACACCTGCTCAATTTGATGCAGATGCTGCTACTGCACGCAATACCGTAACCTGTATTGCGCGACGGGAACTTAATAAGGCAATGAAGGCGGCAGGCAACAATGAGACGGCAGCCGTTCGCAATGCGGCTTGTTGGTGGATGACTGGTGATTACAAAGGCTGTGGTAGTGGTGCTACAGCTAAATATGTTCAGAAGGTGGTCAGTGTTTACCAGCAGCAGGCGGGTGGAGCATCCAAGCGCTGAAAACGTTAAGAGCGCAACGTAATTTTTTGCTAGATTTCCCCAACCCCCTTGACAAAGGGGGGTTATTAATTTTGGTACGAGTTTCGCCTACTCGGTGAGTCCGCCACCAACCCCAAGCTGGAGTTGCCGTCCTCGCCAATAAATTCTTTGACCAAAAGCTCCACCCATAAAAACGGCAAAGCTGGTTAAATCCCTTATGGGTAGTGCCCAGAGCCACCAAACTAGCTTGGGGCAACCCATACTGTAGACTGCAACTAGCGCTTGGGTAATTCTGACAGCAAGTGTGATGCCGCAGACGATAGCAGCCCAGCTTTGAAAACCCGAAAGCAGGAGTAAAGGAATGCAGTACACGCTGCCGTGAGTGAACGCCAGACCATAGTATAGAGAACCGCGCAGGAAACGACTCGATCTAGACCAACGCAACTCCCGACGAAATAAGCTCATGAAGCTTTCGCGTCCGCTATCGGTTTCTAGGACGTATTGCGAGAGTTCCACTCGATAGCCAGCCGAGGCTGCTTTACTACCAATTTGGAAATCTGACGCGACTCGATTCACCAAGCTTTGCAATCCACCAATTTTCTCTAGGACGGATTTACGAGTTGCTAGCGTTGCACCAAGAGCTACCTTCATTGCACCATCAATGGTGCGAGATAGCAATATGCTTGGGATAAAGTCAATGCACCGACCCATCGCGGCTAGGGCGGCGACCCAAAACTTTGGCTCATGAGCCACGTAACCACAAGTCACAACACCGACTTCAGGGTCGCCAAGTGGTGCTGTTACAGTGCGCAGGTAATTTGGCCCCACCCGCATATCGCTGTCGGTAATGACAACAATTTCGTGTTGTGCGGCGTTAAACAGATGGATGAGATTGCTGACTTGATAGTTGATACCCTTCATGTCCAACCCAACGAAGAGTTTGGCGCGATTAGGAAATTTTGCCACTAAGTCTTTTAATAGGGGAACCGCTGGGTCAGAGGAGTCCATGACACCAAACAGTACCTCGTAGTTTTCATAGTCTTGCTGACAGAAGCTGCTCCAGTTCTCTAGGGCATACTCATCCACACCACAGACGGGAATCATTACCGATACAGGAGGGCCGTTAGGGTTCGTTTCTGGTCTTGGGGTGGCGAAAAACCGACCCACTGCGATCGCGCACCAAGCATAAAAAGCAGTCGAGCCGACAATGAGAATGAGTAAGACTATCTGTAAAGTTACGAGCATAGGCAAATTTTCAGCTTAACGGCTGGTTTTAGATGGATAAAGGAGAATTTTATCCAACTAGATTGACAGGTTTACAAAAATATAAAACCATAAGATGTTTAAAGCCGTGTGACTCACTCTTGTCTCCTAACTTCGGCCTTGGCGTTGAGAATACCATCATGGTAAGAATCTGTGTGGGTTTGCTCTATCTGTGGCATGTAGGTATTGATGACTAACTCTCAAACTCAACTTCAGGCGTCCTCTGTGCCTGGATTCATCCCGCGATCGCACCGTCGATTCATGATTATCAACGGTGATGATTTTGGCTTCTCGTCTGGTGTAAATCGTGCCATTATCGAAGCCCATGAGCGAGGGGTGCTGACGAGTACCAGTCTGATGGTGACAGCTCAAGCCTTTGAGGAAGCGGTTACTCTGGCGAAAGCTCACCCCAATCTGGGAGTGGGTTTACACTTGGTTTTGGGGAAAGGCAAGGCAGTACTGCCTCCCTCCCAGATTCCCCACTTAGTAGACGAGAAAGGCAACTTTTCTAACGAACCCAATCGGGCGGGATTGCACTACCAACTCAACGCCGCAGCAGGTCGGGAACTGCGCCTCGAAATTCGCGCCCAGCTAGAAAAGTTTCGAGAAACGGGATTACAACTCTCTCACGTAGATGGTCACTTACACCTTCACTCGCATCCCGTTGTGATGCTTACCTTAGCCGAGTTCGCGCATGAATTTAATATCAAAGTCATCCGACTGCCATCTGAGGAATTGAGGCTAACGCTGAATTTAGATCGCAGCGACCTCCAGAGTAAGATGATTTGGTCGTTTGTCTTTGCAGGACTCCGCCGTTACGGGGAGGGACTGCTCAAAGCGAAGGGAATAGGTTTTGTTGAGCGCGTCTATGGGTTGCTGCAAACGGGTCGAATGACCGAGGAGTACTTACTCGGCCTGATTCCGCAGATTCGGGCAAATTTGGTAGAAATTTATTCACATCCAGCGATCGCAATTCCAGGTAAACCCAAACCTTATGGCTTAGGGCCAGCAGAACTGGATGCTTTGTTGAGTGAAAGAGTCCGCGAGACGCTGGTAGCGAGCGGCTTTGAGATGACAAACTACAACAATCCAGAAGTCATTGCAGCTTGTCGTACCTTGTCTTCAGGGACAGTGGATTAAGAGCGCGATTTAACTATTGGTTTTAATGAAATTTTGAACTCTGGACAAAAGAAAGTTTATTCGTCAAGGAATTTAGCGAATAAAAACTTTAAAGCTAGTCAAAAACTGAGTTATTCAAGCAGATTTTGCCAATTTCTGAACGTGTTTTTGGCTTTTTTTAATAATTTTCTGTTGTTTGGGTATGAGTTCGAGGACTATACGATCCATCTACGGTTGCCTTCGCTTTAAAACGTCCATTTTCCCAACAGCCATATTCTACCGTTCCCATACCTTCCTGATTCAGTTTGATTAACTTATCGAGCTTTTCGTCTACTCTGAACCAATAAGTTTCTAAGATTTTTGAGTCGTCTGTAGATGCACCACAAGCAACTCGGGTATCCTGCCATACTCCATAATCTCCATTCGATAGTCCAACGCTCAAACCATCCTCAAGGTTTTGCCAACGTTGCCACAAAGTCCAGCCTTTTTTAGGAATATTATCAGCTCCATTCGGGTCGCCTGCATTAGCTTTAACAGGTAATGGTGATGAAAAAAGTAAACTACAGATGGCTAAACTAAATAGGCTTAATGGCAAGAAATTCTGAACTTTCATAGCTAATACATCAACTCTTTTCATACTCAGCTTGTTTGGTAATAAATCTGAACAACATTGGCAGTAACAGCGGCTAGTCGTCGCGTAGCACCTTCGATTTCTCCTAAGACCGGGGTATTAACCGGTGGAGGGGAGCTGCCGTCAACTAGCTTGTGCCGCCCCAATTAAGTAGGTGTGCTTATATAAACCCAACCTAGTTGTAGGGTGGGCATTGCCTACAAACGAATTGTAGTCACAGTTGGAAGGATTATCGAGGCAATGCCCACCTTACGATTAATTAGATCCATCTACTTAATTCGGGTAGTGTTGACGTTAGCTTGACGCGAAGTGTTTCTCTTTTTGTCCAAAGTCCAAATGAGATGGCGCTCGTGCAAGAAATCAGGCAATGAAGAAGATTACAAATCGCAAATGGTAATTCTGGAATTGTGGATGCTGTGAGTTAGTGTTTGTACACTGTCGTTTTTCGTTCGTGTGGAAAGCCCCATCTGTTTCAACAGACGGTTGATATGGCAGGCGCTACAATTAATCCCCAATTCTTTTGCCAAATGCTTTCCTAACCAGTGCGCCGTCCAGCGTTGAAACGAATAACCATACTCGCGTGGGCTATGGTTTGCAAGTTGTTTCAATCGCTCAAGATATTGCTCGTTAACTGTCTTGGGACGTCCCATCTGACGGTCATTCCAGCGGTGGGCTTGACCTGATTGCGCCATTGAAATCCAGTATCGTGCCGTCTCTTGAGAACAGCCTAGTGCTTTGCAGATTTGTGTCTGGGATTGACCCGTATCTGCTAATAGCATGATTTCCAGGCGACGACGGTATTCAGGACGCAAGTCGCCTTGTAGACTCTTGAGCAGCAGTTTTCGTTGAAACGGTGTCAAGCACTGACCTAGCGTTTCCATAGCCATGTCTCCTGGTGAACTTCTATCTACTTCTCGGAAACAAAAGTCTGGAAATTCTGCGAGGCGTTACAAAGCTTTACAAAAAGTCTGGCAAATAGTCAGAAGAGTTAGTTTTCCGGTGAGCATACTGCACCAGGTCAAAAGAAAATTGTAAGTATTTGTACTCCTTAAAGCGCTAAATATGCCCCAGTTTATGAGTGGAGGAGTTGGGGCATTTCATCGCCTAACTGCACTTTATTAAGAAATATCCAAGAACTGATTTATGAAAACATAACTCCTTTAGTTATGCCTAGAAAAACCATTCAAACCTCTTGTCTTTTTTTAATTAATCTCACAGTATTGAATTTAGATGAAACAACGAAAAATCATTTGAATTCCAAAGTGCAAGAGTAGTTTTGGCTCAAGACTACTAATTAAATCTCAGATTTATTCCTAAGTTGCAGGATGGAATTAAGGAATTTTAGAAAATAAATACAAACAAGGAGATACGCATGTAATTCTTGCGGCTAAATTACTGAGTCATTTCGGTAATAACAGAATTTTAATCGCCTTTTTTTATAAGCATATGCAAATTTGTAGGGCAAAATTTCAAGCCTATGCATCAGGCGATTGCTAGTTTACAGATGATCACGAAGTCAAATTAAGAGGATGAACATGTATCTTAAATATCGGATTAGTATTACTTTAGTCGGGCTAGCTTTACTGGCAAATCCATTGGTTGTTCCTGCCCTCGCCCAACAACAAGTTACGCCGAACTCTACCCCACAGCCAACCACATCAGCTACCGACACTGATGATACATTACCTATCAATGAGGAGGAAGAGGCACAACAGGAGCTATCTGCAAGCGACGAGGAACTTGAACAACTCCTAAACGAGGATGTCATCGAAGAAGTTCCCCTTACTGAAGAGGAACTCAGAGTGGAAAGCCAAGACACGAGTGGTGCTACAGCGCCTGCTGCGGGAGCAACTGCTATAAATTACCGCGAACGCGCTGTACGCGCAGCATTACGACAGGCTGGATACAAAGAGACACCAGTAAACTGCAACAAGTTTTCGCGCTACTTCGGTAGGGGCTGTCAAAAGTGGTGTGCCGACTTTGTGTCCTGGGCTTTCGATTCTACGGGAAATAAAGATAAGAAACTGCCTTGGAAAAACCCATCAGCCGTAGCAAGCATTCTAGCGTGGGCTAAGAACACGAACCACTTGCTCAAGCGCACGGATAAACCTCAAAGGGGCGACATTTTCCTCATCAGAAAGATTAAAAACGGGAAGGTATTAGCATCACATACTGGATTAATTGTGAGCGTTTCAAGTGATGGTAAAACCTTCGTAACCGTTGAAGGAAACACATCCAATAAAGTAATGAAACGCAGGCTGCGTAGTAGTAATTATCAGTTCGTGCGCGTTCCCAATAAAGCCTTGTAAAATGCGTTATCGTATCGGCTTGAATTTAGAGGTATGCACATCAATTTAAGGTTTCATACCGCCGCGATCGCATCTTAGAGGTAGCACTTCTGCTATAGCAATCCTATTTCATCTATGAAGTGGGTAACCACCTGTCAATTAAGAGGGAAAAACTCTATTGAAGTGTTTTTATAATCCACTTAGGATTGCTATAGCTTTCCCGTCTCAGTCTTTTAGTAGCTATTCTCACCATGCTGAAATTTTTAAATTTTACGGTTGCTTTTGTAACAGCTTCAATTCTGCTCATCACCAATACGGCTTCCAGTCAGCCACCAACTGTAAGTTCTAAATACTCAACAGTACCAATTTCAGACAATGACGAGCCAGTTTGTTATATGCAAATATCAGATGGTAGGACTCTAGATCTCAGTAGATTGTGTGAAAAAAAGCCTAGCGATCGGCTCCTCTTATCAGTTGTCGATCTCATCCACGAAGATGATTACATGATAGGTCGTATCATCAATCGCTCTAACAAAACTATCTACCAAGCTAGGGTTAACTATGAAGTTATTAGCAAAAATGGCGGTGTGATTGAGCGGGGAACCATTGCCAGCGAACCAGCAACACTTAACCCCGGTCAAATCGGTACATTCCAAACTTTTATGCCGGGTGATAAAAACGTGCGGGCAACATTTGCTGAAGGAAAAGATAAAGAGTAACCGCTCAGAACCTAAAGAAGACTATCGGCTATTTTAATCAATCGCATCTGTTATTAAATTTTACGAAGTTTTTATGAAATTCAAATCAATCATCTTATCCCTTCCAATTGCAGCACTCGCGTTCGCATCTATTGCACCTATTGCGGAGGCTAAGCTTCAAATCAATGCATTTTGTTCTAGACGCTTAACCACCTTAAATTGGGGTGGTTCTGCCACTCCCGACCCTGGTAAATCTGGCACATTAACGGTGAACTTATTCAACAAACCCAGCATACCGATCGCAACTGCAATAGATCGTACTTCTCCCTACCAAATCTGGAACATTGCACGAACAGCCGCAGGCAGCCCCTTTTGGGTGAAAGCAACATTTACCCAAAATGATGGGCAATCTGTGACGGATACTACCCAATGCTCCAACATCAGCCCCTATTAAAAAAAGATTTGTGCTGTTAATCTGAATTAGAAACAACCATGCAATCAGTCATTCCTATTTCATCTGCTTGGCAACAGCTAATCGATCGCGAAATAAACTGCGAAACAGCCCTGAAGCTCTTAGTAAGCGAACGAGGAATTGTTGACCTTAATTTGCTCGATTCAGAAGTGAGTTGCCGATTTTTTCGGGAATTTCCCAACCGCCGTACTTTGCCTCCCCTAATTCCTTTACTGTTGTGGCGCAACTGTTACTACTTAGGCAGTCCAGTTGCTCTATCTTCCGAGGAAATCAAGAAGTTGAGTAACCGCACCTTCACGGATATCAAAATTGTTCCCATTGCCGATAAAAGCTATCGCACTTGGTACCTTACTCAAAACTTCAATGCTAACTCCATCAGCAGTGACACTCTAGTCAATCCTCTCACAGGCGAGACAGAGCAAGAAAACATCAGTGAAGTCACAGAACTTTATCTCTCCAAAGCGGCTGATCAAATCAGCCGCATAAAAACCATCATTTCTGGTGCCTTACGCAACCGTGCCAGTGATATTCATCTAGAACCCATACCGGCAGGTTTGCGAGTCCGCTATCGCATTGACGGCATTTTGAGAGATATTACGACTCTGCCACCGGATATGAGTCGCAAGGCAATTGTCGCCCTCAAAGTCATGTGCAATATGGATATTTCCGAAAGCCGCCGTCCCCAAGATGGACGCATCGGAGAAAACTATGCCTCTGGCGATGAAACCGAACTGGGGTTGGACATGCGGGTGAGTACCCTCCCTTGTGTGGGGGGTGAGAAAGCGGTGATTCGATTACTCCCACGACGTAATCCCTTTTCTGGTTTGCAAGACTTGGGATTCTCCCCCCATAAGCTGGAACTGTATAAAAGCTGGTTGCAACAGCCGCAGGGGATGATTATTCTCACCGGTCCTACGGGAAGTGGTAAAACCAGTACACTCTACAATTCTCTGCAAGCTGTAGCAACCGATAACGTCAATGTGGTAACGGTAGAAGACCCAGTAGAGTACGTCCTGCCCCGAATTACCCAAACTCAGGTACACGAAGCAGCAGGGATGACCTTTGCAGCTGGCTTAAGAGCGATTTTGCGCCAAGACCCAGACATTATCATGGTGGGAGAAATCCGGGATGGCGAAACCGCTGAGACAGCGATTCGGGCAGCACTGACGGGGCATTTGGTACTCACGACGCTACACACCAATGATGCAGTTAGCGCCATTCCCCGCCTCAAAGATATTGGCCCAGATCCAGGTTTAGTGAGTGACGCTCTTTTAGGTGTAGTCGCTCAACGCCTAGTTCGCAAGGTTTGTCCTCACTGCGCCGAATCTTACACCCCAACTGAAACCGACTTGAGGAAGCTGGGCTTATCGAGACAAGAAGCGAATCCCGACGCTTGGTGTCAGGGTCGAGGCTGCTTCAAGTGCTTCAATTCTGGGTACTTGGGGCGGGAAGCGATGATTGAGCTTTTGAATATCGATGATACGGTGCGGCAGCTCATTTATGAGGGGACGATGACTCAGTTGCACCGCTACCTCAACCAAATCAAATTTGACTCGTTTCGGATGGCAGCGATTGAGAAGGTGACTCAAGGGGTGACGACATTGGCAGAAGTGCTGCGAGTGCTTCCTCACAGTGCTTTGTATCGGCAGTGTTCTGAACTTACGCCAGTACGCTAAGATGTATCACTCATTAATGAGGCTCAAGTTGATGTAACTGCTCGTAGTGGCATAGGACTAAACTCAACGCAAAGTCGTTGTATTGAATTTAAATACGTTAAACGTGGCTGATGCGTCCAGAGTGATCGAGCCGCGTTAGGACTGTCTTATGCCAATCAAGGGTTAAGCGCTCGCCAGCAAGCTGTTTGCGACTCATGCCTAGGCTTGGCAAATGCACTACTGTTGGTCAATCAATTTGAGATGCTTAATTCGATCTCGTTGGGGAAGATACCTATGATAATTTTCAGCAATTGGTATCAAATTTTACACGTAAATATAGCCAATTTTTTCAGTGTCAGTAGGGCGATAACTCTAACAGGAGGCTTGGCGATCAGCTTCGCTGCTGCCCCTTGGGCAATCGCATTCTTGGCAAATCCCGCCTTCGCTCAGATTGTACCCGATGATACGCTTGGTGCTGAACGTTCTGTCGTTACACCTAACGTGACTATCAAGGGTCTTTCTAGCGATCGCATTGATGGTGGGGCAATTCGGGGAACTAACCTCTTCCATAGTTTTCAGCAATTTAATATTAATGAAGGACGAGGAGCTTATTTCACCAACCCACCTGGGATTGAGAACATTTTGAGTCGAGTGACAGGCG
>DATNPV010000120.1:0-62569 GCA_036703055.1 Waterburya sp.
ATGTATGGGTACAGCCAATTACGCTAATGCAATCCAACAAGCTCAACGGCTTGGTTTAAAAGGTAGGAGGCGGGTTCCGTTTGTCCAGAGGTGATTAACTCACTAGCCATTCCTACCAGTGTTGAGGCTTGAGAGTATTTATTTTCCTGGCTTTGAGCAATCTGTAAAGATTGGGAGAATTTTCCGGCTTGTAGCAATCCAACCGCAATGCGAGACAAGGCGGAGTGTTTGGTGGCTTCATCTTTCATCTCTTTGGCCAGTTGCAAGGCAACATTAAACTCTCCTGCTTCTGCCAATTGGTTAGCCAGACTGGACAACATCGAGTCTTTGGTGGATGCATCTTTCTTAATCTGTTGCGCCAGATGTAGGGCTTGGTCAGATTTTCCTGCTAACGCTAATGCAATCACAATGTTAGACAAGGCGGAGTGTTTGGTGGCGTCATCTTTAATCTTGTTAGTCAGTTGTAGGGCTTGCTCGAATTTTCCAGCTTGTGCTAACTCAATAGCGATTTTAGATACGGTTACGTCTTTAACCGCTTCATCTTTAATCTTGTTAGCCAGTTGCACGGCTTGCTCGAATTTTCCAGCTTGTGCCAACTGGTCAGCGATACTAGACAAGGCATTGGCTTTGGCGGCTTCATTTGAGATAGTTTGGGTGAGCTGTAGGGCTTTGTCTAATTGTCCTGCTTTTACCAATCCGGCAGCGATACCAGACAACACTGGGCCTTTTGAGCTTTCATCGGGGATAATTCGGGCAACCTGTAGGGCTTTGTCCAACTGTCCCGCTTCTATCAAACCGGCAGCAATGTTAGACAACACGGCGGCTTTCAAGCTGTCGATTGAGATACTTTGGGCTACCTGTAGAGCTTTGTCAAATTGTTCGGCTCCTGCCAACTGGTCAACGATGCCCGACAAGGCTATGCTTTGGTCGGATTCAGTAGGAAGGGTTTGGACGAGTTGTAGGGCTTTGTCGATTTGTCCCGCTTGTCCCAACTCGAACGCGATGCTAGATACCGCCATAATTTTGCCAAATCCATCCGTGATGGATTGGCTCAGTTGTAAGGCTTTGTCGATTTGTCCCGCTTGTGCCAATCGGCCAGCGATCTGAGCTAGTGCAGTGCCTTTAGCGACTTCATTGGGCATGACTTGAGCAAGTTGTAGGGCTTTGTCGATTTGTCCGGCTTTTGCCCAGTGTTCAGTGATGCGGGACAAGGCATTGGCTTTGGCTGCTTCATCGGGGATAATTTGGGCTAGTTGTAGAGCTTTGTCGATTTGTCCTACTTGTATCAACTGGTCAACTAGGTTAAACAAGGTTTGGGCTTTTGTGACTGAATTCGGAATAGTTTGAGCGAGCTTGAGCGCTTTGTCGATTTGTCCAGCTTGCATCAACTGGGAAGCAATGCCATGCAACGTATCAGCTCTGTAGGATTCATCTGGGATAGTTTGAGCAAGCTGGAGCGCTTTGTCGATTTGTCCGGCTTGCACGAGTTGAACAATAATGTTAGCCAAGGTATGGGCTTTGTAAGATTCATCTGAAATCGTTTGGGCGATTTGTATAGCTTGGTCGAATCTTTTTAGTTGCGCTAATCCAGAAGCGATTTCATACAGTGTAAAAACTTTCCGAGTGTTATCGATGCTCGCTTGAGCTTCCTTGGCAGGTTGTTCGGCTAAGTTAAAAACAGGCGCTTGGGCAAGTTTAGTCTCATCCCGACTGGGGAATGAAGCAGACTGATTGGCGGCATTTGCGCCAAATTGAGGCATCAGTAGCGCAGATAGCGTTATTAGTGCAAGGAAATAGTTTTGAGGTTGCATCAAAAGTCAACTGAAGGCTAAAAATTAGAACACTTTAAATTCGTGTAGCGATCGCCAGCGCTTGGTTTAAAATCCCAGAGGCTCTCTCCCCTTGTCCAGCTTTGATTAACTCCTTGGCGATGCCCACCAATCCCATCGCTTTCGTGGTGTCATTCGAGAAGTTTTGCACTACCTGCATAGCACGGTCATATTGTTTCTCTTGCGCCAATTTGCTAGGAATATCAGACAAAAGCATGGTGATCAGAGGATGATCAGAAAAGCTGTTCACTATCTGCATGGCGCGATCAACTTGTCCCGCTTCCACCAACTTAACGGCGATTTGACTGGCTAGGATAGCCGACTCTACAGCTTGCACAGACTCTAATGAATCACTAGGGTTAGCTTCAGCAGGAATTTTCATGGTTTGAACCATCTGTAAGGTTCGCACCGCAGCGTCTAATTCTCCGACTTCTGCAAACTTGTTAACTAACGCTCTCAAGGCTACGGCTTTAAACGTGTCATTGGAGATGCTTTGTACAATCTGTAAGGCTCGTTCAGGTTGTCTGAGTTGGGCAAACTGGATAGCTATCTCACGCAACGCACCAGCTTTCATCTCATCATCGATAGTTTGTGCCGCCTGCAACGATTGGGACAAAACCTGTGCAGCTTGCTGTGTTTTTCCTGCCTGTGTCAACTTGTTAGCAATCTGAACAAACACCGAGCTTTTAATAGAGCCATTCTTAATAGTTTGGGTTACCTGTGTTGCGCGATCAAAGTTTCCCGCTTCTGCAAATTTAATCGCGATGCTACCCAACGCGTGAGCTTGTCCAAACTCACGCGAGATGGTTTTTGCAAGCTGTAAGGCGCGATCAGATTGTCCTGCTTGTGCCAACTGAGTTGCGATCGCGCTCAATGCACTTGATTTCACTTCTGGATCGGCGATGGATTGTGCTAGCTCTATTGCGCGATCAATTTGTCCAACTTCTGCTAATTTAAGGGCTATCTCAGCCAATGCGCCACCGTTCCCTACTTCATTGGGGATGGTTTGTGCTATCTGTATGCAGCGAGCAACTTGTCCGGCTTCTGCCAATTTGACCCCTATCCTAGACAATACCTCGCTTCTGAGTAGAGAATTATCTTTGATGGTTTGCGCCACCCGCACAGCGTGATCAACTTGTCCCACTTGTGCCAATTTGACGGCTATCCCAGCCAACACCCGGTCTTTCGCATAGCTCTTTGAGATGGTTTGTGCCAGCTCTTGAGCGCGATCAATTTGTCCCGCTTGTATCAACTGAATGGCTACTCTAGCCAAGGTTTCAGCTTTCTTATCCTCCTCCTTGATCGTTCGTGCCAACTGCAAGGATTGGGAAAAAACCTGCGAGGCTTGTGGGGATTTCTCCGTTGCAGCTAATTGAGCCGCAATGTAAGCCAAGGCTTGCGCTTTTTTATCGTTCTCGGTGATAGTGTTTGCCACTACTAGGGCGCGATCAATTTGTCCCGCTTCTGCCCAGCTGAAAGCCATACGATACAGTGTTTCGGCTTTCACTGAGTCTTTTTTAATGGTTCGTGCTATCTGCAACGCTTGCTCAGTTTGCCCTTTTTGTGCCAAGTAGCTAGCCATGGAACTTAGCAAGAGAGATTTCAATTCCTCATCAGGGATAGTTTGAGCTATTTCTAAGGCACGATCATATTGCTTGTTGTCTAAGCATTTGAAAACAGTTGTTGTGAGTTGGGACACTATACCAGCTACTGCCATCTGGTTTGGCTCCTCATCCTCGCTGGTTTGTACTCCTTGTAGGACTTGGGAGAAAAGCTTTGACGCTTGCTGAGTTTGTCCCGCCTCTATCCAGTTCTGGGCAATGGACAACAACACATTCGCTTTTACCGAGTCATCATTTATGGTTTGTGCCACCTGCTGCGCTTGAGCGAGAAGTTGCGAGCCTCGCTCTGTTTTTCCTACTTTGGCAAACTGAGCAGCAATCTCAGCTAATACGGACGCTTTGATCGCTGATTTATCAATGTTTTCTCCTAAAAACTGGCTACCTTGAACCGCATCTAATAAGGCTAACTGAGAGGAGGGGTAGGTTGTTTCTCCTCTATCTCTTCCATCTCCCCTATTTCCTCCTTCTCCTTGTTTCCCCTCAACTCCTAAATTCGTCCTGCTGGAGGGAGTAACACGTTGGATTGCAACTTGGGGTAAGGTTGCAGCTACTAGAGAGCGAGGAATCAGGAGTGTTGAGAGGATAATCAGGGCAAAGAGGCATTTTTGCGATCGCATTTTGGTCTGGGAGCGTATCTTCCGTTTGCAGAGATACCCAGATCTACACTCGTCGTTGTCGGTTTACGGATAGTTTGCTTGATATTAGCTGTCGCCATAAAGGTTAGGACAGATCTAACGGCTCAAACGACGACCTACTAGTAATAAGCATAAAAGCCCTCTGCCTTCTGCCCTCTACCTTTTGCTATAGTTTGTTAACGTGAGGCTTGAGCTTGCATCGCACGGGCTGCCATCCGATCCACAAAGTTGGGGGCGATTAACTTCAACCACAAACCTAAGCGTCCTTTGGGAGTCATCACCAGTTCTCGCCGTCGCTCTTGCATAGCCTGAACAATCTGATTCACACACTCTTCAACAGACATGAACTTCTGCTCATTTGGCAAGCTAGCGTCTACCGGGTTGCCATCTGCCCCTAAAACGTGATATCTAATATCCGTGGCTACAAAGCCAGGAGAAACGACCAATACATCAACTCCCGTACCCCGTAATTCAATGCGGAGCGTATCAAAAAAACCTTGCATGGCGTGTTTGCTTGCCACATAACCGCTACGATTGGGAACTCCTGTTTTTCCGCATAGGGACGAAATCGCCACAAGTAGCCCCTGAGACTTTTTGAGATAGGGGAGAGCATAGTGAGTACAGTAGACAGCACCAAGATAGTTGACCTGCATGATTTTCTCAAATATTGAGAGGTCAATGACTTGGTCGAACGGCGCTTTCATCGATATGCCTGCATTATTCACTAATCCTGCGATCGCACCAAAGGTCTTCACCGCACTCTCGATCAGGTTGTGACAAGCCTCATAATTGGTAACATCGGTAGGAACAGCAATGGCTTTACCGCCTGCTTGAATGCAATCTTCGGCTGTTTTTGCTAATGCTGATTGGTTGCGTGCAGCTAGAACCAAATTAGCTCCTCGCTGTGCTAATTGGATCGCTAATTCTTGTCCAATTCCCGCAGATGCTCCTGTAATCACGAAGGTTTTATTAGTAAATGTCATAGATAGCGGTTCCTAATCAAGTAATATCATTTTGGATTTTAGATTTTGGATTTTGGAAGTCTTGTCAGTAGGCAGCTTCAGTAATTAAAATGTGCCAAATTTAAACCCAAATGCAATTAAGATACACGAATTAAAAGGTTAGCACTTCAGAACACTTGCTGTTTATTTGTTGGGCTAGCTTAAGGTAAACTCTTGGGCGGGATCGGAAACGTTTTTTTTTAATTGAATGGGGATTTCTACTACAAATTCTGTACCTCCTGTGAGGGGAGTGTTAACGTGAATTTGACCCCCATGCAATTCCACGACTATCTGGTAACTAATGGATAATCCTAACCCTTTACCCGAACCGACTGGCTTAGTTGTGAAGAAGGGGTCGAAGATTTTGGGTTTAATTTCTGGGGGAATTCCACAGCCATTGTCAGCGATGCAAACGCGAATAGATGGCGGACTCGAATAAAGGAGTTTTGCGGTAGTGATGGTAATCACTTTTTCTGATTTAGGAGAGGCGTTTAATGCATCGATGGCGTTATTGAATAAGTTGATAAACACTTGATTGAGTTGGCTGGCATAGCACTCTACTAGGGGCAGTTTCCCATAATTTTTTACAACGGAAATTTGATTGTTTAGCCTACTATTAATCAGGAGCATAGTGTTGTCGATTCCTTGGTGGATATCAACGACTTTTAGTTCCGATTCATCGAGTCTTGAAAAGTTCCGTAATGAGAAGATAATCTGGCGGATGCGTTCTGCTCCCTTTTGCATCGCACTGAGAATTTGGGGTAAATCTTCCTGGATAAAATTTAAATCAATTTCAGTTTCAAATTCATTGATTTCGGCAAGTAAATTAGGTGACCCTTTTCTATATAAATTGACTAATTTTAGTAAATCTTCAAGATATTGATTGACATAAGATAAGTTGCCATAAATCAAACTGATGGGATTATTAATTTCGTGGGCAATTCCTGCCACCATCTGGCCTAAGCTTGACATTTTCTCGGTATGCACCAGATAAGCCTGAGTTCTTTTGAGCTCGCTCAAGGCATCGCCGAGTAATTTAACTTGTTCTTTGGTCTGGGTATACAGAAGGGATTGGATAATAGCGATCGCAAGTTGGTCGGCAACCGCTTGCAACAATTCTCGTTCCTGAATCGTCCACAACCTACGGGTGGCATGGGTGCAGATTAAATAGCCTAGCGTTCCATTCTCTCCTCGGACGGGTACAGCCAAGTAGTGACGCGCTTTTAGTACCAGTGGTATGGGGGGGAAAGACAGAGTATCACGTAGGCTAAGAACCACTGGAGCCAAACGCAAGGTTTCACCCTGTTGAAGTTGCTGATCTAAATCTCCGATCGCTGAGACATGAAATCGCCCAACTTGCTGGGGCAACCCTTCCCGACAGTATTCTTGTTGAATCTCTAAAACGGGGGGGTGAGAGTCGATCACAACGTAAGCGGCTCGTTCGAGATGAAGTAGGTTTACCACTTCCTCAACCGTTGTTTGCAGAATTTGCTCGATATCCAAAGACGCCCGAATGCGTCCAGTCAACCGATTTAACAAGGCGGTTCGTTCAACGCGATGGCGCAATCGTTGCGATAGCAATAATTGCCGCAATGCTGCGATCGTTGCGACAGTCAGCAACACGCCTACGACGATGGCTAAGTGGTTGAGTGCCTCCAGTTGAGCTTCAATATTCTGGCGGGGAATCACTAGCGCGATCGACCAATCGACTTGGTGTAGAGGTAAATAGGCAATGTAAACTCCCTTGCCAGCTATTCGCACCCGCTTAATATCGGTGTGTTTTGCCATCATCTCCCCCGTAATGTATCGTAATGAGGGGTCTTTGGCCTGTACAAAACTGGTTGCCGGATAGTCTTGATTTCCCATCAGCCTTTGCTGGGAATGGGCAATTGGCTCTCCTTGGGAATTGAGGGCAAAAGCATAACTCCCAGAACCATACTTTAAGCTGTCCACCACTTCCGCAATTCGATTAATTTTAATGCTGCCATTCATGACCCCAATTATTTGTTGAGGCGTAGGAGAGTTTGACCGAATGGGGACAGAAATAGGAACGACAATCACACCGGTCGAACGAGAAATCAGTGGATCACCGACATAAACTTTCCCTGCCAAAGCTTGCTGAACATGTTTACGGTCTTTTAGATTGGCTAAGGCTCGACCCACTTTTGTGGTGTAGTAAGAACCGTCAGGGTTAATCAAGGAAAAATGATGGAAGTCATTGAGGCGGAGGACTTCAGATTGCAAATACGGTTCAATCACCGACCAATTCATTGTCCGAACCGTGGCAGTTTTGGCTAATACTTCTACCTCACTCTTGCGGGTGGCTAGCCATTCATCGATTTCATATCCTTTGAGCTGAGCCTTCAACAACGCATTTTGCTGTAAATTGCGCAGAATCAACTGATGCACCACTTGATAGCTGATCAGAGCTGTTGCGCTCACTGCCAATGTGGTACACAATATGACGAGCTGGACAATCAGATTTCGAGGTGGCTCCTCAGGCTGATTGCGAATCGTTTTGAACCAAGTCAACCCCTGCCACTGTGACATCGTGTTCTGGGAAAAATGGCTTGTCTTAAGATAACTGACAAAATCTTTGTGTTGCTTCCCAAATTTGTGGCATTACATCTATTAGGCCGTGGTCGCTGTTTAGTTCAATTAATTTTACCCAAGGACGGCTACTAGTATAAGCACGACTGGCATTGATGGGGATGACATCATCTTGCTGTCCATGCAAAATCAGGGTAGGGATAGGTCGCACTAGCTGCGTTTCTTGATACTGACGGGCATCTTCTACAAACTGGTAATGCAGGGGAAGCGATCGCTTTTCTCCGTAGTGATAAACCGATAAATAACCTGATGCCTGCCACTGGCGGAGTTGTTCGTCTCCGAGTTGAGGTAACCAATGGGAGAGAAATCCAAAGGCGGGTGCGAGTAAAATCAATTGCTGAACTTGGGAGTACTTTTGGGCTAACCAAGCCGAAGTTAAACCGCCTAAACTGGAACCGATTAACGTGACTGGTATCCCATCGCAGGGAAACAGAGACGCCACATAAGTCATCTGGCGGGTGAGGGTTAAGTGGGAAAAATCGCCCTGATTTAAGTCAGGCACCTCCAAGGAAATCTTAGCCGCCGCGAAGCCGTCGCGCAGATAGACTGCCTTGGCTGACTCGGGCGTCGAAGCAAAACCGTGAAGATAGATATATCGCAAAACTACTGTCCTCGTTGGTTAGCCATTCGGCTGTAGAACGTTTTCTCTTGCTGCTCCATTAGTTGAGCAAACTGGCTGCGTTGAGCAGGTGTTAATACCTCTCGCATCGCCAGCATACTTTCAAAGCTAGCAGTTTCTAGTTGCTGGCGCACCGTTTCCACCTGCCGATATTGAGTCCGAATCTCCTCGGTTGAGGCTGTACTTACCAGAAGAGCACGTAGCCGCCTGGTGGTTTGACGCAAGGTTTTTTTCTGTTGGGAAATTTCCTCTTTGTATTGATAATAAATTGCCTTGACCTTTTGCGTTTGCTCTGACGTCAGGTTCAGTTGTTCCAACACCTTCAACTCCCCTTGTACTTCACCCCTCTTCCCCCCTAAGTTTTGCAGCAGCGTTTGATCAAGAAGGGGAGTGGGTTTGGCAATGGCGATCGCACTGCCCAGAACCAGCAGAAGAACTGAGGAAAGAGATACACGACGTAACCACATATTAAAAAAGTATGAACTATGAAGTCTAAAGAAGGTCACTGCGCGGCATTCGCCTCTAACTGCCAATCGACCTGTACAATCGGGTTACTTTGTATACTAGGGGATGTCTCTCCCACCACCTCATTCCAATTGTCTTGCACAAAGGCTTCCAATGTGGTGGAGT
Organism: Waterburya sp.; assembly: GCA_036703055.1. Lineage (GTDB taxonomy): Bacteria > Cyanobacteriota > Cyanobacteriia > Cyanobacteriales > Coleofasciculaceae > DATNPV01. The sequence goes on from DATNPV010000120.1 coordinate 8,947, forward strand.
GAGTGGGCTCTGGTGAAGGAATCAGCACGCGGTAACTACTCAATACCATTAATAAACCAGCAATCAGTGCTGGAGGCCAAGCCCACAGCCGTTGAACGCTCACGGGCTGGGGTGACTCTTCCATCGCTTTGAACAGTTGCTCCTCCCTATCCGGTGGCTCTGGAGGCGGTGTGGGGCGGTGTTTACGCAGAAACTCTTGCCATTGTTGATCATCGGGCGGTAACTCAGTCATCACATCTCTCCTTGTTGCTGGATATAGTTCCTTAAGGACGTTCGGGCATGAAAAAGACGAGATTTAACCGTTCCCACGGCTATGCCCAAAATTTGTGCTACCTCCTTTTGGGGCAAATCTTCCAAGTCATGCAACACCAGCACGGCACGATGCTCAAAACTCAACTGTTGTAGTCCTCGCTGGATCAAATCTTGATAATGTAGATCCATCAAATCAGGAGCTTGGGTTAGTTTTGAGTCGTTGGTGGAGAGCCTTTCTTGACCACTTTTGAGCTTTGAGTTAAAGGAACGCTCTTGGGCAAACTGCCGCCGTTGATCGGATGCCACATTCCAGCAAATGCGATACAACCAGGTGGAAAATTGAGCCGCTTGCCGTAGCTGGGGCAAGCCTTTCCAAGCGCGCAGAAAAACCTCTTGGACTAAATCATCGAGAGTCTCACCACCACAAAGCTGGTAGAGGGTGGAACGTACTCGCGAAGCATAGCGGCGGTACAGTTGGCGGAAACTTTGCTGGTTACCCTGTTGGCACTGTAGCACCAAGTCGATGTCGCTTTGAGATTCTTGGGTAGCAGGGTCATTGTTTGACGCCTCGGCAGGTATGACTGACACCTGTAGGTTCTCTCCCTCACCAGTTGATTTGCTTATTTCTTTAGACTGAGGTAATCCGACAAAGGTTCAACAAATGCGCAGATATGGGGGAGTGGGGGAAAAGGAATTCTTTGGTTGTCGTCGGGTAATCTTGTTCAAGACTGTTGATTGTCTAAGCATGTCATGACAATTTTTTGTAATTGCTCATAGTTCACTTTACCTTGGGCATTGCGAGGCAATTGGTCTACCGAAATCCAATGCTTAGGTCGCTTGTATTTACTCAATTTATCTTCAATGGCGGCTTGCAAGCATGGAGTCGGAGGAGTTGCTATATGAGGAACATAAATAGCGGTTACTACTTGACCCCAACGAGTATCTGGGATGCCAATTACGCAAATATCGGTAACCAGTTGTGTGGATTGAATAGCGGCTTCCACTTCAGCCGGGAAGACATTTTCGCCCCCTGTAATAATTTTCTGGCTGCTACGTCCTACGATATTTAAGTTACCCTGTTCATCAAAAAATCCCAAGTCATCAGATTTTATCGTTTGGATTTTGGATTTTGGAAGACTATTGCCATTCCTCCCCTGGATTTCAGGATAATAACCCAACGCTAAAGACTCAGCTTCGATTGTAATCATTCCCGTTTGATGAGTCCCTAAAATTTCATCGGTGAAACTACGAATCGTTACCTGAGCATGGGGTAAAACTTGACCACAGCTATTGTTACCAGCCAGAAAATCGTCGGGTTTGAGCGTAACGACTTGAGAGGCTGTTTCGGTCATGCCATAGGTGGGGGCTAAGGGAATGTTGTGGTATCGTGCCTGCTCTAAAAGTGATGCCCAAGCGGGTGCACCTCCTAAAAGGACAGTCTTAAACTGGGATAGCCAACTGGTTAGTTGAGGATTTTGTAAGCAGCGTTGTAACTGAGTGGGAACTAATGAAATAAAAAAATCAGTAGGATTAATGTCAAAAAAATTACCTGATTCCACTTGTTTAAACGGCTGGATAACTAACTTTCCCCCAGTAGTGAATGAACGCATAAATTGCATCAAGCCACTAACGTGATACAGAGGCAAGGTGCAAAAAGAATTAACAGATTCATTGCCAAAATAATGGTAGAATCCTCGCACAGATGCCATTAACGTTTCCCAGGTATGGATGGCAAAGCGAATTTTGCCGGAAGACCCCCCGGTAGGAATCATGATGAGTTCTGAGTTGTAAGAAAGAGCGGGGAAAGGGGGAGAACAAGAGAGGGACAAAAAAGAGTTAGCAGCTTCCCCGAAAATTAAATCGGGTTGGACTAATTCAAAAATTTGTTGCCATTCTTGTTGTACCCAGTTGGGATTGCACAAGAAAACGGGACAATTGGCGGCAACGGCGGCGACGAAAGCGGCAAGAAATCGTAACGGATGCGGCTCAACCAGGAGAAGCTTCGGTGGTGTTCTACCCGTTGATAATTGGCTTAATTGCTGGAAAAACTGCTGAGTAAGCTGGTTGAACTGATGACTCTCATAGCCAATCAGCCAATCATCTGTGCTCCGTTGCTGGAGATACGCTAACGGTCTTTCCATACGGCTCAAGCCTGGGTTCCTCTACATCTACATGACCCTGAAGCTTAGATTACCGCGATTGGCTGCTCTTAGGTTCTGCTGGCCTTATGCGGTTTTTGGCTTGAACTCTCAGTATCAGGCTAGCGAGGACAGGATCTGTCGGGGTGTATACAGATTAATCTACCTCCGTATAGATGAGCTAGGATTAAAAATTTGGATAAATAGGTAAGTGTAGTTTGAAATCCGATGTTCTGCCCCAAGAATTCGCAGAATTATCAAAAATAACTCGAAAATGGAGGAAAAATTTATGAAGTCTATCCGCTTTAATCCATCGGCTCTGTGGCGCTCTATGCGTGTTGTACTAGCGGCTGTTGTTGGCGCTTTAATCCTGTTCTCTAATACTACACCCGCTTATAGCTTAGAGATTCCTAATCCCTTTGCCAACAATAATGATAAGCCTGCACAAGCGAGTGACCCCACCAAAGGTGAGGACAAGCTCTTAGGTATTGAAGAGGGCGCACAAAAGACAGCTATCAGACAGGGAGATCAAGATCTGCTGTCGGGTAAGCAAGTGATAGAAAAATCCAATGAAGGTCGTATCAACGAAGTTCAGGGAGCTGCTGACATCGACAAGATGAAGAATCCCCAAAATTCCGGCGGTGAAACTATTGAAGGGATTTTGCAAGACAAGTTAGAAGGCCGATAAAAAATAAAGTTAGCCAAGCCGATCCAGGCGGTATGCACCAATAGTGTGGCCCTGTTGTGGCTGGATAACTTAAAACACTAACTCGAAGGTCTCGGACAAGCTTTCTTGGAGTTAGATAGGGCAGATGTAGGATTTGCCCTTTTTGTTTTTTGGGGCTTGTTTTGTGTTTTCGATTGGTGAAGAATAATAAACCACAGAGGTTTAGAGAACGCAGAGTAAGAGAGGAGAGAGTTTTACAATTCGCTTAGACGGGGGATATAACAATCCTACATGTTCTTCAGTGCCAAACGCTTAAAAAGCAGTTTGCCTTCATTTGGGCTTGCGGTTAGAGTGATTTGGGCATAGATCTATCCACTATGCTAATTTGTGTCTATCTAAGCTGGTTAGGGACAGCACTTAACTCAACCTTAACCAGTTCTGTACCCCTGGAAAGTTATGATTTGGACGGGGTGCAAGATAGCTAAACTACAAAAACTCTTATCGTTTAGATTAATTCAGCAACTGAAGAGGCACTTATGGAACTGGAGCTAGGGCTAAAGTTACTACTCCAAGGATTACCCACGATCGCGAAAATATTTACGGCTCTGCAACAAGAACGGGTACGCCAGTTCAAGCAAAAACAGACTAAGGAAATTCCTAAGTTCAATCCCCAGGCTTATCGAGCAAGACCTCAAGAGAATTTAGAGGTTCAGGCATGGCGTTTTGAACAAGAAAAATCTCTGCAACAGCAATTAGCTGCCTACAACCGGGAGACGCATTTAAATGTAGCATCTTATCAACGGGAAACAGCGCTCCAGTTGCCGGAATGTCACAAAATTTTAGATAACTGGCCTTTAAGGCTATTTCCGTCGCAACTATTAGGTTCTCATCAGAGTCATCAGCGCATCCCCTTGCGAATTTTTCTCTCATCCCCTCAAATGCAGTCGGTTAAGTTGCCAGAAGTAGCTCAAGCGTTACCAGAAATTGAGCGGAATTTAGCGCAAAGCCTTGGGGAATTTTTGAGTCAGAACTATTGTCTAAGTAGTGGGGAAAGACCGACAGAGTTTTTAGCCGGTGCTTGGGAAAGTGAGCGATTTCATCGAGAAGCCAGTATCAAGGCTTTATTTGAACAACTGAAATCGGAACCCACTTTGATTTTAGAATCCGAACTGGTTGGAGATTATCTCAATTTCCGGATTGCTTACTGGGGCTTGGGGCAGCAAGCCTATTGCTATCAAACGATTATTGCTCGACTCAATTACCGAGATATTATTTACACTTCAGCCAAACGTCGCGCTTTAAAGTGGAAAGAAACAGCCAATCGACTCTTAGCCTGCGGTGAGAGTTTAGAAGACGTTAACCGACTAGGTGGGGACAATAGTTTCAACTTAGGCGTTTTGGAAAAAGAGGAGAAATGGCAGCGTTATGGCATTGACACGAGCGAATTAGCCCTCGAATATAAGGTCAATCATCAAGATTTTGCAGCCTTGACTCAGCTTTTAATGACCTGTCATTGTTTAGTCGCTGGCTGGGTGGCTGATGCTCATCATCTGATTCATTACGATGTATCACCTTTATTACCTGAGCTGTTACCTAGTTTGTTGTATAAGGCTGTAGATGAGCAATTGCTGCAAGCCGTCCTGCAAACTACCATTTTAGGGTACAAGGATATTTTTAACGTTCTAGAACTTGAACGCCCTCTATGGATACCTGAATTGGCTTTGAAATTAGCTCAGAGTCTAGCAAGTTTGCCTGATCGCTCGTGGGCGAAAGAGCAACTGAGCTACTCACTCAATGCTTGGCTCAAACAGCGCCAAATCCTCCCCGTGGAAGGCGCCAATGTGTTAGGAGTTATGCAGTCAGCCCTAACGCTAGAAGACCAGAAGTATTTAGAGAATCTACAACAATGTTTTATCACCTTAGGTGACGAAGAGGCGATCGCACAAGTTGATACTCTCTTAGGTGAAATTGAACAGCTAAAATGTCAATCCCAACGAGAACCGATTGCTTTAGTCAAAGTGGATGATCGGGCAACACTGGCTTCATCGTCTAACATCCTGCCCTTAAGGGCAAAGCCCAAGCTGGAAAAAGTTTCCCTCATTAATACCTTAACGGGTCATTCCGGAAAAGCAGCATCCATTGCTGTCAGCTTCGATGGGCAAATGCTTGCCAGTGGAGGGGATGACAACACAATTATGCTGTGGAAATTAGGGACGGGTGAATTGATGCATACCCTAACAGGGGAGTCAGGCAGGGTTCTGGCGATCGCCCTCAGTCCAGATGGCACAACGCTAGCCAGTAGCCATAGAACCAGCGATCGCACTTGTATTAAAATTTGGCATCTCGGCACGGATGGACAACCCCAAGAGTCGCCCCTACGCACCCTTACTGGGCATAATAAGTGGATTTATTCCCTCGCCATCAGCCCCGATGGCAAGACGTTGGTCAGTGGGGGCTATAAAATTAAAATTTGGGATTTAGACACAGGCGAACCCCTGCACACCTTACCAGGGCATAAAAAGTGGGTGTATTCCCTCGCCATTAGTCCTGATGGACAGACTCTCGTCAGTAGTGGGGGTGACAAAACCATCAAAATTTGGCAATTAGGCACTGGCAGACACCTTCAAGATTCGCCTCTACATACTCTCAATGCTCATGAAGACTGGGTGAGAACTGTAGCCGTCAGTCCCGATGGAGAAATTCTCGCCAGTGGCAGTGATGACAACACCATCAAGCTATGGCATCTCAAGAGTGGGAAACTGATTCGGACTCTGGTTGGGCATACCGACTGGGTTTTGTCCCTAGCGATTAGCCCTGACGGACAAACTCTCATCAGTGGCAGTCGGGACAACACCATCAGGTTATGGCATTTGGAGACGGGAAAACTGCTTCGTACCTTAACTGAACATAGAAAGTGGGTTTATTCCCTTGCAGTGAGTCCGGATGGGCATACGTTTGCCAGTGGAAGTGAGGATAAAACCATTAAAATTTGGCAAGCTGTGTAGGTCAGTTCCTCACTTTTTTAACTCACTCAGAGTGGATGTTTGGTCATAATACTTACTGAATCGTGTAAGCATATACTGGAAAAAACTAGCAAAAAGCCCCAGTCACTTCGTTGGGGCTTTCTGTGGAGAAAAAATGCAGCACCATCTGATTAAGAGGTAGTAGATAGTAGGCTGTCTGGAATAATTGTCCTATGACTGACTACCACTATTAGATGCATCCTGTCTCAATCACAAATTGAAAAAAAGTTGACTGACGGCGTTCTGCACTAAACCCCAACCATGAGAGAGACGGTATTAAATCAAGCAACAAGCTGGGGGTTTGTTTGTGAAGAAGATACTCAGGGAACCTGGCATATTTTACCGCGACAGCCAACAGAACGGTGGAGGATGAAGTTAGTAGGAGATAGATGGTTACTACTAGTTGATGATGTTCCTCAAATTAATCTTCACCCAGACGAAGCAATCACCTTTTTAGAACGTCGCTGTTGTTAACTCACGCTTTAGCATTTTGCTGGGAGTGCGCTGATTTTTTTTGCAAAGCTGCCAGCAACTGCGGTCTTACCTCTCGTGCCCAGCGCTCAAAATCAAAGCTGTTGAGGACTTGATTGTCTTGCACCTGAACGGGCGACGACCATTGGGGTATTTCGAGATTGGTATTCATTGTCATTTAGTGTTGCACTGCCATGACTAGATTGGAACACACAATCCAGGTTATACCTGTGTCCTGAGACATAATTTTGCTGATATTATGCAAAAAAAGCAAATTTACGATGCATTTAACGCATCATTTTAGCCATGCTCTTTGCTGTTACTCCGATCTGGCAGCCACTTATTTTTACACGACTGGCAGACGGCACAAGGGAAAGAACAGACTCTGCCTTTTTCCCCCACGTAGCCTTCCCCGGATCTTAGGGGAGGGAGCGAAGTTTCCCACACCAGAGGTGTCTCAGCAATTTCCTCCATGCACCAATCGCCCCAAAGTCGCCTCCATTACAGCTATCGTTTGACCCGATACAGTAAAGACCAGCGCCTCTCGATAGACTCGCTGTGCTACATGATATCGGTAATTAGCTGCACCGCTAGAAACAGTCACCGCTGCACTCGCGCAGCGTTGCGCCAGATTAATCGCCCAAGCCCTTAATTGTAACTGTGCTTCCCAAGTCTGGGAGTTGGGGGATAATGCCTGCATAATGGCCGATTCACAGCGGGCTAGTTCGTTATTGAGTTCTTCAAATGCTCGCTGGATAAAGGGAAGTTGTTTAGTTTGATAAGCCACTTCGACGATGTCAAGTCCTGCTTTGGCACACCCTAGAGCGAAAAAGCTGTGATGCAGAACATTGCGTTGATCATTCTCGTGAATTGCACCAGCAGGTTGGATAAACACAACACATTCTTCCGGTAAGAACCAATGGGTGAGTGTAGCTGTTACGGTATTTGTTGAGGCGATCGCACCCAGTTCCATGGGTTCACTCAACGTTATTGTTCCTCCCGTCTCTTGAACTGTCTCCACAAACGGGACAACTCCATAAACCGCCCGACCATCTGGAAGCGTTGCTGCTACAATAAATTCCTGAAAAAAACCAAACCCTGTAACCCAAGGCACCGTTCCTTCTATCTGATACCCGCCTGCGACAGAAATAGCTTTCACTAAGGGGTCACCTTTACGGCGCAGTTGGGAAAAACCAACTCCTATTAATACATGGCCTTTGCCCATATAGGGCAGATACTTTCTCTTTAAGAATTCATTGTTACTATTGGTGAGAAATCCCGCTGCACTTTGATGTTGAGTTTGCAGGAATGCCAAAGCGCCAGAGTAGCGGGGGACTAACATTTGAAAGCGGCGATAGGTAGCTTCATTCACTCCACCACCCCCCCAGGCTTTGGGAACCCGTAGAGCGAGGAGAAAGCGCTCTCCCAGTCCTTGAAGCGCCTCTTGCAATGCCTCTGGATGAGTATCAATCTGTGACGCCATAGGCGCAACGGACTCTCGCAGAAAAGACTCAGCCAGGTTTAATAGCGTTTGCTGCTCATCTCCATCAATTGTTTGAGTAACACCCTGATTTTTTTCAGTCACTGGCATCTGCTAAGAACGTCAACAAAAGGCTGAAGTATGAAGTATGAAGTGTCAAAAAAGGGCACTTTAGTATGGCTCAGCATTGAAGTTCTTCACGATGACTGAGTCCATAACAACCGAAGACGTTGCTCAAAGCCTCCCCGTTCTGTTCGTCTACGTTTTTGCTCATTCTCGACGGCTTCGTGCCCAATTCCATACACCGCTAAAAGTGCATGAATCACCTCTTGCAAATCAGCTAACTCGCTTACCAAATTTTCCGGACTGGCAACAGCCGCTTCTCCGGCTTCTTCGAGCAACTTCTCCCGCAACGCTTGGCGAAACTCCGCCTCTGGCATCGTTGCTACTTCGCACTGATTCCCCGCTTGGCGAATGATATCCGGAATAGAATCACGCACCAGCTTGTTGTGTTCTTGGCGCATCAAGGCACTCACAAAACTGAAACTCGACAATGAGCCTTAGTGTATCGAATCGCGATTCAGTTCGATAGGCGCGATCGCTCTTAGCTTAAACACCCTATGTATGACTGATTCAGTTTTAGCTCCAATTTGCTTATACGGCAGGTATCGCAAACGAGTAAGCCAGAAGGATAAAACCAACACCAATAACCGCGCAGAAGATGAGAGGGAGCAACTGAGACAGCATATAACTTTGAAAGATTCCAGACATATGCGAATTTCCATCCAGTAGAGGTTATGGGTTCATCTTGTCCTTGAATACCACTCAAAGCCTCTGTCTTTTGTCCCATATCCAGCGGCAGTTAGCTGTTCCCATAGGCTTGAGTATATTTACGTATTCCTCTGTAAAGTCAAGATTATTGTTTTAATGACTAGACGGCTCAGCCTTAATATCGTAGGATTTGACCAGCGATGACAGGTATAAACAGGAGCAGGTAGCGGCCTCAGCTATTGTAGCGAGACGAGAACGAAAGACTATTCCTGCTTTTGCTCCTGTAATAATTCTGTATTTTAATTTAAGACAAAAGGATTGATTGTTCTACAAGCACAGTGTATTGTAGAGCCAAAATTGATTCTTTGCAGTTTTGTCTGCATTCTTTACAGTAGTTAGGCGAATTTATCGGTCATGAGAAGCATCTCGGTTATTCTACCTGTTTACAACGAATCAAAATGCATAAGTTTAACCGTTGATGCAGTTCTAGAATACTCTAAAAACAACCCTATATACCATTTTATTTTTGTCAATGACGGCTCTACAGACGAAACCAAGGCAATTATTGAAAATAAAATATTGGAGTCAGAAAATAATCATATTTCTCTGCTGTCCTATGATGAAAATAAAGGCAAAGGACACGCTATAAAAAAAGGGGTGGAATTTAGTCATGGAGATTATATTTGCTTTATTGATAGTGATTTAGCTTATTCTTTAACTCATCTTGATTTCCTAATTGATAAGCTCGAATTCTTTGATGTAGTCATTGGTTGTAGAAATTTGATGCCTACTAATGTAAAGCGAGTCAAATTCATTAGATTTGTAGCAGGTAAAGTGTTTAATATTCTTTCTAGGGGTATCTTGTCCCTCAATTTCAGCGATATGCAGGCTGGAATCAAAGGATTTAAAAAAGAGATTGCCAAGGATTTATTTGCAAGACAAAGAATCAAACGATTTTGTTTCGATGTAGAACTTATGTACTTGGCCCAAAAACAAAGATACTCAATTGGTGAAATTCCTGTTATTGTCTCAATTACTCATACAGAAAAAGCTTCAAAAGTTAATTTAGCGGTAGATTCTCTGAGAATGCTGATAAGCTTATTGAAAATTAGAATCAATGATAGCCTCGGTCGATATGAAAAAGAAAAAGTATGTCTTGTTAAGCTTTGACATTGAGGAGTTTGATATTCCCGAAGAATATGGACAACGAATTGATGAAAAAACTCAGATGGAGATTTCCTTGAGAGGATTAGAAGCGATTATTTGGCTTCTCGATCAGCTAGAAATCAGGGCAACATTTTTTGTGACAGCGAATTTTGCGCTTCACCACCAAGCCATTATCCGGGAAATTTCCGAAAAGCATGAAATTGCTTCTCATGGTTTCTACCATTCCTCTTTCAGCGTGGAAGATTTAGGCAAATCTAGGGAAACTTTAGAAAAAATAACAAATCAACCGGTTACAGGCTTTAGAGCCGCTCGACTGATGGCAATGGATGAGCGAGAAATTAAGAAAGCAAGTTATAAGTATAATTCCTCTATGAATCCCACGTATATTCCTGGCAGATATAACAATTGTTTTAAACCAAGAACAGCTTATTATGCTAATGGAATACTCAATATTCCAGTTTCCGTAACCCCTATAATTCGATTTCCCCTATTTTGGCTAAGTTTTAAAAATTTCCCCTTATTTTGGATTAAACTTGCCTCTCAGATAACCCTACGAACTGATTCTTATCTTTGCCTCTATTTTCATCCTTGGGAGTTCATTAATATCACGAGTTTCAACCTTCCTAATTTTATTAAAAAACGGTCTGGAAGAGACATGGTGCGTCGATTAGAGAAATATTTGATATGCCTTAAGCGACAAGGGGAGTTTATTACATTTTCAGAGTTTGCTAATTTGTTTAATTTTCCTAAACGGTAGATTTTTGATTGTAAGGAGTAAGGAAAAAGTTCTCTGGCAACATAAATTTTTCTTGACTTTTTCCTCTCTCAGCTTTTCCACATCTTAGTTGACATAGCGAATAGTACTCCATGCCCCATGCCCCATGCCCAGTCTCACAGCGTCGTTAAATGTGGAATAGTTTACTTTTTCCTTCTTAACATCTCTAACGGCTTTCCTGAGCAGACGAGGAAGTTAAGGTAACTTGTGCAAGGTGTTCGAGTGCTTGAGTTGATCTAAATTGGCGTTACCGGTGCAGAAGAGAACTGTAATTATTTCTGCTATCAATAACTGGACTAAGGCATCAACCGCCTCCACAGATTCAGCCGCCGCTTGTAAAAAAGGCCATGCTAAACCAACCAGATCAGCGCCTAATGCGATCGCTTTAGCGACATCCAAGCCATTGCGTAATCCACCCGATGCAATTAAAGGAATTTCTGGGGCAATGGCGCGAATATCAACAATGCACTCAGCCGTGGGCAACCCCCAATCCGTGAAGGTTAGTCCTAAACGGCGTTCTTTTTCATTCAATGCTCGTTCACTTTCCACCTTAGCCCAAGAAGTGCCACCTGCCCCAGCCACATCAATTGCCGAAACTCCAACCTCGATTAGCTTTTGAGCCATTGCCGCTGAGATGCCATTCCCGACTTCTTTGGCAATCACTGGTACAGACACTCTATTGCACAAAATAGAAATTTTGTCAAGTAAGCCCCGGAAGTTAGTGTCTCCATTGGGCTGGATGCACTCCTGTAAGGGATTGAGATGCAAAATTAAGGCGTCTGCTTCCAGAAGATCAATGATGCGCTGACACTCATCGACGCCATAACTGTAGTTGAGTTGAACGGCGCCGAGATTAGCAAACAAGAGGATATCCGGAGCTTGCGATCGCACAGCAAACGTATCAGCTACTTGGGGATTTTCCACCACAACCCGTTGAGAACCCACGCCCATCGCGAGCCTGTATTGTTGGGCGACTTCAGCGAGACGAAAATTAATCATCTTAGCCTGTTCGGTACCGCCAGTCATTGAAGAAATCAACAAGGGAGCTCCTAGCGATTTCCTCAGAAACGTTGTCGTGATATCGATCTCACTACGGTTCAGTTCTGGCAAACAACAATGGGTGAAGCGGTAGCGCTCCAGCCCATTAGTATTCTTCTGAAATTGCACATCTTCATCCAGACAAATCCTTAGGTGGTCTGCCTTCCGCCTCTGGGTTTCTCTCATAACTTGCAAATTGAATCTAGGCAGGTTGATGGACAATCTCGATTGTCCCATCGACTGGCCCATCCCTAAAAAGTTAGTGTCGAGATCTCCTCCTGCTTCAAGCGCGATCAACTCTCTTCTCGGTAATCAGAACTCAAGCCTTTAATTAATTCCACCGCATCCCGCCCATCTATATCTTGTAAGTAAACTTGCACCTGTTCTTCCGAAGCGGTGGGTAACTGCTTGCCCGTGAAGTCTGGGCGAATGGGCAACTCTCGATGTCCCCGATCCACCAAAACCAGTAGCCGAATCACTTGGGGTCTACCGTATTCCGTGACCGCATTCAGCGCGGCGCGAATCGTTCGCCCTTTATAAATGACATCATCCACTAACACTACGGTTTTGCCAGATAGATCAAAAGGAATATCAGTTTTTGCGGGTGTGCGGAGGCCAATCTGATCTAAATCATCTCGGTAAAAAGTAATGTCGAGTGCTCCTACTGGCACTGATACCTGCTCGAGTACTTCAATCTGACGCGATAGCAGATGAGCTAAAGATACACCTCTGGTGTAAATGCCAACCAGTACCAGTTGAGCCAGATCCCCCGCCTGTTCAATCACTTGAGAGGCCAAACGATTGACCGTGCGGCGGAGTTCTTCAGCTGAAAGAATTTCAATAATTTGAGTAGACATCCTGATGGGGGGTTGAGTGGCTAGCTTGTGCACATTGGATCTACAAAAATCCATCTCTCATCTTGAGTAGAGAGATGGATTTTTTCAACCCAGTGTATAGAAAAGTGATTTATCCTTGTGGTGCAAGTGCGATCGCACTCCCGCCTGAAGAATTGCCCAGGAGTGCGGCTAATGTCGTGCGCCCAGCAATGCCATTCACGCTGATTCTTCTAGAACTCTGAAAATCTCTAACGGCAGCCTCTGTTAACCGACCGTAAAATCCAGTAATCGGCCCCTTATAAAATCCCAAAGCTCTCAACCGATTTTGCAGTTGGGTTACAGCCGTCCCACTGTTACCCGGTTGGAGTTGGATGCCGGTCGGAAAGCCACTGCCATCGATAGGAGTGCCATTTAAAGCTGACAAAGTCCTTGACCCAGCTATGCCATCCGCCAATAATCCTGTCGCTTGCTGAAATCGTCTGACGGCTGATTGGGTCAATTCACCATAGTAGCCAGTCACGGGGCCCTTGTAAAAACCCTTCGCTGTTAACGTTTTTTGCAGCTGAGTTACAGCTGTGCCTCGGCTGCCTGGTTGCAGGAGAATACCTGTGGGTAAGCGACTACCAGACGTGCCATTGAGAGCTGATAGCGTATCTGGCCCAGCAATCCCATCCACGGGTAATCCCTTGGCTTGCTGAAATCGTCTGACGGCTGACTGGGTTAACTCTCCGTAGAATCCAGTGATTGGGCCTTTGTAAAAGCCAGATGTTGCCAAGTTTTGTTGCAAGGTAGTGATTTGTGACCCTTGATTGCCGATTTGCAGGGCTAAGGCACTATGACTAGCCATACCTATCAAGGTGAAAGCGATCGCTATTGCTCCCACCTGTATCCAAGCCGCACTCGGTAGTTTTTTCCAGTTAAAGGCTTTAACCCTTGTCAGGTCAAACGTAGTTGTCCTCAGATGAAGGTTGTCTGCACTTTCATCAGTTGTGGCTAAATATAGATAGCTAAGTGTTTCCATAGTTTTATCGAATTTTGTATATTGGATTTCTGGGTTAGGGTCATCACAGCGTGACCTCCTCCCCACAACGAGCAACTTCAACTCTTTTAAGGCGAATTCCAGATATAAACAACTGTGCTTAAGCTCATCCCACGCTTAAAAAACGTAGGATGCAAGCGGTAATAGGGTAATTAGGGATGGGTAAGAGTCATGAACTCAATCACCCATTCCCGATTCCCGATTCCCGATTCCCGATTCCCCATTCCCCATTCTGATTACTATCCAACAGCTGATGAGTTCAAAGCCATCACAGCTAAACTCAGCCAAATCAACAGGCAAGCTCGCGTCAGCCCCAAAGCTTGGTAAATTGTTTTGGATGTAATGGGGTGAACTGGGTTACCGAGAAGGGGTTTATGTTTAGCAACGCCCTGATACCAGTTTGTTCCTCCCACTTGAACACCGAGAACGGCTGCGTAAGCGCACTCACTCCAACCGGAATTAGGGCTGGGGTCTTTACGAGCATCGCGCAGGCACAGATGCCAAACTTCTAGAGGTTTGCCTGATATTAGTGCCAGGGTAATTACAGTTAATCGACAGGGTAGCCAAGTGAGAATATCTTCGAGTTTGGCACTGAACCAGCCCAAATCTGTGTAAGGTTCCCGCCGATAGCCAACCATTGAATCTAAAGTACTGGCAGCTTTGTAAGCGAGGGCGAGAGGAACACTACCGACTCCCGGCAAAAATGCGCCGACAATGGCATAAAAGAGGGGAGCTGTTACTCCATCTGTGGCATTTTCGGTCACAGTTTCTAGAATGGCACGCAGAATTTCTGGCTCATCAAGTTTCTCTGTATCTCGACCTACGTATTGGCTCAAAATCGAACGCGCCTGAATTAACTGTCCAGTTGCTAAGGGTTGTAAAACATCAACGGCGGCGGCTCGCAAACTCCGACCCGCAAAGCAACTAGCTAGTAAGATACTTTCTACAACAATACCCACTAGCGGATGAATCGAACTTGCACCTCGAACGATTAGCCAACCGAAAAATGCACTACCGATTATGAGCCCTATACCTAACAAAATACCCGCTCCCCGACGTTGCCACCGACGAACAGAGAAGTAATCTCTATCAGGAACTGTTTGATTTGTCAAAGATTGGGGAGAAAAAAATTCCTCCTCTTTTTCTTTGGCTCCGTCCTCTTCACACCTCCACCGCTTCAGAACAAACTGAGTGAATTGAGAAATGAGCCAACCCATGACTCGCACTGGATGAGGCCAGCCCCAAGGGTCACCAATCAGGTAATCTAAATAAGCAGCCAAAAGTAAAACGGTAGTGGATAGAAGTGAATTCACAGCGAACACAGGCACAAAAAACTTGCAACTCCCTGACTACTTTATAGATATTGCTGTCAGTTTTTTACGGAACTGTGGGTTTCTCTGCGCTAGAACGTCCGCTTTGAAGAAAAATTACACAACAAAGCTTGTTTCTTCTCCTACAGCGGCTTGCCAGCTTCGGGCATCGTAGTAAAGGTCTGCAAGCGTTATACTATACAACGCTTCTTTTAACTTTTGATGTAGCCGATGCCAAACACTAAAGGTGACCCAGTCTTCCGCTTGAGCGGCATCGGGTGTATGGCGAGGAAGGGGTTCGATTGTTTCACCGACAGCTTCTAAGATTTGACCAAGAGAAATTTTTGCCGGTTCGCGAGCTAATTGATAACCTCCTTGAGCACCACGTACCGAGTTAACTAAACCAGCGCGACGTAATTCAATCAACAGCTTCTCTAAATAGGGAGCTGGAATGTCTTGTCGATGCGCGATCGCTTTTACAGATGTTGGTCCAAACCCTCGCTGTAAGCTTAAATCTAACAGCGCTTTGACACTGTAGTGTCCACGAGTCGTAAGCTTCATAGGAATTGAAAATCCAGGTAGTACAGTATATTGTTTTTGCACTCCTCTTACTGGAGGAATGCTCAGCAAGTCAAGCTACTCATGCTTTTGGGTTCCTATTGAGGTCATACACGTTAATTGTTTAATTAGTTGTAGGCGGTGTCCACCAAAGGCTGTACTATCAACCTGATGCATTGTGTGTTTATCCTCAACCTTGATTTCGGGTCTAACGAGGCAGCCGTGAGCTAACCGTTGTTGTTTGTTTGGGCGACATCGGTGCTGGAAACAACTAACAGTATTGAGATGGATGGTTGTTCACAAACTCTTGCGGAGGTTTATCGTGAGTTATCTCCCCTAAGTAAACAAATATAGCGAACGCAATTGACACTCTTTGTGTAATATAGTTTTAGAAGCTGATATAACGCTGAGATTTTGTTATCTTGGTTTCTAGTCAGTCAAGCAAAACCGCTACTTACCACTTATCTCCATAGTTTTAGATTCAAGTTGATGGCTAAAAAGAAAAAAATCGACCCCTTAGAGGGTGAAGCATTGATTCTGAAAGTCAAAGAGCTGGGAAATCTCAGCAAAGAAGAAAAAGCCAGGGCCTGTGGCTACTACACTGTTACAAAAAACGGGGTAGAGCGAGTCAATATGATGAAGTTCCTCAATGCATTGATTGATGCAGAAGGAATTGAGTTAGATAGCAAAGCTAATGGCAATGGACGTGGCGGTCGCAGTGCCAGTTATCGAATCAGTGTCCAATCTAACGGTAACTTGCTGATTGGCTCTGCCTACACTAAACAGATGGGCTTACACCCCGGAGATGAATTTGAAATCACTTTAGGGCGAAAGCATATTCACCTGAAGCAAATTGACGGGAAAGAAGACGAGGAAGAGGAATAAATCCTCAGCCCTATACCGAAACCCACACCAAGTGTAAGGATAAAGTCAGAGTAACTGTCTTTTGAACTCAACTTCCTGATAGGACAGTCAGTGTCAGAGATTGTTGGCTTTCGAGTAAATACAATATTACTCGCTAATTTATGCTGGGCTAGGGGCAAAGCATCTGAAGATGCACACCGATTACTTTGCCCCATTCTTGGCTAAAACAATAGGCTAATGTCAAGTCCGAAAGCCTCGGCATTGGAAAACTTTCGCCTCTCAACTTCTAGTGTAGGCGAATTATTCTTGCTGGGTTAAAAAAGTGCTAACGGGCTTGATCGTTTGCTGTACATCCAATCTGCCTAAGGACAGATGGGTAATACAAACCCTGTCATTTTCCGCAAAGGAGTAGAGGGGAAGAGTCAGCCTGACCCTACCCCTTACTTTAGACTGTGTATTAGTTAGGTTTTTTAGTAATTAACACCCATCCGGACGTTTGACCCACACGTCTAGCTGGCTCTAACTTCAACTGTTCAAACGTTTTTGTATCTAGTAATAGATAAGGTTGCTTGTTTTGCATCCAGTATTGTTTAAGTTTTGCGCCCGATCCTGGGATGACTTGGCGATCGCTATAAAACTTAAGAGAAGGACGTTCTGAAGCAAAAGACGCATAAATTGTTTGATGCTCAGGAGTACCTCGCTGAAGAATGGCAGCAATCTCTTTTACGGGATAAGGATTTTCTAATTCCCAAATCCAATAGGGAGAAGTCATAAATAGCAGCAATGACACATAGATACCCCAAAATAAAATTGGGATGAATTGTAGATCGTGTCGAGCCACAAGCGCTGCTGCAATCATCATGGTCAAAGCCACTGAGGCAAAAATGATGCTTAAAGAGCGGTCAGGTATAGGGAGAATAGCGAAAACGAGCGTTGCAGCGATCGCACTTAAGGCCAGTACAATCAAGCCAAGGCTCCAGAAGCGAGGATAGGATTGCCGACTAGGCCAAACCCAAACTTCTCCTAAATAGGCTCCTCCCGCCAACGCTAAGGCTGGGTATATGGGTAAAACATACCAAGGTAGTTGGTTGACCAAGACTAAAATCGCCAGAGCATAACCTCCAGCCCAAACGAGGACTAATTTAGCCCACCCCCAATTGCGATTTTCCCAAGCAAGACGCAATCCAGAAGGCCAGAACAGAAGCCAAGGGACTGAGAATTTTAGGATTTGAGCCAGATAATACCAAACCAGGTCACGGGGAGGTGTCGCTGGTGTCCAAAGACGGCTCAAAGATGAGTTGACCAGTTCTTGAGCAATCAGTGGATGAGGGTTTTGTAGTAGCCACAGCGCATAACCCCCCACGCCAGGGACACTTCCCAAGAGTAAACCAGTCCACCAATAAACTGAAGTGAGGAGTCTTGGGGTATCCCAGGCCAGAAATACCAATGCTACTCCGAACACGACAAGCCCAAGGAAAATGCCTTTGCTCAAGGCTATTAGCCCTAATCCCGTCCCCACAGCCAATGACCAGCGTAAGTCACGACGCGATCGCAACACCGACCACATCATGAGCATGACAAAGCACAAGGCGGCCCCATCCACACTGGCTAGACGCCCCCAAGAGACGACGGGTAAAAAAGTGAGATAAATTAAGCTGGAGAAAAGAGCACTTTGACGAGAGGGAAAGATTTCGCGACCAATTCCATACAGCATCGGTACCGACACAGCACATAGAATCGCTCCTGGTAAGCGTGTCGTCCACTCGTTCAAGCCACCTATTTTATAAGCGCCAGCAATCAGCACATGCAGTAAAAAGGGTGCTTCGAGATCAAGTTGACTGGTCAGCTTAAGGTGAAGCCAATGCCAAGCCTCTATCGGTGTTCTACTAATTTCACGAGCACTTAGGGCAACCGCGCCTTCGCTCCCTTCTAAAAGCGGCGGATTACCCAAATTAATTCCAAATAAGAGCAACGCGGCTAGAAGTAATCCTAAAATCCATAGTCTTTCAACCCAGCGTTCCGTTTTGCGACTTCTCTTGTCTGAACGACCCCAAGTAAAAGTTTGATGATCCATCTCTACTAACAATTCAGATTGCTGCTTGTTGCCAGTCGCCGTCCTCGCGGCAATTTAACTCGCCGATCGCTCTTGGTTGTTGCAGAAAGCAGTTGTATCCTTTTCCAAGGTAACTTTACAATTATGCAATGAGAAAATAGCTCTTTTAATCATAGATTGATTACCTAATTACAAGAGCTGCTTGGCCTGCCGTAAAAGACTGCGCAACCTGTACCGTTGTGATGCTCTGACTACCCGATAGGGAAAGCTATTGCCCTGTGTGAAAAAAGATTAAATTTTCTCCAAGTCTCATTGCTGTAAGACTTTGAGCTTAGGATAGCAGCGATCGCCAACACTAGCGTATCGCCTCCAACTGTGACCTCTGACAAGATTTGAAGCTAAAAATCTTCAAAGGAAAACATTCCTACCCAAACCTAAGTGCTAAAATACCCGGCATGAATCCCCCGTTAACTTTTCCTTCAAATTAAAAACAAAAATTGAAAAATTTTTAGCAGACCCCCACAATAAGGAGTCTCTGGAATAAACGCTTATGGAGGCATTCCCGGAAATAAAGTGGTAATCATACACCATAAAAACACAATTTATTGGGCAAATCATAAAAACACCTCACAAAAAACAGGATTCGACGTAGACATCCCTATTTTTTCAGGCGTACTACACTGTAAAACCCGTTTTACAGCGGTGTATCACTGCTTTTGGGGGAAGAGTGGAACAGCAGCAACAGTTTCTTGATAGGCCCCCATGCCCGATTGCCTTTGTTACTCCGTCAGCTGGTCGCACACAGCAAAGACATGAAAATCCCTCTTCCTTGACCCCTATGTTCAAGATAGGGAATAAAATCAAACTCCTGCAAGTCTTCCTACCTGATCAAGACTAATTAATCCGGAAGATAGAAGCAAGAGAGGACAATTAGCTTGATTTATCAGGCACGAGAAGGAAATTTTTCCACCTTGTCAACAAATCCCTAACAGAAAAATAACATCTCAATGAATTCAATCTATTTATCAAGTCAAGCCTTGTTGACTTTCCGAATTCCAGAGTTCGATCCTAGACCAGGCTTCTAGGGTGATGCTTCAACGCACCATTGTGGATTAGGCTGCATCACTCTACAGATTGAGGAAAAGTTATACCCTGTTAAGAAGCTGCTTGCACGTTTCCCATCGTCAGATTATATGGCTCAAGTACGATGGCTTCTCCACCCACTGTTGCCTTGGAACACTGTCAATGAAGCATGTAAACCTGAGTCGATCACCTGCGACACTTAAGGCATATGGAAGGATCATTTGAACTCACACTACAGATGATCATGGCTGTTCTTGCCGGGATCAGCGGTCAAGTCATTGCTGAATCCCTTAAAGTTCCCAGTATCGTCTTTCTCTTGATGTTTGGCATGATCTTGGGGCCAGATGGCTTGGGGCTATTGCACCCCCAGAAACTGGGAGTGGGTCTGGAAGTGATTGTTGCCCTCTCGGTAGCTGTCATTTTGTTTGAGGGAGGACTCAATTTAGAACTGCGAGACTTGGGCAAAGTGTCTGGAAGTCTCCGCAACCTGGTCACATTGGGAACCCTGATCACACTGATTGGAGGCGGCATGGCGGCTCACTGGCTAGGTGAATTTCCCTGGTCAATTGCCTTTCTTTATGCGTCTTTAGTGGTTGTTACAGGCCCAACTGTGATTAGTCCCCTGCTCAAACAGGTCAACGTGGATCGGCAGGTTGCCACACTACTAGAAGGGGAGGGCGTGTTAATTGACCCAGTAGGCGCTATTCTTGCCGTCGTCGTGCTCGATACGATTTTGAACGGTGATGCTAGTCCTTCAGAAGCGATTCTGGGTTTGAGCCTACGGCTAGGCATTGGTGCCGGCATTGGCGCTAGCGGTGGCTGGCTGCTGGGTTTGTTTCTCAAGCGTGCCAACTTTATCTCAGAAGAGCTGAAAAATCTAGTTGTGCTGGCTGGCATGTGGGGTTTGTTTGGTTTAGCGCAAACCATTCGCTCAGAATCTGGACTGATGGCAACCGTGGCTGCGGGAATTGTCCTAGGAGCCTCAGCTTTGCCGGAAGAGCGGTTGTTGCGACGGTTTAAAGGACAATTAACCGTTCTTTGCGTTTCTGTCCTATTCATTTTGCTCTCGGCGGATTTATCGATTGCCAGTATCTTTGCCCTTGGTTGGGGTAGTTTGTTTACCGTCCTCGTCCTCATGTTCGTGGTGCGCCCAATTAGTATCACCTTATGTACCTGGAACAGTGGGCTGAACTTGCGACAGAAACTATTTTTGTCTTGGATTGCTCCAAGAGGAATTGTCAGCGCATCGGTGGCATCCTTGTTTGCAATTCTTTTGACCCAACGAGGGATTAATGGGGGGGATTCAATTAAAGCGCTGGTATTTCTCACCATCATGTTGACGGTTTTTTTGCAAGGACTGACCGCTCGCTGGGTTGCCAACGGTCTAGGACTGAATCGGCATCATGCCGCAACGGGTGCTGTAATTATTGGTTGTAATCCGTTAAGCCGTCTGATTGCCCGTTTGTTTCAAGAGCGGGGAGAATCGGTCGTTCTGATCGATACAGACCCCGAAGCCTGCGAAAAAGCTGAACAAGAAAATCTGCGGGTGATTCAAAGCAGTGGCTTGGATATTAAAGTCCTGGAAGAGGCGGGGCTAGACTCAATGGGGACGTTCCTCGCTATGACCAGTAATGGTGAGGTCAACTCCGTATTGGCGCAACGAGCCGCAGAGGAGTTTAAACCCCCCCGCGTCTTGGCTGTCTTTCCCCGTGACCCCCAAGTTAATTCTGCCACCAGTACAACCATGGTTAATCAGGCATTTGTAGCTCAACTCCCCATCAAAACTTGGAACCAATATTTGAGTGATGGACAAGTGAAGTTGGGCAAAACAGCGCTTCGAGAACCCGGATTTGCTTTTCAGCAAGCTCATTTACAAGCACTAATTCGTGCTGGAGAACTGATGCCCTTATTGGTAGAACGGGAATCAAGTTTGCAAGTGGCGTCAGCTACGGAAAATTGGCAACCTGGCGATCAAATTATCTACCTGTTGCATGACCCCCGACCAAAACTGTTGAAGCGCTTATCCGGTGCTAGCCCCTCCTCTCGTCTGGAATTAGAGAAACTGCCGGAAGTTGAGGAAGTACCCATTTCTGCTCCTGTGGCAGAAGCCGCTGTCCAAGAAATTGTTAAATAACATAAGTTCGACGGCGGCTAAAAGACCCCTCCCCAAACCCCTTAAATGCACATCAGCTTACTGTCTTCTAGGCTGCATTCGATTTGGAAAAGCTTAATCAGCAGGTCGGCGCACTTAAAAAAAATTACACTTATTTTCATGGCGGCATTTATTGGTGTCGATCTACTGACATCTTGCACCTTTCTCAATAATCGTAGGGTGGGCACTGCCGCTCAACGATAGAATCAGGTTTCCAAGTTCTAGTCGGCAGTGCCCACACTACATACGCAAGATTGTTGAAAGTGGTGCAAGATCTGAGTCTACTTATTCTTTGCGAGAGTAAAACGAGAGGGTTAAGAAACAGGGCAGGGAAATCTATCACCAACACGCCTAACGAGTCAAACGCTCTCTGCTATGGAAGTTATGCCCCTATTCATGTCTCAAGCCTTCAATGGGTTGCTACGTCTGCTCTTAAAGCGAACTATCCTCGTTCTGACGATCATGTTCTGCGTGGGAGTGGGGTTAGCGCTGTCGAATATGTCTCGTCTCTCCTCCAACCTGATTCAATCGCAAGCACTCCAGAATGCCGTCTCGTCTGCCAAGTCGATTAACGAGGCGTTTGCCCTGTATAGTGACTCGGTTGCTGATCGAGTCAAAAAAGTCAAGGGAATTACTGTCACCCATAACTACCTAACTAAAGAGGGAGCAATCCCCAATCCAGCCACATTTGAGATCGAACTCGCGCAGCGCATTGGCGAAAAAAATACGGAGATGAATGCGCGAGTGTATAGTGACTTCCCCTTTCCTTGGCGAAAAGTCAAAGGTGGCCCCAGAGATGATTTTGAGCGTAAAGCCCTCCTCTCCCTGAGACAAAACCCAAAGCAGCCATTTTACCGCCAAGAAATGCTGCAAGGTCGTTCCTCACTGCGATATGCAGAAGCCATTATCATGAAAGCCAGTTGCGTCGCTTGTCACAACACTCACCCTGAGAGTCCCAAAACAGACTGGCAAGTAGGAGATGTACGAGGGGCGTTGGAGATTGATCAACCTCTAGACGTTTTTATGGAACAAACGCAAAAAGGTCTGGGGGGAACATTTGTTGTACTAGGGGGAATATCCCTGTTAGGACTCTCAGGACTCACCTTGGTGATTGGTAGGCTGCAACAAACGGCGAAAGAATTAGAAGGGCGTGTCAGGGAACGCACTGCCGATTTAGCTCTAGCCAACACAGACTTAGAAAAACGGAACATACTGCTTCGCCAAGTTTTTGGGCGTTACCTTACGGATGAAGTGGTCGTCAATTTGCTGGAACGCCCCGAAGGGTTGAGACTCGGTGGCGAGAGGCGTAAAGTTACCATTCTGACATCCGATTTAAGAGGATTTACCAGTCTTTCAGAACGATTGTCTCCAGAAGAAGTGATTCATATTCTCAACCTCTATCTGGATTACATGGCTAATGTGATTACACAGTACCAGGGAACCATTGATGAATTCATGGGAGATGGAATTTTGGTAATCTTTGGTGCTCCCACGCTCAGAGAAGATGACGCCGCTAGGGCTGTTGCTTGTGCTTGTGCCATGCAGTTGAAAATGGGGGAAGTTAATCAAAAGATGAGGGAGTTGGAATTCCCGCAACTCGACATGGGTATCGGCATCAACACAGGTGTTGTAGTTGTGGGAAATATCGGCTCAGAGAAACGTACCAAGTACGGTATTGTTGGCAGCCAGGTGAACCTAACCTACCGAATTGAATCTTATACAACAGGGGGTCAAGTTCTGATTTCCGAACAGACTCTAAAAGATGCAGGGTCAATTGTAAAAGTTAGTGGGCATAGACAAGTAACTCCCAAAGGAGTGAAACAGCCAGTCACGGTTTATGAAGTCTCTGGCATCGCTGGATACTACAACCTTTTTCTGCCCGTTGAAGATGAGGAATTCTTTCCCCTTGTGGCAGAAATACCAATACACTATACAATTTTAGAGGGCAAAAATATTAGTAATGACCTATTTAAAGGACGTTTGGTTGCACTTTCAGAGAAAGGAGCCACTATACGAGCTGAAAATATAACAGAGGGTGAGCTGCCATCCTCGATGGCTAATCTCAAACTCAATTTAATAACATTAAATACTCCAACCCAAGTCAGCGAAGATATCTATGCTAAGGTTTTGGAGAAATTAGCTCCGGAGGGGAATTTTTACATCCGTTTTACTGCCATCCCACCAGCTCTACAAATGAGATTGGATAAAATTTATCAATCGGTTGCGGCAAGAAAATAGCTACTCCCTTCCCATTCTCAAAGATTACAACAGAGCAAATCTTCTCCCACTCCCCCACTCCTTTGCTCCCCCACTCTTCTCTATAGTCAAGCTAAATACGGCGTCCAAGCTTGCAGGGGTTCCGATGAACCATACCACAATCCTGCTCTGCGAGGTGAATGCAGTACCCCATCTAGAGTGAGATTGATGGCATTCTGTAAATGGGCTGCTTCAACCGGTGTGATACCATCTCCCCAACAGTTACCAACTCCACAAGTTAGTTTGTAACTATTGTAAGCTAACCATTGACCAGGGCGTCGTTCGCCGTAAATGGCCTTCCCCGCCACACAAACATACTTAACTTCTCGATAAAAGGCACCGGGATAGTTGATTTTGACAAAATCTAAATTACGTTTTGTCCAGCGCTCTTGACTCACATGGGGTGTACCCAACGTTACCAGAGTCGAGACATAGGGGTAAGCCTGCCATAACCCTGCTGTTTCAGTAACATCGTCGTGAATGTTGTAGGGTTTGTCTCCCAGATAAATTCGAGCAATCCAACCACCGGCTGAGTGACCAATTAGATTAATCTGAGAAGCATTGTATTCCACTAACACTTGCTTCACCGTTTTGTCAAGTTGCCGCAAAATAGGTATCATTGAGCGACCACCAACAGTGGGAAACCAATCTCGTTGTCGCAGGGGTACGGTAACAGTAGGAAATCCTAACTGTTTTAACGATGCTTCTAGGGCGCGGTATTCCAGAGCACCCGCAAAAAAGCCCGGTAAAATAACAGTCGGTAATGGCATTTTGGATTTTAGATTTTGGATTTTAGATTTTGGATTAATGCAGAAGGGTTAATCAGCAGTCAACTAGTCAAGAATCCCGACGTGCGACGCCCTTTGACAATTATTAATCAAACTTAACAAATGACAATCGTGCAAGTTGGCACACTCTACGGTGTTAGTGTTGGACCGGGCGATCGCGAACTGATTACCCTTAAAGGACTGCGTATCCTAAAACAAGCGCCTGTAGTGGCTTTCCCTGCGGGTGTCCAAGGTAAGCCAGGGATAGCTCAGCAAATTGTAGAGGAATGGATGGGAAGCCATCAGGTCAAACTGGCGTTGACCTTTCCTTATGTGCAGGATGTCGTCACTCTGACTCAAGCCTGGCAACTTGCCGCACAGCAAGTCTGGCACTATCTCCATTCAGGCCAAGATGTAGCGTTTGTCTGTGAAGGAGACGTTAGTTTTTACAGCACATTTACCTATTTAGCCCAGACGCTACAACAGATGCATCCTGAAAGTGTAGTTCAGACGATACCCGGAGTCTGTTCCCCCATGGCGGCGGCATCTGTTTTGGAAATTCCTTTAACCGTGAGGCAAGAGCGCCTTGTTGTACTTCCAGCTCTCTATAATGTGGGGGAATTGGAAACAATTTTAGACTGGGCTGATGTCGTGGTACTAATGAAAGTGAGTTCGGTCTACCCGGAGGTGTGGAAAGTTTTGCAACAACGTCATCTGCTGGAACATGCTTTTGTGGTGGAGCGAGCAACCTTGCCGGAGCAAATCATCTATAAGGATTTATGCGATCATCCTACGCTGAAATTACCCTACTTTTCCTTACTCATCGTGAAAGTTCCCCGCTCAGTTAGTTAAATTGGAACAGCTGGAACTTAAGGGGAACCTGTTGTCTTAAAGCCAGGCCCATTTTAAACTGGCAATTTAATCGACCTGTTTTCCACATCTAAGACTATCATTAAAAGTCAAACTCGCGATTTTGCGCGGATATGGCTTTCAACGGCTTGAACTAGAAAACTGTCTGCAACGACGCAGCGGAGTGAACTGTAACTGCTATGTCTTACGCTTCTCCTAATAAAAGCTTCCCTGAATTACTCAAAAACCTTTCGCAAACGTTGGGTCAGCCAACGGGTATTGCTGTTCTCGCTTCCATCGGTATCCATGCCGCTTTGGGCGTATCGCTACCTTACTTGCCTCTTTCCTCCCAGCCAAAGCCCAAGCCTATACGGAACGTCCAACTGCTGGAACTCTCCCCCAAAGAGCTGAGCCAACTTCCTGCACCGTCCCCATCACCACTGCCGCTGCCGTCAGCACTCAATCAGCAGCTTCAGCCATTACCTTCCCTGTCATCTCCTCTGTCTGGTGCGGGCTCATCGCTACCGTCTTCCTCAGATAAAAGCTTGTCGCTGAGCGATTTACCACCGATCAGCTCTCTGCCATCCACAGGCGGGTTCTCTTGGCAAATTCCGAAGCGATCGCCGAACCTGAAGCTGTCTACTCGTAATAGTCCTTCAAATGACCTTGCCAAGCAGAAACCGCAATCCAAAGAACCTCTACTGCCCGGAGATGTATTTGAGAGCAAAGGCGGAAAATCGGCAACTAATCCTAAGTTTCAGATAGCTAAAGGGATTGACCGCCGAATTCCGATTTTTGGCAATGCCGACCCTAACTTCATTCCTCCCCCACCGCCACCAGACACCAATTCCAGTCAGACGCCAGATCAAGTTGGTTCTCTCACTCAACCCCCACAAGTAGCCGTGAATCCTGGTGCTACAGGGTTAGTCCCTCAAAATCAACTCAGTTCCCCTCCGGGAATACCACAGGCGGTGGCTCCAGGTCAGGAGAATTTGACAAACAACGGTAGCGATCGCCAAAAAGAGGAAGTAATCAGCAATCTCAGGGACTGGTCACAGCGTAATCAAGTAGATAGCCGTCCGCAAACGATTAAAATCTCTCGCAACTTGCCCTCAAAAGCTCGTTCCAGCGATGCGCCCAATGGCGGTTTTGTTCTGGTTGCCGTGAAGGTAGATGACAAGGGTCAAATCATCCGCGACAGTCTTGAGGTGACGGCGACTTCTTTCTCGAACGGAGCGTTGGATGAGGATGCAAAAGCTGCTGTTTTGGCGGAGCGTCCATTTCAAGCCACGGGTAAACCACAAGCTTATTACGTTCAGGTTCAGTATAAAAACGACAGTGGAACTCCTGGGACTATAGCGACACCCCCAACGTCTGCTGAGCAGCCAACCTCAACCGGACAGCAGAACTCCTCGCCGTCATCCACACCAGTAGACGGGAAAACCTCAACTCAACGGCAAAACTCCTTGTCGCAGCCAATCCGAATTCAGCCGTTGACCCCTGCTGAGCGACAAAACTCCTTGTCGCAGCCAACTCGGATGCAGCCGTTAACCCTACCTGAGCAGCAAAACCAGCTGGAGTGGTCAACTCCAACTCAGCGGCAAATTCCATCACTGCGTCCAACTTCACCGGGGGCTTCCACACCCGTAGAGGGGAAAAAGCCAGCCGTTCAGCAGAATTTCTCTCCCTCATCCACACCCGTAGGAGGGAAGAAGCCAGCCGTTCAGCAAAATTTCTCTCCCTCATCCACACCCGTAGAAGGGAAGAAGCCAGCCGTTCAGCAGAATTTCTCTCCCTCATCCACACCCGTAGAAGGGAAAAAGCCAGCCGTTCAGCAGAATTTCTCTCCCTCACCCACACCCGTAGAGGGGAAAAAGCCAGCCGTTCAGCAGAATTTCTCTCCCTCATCCACACCCGTAGAAGGGAAAAAGCCAACTGGGCAAAGTTCAGCGGAGTCTCGTAGCTTATCAGAGATGCGAAATTCCGAAAAGCCTGAAAAATTGCCGGAACCCCAAAGTTCCGAAAAGCCTCAACGCTTGCCAGAGCCCCCTAACTCAGCCAAGCCTTAATAACCCTCTTGAAGGGTGAGTGCAGAGGCGTTCAGATGCAAGATTTTGCAGGATAAATGACGCCTTGGAGTTTTGCGTCCGTTGTCTATGTCTGAATCATCCTCTTTTACATATCAGCTGGCTGCCTCATCTGAACGCTTGTTCGAGCTAATTGATCGCTTTTCCCAGGCGAGGGTTCTGGTTGTCGGTGATTTGACCTTGGATGAATTTCTTACAGGTCAAGTCGAACGGATTTCCAGAGAGGCACCGGTATTGATCATCCGTCACAAAACCACTCGGCAGTCGCCAGGGGGTGGAGCGAATGCGGTTTACAACTTGGCAAAACTGGGAGCAAACGTCAAGGTGGCAGGGTTCGTCGGTAAGGATAGCCAAGGGGAAGTACTGCAAAGCATTTTTGCCGCAGCAGGTATTGATACCAGTGGTATCTTAATTGACCCAGACCGACCCACCGTGACGAAAACTCGGATTGCCGGTCATTCTCGCCAGTCAGTGACTCAGCAGATTGTACGGGTAGACCGAAAATCGGATGAATTGCCAGAGACAGATAAGCAGTTACAGTTAGCAGAACTCATCCGGAAGCAGTTGGATACCGTTGATGCGGTGGTTTGTTCGGATTACGGGGATGGTGTCTTCACCCCCCCCGTCATTGAGGCGGTTTTGGCGCACTCCCGAACCATTGTGGACGCTCAAAAGGGTCTGCGGCGTTATACTGGTGCTACGCTATTCACCCCCAATCTGCCAGAGGCGGAACAGGCAGTGGGGTATACCATTAACAGCCCTCAGACTCTTCAAAACGCCGGTTTTGACCTACTGGCTCTGACTCATGCTCAACAAGTTTTGATTACTCGTGGCGAGGAAGGAATGAGCCTTTTTGATCGTACTGGCGTTGAGGCACACATCCCCGCCTTTAATCGTACAGATGTCTTTGATGTCACAGGTGCAGGCGATACTGTTGTGACAGCACTGACGTTGAGCTTGTGTGGGGGAGCCTCATTTTGGGAAGCGGCAGTTTTGGGTAATTTAGCAGCAAGTCTTGTGGTGCGTCAGTTTGGCACGGCGACAACAACTCAAGATGAAATGAAGGCGGCTTTGCAGGCGTTGTTGGAGGAAGTGTAAGCACTCGGTGTAACCAAAACTAGATAGGTTGTACTTTCTGAATTTCTAGCTCTTGATAACCCGTTTGTTCATCTACTGTCCTTAAAAAGATAAATTCTTCGCTGCTGCCGATCACTATCTCGGCTGTTGTATAAATGATGCAACCCTCTACAAGATGGCCACCGATCGTTTGACCGTTTTTATCTGCTAAGGAAATGTGTAAATGAATTCCGTTAATAGACAATGTTCCGACTAGAGAAACAATCTCAAATTTCTCCTGTAAGACTTGAGCGTGAGATTGATTAGCAAAACGAAGCGTTACCTGCTTGAGGCTGCCAACGGCTGTGAGGATAAAACCCGCTTGAATATTATTCTGGTTGATAAAACGTCTTAGGCTTTCTTTTAAATCTTGGTCGGGTTTTAACCGAATCGCAAAAATTTTCATGCTTGAGATTTAGAGTAGATGATAGCTGAATTGATAAATTACAGCCCAATTCTCCAAAATCTACTTCTTAAAATCAATTTTACAGACGCACAAGTATGCTCTTACCGTGAGCGTCTGTGCCACAGGTATTGAGAAGATTATGGGCAGTACTCAGTTGTTTCACTTGCTGTGTTTGCATAGGGCTAGGTCGCCAGGGGTTAGGGTTATTGTAGGCGTAGTAAGTTTCCACGCCATCTACTCCTAAATCAGCGGCTACAGGAATCAACTCCACGGCTGGGCGTCGATAACGGGCTGGGTGAGCTAAGACGGCTAACCCTCCAGCTTGCTGAATGGTACTAATGACAGTCGCGGCTTGAGCCTCGTTCTGGCGGGGTGCTTCGCCTTGGAGATAAGGTTCTATGGCAGGATGCTTGGGATCGAATGCATAACCCAGAATATGAACTTCAGTGTCCAGAAGCCTCGCCGTGATTTCCACGCCAGTCCAGAGGTGAGGCAATGGCGTTGAGGAGGATTGTTTTTGCCAGTATTCTAGCCAGCCTTGAGCGACTTGGTAGCCCCCGACGCTGTGGTGATCGGTGATAGCAAGTCCTTTTAGATTATTAGCGATCGCTTGTTTGAGGACTTCGTCTGGCTTGAGCTGACCATCAGAATAGATGGTATGCATGTGAAAGTTATAGGAAAGCGGGCAACTATCTGGCTGAAGATTTTCCCAAACCTGCCTAAGTGCTTGTTTGTCTTGTGCTGCTACCTGAGGTAAAGCCGAAGCTTGAGCCATGTTGACCGCCATAATTGCATGTTGTAGGTTGTTGTGTGCATGAGTAGAGGAAATACGATCGTCCACTGAGAGAAATTGTACGCCTAGTTAAGGTAGGAGCTAATTGTTTTCAATTGTTAACCATACATTAGCAAAAGTGAGTCGCAATTGACTGGAACAGGTCGTTTGCCACAGAAGGCTTGTCTTGTGCCGCAGCTCGCCATTTCCTTACTCTAGTAAGTATTACTCTAGGCAAATCCAAGATCAGGATTAAAGTTTAAGTGACAAGGGTATAACAATTTTTTAGGTTTTATATAGCTTGAGCGAAAATGCTGGCGCGAAGTGATGCTTTCAATTCAGCAGGACAGAGGTGTGAGCAAGGGCTAAGAGTTGAGAGTTAATGAGAGTCAAGCCTCTCTAATTAATAACGTTCAACTCCTAACCTGAACCTGATACTTGCTCACCCTTTACTCCTCAATTTTCCCTACGGCGTTACGAGTCTTCCACGCGGATTCTAACAGAGCTGTCCAGCGCTTTTGTACCTGCTTGGGTGTGCAGCTTAACACTTTGGCAATCTCTTTATCGCTCTTTTGCTGTCGTTTGAGTGACAGCAACTGCTGCTGTTGTTCATCGAGTTGTCCGACAAACACGTTCCAGCGCTCGGACGACATGCCCAGTTTTTGGTCAAGATCTGCGCCTAGCCATTGATGAACGAGCTTCCAATGAGATGAGCGAGAAAACTTTTCCACATGGTACTTAAAGCGCTGTTGTAGGTAGTCCCGCTCTCTGGGAGTTAGGCCGAGAATTTCATCGATATCCGGTGCAGCGAGGTCTTGTAACTTTAAGACCAGGTAATCAGCACAGTCAGAATGGCCTTGAGATTCTAGATATTCTACCAGCTCGGAGACTACGCGATCGCGTAACACCGCTTCACTGGGGTCAGTGCTTTCAGAAACTAGGCGCAGTCTGACTTGTTGCATGGCAGCAGAGCGGCTGTACTCTTGTGCCTCCTCGCCCTTAGCAAACTCGACTGCCTGTTCAATATCCAGGGGTGTTTCGCTCGGCTGCCGTTTGGCAAAGCTTTGCGCTCTGAGTACAATCAGTTGCTGGCTATGACGGCTGGGTAATTGGATACGCCGCTTGGCATACTGCTCGGTAAAGCCCATGTACTCGGCAAGTTCGAGCTGGGTACGGGGGGTGTAGTCAGCCTCCACATCATTTTCCCGTCGAAAGGCTTTGAGCGACTCTGCATAAAAGTCTTGCAAAAAGTCTTCAATCAAGTTGTAGCGAGCCGAAAAACTTAACTGCGATTGAGACGGCGCGACATGCCGATAAATCATCACACTCAGGTTACTGTGCAGTTCGACACGACCTTGCTTGGAACCGAGTTTGTAGTAATATAGACATTTTTGCAGCCTATGACGTGCCAGCGTCAGTTGCCAAGAGTTAACTTCACCAGAGGTTTGGATGCGATCGCTCTTTCGGCAAATCCGTTCCACCTCCTGCACAATCCGATCCACAACTGCCTGAGTCCGACGAGATTCTAATCGTGTGTTCGCCAGCGTTGCATGGTTGTTGAGCGCACAGCCCAGTTCTTCGAGTAACACCTCTGTGAGAGTCTGAGATTCAGTTCCTTGAAGAATTTCCGGAGCGTGCAGATAGTTTTCAGAAGTTTGGTTGATAGAGTTAGCTGTTTTAACATTCATGGTATTGCCCCTCAAGACTACAGTCACCAATTGCAGCGACGCTCAACAGAGGTGTGTTTTTCTGGGTCGTTTGTTCACCCTCTGTGGCTCTCTACAATTTGAATGTAGGCTGCTACCCTGAACTTCGTTGGAGCGCCAGTGCCAGAAAGTGCTAGAGCACTTGATGTGACCGCTCCGAGTGCTGAAAATATAGTCATTTACCCTGTTGTGGGAGTGCCACCTCGATAACTGTCTCCAGGTACTTTTTGCTGGGTGTAATCGCCCGCCCATCTCTTGTAGTCTAGATTTTGGCGAATTAGAGCTGCTTCTAAACAGGCGCAGGCTAGTGTGACGCCTCGCTAGGCTAGCGCGCTCGCGCTAGCCCCTCAACAGGCGCTACCCAAGAGTGGGCGGTGCTTTAAGATGTACAAGGTTGGTAAGCTATGCCAGTTCCATCACTTGGAGATGGAACTCCTGAAGTGGCATACGTTGGTTTTAATCCAAAATCCCTGATCGTCAGTTAATTGC
Source organism: Waterburya sp. (assembly GCA_036703055.1). Classification (GTDB taxonomy): domain Bacteria; phylum Cyanobacteriota; class Cyanobacteriia; order Cyanobacteriales; family Coleofasciculaceae; genus DATNPV01. The sequence goes on from DATNPV010000120.1 coordinate 41,072, forward strand.
CTGTACACCCTTTGTTAATTAACTGGCAAAAGATGCCCAAGCCGTGGCAGCTTCCCATCCCAACCCTTTACGCACGATGGCCGGCTCCGAACCGGTCATATCCACAATAGTAGATACTTGAAAGCCTGGTTCCTTGCCATCATCGACAATAATGTCCACTAAGCTATCGAATTCGTCGAATAGTCTTGCCTGTTCCAAATCAGCCGCAGGAGTTTTACCATCTTCATCGGGTAGATGTGCCGAGGTAGAAATGATGGGATTTCCCAAAGCCGCCAGCAAGGCTTGGCATACTGCATGATCTGGGACTCGGATGCCAGTTGTTTTACGTTTAGGATTCATAACTAACCGGGGTACTAACTTCGTTGCCGGGAGCAAGAAGGTGTATGGCCCTGGAATTAAACTTCTCATAATGCGGTAAGCTGGGTCACTCACATGAGCATATTGAGTAATATTCGACAGAGAAGAACATAGAAACGTCAGGGGCTTATCATTAGAGAGTTGCTTGAGACGCCTCACACGTTCTACTGCTGACTTCACATTTAGGTCGCAACCGATGGCATAAACGGTGTCTGTAGGATAGAGCATGACAGCACCATTCTGTAGGGCGTCCCTAATTTCCTCTATTCGTCGTATTTGGGGAGTTTCCGGATGGAGCGAGTAAATAGTCGCCATTTAAAATTTTTTCTCTCAACCGTCAAATCATAAAAGTTACGAGTCATGAATAAAAGTTACAAGTTATGAATTGTAAATAAATTCATAACGCCATCGCGAAACTCTATGACCAAGCTAGCGTACCTAGATTGTCAGACTGGAATTTCTGGGGATATGTGCCTGGGGGCGATTGTCCACGCAGGCGTGCCATTGGAGTACTTGAACGAAAAGCTCCAAGGACTGGGTATTGAACAGGAGTATCGGTTACGAGTAGAAAACGTTCACCGTAATAGTCAGTTAGCCACAAAAGTTTATGTGGAATTGTTAACTGAGGTAAACGAGCATCAGGACCCTGATGACCAGTACGAGCATCCACATGAACATGGACACGAACACTCTACCCGTCTCGCCTTAGATGCACATCATCATACAGCTCACCCTCATCACACCTCTGGACATGCTCCAACACGACACCTACCCGAAATTGAGCAGTTAATCAAATCAGCCGATTTACCACCACGAGTATCACAGTGGAGCCTTGCCGTCTTTCGTAAACTGGCAGAGGCAGAAGGCGAGGTACATGGCATTGCACCAGAGAAGGTACATTTCCATGAAGTGGGAGCCACTGATGCCATTGTAGACATTGTGGGTACTTGTTTGGGTTTAGACTGGCTAGGGATTGACCGACTCTATTGTTCGGCTCTCCCGACTGGAGGGGGTACAGTCCGAGCAGCTCATGGTCGGTTACCTGTGCCAGTGCCAGCCGTGCTCAAGTTGTGGGAATCGGCTCAGGTGCCCGTTTACAGTAATGGCATTGAGCGGGAGTTGGTAACGCCTACGGGAGCCGCTCTAGCTGTCACACTCGCTACTGGCTTTGGTCCTCCACCAGCCATGATGATTCATAAGGTTGGTCTTGGTGCAGGTTCGCTTCAGTTCCCGATTCCCAATATTTTGCGGCTTTGGATTGGGGAATCGTCGCAGCAGTTGAAGGTTGAGCGAGAGTCGAAGGTTGGGAAGTTGAAGGTTGAAGGTTCAGACAAATCTAACTTGCAACCTTCTAACCTTCAACCTGCAACCTTAGAAACCATCTCGGTGCTAGAAACCCAAATTGATGACTTAAGTCCTCAAGCCATTGGCTATGTGTTTGAGAGGCTGTTTGAAGCGGGTGCGGTGGATGTGTTCACCCAAGCGATCGGCATGAAAAAGTCTCGTCCTGGGATTTTACTAACTGTTATCTGCCATCCTCAAGATATCGAGAGTTGTGAAGCGATTATCTTCCAGGAAACGACTACTTTGGGAGTTCGACGCCTAACCCAGCAACGGGCGATTTTACAACGGGAAATTCAGCGAGTAAAGACTGCATATGGCGAGGTGCGTGTGAAAGTTGCGTGGCAAAATAGCTCTTCGCCCCGAACAATTACCAACGTGCAACCGGAATACGAAGATTGCGCTGAGTTAGCCAAAATCAACAACTGTTCTTGGCGAGAGGTGCATCAGGTGGCGCTTCAAAGCTGGTATCGCCAGTATCGGTAAGCCATTGTTGCTGCTAGGGTGCATTGAATATAGCCATCCTCAATTGAGTGAGTACAGCCGTAAGGGCGTTAGCTTTCGCCATGCCGAAGGCTATACGGTGGTTCGCCCCTACGGTGGGCGTATTTCATGCCAATAAAAACCGCTATAACATGCCCTACCCTTCTTAACCTCTGCTCAAGTCATTGAGTCAATTAGTTCGTTATGACACTTGACGAACTAACACAGCTTTTTGCGTCTGAATAGCTTGGAACTGAAGGCAAGCCACTAACTTTTTTGTGCCAGTTGAGTTTGTGAATCCAAATTCTTCTAAGTGTTTGTAATCGTTTTTAGTTTGATTGAAGAAAGAATTAACAACTCAACAACCAGGGCTGGCTCACTATGAATATTAGCAAAGTTCTACCATTATTTACACTAGTTATTGTTTCTACTTTTGTAGCTACTCCATCTCCTCTCAAGGCGGAACCTATCCTGGGAAGCACCTCTGAAGTTAGTACTCGACAACCTCTGGATGATATTCCTCAGCGAAATTTGATGCAATTAGTAAAAGGCAGTGGGCCTGAAATTTTTTTGATTCAAGATGGAGAACGAAGATGGATTGCCGATTCCAAAACATTCGATACTTATGGTTTTAATTATAGCCAGGTTAAGGAGATATTCGATGAAGAACTCAATAATTACTTAGAAGGAACACCAATTATTAAAAATGAAACCCTTTTAAGGGGGAGTAATTCTGACATCTATATCGTTATCAACGGAATTCGGAGGTTAGTTAGACCGAGTGTGTTTAACAAGTACCAATTTCGACATGAAGATGTCAATTGCGTGAGTGACAATAAATTACTTTCGATTCCAGAAGGGTCTGCTTTTCGATAGCAGCAAAAGACTAAGTAATATTTCATATTCACTTACTTAATAAAAAACCCAGTCAAATGACTGGGAATCTCCGTGTTTATGAATTTTCTAGTTTTCTAGCTTAAAGCCAATTGCTTCTAATCCAGCGCATCGGCAGCTCTATCCGCAGCCCGCTGGGCTCTGTTAAAATCTCTGCTGACTTTGGACTTGACTGCATCAGCGGCATCTTGAGCAGCACCTTGAACTTTATCACCGATATTTTTGCCAGCCTCAGCGGCGCTTCCCAAAGCTTCACGTGGGCTGTTCATGCTGTGATTAGCGTTGGATTGGGATTTATCCAAATCGACAGTCTCTTGAGCTGCACCCTTAACATATCCAGGCGCTTGCTGGGCATTTTCTTTGATGTTTTGAAGACCTTTTTGAGTCCCCTTGGCAGCACCTTTAACAACCTCTCCAGTTGACTCGCTTACATCTTCGCCAATCCGTCGTACTCTCTCGCCTAGAGGTGTACCACTCCGGTAGTTTTCTACATATTGTCCAGGGCTATCGACACTCTTTTCATTGATGTTCTGTTGAGCATTTTTGACGAGAGTTTTAGCTTTAGCTTTAGCTTCACTGGTATCTCTTCTGGGATCGACATCACTGTAGTCGTTCATCCCGCCTTTGTAGGTGTTTGTGACAGCCGCGCTAGGAACTTCTTTTCTAGCATCATCGGCTGTTTTAGCTAAGACTTTACTGCTGTTGCAGGCAGTGCTTACCAACAATAAGACACTCGCCAAAAATGCTGTGAGAATTCGATCCAAACGGATACTCTTTACCCAAGTAATGACTCTGTTCATACCTTTTTCCTCGCGATTAGTTTTGAGAAATGAATAACAAGATGATGGCTTCAATGAGTAAACGTCTTTTGGGCTTTACGGCTTGACAATCATCGAGAGCGATTTATTTTACGCCTACCCATTGATTTGATGTTGATGTGATAGTTTGCAGAATCTGCTGATTCTTTTAACGCCGATTGGGTTGTGCGTAGCCTTCGCTACCTTTAATTCCTGCCTTAGCACCTTCACGAGTATCTTCACGGACAAACTCTGAAGCCTCGCCAAATGTTTCTTTAACCGTACCTAAGCGATCTTTAATGCGATCGCCTACGCTGGACTCACGCTGAATTTGTCCACCAGGTTCAGGTGCTTCAAAATTTTTCTGATTGATGATCGGAAGTTCGTGCTGTTCATCGGCTGGTGAACCCGTTATCTCATCACCACTGGGATATTGGATCTTGTCGCTGGCTGCAATCAGCTGAGACATCGCTGCGTTGCTGCTTACCTTCGGATCTGGGGAGAGATTATAGTTAGTACGAGTGTCTCCACCTGCTTTGTAGGGATTATTAGCACCTCCAGCTTGAACAGGAGGATTGTCAGGGCGTGCACCTCGGACATCACCGCTATTGCAAGCCGTACCTACAAACAGTACCACCGTTGCTAAAAATGCTGTCAATAATTGACTGAGTCGTAGCTGTTTGAAGAAAGCCATTAACTTTTTCATGAAATCAATACTCCTCGTCAGCCGAATTCAGCTGACTATTTTTTCAGCGAAGCCTCTAGCCCTATCCTCAGGCATCACAAGCAGGACAGCTTGACAAAGGTTATGGAACCAAAGCTGCCGAAGGCAACTCTTTTTTGTGCCAGAGAGTTAAGGCGTCATCTTCCGTTACGCTTGTTAAGAATATCGATATAAAAGTGCTGCCCTCCTCTAGCAAAGGAGACATTCTGATGGTTCCTAAAAAAGCGCTATTTTCTAACTGTAGAGGGGTGACAAATTGTGCATTATCACCTGTTGTCTATAGCGGGTTAAAAGCTAAATGAAGAAAATCTGGTCATTATTCAAACCCTATCTACGCTGGGTGATTCTGGGCGGAACCTTGTTTTTTTTAGCCAAGGCCTTCAAAGATCACTGGCAAGACGTTGCAGCAATTCGGATTGATGCTACCGGATGGGTAACACTGTTCATTGCCTTTTTAATCACGCTGCTAGCTCATATCTGGGCTGGCTTAGTGTGGGGCTGGATTCTTCAATGGTTTAAGCAACCCGTACGCTACCTCTGGGTTCTCCAAATTTACCTGAAAACCAATGTAGCCAAGTATTTACCGGGCAATGTTTGGCACTACTATGGTCGCATTTGGGCTGTTACTAACGTCGGTGGCTCTTTGAGTGCAGCAACAGTTAGCGTCTTATTAGAACCGCTATTGATGGCGGCAGCCGCTTTATTGATTGCCTTAGCAGGTAGTCAATTGGGTTGGATGAATATTCAAGGAGATAGCCGAATTTTGGGATTCCAGGTTCTTGGCTTAGCTGGAGTTTTACTAGCCGTTCATCCCAGAGTCTTGAACCCACTCCTTCAGTTGTTGAGGCGTTTGAAGGGAAAAGCGACTGATAGTGAGGGGTTTCAAATTGAGCGCTATCCTTTAGTGCCGTTGCTGGGTGAACTGGGGTTTTTGGGATTGCGAGGCACTGGGTTTTTGGTGAGCTTTTTTGCCTTAACTGTGGTGCATCCGACGCAGATTCCTCTGCTATTGAGTGCCTTTAGTTTGGCTTGGGTATTAGGTTTGGTGATACCCACCCCTGGCGGGTTAGGGGTATTTGAGACGATGGTACTAGCACTGCTCAATTCCTATTTTGCCCCTGGCGTGGTTCTCTCTGTGGTTGCCTTGTTTCGCTTAGTCAGTATTTTGGCAGAAGTAGTCGGTGCTGGTTTAGGAGTGTTGAGCGATCGCATTTTAAGATGAACGCGGTTTTTCTGGGGAGGCAGAGGGCAACGTGGTTTCCGTGATGCTTACCTCCTGCGCTGCTTCTACCATTGCTCCATCCCGGAGTTGAGAAAACACTCGGTAAGTTTCTATAGGCGCGTCTGAATCATTATTGGCGTCTTTTGACTCCATTTTGATCAAATTGTATTGAACGTTGTCTGCATGAATGGCAAAGGTTATGTTGAAAACTTCAAAAAAGTTGATTACCCACTTACATTCCTGTTCCGGATACTCTACATAGTATTGAATTAACTTAGCAATGCAAGTCTCTAAATGAGTTCTAGAATTGGGACAAATTAGAATGATTTTGAGCAGTACGATGACCAGTGTTAGCGGATGTCCATGAGACAGCAGCAAAATAAACAACTCCGAAGGTTCCTGATGGTCTTCAGTCGTCAAATATTCAATCACTCGGTTACAAGTTCTTAAGAACAGAGCCTCGCTTACCTGCTCACTATGATGATTTTGATAAAGGCTTTCTAACTTCTCAGATAACTGTTGATTTAATACTTCAACAAAATCTTTATTCGCTACCGAAAATATCAAATACTTTTGCAGACTGCCTTTGAAGTTTTTGTAATTTAGCGCTTGAGTTTGTTTAATGAAAATATTGGCTAAATTTTCATAGCTAAATGTGCCACGTTTAGCCACAATCATTTTAATAAAACGAAGAACTTCATCCCCCAATGCAGTAGGATTTTTGGGAGATTTAGCCTCCGGCGTGGGAGATTGGGAGCGGGCCGTATACATGGCTAAATCGAACTTAAACTGGTCTTTCAGTTTTTTGGAAAGGGCTCTTGCTACCTCTCGCTGTTCGATAGGGTTCTTGAGGTTAGTATACTGCGGCACTAAAAGATAAGAGGTGTAACGACTACTCCAGTGCCCTTTATCTGAGTACCCGTATTTCGCCAAAAATAACTTGAGTTCGTAATAGTCTTGACTACTAATAAAATTAGTGACCCAACTTTTTAACCGAGTCAGGCTAGGAGAAATTGATTTTCTTGTAATTTTAAAGTCAGCAAAAATCTCAACTAACTCTTTAATAGAACTGTGATTTCTGGATGTATCCCAGTTATTAACCAGAATATAGCAAGACCGCTTAAGAGTATGGCGAAAGTCTTTTTCATTATTATTGATGATGATTTCAGACAGAGCTTTTAGCGCCTCTCCATTACACCCAGACAGTTCATACTCAAGAAACAAGCGTTTAAACTCTAGTAGGACTTTTACAGGAGGTTGTTGTCTAACAAGACTCAGCAAAAATTGATAGATCATCTCCTGAGCTTGATGAGCAGGCATCCCTGATGTCTTCAGTTTGACCCAGGGCTCCGTTGGATGACCTTCTGAGGATAGAACATCCCTGATCATGAAATTACCATAGGACTATTGCGTCCTCACTGAGGGTGTAGTAAGAGAAAGTTATTGTTACTTAGTGTCAAGATTACATGTTACTTGCCTGGTGAGTTGGACGGTTTGAATTTTTTTGAATATAGCATACATTGTTCAACGAGGCTTTTATAACCCTTTAAATGAAGTAAAAGTTAACGCCGACTTCATTCTCTATCTTTAGGCTTAGAAAAATGCTAAACGAGAGACAATCGCTCACTAAAAGCAGGTTCAATGCGAGAGTTTCTATTGAAATCCGCGCCATTTGATGAAGATTCTCAAAAAGATTGGAGAGGAGTCATGCCTCACTCTAGAGTATAACTAGTTAATGCTGCCTCCTCATTTAAGGATTATTGGATTGAGACTTGATGCGGTTAATTTCCTGTTGCAGTTCCTCAATTTGCCGTCGCAAAACATCGGCTTCATTTTCACTGACGGTCGGGGTTGAATTAACCTCAACAGCTCCTTGTGTCGTTACCCGTCGGTAATTTCCCTGGCGAATTTGACGGTACTCTTCTGATGTAGCCCACTCCCGCAGGTAGCGCAATCGATCAACCGGAAAGGGATGGCTCAGCATTGAACCTTTGCCGCCGTTGTACAGTAAAAATTTGTAAATTTGATTGAGACTATCTTGGTCAAGTTCTTGAAAACTGTCCGATTGGCGGATAAATTCATTAAGGCTGCATTCGTGGCTATAGCGGGAACTGACTCCTGCAACTTTCATCATTGTCTGCATCACCGTGTTGAGGTCATCCACAACCAATAATGCGGCCCGATCTGCTGATAATTCGGCTTTGCGACGCCATTCATAAAAGGCAAAAATTAAGCCGCTGCTCACAATATTCCCTAAGCCCAGCGTAACTTCACTGAGCATTGAGGCGGCATTCAAGGCCCAAATTCCCATTTGAATCAAAATGGTGTGACCACATTTAATGTGGCCTAATTCATGCGCTAAAATTGTCCGGAGTTCGACTTCACTCAACAAGTCCAACAACCCTGTATTGACCACGACATAAGGATGCTCTTGTCCTAAAGAATAGCTATTGACTTGGGGGTTTTGCTCGACAAACAGGGTAGGTTCCGGATGTATGTCTAAATCCCGCGCGCACTCGCGAAACAGGCGATAGAGGGTGGAATACTGGCGAGGACCAACCTGGATGCTGTTACCCATCAGATAAACTAATTGAGGGCGCTCGTAGAGAAATTCCACAAACTTACGGGTGACTAAATCAAATCCCGGCACACTACGCAGGGCGTATTCCGCTTGTTGGTCGAGGGGGTGTTTGAAGGCTTCGCTGGCAATACCAGGATAAGTTGGCATAAGAAACTATTTTTACAAGCAACAAGGAATGGGGTAGGGCTGCAACTTTATGATAAGTCTCGTACAAATTGTATTCACTCCTGAAGAATATCGCTGTGCGCTAGGACTAAGGACACAGAAGAATAACCCTTGATGCATAATAACAACGATGAGTGAAGCTCTGTTTAGTGTAGAAAATTTGCGGGTGGCTTATCCCAGCAGTCGGTCAACGGCAAGGAGTTACTGGGCAGTTGATGATGTCTCGTTTACCTTGAATGCTGGGGAACGACTGGGCTTAGTGGGAGAATCAGGCTGTGGCAAGTCAACCCTAGGACGGGCAGCGATGCGGTTACTACCCCCCTCCAGCCAAATTGAGGGACGGGTGACGTTTGCCGGACAATCGGTTTTTGATTTAACGCCCAAACAGCTGCGCCAGTTTCGGGGAGAAGCGGTGGCGTTGGTGTTTCAAGACCCCATGACCCGACTTGACCCCTTAATGACCATTGGGGAACATTGTATTGAAACATTGCAGGCGCACCAACCCCAATTGAGCCGCCGCCAGTGTAAGGAAGGGGCGCTGGAAACGCTGGATGCGGTGAAAATTCCTGCAAACCGTTGGTCTCAGTATCCCCATGAATTTAGTGGCGGGATGCGGCAACGGGTGGCGATCGCACTGGCCTTATTACTCAATCCCAAACTCATCGTAGCGGATGAACCGACCACCAGCTTGGATGTCACGGTTTCCGCCCAAATTTTAAAGGAACTTACCCGACTGTGCCGCGAACGGGAGATGGGATTGTTGCTAATTTCTCACGACTTAGCCATGGTGGGGGAATATTGCGATCGCATTGCGGTGATGTACAACGGTCGCATGGTAGAAACCGGGTCAGTGGGAACGATTTTACAGCGGCCTGAGCATGAGTATACGCGATCGCTTCTGCAAGCCGCGCTGCATATTCAGGCGGTGAGTGAGGAGGAGAAGCAGGAAGAAGGGGACGCGGAGGAGGACGCGGGGACACGTAGAAGCGGCGACGCGGAGAGTGAAGCCATTTCCCCATCGAAGATCCAAAACCTCAAATCCGAAATTGATACTCCCCTCCTCCGCGTCAAAAATTTAAAGCAGTACTACACCTTAGAAAGTAATTTTATTGAACAACTGCTTTCCCAGGAGAGTCGTATTATTAAAGCGGTCGATGATATTAGTTTTGACCTCTATCCCGGTGAAATTTTTGGTTTGGTAGGAGAATCGGGGTGTGGGAAAAGTACCTTGTCCCGCACCATTTTGCAACTCATTCGCCCTACCTCTGGCACGGTGGAATTTCTGGGGCAAAATTTAGCTCAACTCGATCGCCAATCCCTAAGGACGATTCGTCGTCAAATTCAAATGGTATTCCAAGACCCCCATGCTTGTCTCAATCCTTTAATGACGGTGGGACAAAGCATTGCTGACCCTTTATTTATTCACAACCTAGCGAACTCAACGGATGCCAAACATCGGGTGATGCAGATGCTGGAACGGGTAGGATTAACTCCAGTCGAGGAATACTATCATCGCTATCCCGCTGACTTATCGGGAGGGCAACAACAACGAGTTGCGATCGCGCGTGCCTTAATTACCCGCCCTAGTTTATTAATCTGCGATGAACCGGTGAGTATGCTGGATGCTAGTGTCCAAGCCCAGGTGCTGGATTTGATGCTGGAGTTGAAGCAAGAGTTTAACCTCACTTATTTATTCATTACTCATGACCTTTGGTTAGCCAGGTTCTTGTGTGATCGGATTGCGGTGATGAATAGTGGTCAAATTGTGGAACTTGGCCCTACTGAAAAACTCTTTACTAACCCCCAACATCCTTATACCCAAACCCTCCTCCAAGCTGCTCCTCTTTTAACAAAACAGGCATCATGAAGCTTGATTAAAACGTTTGACTTTGGATACTTTATCACTCCTGAGGCTGAGCAACTTGTGTGGATGAGCGAGCGATTGTCTGCCTTAAATTGGCTTGAGTTTTACTCAATTTTTTCCTAAGTTTTGCCACTTGAGTTCTCAGTCGCGCATTTTCTTTTTGCAACAGGGCTTCTGATTGTTGCTGCTCAATATTGTCATGAAAAACTAAGACAGCACCCAGGATTTTTCCCCATTCATTTTTGATGGGTGCAGCACTGTCATTAATCGGGATTTCAGTCCCATCTTTCGTAATCAATAGAGTGTGGTTTTCTATTCCGACAATTGTGCCATCTCGGAGTGCTTGCGTTACCGGATTGTCAACAACGGCGCGTGTTTTTTCATTGATAGTTCTGAACACAGCACTCAAATCATTTCCCATCACCTCTTCCAAACGCCAACGGGTTAGAGCTTCAGCCACAGGATTCATAAAGGTGACTAACCCCTCAGAGTCAGTCGTAATCACCGCATCTCCAATACTCTTCAGAGTCGTTGCTAACCATTGTTCCCGCTCTCGCAACTGCTTTTCCATCTGATGCTTGTAAAGCGCTACTTCAATCGTTGTCGCTAAATCTCTTGCCTCAAAAGGCTTGAGAATATAACCATAAGGTTCCGTAAGTTTGGCGCGATTCAGGGTTTCTTCGTTGGTGTAAGCGGTTAGATAAACGACAGGTATTTGGAAGCGATTGCGAATTTGCCTAGCGGCTTCAATCCCATCTACGTTTCCTTCCAGTTTAATATCCATCAAAACCAAGTCCGGGCAAGTTTCTTCTGCCACATTAATGGCTTCTTCTCCCGAAGATACATTCCCGACAATAGTATAACCGAGTCCTTCAAGTCTCCTTTCAATATTAAGAGCAACAATTCCTTCATCCTCAACAATTAACAATCTAGCTCTTGTCATTATTACCTTGAAGTTAATCAACTACGAATTTCCGAAAATCTAATCAGAAACTGACTTCCTTTGTCGTGGTCAATTTTGATTTTACCTTTCAATTGTTTCGTTAAAACTTTTACCAATTGAAGACCTAAAGATTGTACATTAGTAGCATTCAAATTTTTAGGAATACCTACACCATCATCTTTAATACTCAGGGTGAAATACTTCTCCTCATCTGACTTAAGAGAAATACTGATTGCCCCCTTCCGATTGTCGGGAAAGGCATATTTAAGAGCATTAGAAACTAATTCATTAATAATTAAACCGCAAGGGATGGCGGTGTCAATATTGAGATGCGTTTCTTCAATGTCTAAGTTGAATACTACATGACCTGGTGTCAGTTCATACGCTTTGAACAAATAGCTCACCAAGCTTTCAGTATACTCGGCAAAATTAATTCTGGCAAAATTTTTAGATTGATACAATTTTTCATGAACCAGTGCCATTGACTTAACCCGATTTTGACTTTCTCGAAATACTTCCAGCATCGCTAGCTCTTCAATTTGCTGGGATTGTAAGTCGAGCAAGCTAGAAATTACTTGCAAATTATTCTTAACACGATGATGAATTTCTTGAAGTAAAACTTCTTTCTCCCGTAACGAAGCTTGAATTTGGGCTTCGGCTAGCTTGCGCTGTGTGATATCAATTCCCACAGAAACAGCAAGAGAATCCTGACAGTACTTTTGAGCTGCAATTAAGTAATGGCGGGTTGAACCGTTGACTGTTGCGGCAATTACCTGGTGACCGGTTGAGTCTGAGTTAATAAGAAACTGAGTCATAAATTGGGCAAGCTCAGGACTATTTTTGAAAAAACTCAATTCTTGACCCACAAAGGCATCTGGAGATAAATTGAAGGTATCCGCCATATAGCGGTTCACACCCAGATATTTTCCCTGTGCACTCACCCAACAAACAAATCCTGGCATCGCATCCAAAACAGCCCGGAGTTGCTCTTTCGTTTGTTGGAGTTCTGATTCTATGGCTTGGAGTGTACTGGCATCAGTTACTATGGCAAAAGTGCCTGGAGTGAGAGTTATATTTGGATAGAGATTGATCAGCGTTTGGGTGAGTTCTCGTTGAAGTTTGAGGACTTTTTGGGCTTTTTGGTATTTGGTTCGTTCTTCCTTTAAAAAATGATGGCTTTGCTCGAGTTCAACTGTCTGCTCAGTTACCTGCTTTTTGAGTTGAGCATTCATTGCCTGTAAATCCAACGGTTCCTGTTTACGCTGACTAATCTCTTTGTCTTGGATGATGACAATCGCGCCCTGATTTAGCTTGTTGGTGTCCCATACAGCACTCATGGACAACCTACCCCAAAACGTTTCACCGGTTTGGGATAAGAACTGTTGTTCAAAACTCAAGTTGTTTCGCGTCCCGACTACTATTTCCTGTAATTGCTCAGCTATCTCAGTAGGGAGATGGGGATGGATGAATTCTGTAAAATACAAGCTCTGTAGTTCTTCAGGATTATACCCCAATAAGTTCTGAAACGCTGGGTTACTATCGATATAGTATCCGTCTGAGCTGAGGAAAGCTGTAGCGATTGGAGCCGCGTAAAACATGGACTGAAATGGCTGTTTCATAAAATGATTACGATCGCTAATCAAAAACCCTAGTATAGTTTTCAGCAAACTAGGTAGATTCTAATAAGTTTTATCAAAACTCAGCCAAAACCAATGGGCTGCAATTTTCAGCTTATGATACTTTAAAAAAGTCGCCAGGTTAGGAGCATCAACTCATTATGTTGCGTCCCCCTAAAAAGTATTGGACTCCTGCCCACTGGGCTAGCTGGAAGCCGTTCGGTATTGGCGAACAATATCCGAATAACTATTGGGAAGTTTTTCGAGCAATCTGGATTAATAAAGATAATCTTCCGTATGCTTGGGACATTTTAAATAAGGGGGTTTGCGATGGCTGTGCCTTAGGCACAACTGGCATGAAAGACTGGACGTTAGATGGCATTCATGTATGCAACGTCCGCCTCAGACTGCTGCGGATGAATACGATGTCCGCTTTTGATGATCAGCGCTTGGCGGATGTTGCTGAACTCAACGGGATGAAAAGTGCCGAGTTGCGCGAATTGGGACGGCTGCCTTACCCCATGCTGCGTCACCGTGGGGAAAAAGGATTCCACCGAGTAAGTTGGGATGAAGCACTCGACGTCATCGCTACTCGTATCCGCACCACCACACCCGAACGACTCAGCTTCTACCTCACTAGCCGAGGTACGGTTAACGAAACCTACTACGCCGCCCAAAAAGCCGTACGGGCGATGGGAACCAATAACATTGACAATGCCGCCCGCATCTGTCATTCTCCCAGTACGGCAGGGCTTAAAGCGGCACTAGGAGTAGCTGCCACCACCTGCTCGTATAAAGATTGGATTGGCACCGATTTATTAGTATTCATTGGCTCCAATGTTGCCAACAATCAACCCGTTACCGTCAAGTATCTTCACTGGGCGAAGAAAGCGGGTACCCGGATAGTGGTGATTAATACCTACCGGGAACCTGGAATGGAGCGCTACTGGGTGCCCTCTATTCCTGAAAGTGCCTTGTTTGGCACTAAATTTGCCGAGGACTTCTTTCTCGTCAATATGGGTGGGGACATTGCCTTTTTGAATGGCACTATCAAGCAGATGATTGCGAATGGATGGGTAGACCAATCCTTTATCGATCGCTACACCACGAATTTTGCAGCACTCGTTGCCTCCCTTGAAACTCAATCGTGGGAAGAACTCGAACGTGCTTCCGGAGCAACCCGCGAGGAGATGTATGCCTTTGCCCGGATGGTGGGAGAAGCAGAAAAAGCTGTATTTGTTTGGAGCATGGGCATTACGCAACACGAGTGCGGCGAGGACAATGTGCGCTCCATTATCAACTTAGCCTTGACTAAAGGGTTTGTGGGCAGAGAAGGGTGTGGCTTGATGCCAATCCGGGGACACTCTGGCGTGCAGGGTGGGGCAGAGATGGGGTGTTACGCTACCGCTTTTCCCGGTGGTGAGTCCATTACTCCGGAAAATGCAGCCAAGCTGAGTGAATACTGGGGGTTTGCCGTCCCTAGCACGCCAGGGTTAACCGCGGCGGAAATGATTCATGCCGCCTATGAGGGGCACTTAGAGGTACTCTTTTCAGTCGGGGGAAATTTCTTGGAAGTCTTACCAGAACCCGATTATGTAGAGGAGGCACTGAAGCGAGTGCCGCTACGGGTTCATCAAGATATTGTACTCTCGACGCAGATGTTGGTTGAACCGGCGGATACGGTGGTACTGCTACCGGCTACCACCCGCTATGAAATACCAGGAGGCGTGACCGAAACCAGTACAGAACGACGGGTAATTTTCAGTCCAGAAGTTCTCGGCCCTCGGATTGGGGAAGCGCGTCCGGAGTGGGAAGTCTTCATGGAACTCGCAAGACGAGTGCGTTCGGAACTCGCTGATCGATTGCAGTTTGAGGGAACTCTTGCAATTCGCCAGGAAGTGGCCCACCTTATTCCTCAGTATGCAGGAATTCAGCACTTAAAGCAAGCGGGTGACCAGTTTCAGTATGGGGGTTCCCATCTGTGTTTGGGTTGGAATTTCCCGACACCGGATGCAAAGGCGAATTTTACGCCCTTATCTGCCCGCCAAAAGGAATTACCACAAGGCTATTTCTTGGTCGCCACACGCCGAGGCAAGCAGTTCAACAGCATGGTACAGGAACGCAAGGATGCCATTACCGGAGCGGTACGTGAGGCGGTGCTGATGAGTGGAGTAGATGCCCAAAGGTTGGGGTTAAACGAGGGGGATGCAGTCCTTCTCAAGAATGAATTGGGTGAGTTCAGAGGACGGGTTTATATTGCCCCCATTAAACCTGGAAACTTACAGGTACACTGGCCTGAAGGGAATGTGTTATTGGATAAAAATAAGCGATCGCCTGAAGTAGACATTCCTGATTACAATGCGATGGTACGCTTGGAAAAACAAGCCTGAGTACCACCGTTGAGTACACCTTCCCTCGTTGAGTCAGGGAATCTACCGACTGTAGAGTTTCGTTAACTCTAACAGGCGATCGCACAATTGTGGGGTGAGTTGGTCAGAACTTTCGTAGCGCCAGCGCCAGTTCCCCACCACTTTACTAGGGTCGTTCATTCGTCCTCGATTATCCAAGCCTAAAATATCTTGTAGGGGAATAATCGCAAGGTCCGCGACTGACGCTAACGCGGTACGGATGAGTACCCAATTAATTTCTTCAATGGCTTGCTCATCCGAGAAGCCCAGATATTTGGCGAGAAATTGCTTCTCGTTTGCACTTGCTTTTTCCCACCACCCCAACGCGGTATCGTTATCGTGTGTGCCGCTATAAACCACACTGTTTGGCACATAGTTATGGGGCAAATGCGTATTAGCCGAGTCCTCACCAAACGCAAATAATAAGATACGCATACCGGGAAACTCGAAGCGATCGCGCAATTCTTCCACTTCCGGCGTGATAATTCCCAAATCCTCCGCTAAAATGGGTAGGTTTCCTAAGGTAGTACCAAGGGTTTCAAAAAACTGGGCGCCTGGAGCTTTAAGCCATTCCCCATTGATCGCATTTTCTTCTCCTGCCGGAACTTGCCAGTACGCTTCAAACCCTCGGAAGTGGTCAACACGCACCAAGTCTACATATTGCAGCGTTGCTTTAAATCGATCAATCCACCAGGCAAAGTTCGTCGCTTGCAATTGCTCCCAGTTATAAACGGGATTGCCCCATAACTGTCCGGTGGCACTAAAGTAATCGGGAGGAACACCCGCAATAAAGGCGGGTTCAAATGTTGTTGGATCGAGCTTAAAAAGTTGTGGATGCGCCCAAACATCAGCGCTATTATGGCAGACGTAGATCGAAATATCGCCGATTATTTGAATATTTTTACCATTCGCATAAGCGCGGAGGTGAGACCATTGTTCAAAGAACTTAAATTGTAAGAATCTCTGGAAGGCAATGCTGTCTTGTAACGCCTCCGCTTGGGCTTTCAAGGCAGCGGGTTCTCGGATTGCGATCGCTTGCTCCCAATGGTTCCAACTTTTCCCCCCATTGGCTTCTAGTAAAGCCATGAAAAGGACGTAGTCATCAAGCCAATAGGACTGTTCCTGGCAAAACTGTTCAAACTGAGTTTTTTGCTCCTGGCTTAATGATTTCTGAAACCGCTGGTAGGCTAAGTTGAGGAATTTGGTTTTGTGGGGAATAACCTCGTCGAAATTAACGCGATTCGGCGTCATCTCTGCACTAGAGGGCAGTGGCGTCAGCTCATCCGAGCTTAATAATCCTTCCTCAGCTAGCAGATCGAGACTGATCAGAAGGGGATTGCCAGCAAAGGCGCTAAAATTCATGGTGTAGGGAGAATGCTCATACCCCGTTGGCCCCAGCGGCAGAATTTGCCATAAGGTTTGACCGCTTCTTGCCAAAAAATCCACAAACTCATAAGCCGATTTTCCCAAATCGCCAATACCCAATCGGCTGGGCAGACAGGTCGGGTGTAATAAAATTCCGCTGGCACGTCGAAAAGGCATAGTATTTTTTTCTACCCGTCAAATCCCAGGATAACTCTCGTCTAAAATCCTCTCAATAATCCTCCAGATAGATTTCAATAACCCTAGCAATATAGGATAAGTTTATAGGCGAATTATCATTCAATAAATCTAGAAATATCGTTAAATTTACAGAATGCATTTTATTTGGGTCTAGCAGGTGTCCAGCCTGGAGATAATTAAGAACGTCAAGCCATTAGACATCAGTTAAACTGAGGCAAAAATGAACAATTCAATAGTAGACGACGACCCCCTATGGTTTAAGAACGCCATCATTTACGAAGTGCCTGTCCGTGCCTTTGCGGATAGTAATGCCGACGGAATAGGCGACTTTCGGGGGTTAACTGAAAAACTGGATTATTTGCAAGATTTAGGAGTTACTGCGCTTTGGTTACTGCCGTTCTTTCCTTCACCGTTGCGGGATGATGGCTACGATATTTCTGATTATCGCAGTGTCAACCCAATCTATGGCACCTTGGATGATTTTAAAGAGTTTTTGGCAGCGGCCCATCAGCGGAACATCCGCGTCATTATCGAGTTAATTATCAACCATACATCCGACCAGCATCCTTGGTTTCAGCGAGCGCGTCGAGCACCGAAAGGGAGTGTAGAGCGAGATTTTTATGTATGGAGTGATACACCGGAAAAATATCGAGAAGCTCGGATTATTTTCCAAGATTTTGAAACCTCGAACTGGGCTTGGGACCCGATCGCCAAATCTTACTACTGGCATCGCTTTTACTCCCATCAACCGGATTTAAACTACGACAATCCGGTCGTGCGCGAAGCCGTCTTTGAGGTTCTCGATTTTTGGTTAGAAATGGGGGTGGATGGACTGCGGATGGATGCAGTGCCTTACTTGTATGAACGGGAGGGAACCAACTGCGAAAACTTACCCGAAACCCATGCTTTTTTGAAGCAGCTAAGAACGCGCGTAGATGCCAAATATCCGAATCGGATGCTCCTCGCTGAAGCCAATCAATGGCCTGAGGATGCGGCTCAATATTATGGCGCGGGGGATGAGTGTCACATGAACTTTCATTTTCCCCTGATGCCTCGCCTGTTCATGGCCCTGCGGATGGAAGATAGCTTCCCCATTGCGGATATCCTCCAGCAGACTCCACCCATTCCCGATAACTGTCAGTGGGCTTTGTTCCTGCGTAACCACGATGAACTGACGCTGGAAATGGTCACCGATGAAGACCGGGACTACATGTATCGCGTTTACGCTCAAGACCCGGCGATGAGAGTAAACTTAGGCATCCGCCGCCGTTTAGCTCCTTTGTTGGGGAATGACCGCCGCCAGATTGAGTTGCTGACTAGCCTGTTGCTGTCTCTACCAGGAACCCCAGTACTGTACTACGGGGATGAAATCGGCATGGGGGATAACATTTATGTGGGCGATCGCAACGGCGTCCGCACCCCCATGCAGTGGAGTTCCGATCGCAACGCGGGGTTTAGTCGAGCCAACCCTCATCGGCTGTATTTACCCGTGATCGTCGAGTCGGAATATCACTATGAAGCCCTCAACGTTGAGGCACAACGAGCTAACCCCAATTCCCTGTGGTATGCCATGAAACGCTTACTGGCAACCCGCAAGCGGTTTCAGGCATTGGGCAAAGGCACGTTTGAACTGTTGCACCCGGAGAACCGCAAAGTTCTGGCCTTTACGCGCACCTACGATGGGGAACACATTTTGGTGGTGGCGAATTTGTCCCGCTTTGTCCAAACCGTGGAACTCGACTTATCCAGTTTCAAGGGAACAGTGCCGGTGGAAATTTTTGGTCGCACATCATTTCCAGCGATCGAGGAGTTGCCCTACTTCCTCAGCATCAGCCCCTACTCGTTCTATTGGTTTACCTTACAACCTGCAACAGACGAGATACATCGCCTCCCAACCCAGCCGTTGAAATTCCCAGTCGAACTGCATACCCTGTCTGCCAACGGTAGCTGGCAGAGCATTTTTTCTCGATCAGAGGCGAAAGCAGCACTGGAGTCAATTCTGGCGGATTACTTGTACACTTGCCACTGGTTTGGAGAGAAAGCCCGGACTGTGCAATCGGCACAAATTACAGAGGTAATTCCACTTCCTTACCAAGAAAGTGAGGCGCAGATGGTTTGGTTGCGGGTGGAGTACACCCAAGGCGAACCTCAAACCTATCTTCTGCTTTTAGCCTACGCCGAGGGCGAACAAGCGATGCAGCTATTGACCGAGATGCCTCAAGCTGTAGTGGCTCACCTCAAGGTACAGGGCAGCGATCGATTAGGCGTTCTGTTCCAGGCGATGGTGGATAAGAACTTTTTAACCTTCCCCTTAGAAGCCATTGCTCACAATCGCTACTTTAAGGGAATGGCTGGGGAATTAGTGGCTACAGCAGCTGAGATATTTCCACAACTGATTGCAGATACCTCTCACATTGAACCAACCCTGATTAAAGGGGAACAGAGCAATACCTCTATCGTTTATAGCGTTAGCGAAGTGTCCCCCAAGGATGATCGCGTCCATCACCTAATCTTCAAACTGTTGCGCAAAGTTGAGGAGGGCATCAACCCCGAACTCGAAATTGGGCGCTTCCTGGAAGAGAAAAAACACCTGGAACATTTTGCCTCTGTCGCTGGGGCTTTAGAATACCGTCGTGCCGGGGCACAGGGTACTGCTTCCTTACCCATGACTGTAGGGATATTGCAAGAGTTTATCCTCGATACCAGAAGGGCGTGGGACTATACCTTAGATAGCCTGCGCGACTACTTTGAGCAGGTGGCAATACAGCAGGCAGATAGAACGGAGATACCCGTCCCCTCCGTCTCCCTGTTGGATTTGCAGGCGGCTTTCGCTGACGCCCAGATGGGAGAGGACGAGGCAAAACTCCCCATGTCCGTGCGCATCACGTCTAGCGAATTCATTGCGGCTGATGCATCTAATGTGACTAGCGCACTATCCGCAACGGAAGGCTTACCAGCCAAGCGTTGGGCGTTCCAGATGATCGGTTCTTACCTGGCTAACGCGCAACTGCTGGGTCAGCGCACGGCTGAACTCCATATTGCCCTGGGGTCTGACCCCGATTATCGCGACTTTGCGCCAGAACCCTTTTCGTCACTTTACCAGCGCTCGATCTACCAATACTCTCGTAACCTGACCGGGCAAGTGTTGCTGTTGTTGAAAAATCGCCTCAAGCAGCTACCGCCCAAAGCCCAAACTTTGGCACAGACTGTTTTGCAGCGTCAAGAACAAATTATGGGGCGCTTTCAGTTAGTCCTCAACCAAAAAATCACGGCGATGCGGACTCGTTGTCACGGGCACTACGACCTCAAAGAAGTCCTCTACACGGGGAAAGACTTCATCATTATTGACTTTGAGGGAGACCCGACTCGCAGCTTGGGAGAACGGCGCATGAAGCGATCGCCCCTACGAGATGTGGCGGGAATGCTGCAATCGTTTTACTCGGCTGCTACTTTAGCACTCCATAATGAAGTCGAAAGCGGGATGATTCGCCCGGAGACTGTCCCTATCATGGAGCAATGGGCTCAGTTTTGGTATTCCTGGGTAAGTGCGGCGTTCCTCAATAGCTATCTAGGCATTGCCAGCCAAGACTCCTTTTTACCCAAGACAAGAGCAGAGCTACAAGTGCTTCTAGATGCCTATCTTTTGGAGAATGCGATCAACGAATTGGGGTACGAACTGCACAACCACCCGGATTGGGTGGAAATTCCGCTCCAGCGGATTCTCAACTTACTAGATTTTTCCGATTGAACCCTGGGGACTGGGAGTGGTAGAGGGGGAGAGTGGGGAGTGCAGATGGCAGAAATTTCTCAGTCCTCGTTCTCAAGCTCATCAACCAATTTTTACCCCCTCTCGGAAAACGCCCAATTCCTGATAAAGAGGAGATAAATCATGGTACTGACCTCTTCAAGTACGAGTACGGAACCAACGTTGCTCACGGAGGATGACCTTTACCTATTCAATGAGGGGTCACACTTCAAGTTGTATGAAAAGCTGGGCGCTCACCCCCTAACTCACAATGGCGTTAAGGGAACCTACTTTGCCGTTTGGGCACCTAACACCTACTTCGTCTCGGTTAAAGGCGATTTCAACGGTTGGAATCGGGATAGCCACCCGCTGAGAGCTAGAGGAGACTCTGGGATTTGGGAAGCCTTTATTCCGGGTATCACCCCAGGTGACATCTACAAATACCACATCGCTTCCCGCAGTGGTTATGAAGTGGAGAAGGCTGACCCCGTAGCGCTAGCGTATGAAGTGCCTCCCAAAACAGCATCGATCGTTTGGGAGAATGAATACACCTGGAATGACACCGGATGGATGAACCAGCGTCACAAGCTGAATGCTTTGAACGCTCCCATTTCCATCTACGAGGTGCATCTAGGTTCATGGATGCGAGTTCCCGAAGAGGGCAATCGTTCCCTTTCCTATCGAGAACTTGCCCCCAAGCTGACGGAGTATGTGCAGCAGACAGGATTCACCCATGTTGAATTTCTGCCCATTACAGAACATCCCTTCTTTGGGTCTTGGGGTTACCAAACCACA
>DATNPV010000122.1:0-30351 GCA_036703055.1 Waterburya sp.
GTTTATGAATGTTGCCGATAGCAAGTTGGACTATCTCGCTGCTTTTCTCGATCTGTCAACTAATTACTATGAACACACTGGCACTCAAACTGTTGCTCGGAACTTGATTTTACGTGCAGCTCAAGAGACTAAAGGCAAAGGTAAAGACAAAGGTAAAGACAAAGACAAAGGTAAAGACAAAGACAAAGATAAAAAGAAGGATAAGGATAAGGAAAAAGGCAAAAAGAAGAAGGATTAGCCAGGAGTTGTATTAACCAGCGTCTACCCTACCCTAGCCAATGGCAACGGCTACTCTTGAAATTTGCGATCGCTCCTCGTTTTTACCCTGTTTTTTTAGTAAACCTGCACAACCTGCACAAGCCGCTCTGTCAGCTCGAAAGCTCACTGCTAAAATGTTGGGTCGGAGATAAATTAAGTATTCATGTCTATTTGGGTCTGGTTATCACGAGTAACGGTACTAGGTTTGACGGGGACTGTTGCCCTTGCAACTCTATTCTTTGCAACACTGGGTATGCGCAACAGCGATGGTGCAAAGCGTAGCAACGAAGTTCATCGTATCCAAGCTGCTACTATCTCTCCAGAAGAGGTTAAAGCTCTACAATTGTCCGCACCTGCGCAACCGACTCTCCTATCCGAGTCTTCACCACCAACTCCCATATCTCAACCCAGTGGTTCCGAGGCAACAGAGAGTGACACAAAATCTAATCGCTCTAAGTCAACTGGAAGTGACACAAAATCCAATCAGTCCAAATCAACAGAGAGTGACACAAAACCTAATCGCTCCAAACCAACTGGAAGTGACGCAAAATCCAATCGCTCCAAACCAACTGGAAGTGATACAAAATCCAATCGCTCGTCGAAAAAGATGGAGAGTGTTACAAAAGTCCAGCGTCGTCCTTTCAATCTTCAGCAAAGCCTGAAGTTCTTCTCCCCCCTCTTTGCCACCCCTACATCCTTAGGGATGGTGGCAATTGGTGTGGCAGAGGGAAATTATCAATTGGTCGTCAAAAACGGTACCCTCTACGTACAGCAGACTCCTCTTTACTTCGGACATACTGATCCAGGTAACTTATCTTGGGGTCAAACGGTGACCAACTATGGCCCTTGTAGCGACCAAGGACGGAGTGGTGGGAATATTGCCATGGCAGAGCAACAGTGCTTGGAGCGATCGCGGTATGCACTTCCCACCCAGTTAGTTGATTTAAGCACAGCTGGAATCAATCCAGACCAAGACCTAGAAGCGCTGCTAAACGCGGCGGATTTGTACAATCAGGCTAGCCCCATTCACTCTCGCTACTTTCCTCAAGCTTTAGCGATCGCGCGACGAGGAGGGTTGACAGGAATTGACGCGATCGCTTGGGCAAGAACCGCCTCTTTTTACCTCAACGCTAACAATCAGCTGGACTTACAACAGGGTAGAAACCAAGCCACAGGACTAATAGGTATCTGTGCACGCGAAAATCGCCCGGTAACAGAGTGGCAATGTGTCCATGGCGACCAAATGCGACGAGTCAAAGCGATCTACAGCGTATT
Source organism: Waterburya sp. (assembly GCA_036703055.1). Taxonomy (GTDB): domain Bacteria; phylum Cyanobacteriota; class Cyanobacteriia; order Cyanobacteriales; family Coleofasciculaceae; genus DATNPV01. Next base: position 1,534 of record DATNPV010000122.1, read on the forward strand.
AGAGAAGTATCGGCGGTTCATGCAAGCGAAGGGAACTAGCGGAATTGACGACAATTGAAGAATCTAGGTGGAAATGTGCTTCTATTGCTGCCATCACCGCTAAAACAATATCCTCACGCCAGTGATGCGCTGCAACTTGTACGCCCACAGGTAAGCCAACACTCCCCTGTTCCACCTTTGAAGCTGTACGTTCAACTAACTCTGTACTGGGTAGGCGATTAGTTTCTTCACCCGGACGTACCCGCGTGGCGGCTACCACACCTGCGGGCATACCCAGTAAATTGTACGGAATAGTGTAAGTCGCATCATTGAGTAGGAAGTAGCCACTACCATGAGTCAGTGCCGGTAGAGCGCAAGGTGGACAGAGGATTGCATCGAACTGTTCGGCATCCCATGCTGCCATAAAAGCGGCACGGTAGCGGTTACGTTCATCAATAGTCCGCCAATATTCGCTGACGGATAGTTCGCCCATGTAAGGCAAAAGCTGAGCCATCAAGCCTTGAGCGAGCCATTCATAAATTGCTGCACTCATTTTGAATAAAGACTTTGGCACAGAGGCTGAAAAAAGTGTCTGGTTTATTCGTGGATGCCTTTTGCTGTTACCTAACTGCCTTTTAGAGGTTACTCCACCATCTGCACCATACAGTTGGAGGTATAACTGTAAAGCTTTGAGCAAGTCTGGAGGTGTCCACTCTTCTACGATCGCACCCCGTTTTTCAAGCGACAGGGCAGCTTCTCTCACGGCACGTCGCACGGCAGGAGAAGGAGTCATGATGCCGTTGTCGGTGAAGAAAGCGATTCGCAAATTTTCCAGCTTGACATCAGAGGGTTCGCGCCAAGGTACGGGTGGAATACTGGGGTCGAACACTTCCTGTCCCGGTGCTGCCAGAACCTTCATCGCCAGGTTCAAGTCAGCGACAGTCCGTGCCATTGGGCCGGGTTGTGCTAGTATCGCTTCTTGACCGGGTAACAGGGGTACGTGACCGACCATCGATAACCTACTCGACGTCGGTTTCAGGCTGCAAATCCCACAAGCATGGGCAGGCATCCGTACACTGCCACCAATATCACTTCCCAAGCCCAGGCACGAACCCAAAGCGGCAATAATCGCCGCCTCACCGCCACTGCTGCCCCCAGGAGAACGTTCCGGATTCCAGGGATTCAAGGTACGACCGTAAACGGGATTATCTGATTCGTTCAGTGATAGTAACTGAGCAACATTGGTTTTGCCTAAAATAATCGCTCCTGCCTGTTGCAGTCTTTTGACCAGTGGTGCATCCTGCTTTGCTGTTTGACTGAGAGCAGAAATTCCCATGTTGGAGACAGTTCCCGCTACATCAAATGACTCTTTGATAGTGATGGGGACTCCGTGTAAGAGTCCGAGTATTTCTCCCCTAGAGCGAGCTTCATCAGCAGCTTGTGCTTGCCATCGCGCTTGCTCAAATAAAGGGATAATCACAGCATTTAAGCGAGGATTAACCTCTTCAATGCGTTGAATGTGCGCCTCAACGACTTCACTGGCAGAAAGTTCTCTCGCCGCTATTTTTTGAGCAATTTCTGTGGCGCTGCTGCCTACAATAGCGGAAGGAATTTTAACAGTATCCATTTCTCGCTCTTAAGTAACTCTACATTACCCAGAATTACCGTTCTACTCCAGAGCGTCTTGTAGATTCGTCTAATTTTTTGTACGTTCTTGTCATCTTTGGCGAATATGTCTGGGAGTCACACCTAGTACACGTTTCAAGTGACGGTTGAGATGACTTTGGTTGGCAAAACCAACGCTGTAGGCTACCTCGGCAATACTGAGCTCTTCTTTTAGTAGTAATTCTTTAGCTCGTTCGACTCGACGGCGAATCACATATTGATGCGGAGTCATGCCCGTTGAGTGTTTAAATAAGCGCGTAAAATAATGGGGACTCATCTGCACAATTGCTGCCAGTTCTGCTAAACCCAACTCTCGCTCAAGATGTCCATTGATATAATCAATGACTTGCCGTAATTGGTGTCTGGAAAGACCCCCACTATATTCGCGTAGGATGGGTTGGTGTGCCGAGTAGTTTTGTAACAGATGAACCGCTAGAGTATTCGCCATCGTCTCAGCGTAAAGACGACTCCCAGAAGCCTTGTTTTCTAACACTCCCTGAAGTGCCAGTCCAATTTGCAAAACTAGCCCGTCAGATGTGGCAAAGTGGGGCAAAAGTTCAATGTTAGAGGGTTCAGCCGATTCGTCAACAGCACAGGCGAAAACATCAGAAGCAATAGCGATAACGATAAAGTCATGTTCTGCATTCCAACAAGAACGATGACTAACTTGGGCAGGAGTAATAACTAGATCCCCTTCAACCACTTGCTCATGCCGAATTTTCCCATCTAGGGTTCGCTGTGACTGAATCGGAGCAGAGGTTTTTGGAAAAATGAGAAGACTGTGCCAAAAGGGACTGGAAACTTCAGGAGATTCATTAGCAGGTATGCGGAAATGTCCCAGGAAAATACCATTCCAACCTGCCTTTTGACTTGTGAGAATTGCCGTGGGCGTAGCCTGCGTGTAGCGCATTGGCTCGAAGATTTGGATGAGATCGTCTTCGTTGGCGATCGCTCTTGGTTTGGCTTGTGACATGGGGTACACTCGTCCTGTCAGCCTAAACTAGCTTTCTTAAATGCTCAGCAGCTTAACTCCAAAACCCTATGGCAATTCCACCGAGGTAGGTTTGGCAATGTGAGGTAAACCCCACCCCAATTTCTCACGTAAAACTCGGAAAAACTCCGGGGATTGCAAGCGGATGAAGCGAGCGCGATAGTGCGATCGCTCAATCTTTACCTGATCATCTGGCAGTACATAGCACCCAGCATTGCCATCCACGACTAATATTAACTGCTCAGGAGTCGCCGCATAAATCGTTACCGTCTCCTTATCGGCAAATACCAATGCCCTAGACGCCAACGAATGAGGACAAATCGGCACCAATTGCAGCACGGGTACTCCAGGCGTTACCACCGCTCCCCCAGCACTCAGTGAATAAGCTGTGGAGCCAGTCGGCGTTGAGAGAATAATGCCATCTGCGGCAATATCCACCAAGGCATGATCACCAATTTGAATTTCAAAATGGCACATGCAGGTTAATGGCTCCCGGTGCAGCACCATTTCATTGAGACACAGTGCCTCCCACCAAAGGTTACCCTTCCGAATCACCTGAACCGATAGCATCAGCCGCTCTTCAATTTCATAGTTTCCTGTCACTATCTGTTCCAAGACACGGGGCAACTCATTCACATAAGCCTCTGTGAGGAAGCCCATGTGCCCCGTATTCAGAGTGAGCAACGGGATACCGTAAGGAGCGACTTGGCGAAAAGCGGCGAGGACTGTGCCATCTCCCCCCAAAACGATCGCAAATGCCATTTTTTCGTCAAAACCGGGAGGTGCTAGCTTGTCGCTCGGCGTATGACAAACCGGAGAGTCCGGGCGTGAATAGCCCAAAATTCCTCCCACACCCGTAGCCATATGAACTGCCCAACCCGCCGCACTCAGCTTGTCTTGCAATTCTAGGGCAAGGCGACAAGCCACAGGTTTGAGGTCGTTGTAGATGATGCCTGCTTTAGATATGCTCACCAGTCTGCGTTGGGGTCCAATAATCTGAACTAGCGCTTGGCGTAACCTTGAACAACAGGTTTCCCTGGCAATGGGTCGCCAACCGTTCACTACAAGAGCTACTACGTAAAGAGGCAAGGAGCGAGGAGCAGTAGCACTCGATAGTCACTCCTATGCCTCTTTCGGGGAATACCTTGAACAAGGAATCCAGTATTTTTGCTTATCAACTCATTTTATCTTGATATATGATGATCGCGCTTGTTCTTTCCAAACTCCCTTTTACGATTTGGATTTAAAGGGAGTCTTTTTCGCCTTGGACTTCTGTTTGGCTTTGTTTTTCTCGTATTCGATTTCCTTAAGCTTTTTCATAATCCGGCTGAAGTACTCTTGCAGATAAGCCTCTAAAGTTGTCGTTTCCTTAGAGTCTAGACCGAACACGTTGTAGGCTTCATCCATCGGCGCATCAAGGGGTTTGCCGCTTGCCAACACCTCCGTAAAGGCCAATCGATCCGCAATATTCCAGCCCCACTGGAAAAATCGCAAGATTCGACGCATGGCGCGGAGGAAGTTGAGAGGGAGTCGAGCAATTTTGGCCTCTTTCCCAGATAGTCGCTCACATAGGCGGATAATCTCATAAGCGCCCCAAGCCCTAGTTCCCACCACAGGAAACGTCTGATTGATCGTTTCTGGAACTTCGAGGGCACGCACCGCAAATTTAGCCACGTCTTGGGTGTCCATATAAGCGATGGGAGAGCTATCCCCAGTAATCCAAACCGACTGTCCGTCTAAAATTGGAATCGCATACTGACCAATTAGCCCTTGCATAAAGCCACTGGGTCGCAAAATCGTGTATTTCAGACCCGACTCTGTGAGGAAAAGCTCAGTACACCGCTTGATTTCCATCAGCGGCACATTAGGAAACTTTTCAGCATTCAGAATGGAGAAGAAAATAAACCGCTCAACACCAGCAGCAACAGCAGCTTGAATCAACGAGACTTTCCCCTCCCAGTCCACCTTTTTGATCGAGAGAGAGTCTGTGGGTCGAGATGTTGATGCATCAATGACAGCAGTGATACCTTCTAATGCAGGCTTAAGAGTCTCTGGGGAGGTGAGGTCTCCCTGTACAATTTCAGCACCCCATTCTTTTAAAAAACCGGCTTTTCTTGGACTGCGTACAAAACAACGGACCTGATGGCCTTCGTCCAGTGCACGACGAACCACCTGTCTTCCCAAGGTGCCTGTTGCACCTACGACCAACAAGTTCATCAATGAATTTTAGTAAAGAATCTTAAACTTTCTACATGATCTTATCAGAAATCTGGGAGGGATTTCTTAGAGATGTCATTCAAAGCTGTCTCGGCTTTGAGCCGTGACCAGTTACCAGGGGCCGAGCAGCCAAGGAACTGATCAGCTATTCCACATTTGAGTTGCCTGCTTTTGGCTGGGCATAGGGCATGAGGCAGGGAATACTGTTCTCTATGCTGCATGAGATGGGGAAGAGCTTAACGAGTTACTGATAACGGGTCACTGTTGATACCGACTCTATCCTTAAGCCTCTTCTTCGCCGCCCTGGATTTTGAGGAGTAAAAAGCCTAAGCCCAATCCAACCAGAATCAGGGTAAAGGACAATATCGCTGCGTTGAAAATCTCGCCGTTCATTTTTTGTCTCTCCTAATGTATCTGTAAAGCTTGCGCAAAAAGTTGGATAACTATAACGTTAGCGCCCTATCTCTACATCACGCCCATTCAAACTGGACTAACGATGAGCCAAGAGCATCCAAACCCATAGGCGGTATTTTAGAACAGCGAGGCGATCAATCTCTAGCTCAGGCGTTGGGAATCGTAGTCGTAACACACCATCCAGGGGAGAGAAAAAAAATGAAGACAGAGAAATCTTTCTTTACAGAAAAACCCAGTCCACGGCACGGGTATCCCCGCTTAGCCGTTACATTAGGAGACCCAGCCGGGATTGGCCCAGAGGTCGTTCTCAAGGCATTGGCAGACCCAGCGGTCGTGAGTGATTGCGACATTACCGTAATTGGCAGCCGATCGCTACTGCAAGCGGCCTACACGCAATTGCAACAGCAAACCCCGAAAAGTGGCGAGGCATTAGTCGATCCAGATCAATTATCGATTCTCGATATCAAGTTAGAGGCAGCTACGGAGCATCAAATTACCCCAGGTGTTGGGACGGCGGCAAGCGGTGCGACAAGTTTTGCCTATTTGGAAAAAGCGATCACTAGCACTCTAGCCGGTGAGTTTGATGGCATCGTCACAGCGCCGATCGCTAAGTCGTTATGGAAGGCAGCAGGACACGAGTATCCTGGGCAAACTGAAGTACTTGCCACCTATGCCGGGGTGGAAAGGTTTGGGATGTTATTCGTGGCGCGATCGCCTCATACGGGTTGGTTGCTACGCACCTTACTTGCAACCACACACATCCCTCTGTGTCAAGTCCCCGATGCCTTAACGCCTGAATTGATGACAAAAAAACTTGACTTGCTTGTAGAGTGCTTGCGGGTTGATTTTGGTATCGACGCACCCCGGATTGCAATTTCTGGCTTAAATCCGCACAGTGGGGAACAGGGACAGTTGGGTTGTGAAGAACAAGATCGGCTAATTCCCTGGCTAGAGCAAGAACGCCAAAAACGACCAGAACTGCGATTAGATGGCCCAGTACCCCCTGATACCCTCTGGGTCAAGGCAGGTCAAGCCTGGTATGACGCTTCCGTCCCCAATCCCCCATCTCAAATCCCAAATCTTCCCGATGCCTACTTAGCGCTCTACCATGACCAAGGTCTAATTCCTGTAAAACTTATGGCATTTGACCGAGCCATTAATACTACCATTGGTCTACCGTTCGTACGTACCTCTCCCGACCACGGTACGGCGTTTGATATTGCAGGTCAAGGTATCGCCAGTGCCACTAGTATGAAGGCAGCAATTCAGCTAGCGTCTGCACTCGTTAACCAAAGGTTAATGCCTTTACCGTCAAATCGTGAGCACTAACCCAAGAAATGCCTATGCACTTAAAGTGTATAACGAAGAGTAAAATTAACTCTTCCCTAGCCCTTAGCCCCTAGTGCAGACTGGCAGAAATAATCCACCAGTTTTCTTGTCGGCGTTTCTCCCCCTCTCCCCCTCTCCCCCTCCTTTCACCTAGCTGGTGGGAAACTTTCTCCGCCTTCACTAGCCCCTAGCCCCTATTTCCCAACCAGAGTTCGGCGACAATCCAGTGAAGAAAAAAAATTCGATGAAGATTAAGTATCTAATTTTTCCAGTCATCGCTCTTTTGTTTGGCTCTATGCTAAATGGCGTTGCAACGGCTAGACCTTTAGAGCAATATGAGCAAGAAGTAGATAATCTACTGCAACAAACCATTAAAAAGGCAAAAGAAGATGGGTATCAACTGTCGTTCCCGCGAAATGTGACGAAATTGGCTCGCGGAGCAGAAGCACCGAGGATTGTATTGCTCTACCCGAATCAGGAGTATATTTTTGTCGCGCTGTGCGATCGCAACTGCGGTCAGATCAAACTGATGGTTAAGGACATGAACGGTAAGAGTTTGATATCTAATCCCACTACTGATCCGGTTGCCGTAGTCAACTTTAAGCCGCCCTCAGAAGACCGATATCAGATCAGTGTAAAAATGGAGAAATGCTCATCACCCTCCTGTTACTTCGGGCTAGGAATTTTTGCCAAACGCTAGACCGAATTTGAGCGGCTTTAACTGGAGCGATCGCTAACCACCTGAAATTGCTCCAGTAGGGAAAAGCATTTGGAGACACTTATCCTTTTTGGGTGAAACAAGACCAAAAAAGTGCCCTTCTCAGCACGAAAAAAGGACGGACTAGTAGGCCAAAAGCTACATAACGAATGTACTAAGCCTATGTGGATATTGAGTGAAATAGGCAATTTAGCAATAACTGGAATGCTCCTCCATAAAAAAATGCCCTCCCGGATCTTCCAAATGAGAGGACATTAAAGCAGTAGTTTTTATCATATGGAGTAAGTGTGAATAATTTGTGAAACAAATTGCCTAAGAAAGTGCAATTCATGAGTCTTGCAACTAAGAACAACGACCACTTATTCCCCCTCCTTTTTCCAGTCAGCCACCCACGCGCCAACGCACACCAAGAAAGGATGAAAATCCGTCTCCTCGTCTTCCTGTCTCTTCGTCAGGACTTATCCTCTTGCCGCTATTTCTTCCAAGGGAGTTTAGTCCCCATCTCAGTCAACGCCGAGAAGACCAGATAAAGAATAAGTACACCTACGCTAACTAGAAAAAGAACCAAATCGTTATCCATAATCCTGAAACCTTGACCTGTCAATCTTTTTCCTTCTGCCCTCTGCCATAGAACAACACAGCTACAAATCAGACACAACAGGCTCCATGCTGAAGTGAGAGCGATTATGGGGTTCAAGAAGACTTGTCACATCAGGCCCTGAAGGAATGATACCGCCCGGATTGAGTGGGAATAAATTGCCGTAGTAATCTCGCTTCACAGCTTCTAAGTTGCAGGTATCAGCGACACCAGGAAGCTGATACAAGTCACGTAAGTAGGGGCCAAGATTCTCATAATCCTGAATTCTCCGACGGTTACACTTAAACAGCCCGTAGTACACCACATCAAAACGGAACAGTGTTGTGAACAACCGAACATCCGCCAACGTAACCTTGTTCCCACAAAGGTATCGACTAGTCGCCAGTGTTCGATCAATCTCGTCTAAGGTAGCAAACAGCTCATTGCAGGCTGTATCGTAAGCTTCCTGAGTCTGGGCAAAGCCACAGCGATACACACCGTTGTTTACCGCGTGGTAAATTTTATCGTTCCATCTGTCAATCTGCTCCCGAAGTTCCACCGGGTAAAGGTCTAGCGTGGGATTAGTCGCAAACTGGTTAAACTCCGAGTTGAGCATCACGATAATCTCTGCACTCTCATTGTTGACGATGGTCTTCGTCTTTTCATCCCACAGCACCGGAACCGTACAACGCCCACCGTAACCGGGTTGTGCTAGCTGGTACAACTCAGGCAGTGTGCGGCAACCCTCCTCTGCCTCATCGAGTACCCAAATCCCCTCATCTGATGAAGGTGAGGCGATGGTCACCGAAATTGCATCCGCAAGCCCCTTGAGTGCCCTAACCACAAGAGTACGGTGTGCCCAAGGGCATCCTAGACCGACAAACAGGCGGTATCGTCCCGCCGCAGGTTGGTAGGGGTTTCCTTCTTCGGTTCCCACTCTTTGCCTGAACTGGCTTTCTGGGCGAACATACTCCCCTCCTCGATTGCGTGGGGCAAGCTGAGACATCATGACGTTCCAGAGAGTCGTCCAGACGAACTTCCCTAGCTTAATGATGAGTTTCGGGGGGAGCGCTTTCTTCTTTTTGTGGCTTGTAACGGGGGTTTGTGACATAACCCAACTCCCTGAATAGTTCTTGCGTTGCCGTGGATAACAGCAACTGAGTGTCGTCCTTATCTCTGGTTATCTACCATAAAAAAGGCTCTATAACTGTAAAGATAACGTTATGACAAACCTATTGGCTAACGAAGTTAACTCTCTACCGGCAGGCGGTTCCGACCCATTGCACTTTGACTGGCAAGAGGTCTGGTATCCTGTTTATTACATCGAAGACCTTGACAAGTCGAAGCTTACGCGATTTACACTACTCGGCAGAGATATTGTTATTTGGTGGGATAAGAACGCTTCCTCTTGGAGCGTGTTTGAGGACAAATGTCCTCACCGCCTCGCGCCCCTGTCGGAGGGTAGGATTACTGAAGACGGTTTGTTGGAGTGTCCCTACCACGGCTGGGCATTTTCAGGGTCGGGTCGGTGCGATCGCATCCCCCAACAATTGGAAGGCAAAACAGCACAAGACTCCAAGAGAGCCTGCGTGGCGAGTCTACCTACAACTGAAAGGCAGGGATTGCTGTTTGTTTACCCTGGTAAGCCAGAAAATGCCTCAAAAACCAAAGTTCCCATTGTCGAACCCCTAGAAGAATCTCCAGAAGGGTGGGTCTGTCTCAACACGTTTCGTGATCTGCCTTATGATGCACTGACTCTTTTGGAGAATGTCATCGATGTCAGCCATGTTCCCTACACACACCACCGCTCAGTCGGAAACAGAGCAAACGCTGCCCCCGTCGAGCTTGAGGTGATAGAGTCGGGAAGACAAGGCTTCAAAGGGATGTGGGAAGAAGGGCCGCGACGCGGGACGTTGGGACGGCAGGATACAACATTTATCGCGCCTGCCTTGATGTGGCATGACCTGACCTCTAAGCAGTTTGGCAGAACATTGACCGTTGTCTACGCTACCCCAATTCGCAAGGGTGAATGCCGTTTGTTTGCTCGCTTTCCCTTCAAGTTTTCCTCCAAGCTACCTGGCTTGTTTATGAAGCTAACCCCCCGTTGGTACTCCCACATTGGGCAGAATACGGTTCTAGAAGACGACCAAATTTTTCTGCACCACCAAGAACGCTATCTTGAGGAGTCTGGTGGTAGTGCGAACTTTGCTAAGGCGTTTTACCTGCCCACTAAAGCAGACCGCTTTATCTTGGAGTTACGCTCTTGGGTGAACCGATACAATGCAAACCCGTTTCCCGGAGAGCCCTTGCCACCCGCTTTGCCCAGAGAAAAATTACTGGATCGATATCATTCGCACACCAAGAAATGTTCTAGTTGCTCAAAAGCACTCACTAATCTAAAACGGTTGAGGATGGGGTGCGTTGCTACGGCAGCACTGGCTTGGGCGGTTACTCCGCTTTTGACTCTCACTCTTGACCAAGCATCTGTCCCAGTCGCCGTCCTTTCAACGGTGCTGAGTGTGGCTAGCTTGGCAGTGTGGACTGCGCTGGGCAAATTGGAGAGGCGGCTTTACCAAGGCCAAGATATCCCTCCACGCAATCTGCCTGAGAAAGAGTCAAGGCGCTAAAAGACTTGATCAGGATTGACGAGCGACTCTACTGGTAGGGTGCCCTGCAACGCACCCTACTCTACTCAACCCTTCCTAATTAAGCTCTAAGGCAGAAGTCGTTACTCCTGAGTTTTGCTTTCTTTAGGGAAGGTTTGTCTAAAGGAGCAGTTGGAGATGTCTCACGATTACGCGACTAGAGCCGAGCATGACCATATCAGTAGAGCTGAACACAAAAGAATCACCCGGCAAAATCTTATTTATAGCCTGATTACTGGAGCAATTATCGGTGCGATCGCAGGTGCGCCTATTGGTTGGTTCGCTCACCGAGTTTACTATCAACAACGCGCAGGCCAAGTCTTACTGTGTCGTCAACAGCATCCCGGTCAAACTGAACCTGAACTTAAGGCTTTGTGCGGTTCGCTATATTAATCAGTTTGATATTCTTTCCCAATTAAAAAGCTCTGGTACACGCCACCAGAGCTTTGGGGTTTTCTTCATGTGTCCTTGACTTCTTATAGGCTACTCGCGACTATCTCTTAAACGCTTCTGCCTTTAGTAGAAGATTCATGTTCACCTCCAAGATAGAGGCAAAATCCCAAAAAAACCGCAAAGGCTGGCAAAGACGAAGCCTTATCATATTTGTTGTCAGGCAATTTTGGCTCTCAAGAATTTTTGATTGTTATCAAGTAAAGCGATACCAAAAGACTTGTATCCTACTTTAGTGATTTGAGAAACGCTATCACGTTAATCGCAGAGGGACACACTGAAACATCGACCAAGAGGTGAGCCTCCGCCTTAACTCCCCAGTAGCGACTCAATGTGATGATTTGCGATCGCCTGATTTGGTTCAATCACTATTGTCCTACCTGAAGCTGTACCTTCACCCGTTCACTGTCACCCACATCTCCTGAATTGGAAAAGGTAAAAGGAGTATCGGGATTGAGTGTATCCCCAAACATCACGTTCACGCCGTTGTTGATTGAGGCGTTTGACCCAGGAGTGCTTCCTCTCCCTCCATTCGTCTGAGCAGAGTTATGCCCTTCCTGAGAGGTGGCATTGAAGAAGGTGCGAAAATCATCATTGATGGAACGATTTTCCACAGCACGCAGAGATTGACCCGAAAGCGTCACTGAACCGTTCCCTGAGGTAGATGGGCTAGCTGATTGAGCGTTAGCAACTGAGGCTAAACTTGCCAATACGGCTGTGATGCCTAAGACGAGAAGTACTTGTCGTTTCATGGAAGCTGCTCCCTGTACTTAGTATTTAATTGTTTTAAGCTCTTCGTTTTAAGGTCTTGATATTAAGTAGAATTTAATCTCTAAAGATAGATATAGCAAAAATTTAGAGAAATCTGAACTCGCTACATAATTATTTAACAACACCTCGCTCTCAAGGACAAAAACTCGCGATCACGCTCCTGCCCAGTCACCTAGCAAACTTTTGGCTGAATCAAAGTAAGCCAAAACACATAGAAGTAAAACTAATCAGTCTCCTTCTCAGCACCGGAGTTCGGAAATTACGAACGATCTGAGCGTCAGAGCCGAATTGATGAACCTCGTTCCTGCACCTATTCTATTTATTAGAAAGAGACATTCAAAACTGTATTCTCTGAAACTGCAAGGTCAAAAATAGGAGGAAACAGATATGACACTGATTCGTTGGGAGCCCTTCAGAGAAATTGACAGCCTACAACGGGAAATGAACCGTTTGTTTGACAGCCTAACACCTACAACTACCGCTAAGGAAAATCTTGGAGCCGCCTTTGTCCCCCCGGCTGAAATGCACGAAACTCCAGAAGCGATTCATCTAAAACTGGAACTTCCCGGCATGGAACCGAAGGATTTGGATGTGCAGGTAACGGCAGAAGCGGTATCCATTAGCGGCGAACGCAAATCGGAAACCAAGACAGAAGAAAAAGGAGTTACCCGTACCGAATTTCGCTATGGTCACTTCCGGCGAGTTATTCCCTTACCGACTGCCATTCAAAACGCTCAAGTTAAAGCTGAGTATAACAATGGCATCTTGAGCTTGACTCTACCAAAACTTGAAGCAGACAAGCCCAAAGTAGTTAAAGTAAACATTGGTTAATCTTCTCTTAGTTCTGCGTCAGCTAACTTTATCGTCGTTATAAGCCTCAATGACGGTAAAATCGCCGTCATTGAGTACTTGATTTAGATGATGTAACTGCAAGGGCAGAGTGAATTAATTCGCTACCGTCATTAACATTCCCATCAATCCAATCACAGAGGCATTGTAATCAATTGCATATTCATTAGTCGCGAAAGACCGTTCATCATCCAAATAGCTTAACGGCCCTAACCCTTTCGGCGCCGTTCCATCTTCAGCATTAGTATTAGGCCCCCCTACCATCAGGCCTGGGATGACAATTTTTTTGGCTTGGGCAATTCGGTGATGAACATTTCTCACCGAGTTTGAACCTACACCTGTAATAAAGGACTTATTAAAATGATTTCGCCCTAGTAAATAATTGAGCTGCTCAATAGCTGCGGTGAAGTAAGCTTGATTACCTGTAATACGGTAGGCGTAAAGGAGAGTAATGCCCTCCTCGGCGGCTCTTTTATTAGAAGCCCAAATGAAATCCCGATTAGCCAAACGATACCCACTTGAAGTAACGATTGGTAGCAGGGAATCTGCTCTTTGCATCAGCTTTGCTTTAATTTGTTGTTTCAGATTGTTTGAACCTTTCTGCTGAGTTTGCATTAAATAGTCCATCATTCCCAACGGGGAAGGGTCTGTCCATTCAAACAGCTTATAAGACCAGTCGGCACTGTTTTGAGTCAAGTACTGATCAAAACCTGAATTACCTGTAGTAATAAACAGTTCTGCCGCCGCCCAAAGCCTATCATTCTTATCAGATTGGAGAGTTTTATCAGGAGACTGATTTAAGTATCCACCGGAACCATTGTCATCACCTTCAACCCACTCCACTTGAGTTGAAGGGATTTTCTGCAAAAAATCCCAAGCTTTTTGAGCGGCTTTTAAACAAGTTTGAGCAAAGGCAGAATCGTACGGAGCATAAATTCTGTTTGCCATTGCCATGGCTGCAGCAAATTTAGCCGTCTCTGGTGTAGAAATGCCATAAACGTACCGGGGTTGTTTGTCTTCATGAGGTAAAATTGCCCCAGGCCAATCTTTCCCGGAAAGCTTACGGTAAACAGCACCGTCTTGCCTTTGCATAGTGAGCATCCAATCTAGCCCCACTTTGACTTCATCCAATATATCGGGGCGACGATTGCCACTTTCCGGAATGGCTAACTGGCGGTCACTAAATAATTTGGGATACTGCTCATACAAGCTTAACAATCGACCCACTGTTACTGCCGTTGGCCCTACATATTTGCCATAATCTCCAGCATCATGCCAACCGCCTTTGGCACGTTTTTGCTGACCTGTTTGATTGAAAGAATCAGTATGAGCCACCAATCCATCGCTAATATGGCAGGGGGGATGGTTCACTCCACTAGCAGAATCCCGTACCGCAACACCGCATCGTTGCAAATAGTAAGAACGGAGAAGTTTGTTAAAGGTATTTTGATAAACACTCTTCCCAATTTGAAAAGGATAGGACTGAATGTTACCTAACTTAAGGTAATAAGTACCTTCTTGCTTAAATTTTGAAAAATCAATGAGCTGAACTATATCCTGGCTGGCTGAATCTTGCTGAGGTGTTCCCAATTCTGTTTCAAAAACCGTTCGTTTACTGAGGGAATTAACCAGTTGAACTTTACCGGGTTTCGGAGCGTCTAAATTAATTAATAAAGCAGATTTAGAGCGATTCGGATAGTAGCCAACTTGATTAATAACGATTCTTGAAGTTGTCGCTTGATTAGGAGATTGAGCGTTAATTTTAGTAGAAAAACCATAGGATATCACAACAAGGCAGCTTAGGACAATGCTGACAATGAAAATTAACATTCTGCTGACTTTCATTTTTTCTGAGAAGTTTACGTTAAACCTAAAATTTTCAACTTTGGGAGTCAAAATCACCTGTCGTTGCTATCCCTCTTAATGTTCCTAAGGAAAAGGGGAGCGTAAGAAGATGCAACCTTAGATAGAAAATCCTGACAGACCCCCATGAGTTGTTCACGCACAACAACCGAATGAAAATTCTTTTCTCTTGACCTCTAACGCTTGACCCCTAGCCCCTAGTCGGTAGTTCCTATATTCCTGTTGTTCTGCTTCCTAGCATTTCTCATAAATTTTTTTATCAGTGAATATTCGGAATAGCTCCTTGTAGAGTGTGGAAGTTTTTCCGTAATTTGCCCGTGTTGGATACCAATAGCCACTTTCTAGAATAGCCGCAGATTGAGCAACAATATGGAGCTTCTAAATCATGGTACATCTACCAAAACTAGGAAAACTTAGGAACGTTGCAATTTTAAGTATGGGTGCGTTGGTGAGTACAGCCTTCCCCGGTGGGGCAATTCCCTATGGCACAAATCACGTTTATCGAGCTGGGCAGGAGGTTATCATCAGTGCTACGGCTGGCAGCCAAGTTGAAGTGGGGCTAGGCTCCAATGTCCGTAACAAAGCCGTGATGGCTGGGAGTTGTGGGCAAGTCAAGGTGACTCTCCCCAAAACTCCACCTGCGGCGATACAAGTAGGCACGAAAACACTGACGATTGCTAGCTTGCCAACGCAGAGTCTACCTACCTGTAAAAAAGGTGAATTTGCAGAAGCCCGGACTGCCGACTTTAAAACACCTCAGGGTCAGGTTGTGGCGGTAGGATTTACGCCCAATCAAAGCGTGACTGTAGCTATGCCAACGATAGCAACTCGAAAAGTCTCCATTAATGCTTGCGGCTTTGGGACGCTACGGAATGTTTCCGGGAGTTTCACACTTAACGGTCAGAACTACACGGTGAGCCAACTTCCTGACGCTGGTACACCTCCAGTTTGCCGCAAGGGCACTAGCTATACTCCTTCAACTTGGTCTCGCTAGTGGTTCATGCCATTAGTTCTGATGGGTTAAACCTAGTTTGTAATAAGCGCTTGAGCGCTCAAGCGCTTATTACAAACTCCTCAGAATTAATGCCATAGAACACTAGTGGTTCATGCCATTAATTCTGATAGGTGAGATCTAGTTTGGTTATTTTATAGGTCTGTAGGGGCGAACGGCTGTTCGTCCTTTGTGTGTTTGCCCCACAAAAGCAGCCCCTAGTTAAGCCTACAATTGCTATACACGTTTTCTCAAACAATGAGAGCAGGAGCGGTAGGATCTAAGCAGCAGAAGCATTCTTAAGGATGCACAAAATGGTGGCTCCATCCTTAGACTTATCAATCTCAGCCGTAAGCCTGTTTGTATGCAATGACGATTATCCGCGTACCCAAATCCTGGGAAATTTCAGAGCGAGAAGTCACCCCAGAAGACGTATATTTCAATCGGCGTCGCTTCCTCAAAACCCTGGTGAGTGCTGGTATCGGAGCAACTTTAATGCCGATTCTCGGTTGTGAAAAGGGAGAGGAAGTAGATAACAAATTAACCGCAACCTTGAATACGGCTAGTTTAAGCGCTAAGCTCAATCCAGCTTTCTCAACGGTTGACCGATCGACTACAGACCGAAGTTTGGCAGGACAATACAACAACTACTACGAGTTCGGTAGCACCAAATCTATCTGGCAAGCAGCTCAGGCATTGCCTACCGAAAACTGGAAAGTTGAGGTAACGGGTTTGGTAAAAAATCCTCGCACTTATGATTTAGATGATTTGCAGAAAAGTTTTCCTCTAGAAGAACGCCTCTATCGATTCCGCTGTGTTGAGGCGTGGTCAATGGTAATTCCCTGGATTGGATTTCCGATGAAGTCGTTAATTGCCGCCGTCGAGCCAACGGACAAAGCGAAATTCGTACGATTTACATCCTACTATGACTCTAAAATTACAATTGGCCCCTTCTGGACATTCGGTCAAACGCTACCTTGGCCTTACACGGAAGGCTTGCGCCTTGAGGAAATGGCGAATGAGCTGGCATTTTTCGCTATTGGAAATTACGGTCATCTGCTACCGAAGCAGCATGGTGCGCCAATTCGAGCGGTATTGCCTTGGAAGTATGGTTTTAAAGGGGCAAAGTCGATTTCAAAGATTGAATTTCTTGATAAGCAGCCAGCAACATTTTGGAATACGTTAGTGGCAAATGAGTATGATTTTGATGCGAATGTCAATCCTAATAAGCCTCATCCTCGGTGGTCACAAGCGACCGAAAAATTTATTAGCAATGGGCCAGGATTGAAGTGGGAAAAACGTCCGACGCTTCCCTACAACGGTTATGGGGACTATGTGGCAAGTTTGTATGCTTGATTGAGTTGAGAGAAATTCTTGCCAAGATGCAAGTCAATAAAGCATTTGCCTGTGAGGTGGGCACTGCTGACAGAACTTGTAAACTTTATTCTAGTCGTGGTAGGCAGTGCCCACCCTACGGTTCTTGAGAATGGTACTATCTATTACCCATTACCTATTTTCAGGTGAGGCATCAATTGCGCGACTCAAGAACGACTCACAGGAGGTGAGAGGAAGACCATTCAATTGATTCAAAGTCTTCATCAAAACTGAATAAGCCTAAATCCTCAGGATGCTCCATCAGGTGTTTGGATAACAGGAAACCTGAAATAGTCCAAGTTTGATATTTCCGTGCTTGTTTCCCAACTAATCTGCCATTTTTGCCATCGTAGTATTCAGGCCATTGGTCTTTACTTAACCGTTTTTGGGCTAGTTCAATGGCTTTACGCGCAATATCGGGTCTATTTGTTTTTTGTGCCGCTGCGGTCAATAACCAGAGTAAGACGGGCCAGTTGCCGCCATTATGGTATGACCAAGGGACATTTTTCGGGTCACACCCTGTTAAAATTTTCCATTCCAGACCTTCCACAGCAGGAAAACAAATTTTCATCGGCATATTTCCCACCAAATCATCCCATCGTTGCTCGATGAGATCCATAATCGATTGCGACTCTTGAGGACTGGCGAGGGAACAAATAATTGCCATTAAGTTCCCCAGTGTAAAGAAGCGAAAATCCATCTGCGCAGGGCCAAGATTACCGGCGAGATAACCCCCCGTTTCTGGCATCCATTCCGTTAGCCAGTAGGGAATCGAATCGGGGTAAATATTGAATTTATTGATGGCTGTATCACCAAATTCTTCGCCTTGGTAGCGGTAAATTTCATTCAAACGCTTCAGATCGAGCCAATAGTACTGCCGAATGTGAAAGTTCAGCGTACTCAAGCGCTGATTAACAATCATGCTGTAAATTTCACCTTGGCGATCTGGGGCAAACAGTTCCCGTGCTGCTCTTAAAGCGGCATAAAATAACGCTTGGATTTCCAGGGGATGCCCATACACGCCCATCCGACGGTCAATCATGAATGCGCCATCTGGCACTAACATGGTTGGAAACATATCAAAGCGATCAGCGAGGCAAAGCCTGAGAATATGTACCAACCCTGTTTGAAATTCCGGTTGATGAGCTAGGGCAATATCTCCGGTCGTTCTGACATAAGCCCGTAAGAGAATAATCCACCAGAGACTAGAATCAACGGGTGTGACTCTCGCGATCGCATGTTCTCCAAAATCCGCTGTTAAATATTGCTCACCAAAACTGGTTGCTACTTTAAAGCTGGCTGGCATCAAGCCCTGGCCTGCATTAAAATAATCCATCTGCTTGGTTTCATTTTGCAGCGCCAGCGTCTCGACCAGGAAATTGCGCACAATTTCCGTTTGACCTTTCATTAAATAAAGCAGCGCACAAGAAACAAAATCGCGGACGAAGCACTGGTTGTAATTGAGAGGTTCTACATCGGGGTCACGCGCTGCTACGGTTCCAACTGGGCGTCCGTAATAGTAGATAAGTGAATCTTCAAGTGCCTTCCAAGCTTCTGCAACTATATCGCTTTGCACTATATCGCTTTGTGTTGTCATTGATTCCTCTGCGTCCTCTTGCTTCACCGCAATGCCTGTGCAGTATTCTTTAAAATGACTCCTCGATTCCAACGTTTCGAGCTGCCACCATGTAGCGGAAAATATATTCCGCTAATTCCAAGTAGTTGCGGGCACCTTCTGGAGAAGAAGCCCAAACTGTAACACCGTGATTCCGGATGAGCAGGGCATTGAGCGACGGGGATACCGTCTGAAAGCGCTCATAGATATCACGAGCAATCTGAGGCACATCCAAATAGTTGGCAAATACTGGTATTGCCACTTTCGGGTTTTCCTCCCATATCCCAAAGCCCTTGAGCATTTCCAAAGGTGGCAAAGGAAGAGAATCTCCAGTGGTAAAGTGAGAAACTAAATTAGCCTCGATTGAATGAACGTGATAGCAGGCTTGCGCCTCCGGGAACAGTGAGTAGATCGCCTGATGAATACTAGTCTCCGCTGAAGGGCGGACATCCGGTGAAGGTTGTTCCATCACCGTGCCATTAGGGGCAATGCGGATAAAATCTCTGATACTCAGGTGTCCTTTGTTACGTCCACTGGCAGTAATCCAGAAACTACCATCGGGCATCCGAGCAGAGAGATTACCTGCTGTCCCTACCATCCAGCCCAACTGGTAGAAATAACCAGATGCAGCAATTAAAATTGGTCTTGGATCGGTACTCATTCTAACCTCAAAAATTTGTGTCGATAGGGTGCTTGGCGCTAGACATTACACACTCTTTACAGAATTTCAGGGATTTTGGCTTTTTTGTATCCCTTCCTAGCCCTACTTTTCTGATGCAGAATTTAAATCAGAAGAAGTAGAAAAAGTCAAATTTCTCAAGGAATAAAAATGTATAGCAAAAGGCAGCAGACTCCAAGGCAGAGGGCTTTTATGCTTATTACTACTACGTGGTCGTTTGGGCTGTTAAAGAAAGTCCTAACCTTTATGGCGACAGCTATAGCTCAGGAGTTGGGAAAGTAGTTTCTGGGATTGCAACTTCGGAGTAGAACGTTTGTACCAGCTTTACGGGCAGCGTGTGTCGATAGTCACTTGACTACTGGGGCAATGCAAGTTCTACCCCTTGGGGGTCAACTATTAAAGCATTCGGGAAAGTCAATACCTAGAGTCAACTATTCCACCTTTGACTGGTCTGCTCTTGGTTGGGCGTGGAATACTATCCATATATGCAGACTAGATGGAGAAAAACTTAGTCAGTCTACCTTGACTCCTGACTTTCGTACAGGCGTTAGCGAAGTTACGCCGAAGGTATACGCCTGTTCGCCCCTACGGATTCTAACTCCTAACTCTTGACTCCTGCCATAACTGAGATAGCTTGTCGCGAATATTGAAAAAGTCGTGCCAAGGAATGTATGGCTTGTTGTACTCCTCAAGGTATTGGATAAGGCGATCGCGGGCAAACACGATGGGGGCATGAAGCGCCATCTTCAAGTCTGTTACTGAATCCCCGATCGCGATTTGTTCCTGGGCAGGGTGTTTTTCCATCACCTGTACTTTCGCGACGAGTTCAGTATCCGCCTCGAACTCTGAATTCACCCTGAGCCAATCCCCTGTTGTATCGACATCAACGGCATAGATTGCCGCTACCCGTTCTAATAACGATTGTTTTCCAGTATCAGCTTGGCTCAATACTGTTTCCACCATGCCCCGTACTCCCCCAGAAACAACCACAAAGGGCACACCCTCAGCATCAAGAAAATCCAGTAACTCCACTAATCCAGGACGAATTAGCTTGAGTTTTGCATATTCAAGGATTTCCGGATAACACGCTGAAGGAATCGACTCCAAAAGCTGCCGCACACCTTCCCGCAGTGTCAAACGCCTTGCGTACATTTCAGGCATCAGCTTATCAGACAGTTCCGGTGTGAATTCCTTGAGCATCCCGACGAAGGTTTCTTCGGATGTGATCGTACCGTCGAAGTCGCAAAAGACAACGCGCTTGGCAAGATTTTGAAGTTCAGAATTGGGATTTTGGACAGAGAGGGAAGGGTTTTGGGACACGCTGGGCGATTACAAATGCAAGCATACAAAAAACAGAATACAAGATACAGAGCAATTTCTCCCAGCCTGACGAACAATCTCTCGACAGCATCCGGAATATTGCCTTGTCAGCGAGTAGCTTAGTGTGTCTCAACACCTGTGACAGCTACTCCCTGTAACACGAAGAGCTAGTCTCACCAGTAACCCTTCACCCCCTCAACCAGTCATTAGCCTTTCTTCATTGAATTCAAAAATGATTGAACTATTTTTTGCTCTTGTCGCCGCCAATCGAAAAGGATGGGGATGGTATGTGATATTCCCCTTAGCACTTGATATTTTTTGCGCTGTATCTCTTATATTTTTTAAAACACCAGCCGCTGGTATTTATATATCCGGATACTTTTTGGCTCTAGCAACTTTAGGCTGGATGTGTATGGTGAAGAAAGAGAAAGTTTTGCCTGGACGAAAAGGCAAGCGTCACTCATGAGCCTCTCTGTATTTCCCAAGTTCTCTTTAGAGCGCACCATCGTGTCTTCCTGCTTGTTTCGCTAGTAAATTACATCTCCGACTGCAACTTGACATTAAATTCGACCGTGGGACTTGATGAGCCGGTCTGTGAGGTGTATTTGGTGAGTTGGAAGCCAGAAGAGTTGTGTGCAGTTCACAAGGTGGGGAATTTAGTAAGCAAGATTCAGGGTATGAGGTAGCTTCATTTAAGCTACTCGATGGCAATGTTTTTAAATTTAGGTTGTAGTTGTCTATTTCTTCTAACAAAACCTCAATCAAACTGTATTGATTGAGAACGATGGCAGGTACACTAAAACCTGTCATTTCTCTCGTTGGTATGGGCAAATTTTGGTCAAATTTGAATTGACCTTCTTTGAGATGGAACAAAGTAAATACTAGCTGTAATACCTGAATTTGAAATAACTGTTTCAACTGTTCAGTTCTTAAAACTCCTTGGTTTTTCAAGTACAAACCTAATGGTTTATCGAGGGGACAATACCAATAAACGAGTTTATCAAATACGCGCTTACTAATCATATTCAATCGCTCAATAAGAGCAATTAAGCCTCCCTGATCTAATTGATTGGCAGCTGCCACGATACGACCTTGATACACCCACAAGTAAAAAATTGACGGTACGACGGTTTCAGATTTTGGCAAGGCACGAAGCCTCAACAGGCCAGTTTTATGTCCTTGATCGATAAACTGAAAAATTTCGGGTAAGGACAAGTCTGTTAGTAAACCTGTAATAGACATACTTGTTTGAGTTGGATTGAAGGCTATAAGAGTAATCTCTTGAGCCAATGAATGGTGATACTTGACACGAACTGACCTTTACAAGGCTTACACTGCCATGCTCCAAATTAGCAGGTAAACCTTCGAGTAACGCTACTGATACTGTTCTACATCGCCTTTTAGTGTAAGACCTGTCTTAAGTTAGTTGATATTATGATCAACAAATAACTGTATTTTTTTTGAAACCGCAACTATTTTTTGTATAGATAGTCACAATTTAAAAGTAATTTAATTTAACGATGGATGCCGGGATGATAGGTTATCAATGACTAATTTTGTATAGTAGCGATGAGAAGGCAGAACTATTAAAAATAGTCAAATATTTAGCATCGCTAGCCTAGCTTCTGATAAAATCCCTGGTAAGAATTGCCGTCTAATATTAACTCTTGTGTCTACTAAAGGCTCCTTCGCAGACTGTTCCTTGGCAGAAATTTTTCAATTGCTTGAGAGAGGTCACAAAACTGGCTTACTGAAGCTTCGTACCTCGTCAGAAAGGCCGACTAAACCACCGCTTACTTGTTACATCTGGGTATATCAGGGTCGTATTGTAGCTGTAGCGAATCGGTTAGACCAGCAAGGTTTAGTTTCTCTGATTGCCCAACACCAAGGGGTTAAAAATCGCCTAGTCTCGGAGCTCGCTCAATCTTGCCCACTAAATCAACCGTTAGGTTTGTGTTTGAAAAATCGATTGGTTTTAGAGGCAAAACAACTGAAGCATTTATTCAAACTTCAGGTATTGCAACAAGTGTGTAAGTTGTTTCAAACCGAGGATGGCCGATTTGAGTTTTATCCAAATGTACCACTACCAACGCGAGAAATGACGGGATTTAGTGTACAGCCAGCCAACCTCAATAAATACTGCTCAATTTAAGCTTCTGTATATTTAGTCTGTATCACCGGAACGGGCAAGATGCCTTTATCCCAATAAATCTGCTATCTATAAACAGTAAGTTAAATGTTCAGTTGCTTAAATTGCAGTCCAACGTTCTACACTTCCTCTCCCCCAGTCTCCCCGTCCCCTTGAAAACAAAAAAGGGTAAGTAACAAGACTTACCCTTTTTTGGTGGTACGATCGCACCCCTAAGCGCGACCTGCCAAAGCGGCTTTACCCGCAGCCGTTGGTTGACCGTTGATGGCTTCTTCAGACGAACGGAGATGGCTGAGGATGGCATCGAGATTCTTCTTAGCATCGCCAAAGAGCATCCGGGTGTTCTCCTTATAAAACAGAGGATTCTCAATTCCGGCATAACCACTTGCCATACTGCGCTTCATCACCACTACGGTTTGAGCCTTCCAAACTTCCAGCACTGGCATTCCAGCAATTGGGCTAGTCGGGTCTTCAATGGCACTCGGATTCACGGTATCGTTGGCACCAATTACCAGTACCACATCTGTCTTAGGAAAGTCCTCATTAATCTCGTCCATTTCCAGGACGATGTCGTAGGGAACTTTCGCTTCAGCCAGAAGGACGTTCATGTGTCCCGGCATCCGACCGGCGACAGGATGAATGCCAAAGCGTACTTGCACGCCTTGATTTCTCAGCAGCTTGGTAATCTCCGATACAGAATGTTGAGCTTGGGCGACTGCCATCCCGTAACCGGGTGTAATGATAACGCTCTTAGCCTCACGCAATAATTTAACCGTCTCTTCCGCGTTGGTTTGGGTTACGTTACCTGCGGACTGGGTGCCGCCCACCGCTGGGGTTACTCCCGTCTGGGCGCCAAAACCCCCCAGGATGACGCTAATAAAGGAACGGTTCATCGCCTTGCACATGATGTAGCTGAGAATAGCACCGCTACTACCCACCAGTGCACCGGTGACGATGAGCAAGTCATTGGACAGCATAAACCCTGCGGCGGCGGCAGCCCAGCCGGAGTAGCTGTTGAGCATGGAGATGACCACGGGCATATCAGCACCCCCGATCGCCATCACCAGATGAACGCCCAACACTCCCGCGATCGCTGTCATAATCAGCAAGGGTGTCACTCCATTTTCTGCACCCACGAACTGGATACCCAGCGCTACCGAAGTACCCAGTAGGGCTAAATTCAACAAGTGCCGTCCCGGCAGCGTCAGCGGTTTGCTGCTGATCATCGCCCGGAGTTTACCAAATGCAATGATCGAACCCGTGAACGTCACCGCCCCAATAAACACGCCCACGAAAACTTCGATCTCGTGAATCGTCGCTTCAACACCCCTGAGCGACGGGTCTGGCTGCAAGTAATTGGCAATACCCACGAGAACCGCTGCTGCCCCCACAAAGCTATGCAGGATGGCGACTAGTTCGGGCATGGAGGTCATGGCAACACGAGATGCGACGATCGCTCCCACAATCGCACCTGGCAAGACGACGGCTGCCAGCGTAGCGTAATCGCTGAGTTGAAATCCTTTAGCCGCGACACCCAGAGTTGTGGCAACAATGGCGATCATCATGCCAATGATGCCGTAGAGGTTGCCCTTGCGAGCCGTTTCCGGATGAGAAAGCCCTCCCAAGCTGAGAATAAATAGAGCACTTGCCGCAATGTAGGCAACCGTTACAAGACTACTGGTCATGATCGTCTCCTACTTCTGGAACATCGTGAGCATACGTTGGGTGACCAGGAACCCACCGGAAATGTTGATGGTTCCGATCAGAATTGCGATCGCGCCCAGAATTAGAGTGGGTAAGCCAACCGCTCCAAAGACCTGGAGAATGCCGCCAATGATGATGATGCCACTGATCGCATTAGTCACACTCATCAGTGGTGTATGTAAGGATGGGGTCACATTCCAAATCACTTGCCAGCCAATGAAGCAAGCCAGCACAAATACGGTTAAGTGAGACAGAAATGAGGTCGGCGCACCCAAACCGACGCCCAGCAACGCCAAGCCAGCCAGTGTTAGCCATACTAAGTCGCGGCTTTTTCGCTTTGTTTGAGCAGATGACGACTTGGCTGTGGGGATAGCTTGAGGCTGAGGTTGAGCGATGGGCTGAGCTTGTGTACTAGACGGGGTTGGCGATACAGGTGTAGGAGGTTCGGGTGCGGCTTTGGGTTTGGGGGCCGGCCAGGTCAGTTCACCTTTGTAAAGAATCAGTGCCCCCCGCACGACTTCATCCTCAAAATCAACTTTGTAATGGCTACTCCCCCCCATATCATCGAGCAGGTGGTAAAGATTGGTGCCGTAAAGTTGGCTAGCCTGCTGCGCCATCCGGCTGGGGAAATCTGTTAACCCAACAACGGTCACACCTTTGTAGCGATACACGTCTCCTGGCTTAGTGACGGCGCAGTTTCCTCCCTGTTCAGCTGCGAGGTCAACAATCACCGAGCCATCCTTCATACTATCGACCATCTCCTGGGTGATGAGTACAGGGGCTTTAACTCCCGGAATCAGCGCAGTGGTGATAATAATATCCACCTCTTTAGCCTGGTCGGCGAACAAGGCCATTTCAGCTTTGATGAATTCCTCACTCATCACCTTGGCATAACCGCCCTGACCTGCGCCCTCTTCCTCAAATTCCAACTCCAGAAACTCTGCCCCTAGACTCTCAACCTGTTCCTTAACCACAGGGCGAGTGTCAAAAGCACGCACGATCGCGCCTAAGTTACGAGCCGCCCCAACGGCTGCTAGTCCAGCCACTCCAGCCCCAATAATCAGCACCTTGGCAGGCGATACCTTGCCGGCTGCCGTAATTTGTCCGGGGAAAAAGCGATCAAAGTGATTAGCTGCCTCAATCACCGCGCGATAGCCTGCAATGTTGGCCATCGAACTGAGAGCGTCCATCTTTTGGGCGCGGGTGATACGTGGAATGGCGTCCATAGCTAGCACTGTAGCCTTGCGTGCAGCTAACTTGTCGAGCAATTCTTTATTTTGGGCAGGCCAAATAAAGCTGATCAGAGTACCCTCTTCGGCAAGCAGGTCGGTTTCGTGCTGGCCTAGCTGTGGATGCATTTCAGGCGCACGCACCTTGAGGACAATATCAGATGAAGCCCATAAGGTCGGGGCATCGGGAATAATTTGGCATTCGGCCTGACGATAGGCATCATCCGAGAATTTAGCTCCTTCACCAGCACCCGATTCAATCAGCACGTCAAAACCGAGCTTTTGTAATCGTTTGGCGGTGTCTGGGGTAGCGGCGACCCGACACTCACCCGGATAAATTTCCTTTGGAATACCAATCTTCATACGTTCATACATTTTTTTTGGGTGAGATGAGTTTCCCAGCCAATAACGAAGTAGTGTGAGGACTTACCCACGGAAAAGGAAATTAAGTTCTTCTGACCAATAGTGTGAAGCGCAGCGATAGCGTTGGCGTAGCGATAGCAAGCAAGGAGCGTCAACGGTAACGAGCTTGCGTTTGCATAATGCAAAGCAGAAGCCGAAGGCTGCACGTAGCGTGAACGCCAGCATAGGTGACGCGAGGAACGTCGGAATGAGCATCAGCATCTCAACCCTTGGTACTGGCGGTGGGGTGCCTAAGTCCTCCTACTAATAATTTCGGCTAATCAGGATACAGATTGATCGGTCAGTCAGATTATTTAACAATTGCCACAGACTAATGTTAGATTCAGTACTTTCATCATGAGCTACGTTCTCCTGTGATCTCCGGCGTTGCGCTAACCTCGTTCACCCTTCATAGTTTCGGTAACAGCTCAGTGTTGCCCTGCTTACAGTCCCAACAGCGCTCCAGCTGACACAATGAAGATAGTGAAGGTGCGATTCGATGCCGCATCAAGAAGCGGGAAACCTGATGGATAAGGTTTAAAGGCATCTTTGTCTACCGATTCCTCAGACAGTACCCAAACAAGCGTCCATGTTTGTCCTCGCCTTCAAACTGCGTCGGGAGTAATCCTGGGGTGGAAAGCAAGAAGGAAAGCCCTGCTACAAAGGCTCTAACCCAATGAGTACGCAAGGGGCAAGAGGAAGAAAGGACGGGTTAACGCAAGTGAACCTCCGACGAGGCTCCGTTATTTCAGGCTCTACACGGGTTGCAAAAGTAGAGTGATGAGAGAAAAGTTTGTTGAATCCTTTACATTCAACAAAAATGTGTTTTTTCGCGACCTTTGAAAAAACAAGAGACGCCTAAATTCTCTCCGGAGTAAAGGAGGAACCCACCCCCTTTCGTATCTTTTTGATGTGAAACGAAGTAACCCCAACAAGGTCTGATGCCTATTTCCCACGGCACTAGTAACAAAGCCGCAAGGTGATGCCAACTCCTTAGTGGGTGTAGGAAACCACAAGAAGCGAACGACGCCTCACGAAAGTGAAAGGGAATCAATAACCTGGCGTATAGAGCAATACTCAAGTCGAAAGACTGCTGACGTGTGGTTAGAAATCTCTTGAAATTCCAAGCAAGATAACCGAACTCAAAACGAAAAGTTAGATACGTGGTAACAACCTCAGTAAACGTAAGTGAGAGAACGTGTAACTGGTCTGCCGTCCAATGGCGGAAGGCTAACCGCATTGTTAGGAAGTTAAGGCAAAGAATTTTCAAGGCTGCCCAGGAAAATAACCTCAAAAAGGTTCGCAACTTACAAAGGTTGTTAATGCGAAGCCACTCCAATATTCTGCTTGCAGTGAGGAGGGTAACGCAAATCAATGCTGGTAAACACACTCCGGGTGTGGATAAATTGGTGATAAAGACACCAGCCGCCAGAGGATTGCTTGTTGATATACTCGGCAAGTTCATTCCCTGGAAGCCATACCCAACACGTAGAGTCTACATACCCAAAGCAAACGGCAAGCAACGACCACTAGGAATACCGAGCTTAATTGACAGATGCCTACAGGCGATTGTTAAGAACGCATTGGAACCCTTTTGGGAATCCAAATTTGAAGGCACGAGCTACGGGTTCAGACCAGGCAGAAGCGCCCATGATGCCATTGGACGGATATACTCTTATGCCCGTCCAGACAAGAAAAAGAAGTGGGTCGTAGATGCTGACATCAAAGGATGTTTCGACAACATCAATCACGAACACCTGCTAAGAACCGTCGGAAGTTTCCCTGCCAGGAAGCTAATACACCTTTGGCTTAAAGCCGGCTACGTGGATAAAGGGGTTTTTCATGAAACCGAGGCGGGTACTCCCCAAGGCGGAATCATTAGCCCCCTGCTTGCCAACATATCACTGCATGGTATGGAAAAACACCTCGGAATCAAATATAACAACCGAGGACAAAACTGCGGCAAGAGGCAGCTATGCCGATACGCCGACGACTTCGTAGTGTTTTGCGAAACTCAGGAAGACGCCGAAAAAGCCACAGCACAATTAGCTGAATTTCTGAAGGTAAGGGGGTTAGAAATAGCTCCCGAAAAAACCAGGATAGTACACCTGAAAGACGGATTCGACTTCCTTGGGTTTAACATCAGACAATACGCAGTCACCAACTCAAAAACTGGCTGGAAACTATTAATAAAGCCCAGTCGCAAATCCATGCAGAAAATCCGGGATAAGCTCAAAGAAGTGTTTCTCCGTAGAAAGGGTCACAACTTCCTCAAGCTGATTAAGGAACTCAACCCCATCATTAGGGGATGGGCTAACTACTTCCGGATAGGGGTATCCTCCGAAGCATTCCAAAAACTCGACCACTATATGTTTTGGAGGGAAGTTCGATACGTCCGCCGTATGCACCCCAACAAGAGTAAAGGGTGGACGAAGAAAAAATACTGGGGGAAATTGAACTTATCTCGGAAAGATAAATGGGTATTCGGGGACAAAAAAACCGGGAACCACATTCTCAAGTTCAATTGGTTCAATATCGAAAGACACTGCTTGGTCATAGGTACTAACTCACCTGATGACCCAACCCTGCGGCAATATTGGCTCGAAAGAGCTAGCAAAAAGGTCAAGGATTTAATCCCTAGCCACCAAAAGGTTGCGAAGAATCAGCAGTACGTGTGCCAACGATGTGGAGAATCTCTCTTCAATGGTGAGGAGTTACACATTCATCATCGAATCCCTCGGTCACAAGGAGGTAAAGACACGTATGAAAACCTAGAATACCTCCATCTCTACTGTCACCAGCAAATTCACAACCTGGCAGCTCAGTGATTTTTGGAAGCCGGATGCGGTGAAAGTCGCACGTCCGGTTTTGAGAGGGGGGAGTATTA
>DATNPV010000131.1:0-22773 GCA_036703055.1 Waterburya sp.
TTGGCTTGTTCTGCCAATCGCTCTTCTAAACCATGCTGACCATCCTGAATTTTCATATCCAATTCAGTGAACTGCACCTGCAAACCCAGTTCATTAAAACGGCGGAAATTTTGAGCTAGGGAGTCCATATCGGGTAAATAACTCAATCCCAAATGAGATTGGAACCCCACACCATCGATGGGTACGCCACGCTGTAACAACCCTGACACTAATGTATAAATGCCGTCTGATTTTTGATTGATTTCCTCAGCAGAATAGTCGCCATAAAATAGCAGAGCTTGGGGGTCTGCTTCATGAACCCAACGAAAGGCTAAATCAATATATTCTGGGCCAATACTTCGCAGCCAAATCGTGTCTCGCAATGAACCATCTCGATTCATCGCTTCATTCACTACATCCCAAACCGGAATTTGACCCCGATAACGACCCACTACCGTATTAATGTGGTTGTGCAAAATATCGAGTAATTCCTCGCGGCTAAAATCGCCTTTATCAACCCACTTTGGTAAGGAATAGTGCCAAACCAAAGGGTGACCACGCACTTGCATTTGATTGGCTTTAGCGAACTCGATTAGAGTATCAACATCTGTAAAATCGTAGCGATCGCGGGTTGGATGTACCTGTTCAAATTTCCAGGCATTTTCTGGTACCAACATGTCAAACTCGCGTGCCAGAACGGCCCGGTAGTTCGCATCGACTTTAAAGGAACTCAAGTCTACTGCCGTACCAATGCCTATTCCTCGCTTTTTCCCCAGTACCCGTAGCGGTATCCCAGATGGTTCTGCTGCGGATGTCGGCGACAGGTTTGGTGTTGCGGGTGTGCCACTCATGCTCACTAGGATGAAAAATGGCACTAATACAACAATTACTAAAGCTAGGAATAGACGATACCGCATAAAATTGTCTCAAATTCTTACTGCTGCTGAGTTTTGAATTAAGAGTTTCAATTTATCTCGAAGATTTCATTTTTCTATCTCCTCACCACTTAACTCAAAACTCAAAACTCATGCATTAATTAAAGACTGGAAGCTGACGGATGAAGGATGAAAGAACTTTTACATATCACAGTTTTTTGTATTTTTCATACTTCAGCCTTCACACTTCATCCTTTTATTCAAACCCTTTCTAGGTCATCGCTGCCGCTTCGCGCGCTGCGGCGGCTTCGTCCGGATGGATGCCTAAACGAGTAAGATTGACGCGGCCTTTACTGTCAATTTCTCGCACTTTGACCACGACTTCATCACCGACAGCCACCTCATCTTCTACCCGACCAACTCGATAGTCGGCAAGTTGAGAAATGTGAATCATGCCTTCTTTTCCAGGCAGCAATTCCACAAAGGCACCAATTGGGATAATCCGAGTGACACGACCGGCATAGACATCCCCTTCATTCAGCTTACGGGTCATGCCTTGAATAATGTTAACCGCTTTCTTCGCCTTTTCACTGTCGATCGCAGAAACGGTAATCGTACCATCATCATCGATATCGACCTTGGCACCTGTTTGCTCGGTAATGCCCTTAATCGTCTTTCCTCCAGGGCCAATAACCATACCGATTTGGTCTGGATCGATTTTGAGCGTGAGCAGGCGAGGAGCAAAGGGCGACAACTCGGTACGAGGTTTGTCAAGGGCGAGGAGCATTTTCTCTAGGATATGCAATCGCGCCGGTCGGGCTTGCTGAATCGCTTGAGAAATGATGTCCATCGAAAGACCGGTGATTTTCATATCCATTTGCAACGCCGTAACCCCGGTATCAGTACCGGCGACTTTGAAGTCCATATCACCCAAAAAGTCTTCGATGCCTTGAATATCGGTGAGAATGCGAACTTCATCCCCTTCCTTAATCAGACCCATCGCGGCACCACTGACCGGTTTGGTAATGGGGACACCGGCATCCATCAACGCCAAGGTAGACCCGCAAACCGAACCCATCGAAGTCGAACCATTAGAAGAGAGAACTTCCGACACAACCCGGAGGACGTAAGGGAAGTCTTCTTGCGGTGGCAAGATGGGAACCAGGGCGCGTTCGGCTAAAGCACCGTGACCAATTTCTCGGCGTCCGGGGGAACGCATGGGTTTGGTTTCACCGACGGAAAAGGGCGGGAAATTGTAGTGGTGCAGATAGCGCTTCTCTTCTTCCGGGTTAAGGTCATCCAGGGTTTGGGCATCGCCTGGGGTACCCAAGGTTGCCGTAGATAACACTTGAGTCAGTCCCCGGTTAAACAACGCACTGCCATGCACTCGTCGGGGTAATAAACCCACCTGACAAGAAACCGACCGTACTTCATCCAGTTTCCGACCATCGACCCGGACGCCCTCTTCAATAATCTGGCGACGCATCAGCTCTTTGGTGAGGTTTTTGAAGACTTTACCAACGAGTTGGCTATCTTCGGTTGCTGCCACTCGGATGGGGTCATCTTCTGGCAGCTCACCGATCGCTGTCACGATGGAATTTTCCTTAATCTCATCTAAGGCGCTATCGCGACTGTTTTTATCCAGGTCAAACTGCGAGAGAATGCCTTTGATGGGTTGAATTGCGCGATCGCGGACAAATTCAACGATTGGCAAGCTTTGTTGAGGCGGTTCCTCAATGCTCAGCTGAATTCCCAACTGGTTCATCAATTCTTGCTGGGCTTTAATCAAGTCGCGCACCGCTTCGTAGCCAAAGTCAATGGCCTCGATAATATCTTGCTCTGGCAGTTGGTTGGCACCCGCTTCCACCATCACGACGCCTTCTGGGGAACCGGCGACTACCAAATCCAAGTCTCCTGACTCAATCTCTTTGTAGGTTGGGTTGATGATAAAGTCATCTCCGACTAAGCCAACCCGAACCGCTGCCATTGGGCCATAAAAGGGAATCTGGGCTTGCAATACAGCGATTGACGCCCCGGTGACCGCCAAAACATCTGGCGGCACTTGTTCATCCATGGACAGAGTAGTTGCTACGATCTGAATATCATCTCGCAGCCAACCAGGGAATAAGGGGCGCAGAGGACGATCAATCAGACGGCTGATGAGCGTCACTTTTTCTGGCGGACGACCTTCCCGTCGCAGGAACCCCCCTGGAATTCGACCTGCGGCATAGAGTCTTTCCTCGTAATCAACCAACAGGGGAAGAAAATCTATGCCTTCTCTGGCAGCAGCACGCGTCGCTGTTACTAAAACTGCCGTGTCCCCCGACTGAATGAGTACGGAACCACCAGCTTGTGGAGCAAGTAAACCTACCTTCAGTCGAATATCCCGTCCATCAAAGGATATTGACTTGTTTAACTCTACCATTCAGTGCTTTGTCCTTCTCTATCTTGTTCTTTATCTATGTTGCAATCGTAGCACTTATGTACTATTGCTGACTTGAGGTAGATGATGGTTACAAAGATTCGCTAACAAGTTAATGAGTGATTAGTTAGAACGTAATAAATTTAAAACCTTAAGAAGCAATTGAGAAAGTTTGTTACAGGATACAAAATTATTTAAGCATGGCAATTTTACATGGCAGTTGGATACCTGGTGAAACTAGTGGGCATCTATTCGTTTGGGGAGAAACTTGGCGTACAAAGGCATCTTTAGGCTCCCCTTCGGCAGAAGGGGCGTTCGCTCATCCTTATGCAATGACACAGGAGGAATTAACGTCTTTTTTAGGTTCTCATCGTCTTCTGCTCGACTCATTTGTAGAGGTGTCTGCCAGTAGCCGTCCAGGTCGCTCTAAGGCGATACGACCCAGCAAGCTCCCTCAATGGGACGCTAAAGTTCTTTTCCTTCCCACGCAAATTACCTCTAGTCAACAGACTTATCCTGTACTATCTACCAAAAACCTGTTAGATAGTACAAATGACTCACCTCTCGAATGGCAATTATGGAGCGTCGAAGGATTTTGCCTTGAGCCATTGGAGGCGGTGAAACTTTTACAAGCACTGCCTCTGGGGTCTTTTCAAGCATCAGATACTTATCTGGGAGGAGAGCTGCGTTTTTGGTCTCAGGTAATTCGGTGGAGTTTAGATCTGTTAAGCCGGTGTAAGTTTTTACCAGGAATCTACCAAAAATCCAATGGCGAGGTTGTGGCTCGTTGGCAACCCCTCCTCGACAGTGCTGTAGACCAAGCTCGTCTCGAAAAGTTGACTCAGGTTGTACCCTCTGCTTGCCGCGCTTATCTCAGAAGCGGTGAGGCGCTGAATGTTGGCAAGTTGTCCGCCGAAGGCCTCCCTGGAGGACATGTTGATAGTTTAGACCAGTCTGCAACCCAAACGACAATCCAAACTGCAACCTTTTACGAACCTGAGGAATTATTACTGGGATTTTTGAGTGGTGTTATTGATGCTCAGGTTCGCCATTGGGTAAACGCTCAAACGCTACCCGTCGCCGAACCGCCTATCCAGGAGTGGATGCGATCGCTCTCCACTGACTCTGATACCTGGGAAGCACCTCCCGAAGCTTCTGCGAGACTAGAAGCCGTGTTGCAAACTTGGACAACCCCGGTGCAACAAAACATCGTCGCCCCAACCTCCCAAAGCTTAAGTCAAAATTTATGGCGCACCTGCTTTGCGCTCAAACCGCCAGCATCCGGTGAAACGAATTGGCGATTGGAGTATGGCTTGCAAGCCGTTGACTACCCCGATTTGTGGGTTGAGGCTCAGATGATTTGGAGTCAGCCTGTCGAGCGCTTGGAGTACCAAGGACGAACCATTGAGCAGCCTCAAGAAACATTTCTCAAAGGGCTAGGATTAGCGACACGACTTTATCCTCCTATCGAACAGAGCTTGCACGAACCCCGCCCTCAAGCGTGTGAACTTAACCCCGTGGAGGTGTATGAGTTCATCAAAGCTAGTGCGTGGCGCTTACAGGACAATGGATTAGGCATCATCCTTCCTCCAGGATTAGCGCCAGGGGCTAATGCCAAACGCCTGGGAATCAGTATCAAAGCTGAGGTGGCATCATCTAATAAGAAAGAGCGCCTGGGATTGCAAAGCTTGCTACAGTTCAAATGGGAACTGGCAATTGGGGATAAAACCATCTCGAAAAAAGAGTTTGACCGCCTGATGGCATTGCAGTCTCCCCTTGTAGAAGTCGGTGGCGAGTGGATAGCCCTACAACCCTCCGAGGTTCGTGCGGCGCAAGCGATTTTTGCCACAACCAAAGAGCAGATGGCACTTAAGGTAGAAGATGCCTTGCGCTTGAGTACGGGTGATACCACAACGTTGGCGAAACTGCCGGTGGTTCATTTTGAGGCATCAGGTGCGCTACAAGAGTTGATTACCAATCTGACGGGGAATCAATCCATTAAGCCGATTCAGATACCCGAAAGTTTTCGCGGAACTTTGCGCCCTTACCAAGTACGAGGTGTTAGCTGGTTAGCATTCCTGGAACGCTGGGGTATGGGGGCTTGCCTCGCTGATGACATGGGATTGGGGAAAACGATCGAGCTGATTGCTTTTCTGCTCCATCTAAACGAACAAGAGGCGTTAGAATCACCCACACTATTAGTTTGCCCAACTTCAGTATTAGGCAACTGGGAACGAGAAGTTAAAAAATTTGGCCCCTCCCTGAAAGTAATCGTTCATCATGGAGATAAACGATTAAAAGGTAAGCTATTTGCTAAGGCTGTTAAAGATAAGCAGTTGGTCATTACCAGTTATCCCTTGGTGTATCGAGATACAACAACGCTTCAGGATATTTCCTGGCAAGGCATTGTATTGGATGAGGCACAAAATATTAAAAATCCAGGTGCGAAACAGTCGAAAGCGGTACGGGAACTCAAAGCTGGATTTCGCATTGCTTTGACAGGGACACCGATAGAAAATCGGTTGTCAGAACTGTGGTCAATTTTGGATTTTCTCAATCCAGCTTATTTGGGGAATCAACAATTTTTCCAGCGTCGGTTTGCGATGCCGATTGAGAAGTTTGGGGATCGGGATTCGTTGCAGACTTTGCGATCGCTCGTTCAACCCTTTATCCTCCGCCGCCTAAAAACGGATAAAGAAATTATTCAAGACTTGCCGGATAAGCAGGAAATGAATGTTTTCTGTGGACTTTCAGCGGAACAGGCGACCCTGTATCAACAGCTAGTGGATGACTCGCTAGCGGAAATAGAATCTGCTGAGGGGATTAAGCGTCGAGGATTGATTTTAACGCTGCTGTTACGACTCAAGCAAGTCTGCAACCACCCAGCCCAATATCTCAAGGAGAAAGACGTCGGTTCTGCAAAACGCTCAGGGAAGTTGCTGCGGTTGCAAGAAATGCTAGAAGAGGCAATTTCTGAAGGCGATCGCGCCCTCATCTTTACGCAATTTGCCGAGTGGGGCAAAATCCTTCAACCTTATTTAGAAAAGAAATTGGGTTGGCAAACATTGTTCTTGTATGGGTCAACGAAAAAACAGCAACGGGAAGAAATGGTTGACCGTTTCCAAAATGACCCCGATGGGCCACGAATTTTAATTCTCTCCCTAAAAGCGGGGGGGACTGGATTGAACTTGACACGAGCCAATCACGTTTTTCACGTTGACCGATGGTGGAATCCAGCCGTGGAAAACCAGGCAACTGACCGTGCTTTTCGCATTGGTCAAACCCGCAATGTTCAGGTGCATAAATTTGTTTGTACTGGGACGTTAGAAGAACGCATCAATGACATTATTGAGAGTAAGAAGCAGCTAGCTGAACAAACGGTAGGCGCGGGGGAAGAGTGGTTAACAGACATGGATACCGACCAGTTGCGATCGCTCCTACTCCTCGACCGCAATGCTGTAATCGATGAAGAGTAATCTGATACGTCTCAGATATCCTCTAAACATTCAACTTACTAACGTTCAACTCTTGAAAGCTGACCTTCAACGTTCAACCTCAAAACCTTCAACCCTTTAGCCCATGACTAATTACGAAATTGAATCGTTGCCTTGGTGGGTGCAACAGTGGAATGATTTACTAAATTCCTACCGCTTTAAAAAGCGTTTAGAACGGGCACGGAAATATGCGAAAGAAGGCAATGTTCTTAGCATCGAGTTTAAAGGCCCGCAGGTATTAGCACAGGTGCAAGGGACTGCGCCAGAACCTTATGAAGTTTCTCTCTCCATCGACCCTTTTACAGAGGAAGATTGGAATTATATAGTGGCAACAATGGCACAGGAAGCGATTTACTCCGCTCAGCTTTTAGCAGGAGAAATGCCGCACAATATCGAAAAAGTTTTTACAGCTAATGGGTTGAGCTTGTTTCCGTTTACCCTGTCCGATATCCATTCACGGTGCAGTTGCCCTGATCCCCAAAATCCTTGTAAACATATTGGAGCTGTTTACTATCAACTAGGCGATCGCTTCAGTGAGGACCCCTTTGTTTTATTTGAGTTGCGCGGACGTACTAAAGAACAAATTCTTGATGACTTACGGCGACGGCGGAGTACTCAAGCAGGGGAATTAGAGAGTAGTGAAAGCTCTACGTCTGCTGCCTTAGAAAAGCAGGAAAATACTCCGGAAATCCAACCTTCAACTTCCAACCTCCACAAACCCCAAACCCCGCTTAACATCGAGCATTTTTGGCAATACAACGAGCCACTCGATTCTTCTTTGGTTGTGATTGCACCGCCACCCGACAATCGCACAGTTCTTGATGTTTTGGGGACAATTCCCCTAGCGGCTGCTGATGCTCAGGCTGTGCGGCAATATTTAGATAGCGTATATCAGACAGTGACGCAGCAAGCTGTAATTTCAGCGCTTAATCGCGACGAGTGAGCTGATTGCCAGAGTCTTTGTGCAACACAAGGAGGGGAAGCTCTGCTGTTATGCTTCTCCTCCTTGTGTTGC
Organism: Waterburya sp.; assembly: GCA_036703055.1. Lineage (GTDB taxonomy): Bacteria > Cyanobacteriota > Cyanobacteriia > Cyanobacteriales > Coleofasciculaceae > DATNPV01. Next base: position 7,786 of record DATNPV010000131.1, read on the forward strand.
AGCGAGAGCAGACAGCTTCTAGCCAGGAAGTATCCCGACTATGATGCAGGGTGACAGAAGGATGGTTTGGAGATGCATAGACTATCCAACCATGACCCTTGCTAAACTACTGCTGATCGCGATCGATGTCCTATTGGCGTTGATGGCAGCTTATTATTTATTCCCTAGCTTGATGGGCGCTGCGAACACGGTTCCTATTGCACTTGCAGCACTTTTTGGGGCTGGCATCATGCTGATTATATATGGGGACTAGGCAATGAATTAGGAACCATCATTGCTCACCCCTCACAGTCTTAAACGATGAAGTACAGCCTCTATCGGGGCGCACGTCGGTGCGCCCCTACGAACCGTACTGATGTTTACTGCTCCATGCCTCAGTATTTCAGGTATAAATTGAAACTATCTATACGGTTAACCCCATTGACTCACTAGGCTAAGAAAGCTAGGTATTTATTCGGGGTTTTATGAAGATTTGGTGGTTTTTGTTCGTTGCTCTTCTCAAATGTTCACATAACTTAATAAAATAGAGAGGTCGGCAACGATAGGTATTTATTCCTGGTAATGATTAACACTCAAATTCCTTGGCTAACCACCATTATTCTGTTGCCCCTCCTTGCTGCTTTAGCGATTCCTGTCCTACCCGACAAAGAAGGTAGAACTGTCCGCTTGTACGCCCTTGGGGTCGGCTTAATCGATTTTGCCTTAACAATTTATGCGTTTTGGAGCCACTACGATTTAAAAAGCTCCTCATTTCAGCTCGTTGAAAGCTATCCTTGGATACCCCAGTTGGGTTTGAATTGGTCTGTGGCGGTTGATGGTTTGTCGATGCCACTGATTGTCCTAACGGGTTTAGTGACAACCCTAGCAACCCTTGCTGCTTGGAGAGTCAAAAAGAAGGCACGTCTGTTTTACGCCCTGCTTCTGGTCATGTATAGTGCCCAGATTGGCGTGTTTGCGGCTCAGGATTTGCTCTTATTCTTCTTAATCTGGGAACTAGAGTTAGTTCCTGTCTACCTACTTATCTCTATTTGGGGCGGCAATAAGCGCCTTTATGCAGCGACCAAGTTTATTCTTTATACAGCAGCAGGCTCAGTATTTATTCTGGTAGCGGCGTTAGCAATGGCTTTCTACGGCGATACCGTTACCTTTGATATGCAACAGCTAGCCCATAAGCACTATCCCATTGCCTTTGAACTGCTAGCGTATGCTGGATTCTTAATTGCCTTCGGCGTTAAACTGCCAATTTTCCCCTTACATACCTGGTTGCCGGATGCCCACAGTGAAGCGTCTGCTCCCATCTCGATGATTTTAGCTGGGGTGTTGCTGAAAATGGGGGGTTATGGGCTAATTCGCATGAACATGGAAATGCTGCCCAATGCCCACATTCATTTCGCTCCCGTGCTGATGATTTTGGGTATCGTCAATATTGTTTATGGTGCTTTCACTGCCTTTGCTCAAGAGAATTTGAAGCGCCGACTGGCTTACTCGTCCATTTCCCACATGGGATTTGTTCTAGTTGGCATTGCATCCTTCAACGATTTGGGAATCAACGGTGCAATGCTTCAGATGCTGTCTCACGGATTGATTGCCGCTGCACTGTTCTTCCTCTCTGGTGTGACTTATGAACGCACTCATACGCTGTGGATGGAAGAAATGGGCGGAATGGCGCAAGCAATGCCCAAAGCGTTTGCCTTATTCACGGCAGGTTCGATGGCGTCTCTTGCTTTACCGGGGATGAGTGGGTTTGTCGGGGAGTTGTCGATATTCCTGGGAGTTACTACCAGCGATGCTTATAGCTCAACCTTCAAAACCGTTGTGGTACTGTTGGCAGCTGTGGGATTAATCCTCACGCCGATTTATCTCCTCTCCATGCTGCGCCGGGTATTTTACGGCAATGCTAACGCCGAACTGAAGCTGGAGAACTATCTAGGTGATGCGAATCCTCGCGAAATCTTTATCACCGCTTGCCTACTGGTGCCGATTATTGGAATTGGCTTGTATCCCAAGCTGGCAACTCAGACGTATGATGTGAAAACGGTAGCCGTTGCCTCTCAGGTTCGCCAGGCGTTACCCGTGATTGCTCAAGAACGTTCTCATCTGTACTCTGGAATCTTGAATGCCCCCCAACTACCAACCGCTAATCCTCAGAAGTTGTTGGGTGTAATTAACACCATTCCAGATTTGCCGTAAAGAATTCGATGCATCCAACGTGGTAGGGTGGGCAATGTCTACCCTACTGTGTTTTGTAGCTAACGTCTGGTGGATGAAGTGCGACGAATCAGCTCTAGTAACCAAAACAGTAGGGTTGCACCGAGAGCCAGCATTACCCATACCCATACCTTGAAGAGTGCGATCGCAACGGCAGCAATAGCCAACGAAAGTAAAACAAGTTGAACAACTAGAAAAATAGGTTGATAATTAGAGGGTTGAACAGCTAATGGCCCTGTAAATTGCAGCCACCAATCAAACAGCTGTAACGACTTATCGAGGATGTTATAAGTCAGACTTCTTCGTAAAATAACAGAGCGTTTGCCCAGCGTCGTTAAAATAATATTTCTTAAAATTAAAGCCAACCGAGTTGAAATCGTTGCCAAAATAGTGCGGGGAATACTATCCCATACCGTCTCTTTGCCCACATTATATTTCTCACGGAAGAATTTTTCTGTGTTTCCCTGTGCAATAGTACTAATTGCTGCCTGAGCAAGTTGTGCAGCGGCTAGAGCACTAACGCTGCGATCAAAGTACCCAGCAACTGGCTGATATTGAGGTTTCTCCTCCACCTCAATTTGGGGAACTAATACACCTGACTTAGCTACGGTCTTGTTTCTGCGTTGATTGTTGGGCTTAACTCGCTGTTGATTCCAATTTAGTTGTTCGGCAATCTGATCTTCGAGGATGGTGGGTAAATCTGTGTTGATAATCTCACGATGGCCTTCAAGGACTAAAATACGTACTAATTTATCAACAGTAGATTTCAGTTGCTTTTCTGTTAATTGCTCAGGATAAACGAGTTGGCTCAGGTAGTCGATAATCTCCTGGCGAGAGCTGACTTGGGCATTCGGCAACGACTCATCAAGGAGAAATTCTAAGTATTGTTTGGCGAATACTTCAAACTCTGGTGTACCTTTAAAGGTGTTACTTTCTCGTTCCAAGAACTCCGGAAATCGTTTCACCGATTCCGGTGTCAGTAACGCTGAAAACATTCGATTCAGCCCATCTAAGCGTCCCCAAAGGATATCGTTAGAGCGCCAAGATTTCTTAAAGAACCCACCAAAGGCGTATAAGGTGTCTCCTGCTAACTTATCCTCTACCGTTTTGCCCTCGCCTAATCCTAGATTGGCATCGCTAGGGCTAATACGAATGGTTTGAATCTGAGCTTTTTCCGTTAAATCCATCAAATATTCAAACGGATAAAGCAGTTGATCTAAGTAGCGGAAATTTTTAAACCGTTTGAGAATTTCTTCCCCCATTTCTAACTCACTCGTCTCAATCAAGGCTTCTGAAGCTTGTTCAACTTGCTGCAAAAGGGTAAGAAATACTTCGTTTTGAGAGCCTGTATAATTAAAAGTAGGATTCTGCCAAAGTGTTTCCTCTAGCTCTCCCTGAGTGGTTAAATTTTCAATCTTTTGTTTCAACTGAGCGAAAATGCTAGAAATCCGCTTTTGAGATAACCAACGGCTATAAGATAAATCTCTGGCTTGTAGCGGTAAACTCTGAAAAATTCCCGATGGGATGGCTTCTAAGTTAGGATTGTCATCCGGGGAGAATGGCTCTAACCCCCTAGCATCGAGTAAAAAGCGATGAAGTCGGAGGAGACGCTCATAGAACAAACCTCGTGCTTGATTATTTGGCTTGGTTTGGGCTAAGAATTGGTAAAAAGAATCGCTGATTTTGGGGTGGCTTAATAGCTGATTTAAAGCTTCGCGAATGACTTCTAATAATTTAACTTGACGGGATATTGCTTCAGACAGCAAGCTAAGTTTTCTATACTCGTCTGAATTTTGTTCGGTTTCCAGGCGTTGGCAAATATTCTGTAGGAGATAAAAGTGCTTTCTTAAAGCATACTCCACATCTAAATCTCGAATTTGTTCTCCAAAGGCTTGCCGAATTTTGTCCCGTTTATCCTTTTCTTTCTCCTGGTTTAAGGATTCAGTGAGCAAGCTAGCCGCTTTTTCTAAATAGGCTTGTTTTTGCCCGTCCCCCCGGGAGTCCTGCTCCATTCTTAATACTAGAGGTAAGACGCGATCGCGCATACTAATCAGACGACTTTGGAGATAAATAGTCTCTTTGATATCGATCGCATCAGAAGAGACATCAGGCGAATTAGCAGGAGCCTCAGCATCAGCGAGGAGAGACTTATAACGCCTCACTTTCTCATTATGAGCTTTAATGGCTTCCAAATCATTTCCAATACTGTCATACATAGGTATACCGACTACGCAGTCTTGGATGATTTGGAGCGTATTGGGTTTACCCATTTTCTGAAAATTGAGATTATCCGTGAAGCGGTCAGGGCACGGATCGATATAAAATAGTTGACGATCGACAGGACGGTTGGCTGTACGGTAGTATATCTCTTTAATTGTGTAGCTAAAGGGACGATTATCCAACACACCCCCATCCACAAAATACAATTTATACTCCTGTGTGGGCAGATGTTCAGTTAATTCTCGTTTGTCAAGTTGTCCCCATTCGACTAACTTTTGTTCAATAGCTTGATTTCCTTTCAAGTCCACCTCAACTGCTGGGAATGCGATAGGAAAACATGAGGTAATTCGACAGAGTTTAGCAAGTGCTTGATACGTGTCTTCATTAAAGCTGTCCCCTTTTGGATTAAAAGGTTCTTTGCGACCTCGGCGATGTTTGAGTTGAAATACTGCCCGGTGATTTTTAATTTCAATAACACATCCCGTCTCATCAAAAACTTTATAAATTTGACCAAAAATATCGGTTCCTGTTACAAATAAATCCAATTCATTAAAATCGGACACCCACTCTCCTTGAGGGACACTACGCTTATTGATAAAAGCCTTTTCAAAAACTTCTTTGAGTTGGGTTTGATAGTAACCCTCCCCATTCAAAATAGACTCCACGTTGGTGTCGCTGGAATTTGGGTCACGTAAGAGTTTAAGAATATCGGCACTTTCTCGCCAAATGTCAGCAAAATTAGTAAATTCAACTACTTCTTTTAGGTTACTATTGCTCAGGGCGTAACTCAGAAGAACGCCATTAATGCCACCTGCCGAGGTTCCGGAGATAATATCAACGACAATATCGGAATCGGTACAAGCTTTAAGAAGTTTATAAATACCTCGACCGCGTACACAATTGTAAAATTCGCTACAAACACCATTCATGTAAACGGCGAGGGCTACTCCACCACAAACAACCAGTCCTAAGCGGATTTCTCGACGAAAGCTGGGTTGCTCAAAGTTGTAATCAAACATTGATTAACTCTCCAATTATGCAAGAACAAGCAGAGATGCCCATGCCCTCCACACTCAATAAAGGAATGAAAATCTCTCTCACCGTCCATTTTTCTCCTCGTCTGTGTGTCTATTTTGAGCGGAAAATAAGGTAAGCTATTCCACATTTAGCGACGCTGTGAAGACTGGGCAAAGGCCATAGAATATGGATCATAGAGTAGTTTTTTAGGTATAAATTAGATCGAGAACACCTTATCTTCGCGCCGCCAAAATGAGATTTCCATAGAGAGAAATTAATGATTATCATAAGTCAGAATGCATGGTAGACAGGACAAGCCCTCCTACTCTTATGAGAGCATAGTGCAGGTTAGCAGAAATTCCACCTGTTAAGGGAGTCTGAGCAGGAGGAGAGAGGGAGATAGCAAGTTATAAGTTACTTCTGCCATGTATAGTCGCCATAAAGGTTAGGGCAGATTTAACGCCTGAAACAACCACGTACTAGTAATAAGCATAAAAGCCCTCTACCTTCTGCCTTTTGCCATAGCACTAAGAGTTTATTAAGAATCAGTAAAAAAGTGGATAACCTGCAACAGCGCCTTAAGGCACTAAAAACCTCCTTAGAGACTATACAGAAATTGTCACCTAAGCAACAGCGATCGCTCATAGAAGCGCTGGCTGATCTAACCTATACGGTAAAAGCACTGCCAGTGACTACCGATGAGGAATCCTTAGAACATCAAAGTTCTCAGTGGCGAGAGACATTGATTGAGGAACAAGCTGCCGCCTTGTCTCAAGCCAACCAACAGTTGACTCAGCTTAATAGTGACTTAGAGCAACAAGTGCAAGCACATAGCTTCCAGTTGGATCAGATGCTCCGCTTTGAAGCGATGCTCAAACGGATTACTGACAAAGTCCGAGATAGTCTCGACGAAAGCTACATTCTACAGACGGCGTTGCAGGAATTAACGGACGTACTCGGAATTGAGGGCTGCGACACAGCTCTGTATGATGCCCAAGAGACGACATCAACCATTAGCTATGAATCCGGCACAAGAGGAGGCTCAAATTTAGGGCGCGTTACTTTGATTGCCGAATTTCCTGAAGAATACACGCAGTTGCAGCAAGGACACTGCTTCCAGTTTTGCCAATTCTTGCCCGCTCTCCAACGTCCAATCACTATTCTTGCCTGCCCAATTTTGGATGAGCAAGGAGCTTTGGGACATCTGTTGTTATTCAAGCCGCAGGAAGAGCATTTTGAGGAGCGAGAAATTCGCCTAGTGCAGCAGGTAGCTAATCAATGTGCGATCGCAATTCATCAAGCTCGACTTTATCAAGCGGCACAGGCTCAGGTGACGGAACTCGAACGGCTCAATCAACTCAAAGACGATTTCTTGAGTACCGTTTCTCATGAGTTGCGAACGCCCATAACTAACATGAAAATGGCGATTCACATGCTCTCTAGGACGTTAGAGCAAAATCAATCGTTGTTTGCTGAAATGAAGAACCCTGACGCACAACGCAGCAAAGTCACCCGCTATTTCCAAATTTTGCTCAACGAGTGCGAACGAGAAACCCATCTCATCGATGACTTGCTCGATTTGCAGAGACTTGAAACCGGTCGGCAGCCCTTTTTGCCCAGTTCGATTCAGCTTTGCGAGTGGCTTCCCCCGCTCTTAGAACCGTTTGAGCAGCGCACCCAGAGCCGTCAGCAACGCTTTGAAACAGACATTGCTCCTAATTTACCGCTTCTAATCTGTGACTCGGCTAGTCTAGAACGTGTCTTGACAGAATTGCTCAACAATGCATGTAAATACACACCCCCTCACGAGACAATTAAGCTAACTATCCAAGCTCAAGGCGAGTGCCTTCAGCTAAGCGTGTGCAACACAGGGGTTGAGATTTCTCGGCGTGACCAATCCCGGATTTTTGACAAATTTTACCGCATTCCCAAAGCTGACCGCTGGCAGCAGGGAGGTACGGGACTAGGGCTAGCGCTGGTACAGAAATTGGTCACTCGTCTAAGCGGTACGATTCAAGTAGAGAGTGGCTCAGGTCAAACCTGCTTCACGGTTGTATTACCGCTTAAGGTTTCAGGCTTGAGTACTCGATAAGCATTCGCTTGGCGACGGAAAAATGAAAACGACTAGTGCTAACGCCTCAAATCCTTTACCCCCAGGCAGTTTTGGGTTGCCAGTCCTGGGTGAAACCCTCAGCTTTTTGTTCGATCCAAATTTTGCTAAAAAGCGGCAAGAGAAATACGGGCCAATTTTCAAAACTCACCTTTTAGGGCGTCCAACTGTCGTGATGATCGGGCCAGAAGCCAATCGGTTTATTCTATCTAGTGATATGCATCGGTTCTCATGGCGCGAAGGTTGGCCTGATACCTTCCAAGAACTGTTGGGTCAATCGTTGTTTGTGCAAGAGGGTGAGGAACATCGCCGCAACCGGAAGCTATTAATGCCAGCCTTTCATGGCCCAGCTTTAGCTAATTATTTGACCACGATGGAGCGCATTACCCGCGCCTATCTGGAAAAATGGGAGCGTCTGGGCACTTTCACCTGGTTTGGTGAACTAAAACAAATGACCTTTGACATTGCCAGTACCTTACTCATTGGCAGTGAACCAGGCCCACAAACCGCTCGTTTATCGCAATGGTTCACTGAACTCACCGCAGGTTTATTTGCCGTGTTCCCATTGCGTCTAAGAGGGACACCCTATGGTCGGGCGCTTTATGCTCGTGATCAGTTGCTCGCACACATTGAGCAAGCGGTACTCAAACAACAGCAACAACCTGCTCAAGATGCCTTGGGGCTGCTGGTGCAGAGTCGCGATGAGGAGGGAAAAGGGTTGAGTTTGGAAGAAATCAAATTCCAAACGCTGTTGATGTTGTTCGCCGGACACGAGACTACTACATCCATGCTCACGTCCCTGTGTCTGGCTTTGACGCAACATCCCGACGTATGGGAACATGCCCGTGCAGAACAGCAATCTCTCGCCGCACAGGGGCCTGTGAGCCTAGAGCAGCTGAAACAAATGACTTATTTAGAGCAGGTGTTGCGGGAAGTGGAACGCCTGTATCCCCCGGTTGGCGGTGGATTTCGCGGAGTACTGGAAGACTTTGAATTCAACGGTTACTATGTGCCGCAGGGATGGCAAGCTCTTTACCAAATTCTTCGCACTCATAACGATAGCCGAGTCTACACGGAGCCAGAACGCTTCGACCCAAACCGCTTTAGCCCAGAACGAGCGGAACATAAGAAACAGGAGTTTAGCTTGGTAGGATTTGGCGGTGGCCCTCGAATTTGTCTGGGTATCGCGTTTGCTCAAATGGAAATGAAGATTTTTGCGGCACAATTACTGCGGGATTACGATTGGGCACTGCTGCCGAATCAAAATCTCACCCTAGACTTGTTGCCGACGCTACACCCACGCTCTGGGCTAAAGGTAAAGTTTTGGAAGAAATCGTCTACTGATTAAGGCAAGTCCTGCGAAACTCAATTGCCTTGCACCGTTGACCGCAACTGTGAGATGAGGACAACAAAAACTTAACCCGCCATTTGCGGCGGGTTGCTAAAGTATTAAGTACCAGTCAGAATCGATCAAATTAACGACAAACCAGGAAAATAAAAAAATCAAATCAAATTCACTAGAAGTAGGCTTATAAACGCTACTAACCCTACCTTAGACCTACACCTAAATTTTGAGAAAGACATAGATTTTGGCGAAGTACACAGCCAACAGTAGAAATAAACAACTAACTCAATGCGGCTGACTATACTGTCACTTGTGGGATTCAGTGTAGTCCTGTTAGGAGCAGCGCCGGATTTAAGCAGGAGGCACAGGCTTGAATCCAATAATTGAGGGCGAAGGGTTTATGACTTCGTTGTGCCTACTTTCAAAATTACCATTAAAGTCTTCACCCCCGTACAGCTAATTTACTAAATTTTAATTTTGTTAATTGTGTTTAATAATTAAATAATTATCGTGATAATAAGCATGGGGTTAGAGCAGCTCAGCGGAAATAACCTAACAACCTAGCCCGCATCTGGAAAGCCATCAAATGTCCATTGAAAGGATGGAGCGATTGAAAATGAGATCTGGCTGAAAAGCTCCTAATAATTTTTTACTTAACCTATCGGCGTTCTCAAGTTAAATACTCAAGCTGCTTATTACAGGCTCAACATTCTTTGTAGACGGTGGACTGCTTTGGAACTATTAGGAGCAGTAAGTGTAACTAAAATCGGGCCGCTGGTACTCACGATGAAATCTAGATTGCTTGAAGCTGTTTTTCAATCGCATCGCACGCAATACCAATCCCATTCTCTGCTTGAATGATACGTCCGATTTCTGCTGCTTTAGTTGCATAGTTAGGGTTCTCCAACAACTCACCTAACGTCTTGGCTACCCGTGACGCTAAATAGTGCTTACGGGAAATAGTACGCGAAGTTCCTAATCGTTCGACTCGTGCTGCATTGTCCGGTTGGTCATGGCTGTAGGGCATCACAATCGTTGGACGACCGACCCGTAATGCCTGAGCTGTTGTGCCAATACCTCCCTGATGAACAATTGCACAAGCATGCGGAAAAATTTGAGAGTATGGCACATAGCTAACAGCCAAAATGTCTTTTGAAAGATTTTCTGGCGGCGTATTCTTGCCAATTAACAAGACAGCACGACGGTTTAACTGCTTTGTCGCTTGAATACTTTCCTGATAAAAGCTGCCAGGAGTCATAACGGCGGCTGAACCAAGGGTAAAAACGATTGGCGGTTCATCTGCATCCAAAAATTGCTTGAGTTCTGGGATTAGTTCCGTTGCCCCCTCGTTGCCGTCGTAGAATGCAAACCCTGTAACGACCGTATTTGCTGCCCAATCCGGTTGAGGCTTTGCGAATGCTGACGAGAACATCGCCAGCACCAGGTAGGGAGAATACTTATCATCGATGAAGGGATTGCCAACGAGGGGCGGCAAGCCGAGTTCGCGTCGTAGTTGATGAATCGGTTCTGCCCAAGATTTAGCAACTATTTTTGATAGTTGGATAATGCCTTGGTTGACGATGGAACCTAGCCCCCGTATTTTAGCTAGAAATGGAAACACAGGAATGACCGATGGGTCGTAAACTGATAAAAATGAAGCGGGTTGCAGGACAGCGAACGCCCACCCAATCCCTAATTTTTCTGCAACTAACCGAGCCACCACGACCCCTTCACTTGCAATGATGAAGTCTGCATCTTTGGCACTGTTCATTAAATCTGTGTAAGTTTCACGTAAATTCGCGCAAACCCAATTTCGGATGACATACTCTGTACCTGTTTTCAAATCCATCATCCGCGCCATCTCTTGAGGATTGCCCAGAGCGGTGTTGTCAGGGCGCATTCGATGAAACTCGAATCCCAAGGCTTCAATTTTCTCTTGATATTCTTGGTGCGTTGCAAACACGACATCGTGACCACGCTTTCGTAATTCAAGCGCGATCGCAATTTTGGGATGTAGGTCACCAAAAGAGCCTATGGTGGTTAAAATAATACGACTCACTATGAATACCTCTTGGTTAGCAACAGCTTCATAGGCAAGGTTGCTCGCTCTTAAAGCTTGGTTGTATCACAGATTTGATACGTTGAAGAGACGACGAAAATCAACCGCATGAACGATTTTGTGACACCACCCGAAAGACAGGCAACGATGCAACTGCATGATGGTCGTAGGCTTGCCTGGTCTGAATGGGGTTCTGTTGACGGCATTCCAGTTTTGTTTTGTCCTGGGGCTGGAATGAGCAGTTGGCTTGGTTTTGGCGCAAGCGATGTCCCTAATCTCGGCTTGAAACTGATTGCCATTGACCGTCCTGGCTTGGGTTTATCTGACCTTCATCCAAACAAGACTTTGTCTTCTTGGGTGGATGACACACGGGACTTTATTCAGACTAATGCTCTCCATCCTGTTCTCGCCGTTGGATTCTCTCACGGCGCACCGTTCGCCTTCGCGCTGGCAGGACAGGGTCTTGTGGAAGCGATCGCAATTGTATCGGGACAGGATGAGCTTGCCCATCCGCGTCTAAAACCCCTCTTACACCCAGATGTAGCAGGCATGATTGCGGCTGTCCAACAAGACCCTGTGGGGTTTGAGCAGCAGTTTTCACAGATGGCTACACCCGATGGGCTATGGCAGTTAATCATTGGGATGAGTGCAGAGTGCGATCGCATGTTGTATGAGAGCGAGACGTTCGGCGCAGCCTATCAACGGGCTTTGCAGGAAGGTTTCTCGCAGGGGGCGCAGGGATACGCACGAGACCTTGTTAATACATTCAGTTCATGGCTTGTGAAGCTGGAGGATATCACCATTCCTGTGGATCTCTGGTATGGCGGTTTGGATACAAGTACGGTTCACTCTCCTGATTTTGGCACGACCCTGGCTTCGCGCCTACCGAATGCTTCGCATACCGTTGATCCAAAAGAAGGAGGATCGATTCTTTGGACAAGATCTGGGGATATTCTGGCAAAACTGAAATCTCATGTATCTGCCTAATAAAGTGGCTTTCATCCTAACAGCGACTGATACCAAGTTGTGTTCAAACGTAGTACTTTCTTTCCCGCTTGTCTCCCTTGTCCTCCTTATCCCCCTTTTCCTCTCCATCTACTCTCTATGACTGGGTTCACTGATGTAGTAAGCGTACTCCGGCTGCAAAGATGTCAGAAAATCGAGTAATGCTTCGGCTTCCTCGGCTGTTGCTGCCCGATAGACTTCGCAAGGTGGGTTTCGCCACATTGGGTCTTCTCGGCAGTAAAGTGAGTGAGTAGGATTCCTCGGAAGAGTCAGGTAGCCTAGCCAAACAATCCGCTGTAATAGCGGCTTGGGTAGAGGAATCAATCGCTCCAACGTTGACCAGAGATAGCGATTTTGACTCGGTGGACTGGGAAATATCCGAATTGCCGTGTAACAGTTACTGCTGTGATAGTGATAGTAGGTAATGACGAAGGGGAAATCATCGACACAGCCATACCAGCATTCGTGGGGACCGGGTTCGCTAGGGTGAGGATTAGATACTGGGGCAACTGGAATGACTGTCTGGAGTTCATCCAGAGAGACTGCTGTATCTACAATTAAATCGAAGTAGACAGCATAGGCTTGATGAAACTGCTCTGTAAGTTGCTCTAGGCGATCGAGCGTTAACCACTGAATCATAATCCAACTGAGAACCGCTATAAAATTTAACAAGGATGTATCTCTTTGGGGCAGCAAGCTACGGTGTCGGCGAGTGATGGGAGTAGCCAGAGAAACGACTATTTTAGACTTACGTTCAATTTGGGGTAAACCGCTCAAAAATGCCAATTTGAGGACATAACCATGACACAGGCCGACTTATCCCAAGGCATTGCCATCAATATTCCACCCACACTAATCCTGAGTGTTACCCACGAGCAGTTAGTGCAATTGGCGATCGCAAACCGAGACTTACAATTAGAACGCACGGCTGCGGGAGAGTTGATTGTTAGGCCACCAACAGGAGGCACTACAGGTCAGAGAAACGCTGATATCGACGGGCAACTTTGGTTATGGAACCGTCAGACTAAACTAGGTGTAGCATTTGACTCATCCACAGGTTTTCATCTTCCTAATGGGGCCGATCGCTCTCCCGATGCGTCTTGGGTACGGCAAGATAGATGGGACGCGCTTACCCCTGAACAGCAAGATGGTTTTGTCCCCTTGTGTCCGGATTTCGTGTTGGAACTACGTTCTAAAAATGACACGATGAAGTCGCTGCGAGCCAAGATGAGGGAATACGAGGAAAATGGAGCTAGTTTGGGTTGGTTGATTGACCGAAAAAACAAAAAAGTAGAGATTTATCGGCAAAATCAGGACGTAGCAGTATTGGATAATCCTACAACTTTGTCAGGTGAAGATGTTTTACCTGGGTTTGTTTTGGATTTAGCCGAAGTTGGGAATTGACATCATTTAAACATCATCTTGTTTTCCGGGCAATGTGAATTGCTGAAAGATACGAAAGTTGAATATTATCCCCAAATTTCTCCAACTTTTCCCTCAACTTTTGAAATAGTAAATCCTTCGTCTGTGGGTCAAGCCGTCGGAGCGGACTTAAAAGATTTAGAAAATCATCAATACTATATGTAACGTCACAGGCCAACTGCTCAGATACTAAATCTTGAAAACAACCTGAGTTCAAAACATTTTGCCCAAAACCTCTTAAAATATCTGCTTGAGTTGCTGCTCCTTCGTAGCGGACAAGTGAAGGGGCGTATGCTTGATAGACTTCCTCAAGCGCTTGGTAAACTTCGTATCGAGGTTCGGGTGTCATATTCCATAATAATATCAGAAAACCGTTGTCTCGTAATGCCTCTGCTGCCTTAGAATACCCAACTTCTGGTGATACCCAATGAAAAGCATTGGCTGACAGAACAGCATTAAACTTATTAGCTTCCAGTTTCCACTCTTCAAATGAGGTATTGCAAATCTCAACTTCTGAATATGGCGCACAGTTGTGTTTTACTAGCTCACAAAAATCTGGGTTTGGATCGAGACAAGTTATCGCAAAGCCCAATTGAGCAAAAGCGACTGTTGCGTTTCCTGGACCACAGCCCACCTCAAGAACCGTTGCATCTGAAGAAAGTTGAGCTAGAGTTACAGCACGATTAATCAGTGCTTGAGGGTAAGGCGGTCTTACTTTGTAGTAGATGTCAGCAACCGGAGAATACCAAGTCTTTTTCTGTTCCAAGTCTTTAGAATAAGTAGCGTTTATTTGGTCTTTAGGGTCTTGCATTGAGTATTAGTACAGTTTTTTGAGTCCAACTTTATTTTAGAAGCCAACAGCTAGGCTCGAAATACCGCTTCCATCGATAAATCAAAAGCTGAAATTCCCACCAATGCTAATCCCTATACTCTAAGCCTCCTCGCAAAGCTTTTTCAGCGCTTCATTGTACCGAATATATCCCTCTCTACTTCGTTGAAAAACACCGCGATGGTCTAAATACCGTAACAGCAGCCCCGTATGCCTATGACTATGAATAAAACAGGTTTGTTTTTCATCAATCGACTCCAGCTTAAAGCCGTGGCGTACTTTAAATAAGAAGCCAGCGAAAACATTTCCTTGCCAAACAAACTCATCAGGTTCATGAATCAACAGGAATTTAGCTGTAATCCAATGTTGACCAAATTCCTGCAAGTCTTCTAAGAAACGAATGCTTGAACCCACTTTAAACTCTGCACTTGCCTCAAGAATAAACGGATTCCAGTCTTTGTAGGATTCAAAATCAACAAGCCTATCCCATACAAATTGCTTGGGTGCATTAATGATGATTTCTGTCACCCATCCTTCCACTAGAGACTTGGAGTTACTCACTGACTATACCTCTCCCTCTCAGGAAACTATCAGAATTCTCAAATTTATCACTCATTTCTAAATCATTCTCTACTTATAGCGGCTCTCAATTACATGAGGTATACCTTGAAGCTCAGTGTGAGGTTCCAGGCGTGTTTATTGCCATGAACTATGAACTATGAACCATGAACAAAAACCTAGATGTTTGTACCTCACCAAGGTGAGAACCGCTA
>DATNPV010000141.1:0-119260 GCA_036703055.1 Waterburya sp.
AGCTAATTGACGTTGAGAAATTTCCTCCCTTTGGTAAACCTCAATGATCTTTTGTCGTAAATCAATTGAATATGCTTTCATCTCGAATTCGCTTGCTTAATACTGGTGAGTGTATCTCATCTATTTGAGAAACGCTATAGATGAGTCTTAGCTTAAAAGCAATTAGCATTTAGCTATTCGCTTAAAAAGCATAAACCATAAACTATATAGCACTAGAATCACATTGCTTAGCTGCTTTTCCTGAAACGTTGACGCGCTCGTGCTCACAGGTGAGGATGGAAAGGTAAGGCGCTTTTGATACGTTTGGATACAATAGTCACGACTGAGTAAGGCGTTAAGGTGATGCAGGTACAGTTCCGCGAATTTAATCCTTTCGATTTGTGGATTTGGCTAGAGTTCAACACCGTTCCCTCCCAAATGGAAAAGGACTACGTGGAAGAACTTTTTAATTCTTGGTATTTCTTGGGAAAACTGGGGGGGTTTGATGCAGAGAACCTCCAGGTGCAAGACACGGGGATAGACCTCAGCTACATGGAGTATGACAACCAGCAAGCAGACAGCAGCATGATGGCACTCATGCATAATCAGGCTGAGTTTGAGTATCAGGGAACTTGGGGACGCTGCTGGTTTGATCTGGGGACAAGTGACGCGATCGCGATCGATATCCTGATTAATGCTCTCAAGCACCTTTCTAAGGAATATGTCTCTGTCAAACGCTTAATTATTGGAGGCGAAAATGAAGATTGGCCTGTAGAGGATGAAAACCGCTCTCTATTCTATGATGCTCAGCAAAATTGACTCTTCCTCTGTTTTGACAATAGACATGGAGATGGGGGATATTGCCTTATCCCCCTGCTATCCTTAGGTTCTAACGAAACATGCTACTCACAGAGCTGTCTTCATGGATACGCCAAATTGTTTCACCGAGCAAATTGGCTACCGAAAGCACGGTAAGCTGTTCAAAGCGTTCTGTAACCGGCATGGTATTGGTTACAATGACTTCTTCAAACAGCCCACTGGAAAGACGATCAATCGCTGGTGGTGAAAAAACGGCATGGGTGGCGCAGGCGTAAACTTGACGAGCACCTTCTTTGCGTAGTAGCCTAGCTCCTTCGCAAATAGTGCCAGCCGTGTCAATCATGTCATCTACTAACACCGCCGTTTTGCCCTTGACATCTCCAATTAAATTCATGACTTCCGCCACATTATGCGCTTGCCTGCGCTTGTCGATGATTGCTAGGGGTGCATCATTGAGCTTTTTGGCAAATGCCCTTGCTCTAGCTACACCCCCCACATCCGGAGAAACGACAACAATATCAGAAAGTTGCTTACTTGCCAGGTAGTCTAGTACGACGGGTGAACCATAGACATGGTCAAAAGGAATGTCAAAATAGCCTTGGATTTGAGCGGAATGCAAATCCATTGCTAAAACCCGGCTCGCACCCGCTTCCGTAATCAAGTTAGCAACTAGCTTTGCTGTAATCGATTCACGTCCAGCTGTTTTGCGGTCTGCCCTGGCATAACCATAGTAGGGAATTACAGCCGTAATTTGCCGCGCTGATGCCCGTCGGCAGGCATCAACCATAATCAGTAATTCCATGAGGTGAGCATTCACCGGGCGGCAAGTTGGTTGAATTAGATAAACGTCACAACCCCGTATTGATTCTTGAATTTGAATGTATAACTCTCCATCTGCAAATTGCTTGCGAACCATTGGCCCCAAATCCATTCCCAGATAGCGAGCCACTTCTTGAGCAAGTGGAACATTCGCCGAACCTGAAAACAGTCGGAGACGATTATTGTCCGCAATTGGCGGCAGCATGGGCTGAAGCGTTAAAGTTGCAGAGCGGCTCACAGCAGACCCTCGAAGCTCATTTCACCGCAATCTTATCATTCCCAGTTCTCAATGTTTGTAATAATTTTTGGCAATTTTCCGATCAGGGTAATCATCAGAATTTATCGATTTATATAGTTAAGTGAAAGCCAATTAATCAGCACGAAGAAATAGACCCATAACTTGGGCAGAAGGTGAATCTTAAAAAACAGAAGATAGGAGTGGCTCTCACCACTCCTAATGGCTCAAAATGGACAGACTTCGATGTTGATACCTCACCCAGTACTCAATTAATCGAACGATATTATAGCTGCTCAGTCCGTTTTCTTAGGAACAACAGAAGAACGGTCTATCAGTCTGGTGGTTAGAGAGTGGCTGGGACACCACCCTAAACAGGGCTAAAATCAATTTTCTGGGCAATTAGACATCAAGGTTACGGATGACTGAAAGCAAAAGGGGAGAATACTGAAATAGCAATTTTTCTCAGGGGTATTGGTTGACTGACTTGGGGCATTGGCATTTTAACAGCGACGCGGAAAACGTCAAAACAATTGCTGTTACATGCTTATTGACGTTGATACTAGCGCTGATGCACAGGCTCGCTTTATCTTGATGCTGGTCTAGAGACGACTGTTAGTTGCTTGAACAACACCTTCTCTAGAGCAGAACACCAAGTTACCTTTGGACAACTCGATGCGAGCAGTAATTCAAAAAGCTCCGGGTAACCACACACTGTATCATGATACGGTCAATTGTGGAACTCTATAAAGAATGATAGCGAGAGCTGCAATCGTTAGCACTTTTCCGCAAGCTGGACAGCAAGGGAAGTGGACGGAAAGGGGAATGCGGGGATGGGTTGCCTGCAAAGAAGTAGTGGAATTTGAATCCTCAAACCGGCCACTCTCGTCTCCCTCTCCTTCCTTGATCATAAGAGCCGATCGCAGTTTAGCGTTGACGGAGTTTTTATAGTAGTGCTTAGGTTATATAGGTTAGTAACCCTGCCTCACAGGCTATAACTTCTTCCTCCTCAACAGGAACCAAGCGTTATGTGAACGAGCTAACACCGTGCTTTCCTCCGTTAGCTGTTCATCCTGCCAGAACTATATGTACCAAATCCCGCTCAATAATCTATACTATAGAATCTGATTTGAGAGCCATGTTTTGGCCGTTCTAATAAGTTAGTTTGTTCCACAATTTGTCAATGATTTAAAAATAAAAACACACCTCGAAAGGATTATGCATTTCTGATGGTAAAAGTGAACCAACCCCAAGAATTAAGCCTAGGATTTTTATTATTTTTTAAGATAAAAGTTTCAAAAATTCTCCTATAACTGTCCTACTGGCGAGCTGCATTCATTCACGATACCCTAAGGAAGTGACGACAGCTAGCAGCCGAACCGAAGGGAAAATCACCTTACTGCTCTCGTTTTCTTCCTCTTTGTCGTAAAAACTGGTTGATAGGCTCATGGAACCACCGATTCCCGCTGGAACTATTCTACAAAATCGCTACCACATACTCAGTGTTCTGGGTCAAGGTGGGTTTGGTCGGACTTACCTAGCAGAAGATCAAGGGCGCTTTAATGAACGTTGCGCCCTCAAAGAATTAATTCCTCCTGAGACAGGAGCGTATGCACTGGAGAAGTCGAAGGAACTGTTCCAAAGAGAGGCCGAATCTCTTTATCGAATCAACCAGCCCCAAATTCCCCAGTTCCGAGCGAACTTTGAGCAGGACGGACGGCTGTTTTTGGTGCAGGACTATGTGGACGGGAAAACTTATCGTGAACTCCTCAACGAGCGCAAAGCCCAAACTTATATTCAAAGTACCAATCCGGATGGAGCAGGCCAAGTTCCTCCGCAGGCTCCCAACGCTGGAGTATTCTCCGAAGCCGAGGTACGTCAGCTGTTGCTGGAGTTATTGCCGGTTTTAGACCACATCCACAGCAAGAACATCATTCACCGGGATATTACACCCGACAATATTATTCGGCGTAGCTCAGATGGACTGCCGATGTTGATTGACTTCGGCGTCGTCAAGCAAGTGGCAACCCAGATTCTCACATCAGCGGCGTCCGCCCCCGTCACCACGGTGGGCAAAGTTGGGTATGCACCCAGCGAACAAATCCAGACGGGTCGAGCTTATCCCAGTAGCGACCTTTATTCTTTAGCCGCTACAGCCGTAGTCTTGCTAACGGGCAAAGAACCACAAGCGCTGTATGATGACCGTCAGATGGCTTGGAACTGGCGGCGGTGGGCGAATGTCAGCGATGATTTCGCCAACATTTTAAACCGGATGCTGAGTTACAGACCGGGCGATCGCTACCAGTCAGCGATGGAAGTGATGCACGCGCTGCAAGGTCGAACTCCCATTCCGCCTCAACCCGTTCCACCCCCTGCCCCAGCTCAACAACCCGACCCCAACCTCTCACAAGTTGCCACTATGGCAGTGGGACGACGCCCCGGCCCTGAGCCGAGTACCAGGAATCCTCGAGGCAGTGACCCAGTAATTCCTGACCCCAACGAGAGATCCATCTGGGATAACCCTGCGGCAGTGATTGGCATTGGTGCAGCATTAGCCTTGCTGGCAGGGCTTGGTTCTTATGCACTGATCAGTTCCCTGAGAGGAGAACCTCAGGCATCGGTAACACCGACAGGGACAGTCACCGAGCCACCCCTTGCCGCTGTTCCGGAAACGCCACTAGCAACCCCAACAGCGACCCCAACAGCAACACCATCACCAACTCCGACGGCAACCCCAACAGCAGCCCCAACGCCAACGCCAAATCAACCCACGTCTTACATTAAGAACCTGAATCTTCCTGTTGGTCGCACCATTACCCAAACCGGGAATTTAAGAGCAAACACAACAGTCAACTACACTCTCCAAGGAGAACAAGGCCAAAGACTAATCGCGACGATTCCAGAAGAAGGGGTCTTGATGACTGTACTTGGGCCCGATGGCAGACCCGTCAACAATCGGGCACAGCGCATACCGCGATGGGAAGGAAGGCTGCCGTTTACTGGCAAATATACAGTTCAAGTGAGTCCCGTCAGAGGTTTATCTGATAGCGATTACACATTAGCGCTGACTTTAACCAACCCGAGAGTGTCGCCTTCACCGTCACCCTCACCTTCACCGTCACCCTCACCTTCACCGACAACCTCGCCGACCTATGATAGTGAAACGCTGAAGTTGTCACCTGGTCAAAGCGTAGACCGTAGCGGTCAAACCAGTCCACAGAAAATTAAGCAGTATGTGGTGGACGTTCCCCAAGGTCAAACGATGACGGTAAGAGTAGACGGGGACGTTAATGTCAATGTCCAGTATCCCAGTGGTGATGTGGCGAAAAATCCTTCAAGTGAAACATTTGCGGGGCCTGGGGTCTATAAAGTTGATGTCATTCCTAAGCAGGACAAAGGGACGGACTTTAAGGCCACTCTCAGTTTTCCCAACAACGCTCCGACTACCTCTGGGAACACCACTCAGAAAAAATCTCAGTGATGGACTCTAGAAGGATTAAAAAAAGGATGAAGTGGGAAGGATAAAGGAAAAAAAACTGGGAAATAAATAAGGAGGCATTTATCCTTTATCCTGCACAGAATGGGGCGGCAATTGGGAATAGGTAATAGGTGATAGGCGGCAAAGACCAATTACCCATGACCTATTCCCGTCCGAATTTATAGACAATGCAAGATGCACAACAGCTTACTGATTACTGGCACCGATACAGGAACGGGCAAAACAGTTTTAACCACTGCCCTCGCTGCTTATTGGCAGACGTACCGCCCTCAAGAAAGTTTGGGAATTTTCAAACCAATTCAGACGGGAATGGGGGATAGAGAGCTCTACCAAACGCTGTTTGACCTCAAACAAACCCCACAAGAAATTACGCCCCTGCACTTCCAGACACCTGTAGCACCGCCAGTGGCGGCAGAACGCGAAGGACGTACCGTTGACCTCGGCCTAGTTTGGCAGGCATTTAACGCCCTACAGCAGCAACGGCAGTGGGTGCTAGTGGAAGCGTTAGGAGGACTCGGTTCTCCCATCACCCACGAACTCACCGTGGCTGATTTAGCAAGGGATTGGCAACTGCCTACGGTGCTCGTCGTGCCTGTTAAACTGGGTGCGATCGCACAAGCCGTTGCCAATGTTGCCCTAGCGCGTTCTTCTGGTGTGTCGCTTACAGGCATCGTCCTCAATTGCGTTGCGCCTTGTTCAGAGGAGGACAGGGCAAATTGGACACCGATTGACTTGATTGAGTCTTTGACGCATGTTCCTGTTTTGGGTACGTTGCCCTATTTAACTGACCCCACCGACCTCTCCAAACTGGCTCAAGTGGCTTCTGATTTAGATTTGGAGCGAATCTTGCAATTATAAGCAGGCTGGTGACATTCAACATTCCTGTCAGGGGTGGGCATAGGGCCATAAGCTGTTACGCTTCTAAATGGCCTGCTCTTGACTGACGGGGAGAGGGCGTTAAGTTGTATTCCATATAGCTAGAAGTCGCTTGGGCCGCTTCTTTGCCCAACAGTTTTTCTACTACGTAAAACGACATATCAATTCCTGCCGATATACCAGCCGATACAATAATTTTGCCGTTATCGACAAACCGCTCGTCTTTGACAATTTTGGTGTATGGAGCTGCTTTTTTCAGGAGGTCAAACGCATTATGATGCGTTGTTACCGTTAATCCTTCCAGTAGGTCAGCTTTGGCTAAAATTAAAGCGCCAGTGCAGACAGAAAGCAGTAATTCTAAATCATTAAATGCCTGTTTTATCCAATTAATTACAATAGGATTATTCATTTCCTTTCGACTTCCCTGACCTCCCGGAATTAGAAGAATATCGGGTTGGGGGCAGTTGTCAAAAGTATATCTAGGATTAACACTCAGATTGTTGGCAGCCAGAACGGGTTGCTCTTGCTCCGCAACCGTATAAACATTAAAGGGCTTGAGATTATGAATTTTATTAGTAACTGAGAAAACCTCAAATGGCCCACAAAAGTCCAATACTTCTACCTCATTAAATATAAAAATAGCCACATTTTTAGGACGAATCATTGATACTCTCCAAAGTAGTCTTTAATTTTCTGTGTCTAGATATTATTCCAGATTGAGGGTAGGAGCAATTCGCGACCCCTTGATCGGTCAGACTCTGGCGTATTGCCAAAGTTTGGGCTAGCTTAGAAACACACGATCGCATCTTCTACATCCAGCTTCAATCAAATCTTACTGAATCCTTAAACAAAAGAAGCGGATTAGCTTAAGCCACAGCAGAAAATGTATTCATAGCTAACACTCCAAATTGCGATTGTGTCATGAGGCGGGGCAATTATGATCGGTCAACTACTAGACGGGCGCTATAGAATTATCCAAGCCCTCAGCACGGGGGGATTCGGTCATACCTATGTTGCCGAAGATACTCGTATCCCAGGACATCCTCGGTGCGTAGTTAAGCACCTCAAGCCTAGTACTAACAACCCCGATATATTGGCGACAGCGGAGCGTTTGTTCTGGAGTGAAGCCGAATCCCTCGCTCAACTAGGCAACCACGACCAGATTCCCCGCATTCTGGATTTCTTGGAAGAGAATCAAGAATTTTTCCTCGTGCAGGAGTTTGTCGAGGGGTATCCCTTGACCGAAGAACTGATTCCAGAGGAAAAGCTGAGCGAGTCTTATGCAATTGACTTGCTGCAAGGTGTGCTGCCTGTTCTAGAGTTTATCCATCAGCGAGATGTCATTCACCGGGATATCAAGCCAGCCAACATTATCCGACGCAAACAAGACGGCAAGCTAGTTCTGATTGATTTCGGGGCGGTTAAGCAAGTACGAGCTTTTAACACTAGCATTCAAGATCGGCAAGCTAATGCTACCGTGTCGATTGGTACTCCGGGTTACATGTCCACAGAACAAGGGCGCGGTAAGCCACGTCCTAACAGCGATATCTATGCTCTGGGCATGATTGCCATTCAGGCATTGACTGGGATGTTTCCGATTGACTTAGACGAAGATGCAGAGACTGGCGAAATTCTCTGGCAAAAGTACGCGTCCGTCAGTCCTGAATTCGCTGCCGTAGTGACGAAGATGGTGCGTTACCACTTCAAAGACCGTTACCAATCCGCCACTGAGGTACTTAAAGATCTGCAAAAGCTGGCGCCAACGGTTCAAGATACTTTAGCAACCGATACCCCGGTACGCGAGCTAACCTTAGAGTGGATCGACGCTGGGCAGAAGAAAACTCAAGTAATCCGTGACCAACAAGTCAGTAAAAATCCTGGAACTGTGCGGATTGGGCGTGACCCAGTGCGGTGTGATGTTGTGTTTTCCGGACCCGGTGTAGCAGGGCTGCACGCTGAAATCTTTTTTAACCCTCAACAGCGTGTTTACCTCCGAAATCTCAGCCAAACTGAGCCCGCGGTTGTTGATGGGCAACCCTTCCCCATCGGTGAGGTGGCACTGTATCTGGGGAGCCAAATCCGTTTGGGACAACTGGAGTTGAGAGTTGCCGCTATTAGTCTCAAGCAGTCTTCCCCTAGCGCTAAACCCACCGAATCCATCGTTCAGGCCCCGATTACACCGCCTCAGCTCGTAATTCCCGCTATACAGCCACCTTCAGTCGCTGCCGTTGAACCCAACCCGACCCCAACTCCATCCGTTGTCCTCCCCAGTCCACGTCCGGCTGTATCCTCATCCTCATCCTCGTCCAGTTCCAGCAAATGGTTGTTAACACTCGGTTTGGGGGTAGTCGCTGTGGGAGGTGCGATCGCGGGTTTTACCTACCTGCAACCCAATCCAACCATAACAACAACAACTTATCCCACCGCCACCGGTGAATGTGAAGCGGTGATTGCTGCCAAGGACAATATCCGCACTGAGCCAACAGCGACCAACAATACCAACGTCATTAAACAATATTCACAGCTTCCCACTGAACAGAAACTATCTGTAACGGGTAAAAAAGTAGTGGTGAAGGATGACAATTACTGGTTGCAGCTCAAACTACCGGGAGGCGGGTTAGCCTATGCACACAAGAGTGTCATCAAGAACTCTTCACAACTAGAATCTTGCCTGAAGGTTCTGGGAAAAACGTTTGAGCCAGTCGATACCAGTAGCTTGATTACCACTCCTTCTGGACGTTCTACTCCAGCCTCTAATTCTGCCCAAAACGACATCCAATCTAAACTAACGTCGAGCAAAAGTGCTGTAAATCCCACCCGTTCCTCTAATTCTCAGGAGCCCTCTAATCCTCAAACCCAACTCCAGCAACGACCGTCTCGCAATAATCTACCACCGGATGAAGGGGCAGAGACTTTTGCCCAGGCAAGGGTAAAGGCGGTAGAGGGAGATTTGCAGGGTGCGATTGAAATAGCCTCTGAAATCAACCGCAACAGTGCCCTGTATCCGACGGCTAAAAAAGCGATCGCAAAATGGCAGAATGAGCTGCAAAAGAAAAGCGAATGCATGGCACAAAGAGGCGTTTGGATCAATGGGCAATGTATAGCTGCCAACTCCGCCCAATCCACTCAAAAGCCAACCCAACAACCCACTCAGCAACCCATTGAGCAACCCATTGAGCAACCCATTGAGCAACCTACTCAGCAACCTACTCAGCAACCCACCCAGCAACCCACTCAACCACAGAAAATAGACACAGGGACGCACAAAGGCGGGGACACAAAGAAGGAAAGTTCCCCTTCCCTATCCCCCAGCCCTTAATTCCTAATTATCATTTTGGATTTTGGATTTTCAAAGGCTCACCAGGATGTGGTTTTAGATATTTATGATATAGACTTTATTTCCAAATTATGTTAAATTAAACAGCTTTATTGTTGAGAGGCTGTCAAACATGGTGTCTACCGCTTCAAACCCCTATGGCGTTGACCTATCTCAAATTCGACCCGATATTCGAGCCTTGCAGCCTCAACTGGTAGAATGGCGCAGGCATCTCCATCAGCGCCCGGAATTAGGCTTCAAGGAACAGTTGACGGCTGAATTTATTGCCCAAAAATTGCAGAAATGGGGCATTGACCATCAAGTCGGTATTGCTCAAACTGGAATTGTGGCAACAATCTCTGGTAGTCGCCCAGGCCCCGTGTTCGCCATTCGAGCGGATATAGATGCCCTGCCGATTTACGAAGAAAACGAGGTATCCTACCGCTCCCAGCATGACGGTATGATGCACGCTTGCGGTCATGATGGACATACCGCGATCGCACTAGGTACAGCCTACTATCTCTCCCAGCACAGGCAAGACTTTGCCGGAACAGTAAAAATTATCTTCCAACCCGCTGAAGAAGGGCCAGGGGGAGCCAAACCGATGATTGAAGCAGGCGTCTTAAAAAATCCTGAGGTAGAGGCAATTATTGGTTTGCATTTGTGGAACAATCTCCCCCTTGGGACGGTGGGTATACGCAATGGAGCGTTGATGGCAGCGGTTGAATTCTTTCGCTGTACGATTTTTGGAAAAGGGGGACATGGTGCGATGCCCCACCAAACGGTTGATTCCATCGTCGTCGGGGCTCAAATTGTCAATGCGCTACAGACCATTGTCGCTCGGAATGTTGACCCCATTGACTCAGCCGTCGTGACGGTGGGTGAATTTCATGCCGGTACTGCTGTTAATATCATTGCAGATGCGGCGAAAATGAGCGGCACGGTTCGATATTTCAACCCCGAACTCGAAGGATATTTTGGCAAGCGAATTGAACAAATCATTGCAGGTGTTTGCCAAAGCCACGGCGCGAGTTACGAATTGGACTACCAGCGACTTTATCCCCCCCTGATCAACGATGCCCAGATGGCAGAACTCGTGCGCTCAGTAGCAGCCGATGTGGTGGAAACTCCGGCAGGGATTGTGCCGGAATGCCAAACGATGGGAGGTGAAGACATGGCATTTTTCTTGCAAGAAGTGCCCGGTTGCTATTTCTTTCTAGGCTCAGCTAACCCCAGCAAAAATTTAGCCTATCCCCATCATCATCCTCGCTTTGACTTTGATGAGACCGCATTGGGCATGGGGACTGAACTTTTTGTGCGTTGTGTAGAAAAATTTTGCCGCTAACTCACTAACTGTATTAATACTGGGATAACTGACAACGAGCTTAGTGCTTCTGTGAGTAGCCAAACTTGACCAATTTCCTGGTTTCAGGAGAACCCTTATGTCAGTCCCCTTTTTCCCAAGTGTGGTGCAGGATAACCGTAAGCGTACCCTTAAAGCGGTTATCCTAGCTAGCCAAAAACCGCTCCTCCTGCCCTTTACCCTCCCCTTACTGGCGGTGATTACGCTTACACCCGCACAGGCACAACCGATTACCTCCGATGGCAGTACCGGAACGATTGTGACTCCTGAGGACAATCAACTGAACATCAGTGGAGGTCAACTCTGCCGAGATGGCACCAATCTATTCCACAGCTTTAGTCTGTTTGGACTAGACTCGAACCAAGTTGCTAACTTTGTTTCCAATCCCAATATCCAGAATATTCTCTCTCGCGTCACCGGGGGTAATCCTTCCGTTATTAATGGTGTACTGCAAGTCACTGGCGGCAACTCCAACCTCTACTTAATCAACCCTGCTGGAATTGTCTTTGGGCAAAATGCTCAGCTGAACGTCCCTGCCTCGTTTACCGCTACAACGGCGACAGGGATTGGTATGGGTAACAATTGGTTTAGTGCAACAGGTGCTAATAACTACAATGACCTGGTGGGTACGCCTGATCGCTTTGCCTTTAATACACTCCAGCCAGGTGCAATTATCAATGCGGGACAGTTGAGTGTCAAAGCTGGAGAAACGCTCACCTTATTGGGTGGCACGGTGGTTAGTACAGGGCAGTTGAATGCACCCGACGGTCAAATCATAGTAGCGGCTGTTCCAGGTAACAACTTAGTACGCCTCAGCCAACCCGGACATCTACTGAGTTTAGAAATTACCCCTTCTGTCTCGCTTCCTTTCACCCCTCTCTCCCTGCCGCAACTGTTAACCGGTGGCAATGCGGGGAATGCAACGGCTTTGGCTCTCAACGGTAATGGTGAGGTGGAATTGACCGGTTCGGGGATGGGGGTTGAACCCGGAGATGTGATTGCCAAGGCAGTAACGGCTCAAAATGCACTCCTGTGGGCTAACCATAACCTCACGCTGGTTGAGAGTCAGTTACAAACGACCGCTGACTTGCACCTTTTTGCACAGGATACGGTACGGGTGCGAGATAGTGTCACCCATCCCTTTCTCGCCAAGGCAGGCGGCAATCTTGATCTTCAAGGCAATCAGAGTATTGATATCCTAGCGCTGAATCATCCCCAGACGCCCTTCCAAAGTGGGGGCAATATGACGTTAGTGAGTGATGGCAATGTCTCCACGGATGCCCACTTTAGTAGCGCTGGTAGTTTTTCCATTCTTAACTTAGCGGGTGCACCCGGAAATGTCCTGAGCTTCTATGACCCGATTATTAGTTCTAATGGTGATGTGAGGTTGGGGAATTATCAGGGTGTAGCGCTGAAAGTGGAATCCAGAGGGAGCATCACAGCTGGGAATATTACCATCACGGGGCCGGACACTTTAAGTATTCCAGCTACCGACCCCCATTTCGGAATTTTAACCACAAGTCCTGCCCTCGTTTTGCAGGCGGGTAAGACAACATTGGACAATCCTCCCAATGCTTTCGGGGGAGGATTATCAGCGGGAACGATTCAAGTGGGTTCGATTATTACCTCATCAGTAATTCCGGGTATTAACGCGGGTACAGTCCTCATGGAGGCGACAAACGGCATTAGTTTAACGGGTATTAATGCCAGCTGGCTTGGGGCGGTGGGTACGGGGAATGGTGGTACTATCACCCTGAGGACGACCAACGGCAACCTGAGCAGCAGCACGAGAAATATTGTCTCTCTCAGTAGGAACGGCAATGCGGGTAATATTACCCTGGAGGCTCCCAATGGCACTATTGAAGTACGGGATGTCTATTCCAGAGCCAATGGAATTGGCAATGGGGGCAATATAGCCCTAACGGCTAGAGACACAATTCGCACGGGTGACATCGCGACGAGAGGGGTGAATGGGGGAGACATTCGCTTAACTAGCCGTAATGGTGGGATTGACACAACACAGCGATTTAACGGCAGATTTGATCCAGGGATTATCAGTTCCGGTGGAACGCGTGGCAGAGGTGGTAGTATCACGGTTGAAGCGCCGACCCAGATTGTGATGAGAGGTGTAAGTTCGGGTGGGACTTCGGGAGGTGGAGATATCTCGCTTACGAGTAACCAGATTGATTTTCTAGCAATAGGAGACTCTCCACCCCTTGTACAAGGTACGGGTAACCTGATTCTTCAACCCTATACCCTGAACCAAGATATTGAACTGGCTGGCAGTGGCTCTACAGTAGCGTTGGATTTGAGTAGGGCTGAATTAGAGGCTTTGCAACCTGGATTTCGCTCCATTACCATCGGACGAAGTAATGGCACAGGCAACATCCGGGTGAATGCCAGTAATTTTCGCTCTCCTGTGACGATTCAAGCCCCAGAAGGCGCGATCGCCATTAATGATAATCTTAATGCGATCGGGAATGCCTCAATTACCCTCAAGGCGGCAACCACAACACTCAATGCCAACATCGCGACCCAAGGCGGAGATATTACCGTAGGGAACAACGTACTGCTCGGTCGTGATATTACCTTTAATAGTAATGGCGGTAATATCACCTTTAACGGCGCCGTTAATGGAAATGAGAATCTCACCTTAAGTTCTGGCACAGGTACCACCCTGTTTAAGGGCATCGTTGGTGGAACCACCGCGTTGAATCTCCTCACCACCGATACTGGAGGAACCACTCGTCTCAATGGCAATGTCACGGCGAACCGATTGGTGTTCAATGACCCTGTGCAAGTGGCATCCGACTTATCCCTGACAGCAGCGGACATGAGCTTTGGGTCAACCGTCAGTGGGACTGGCAGCAACTTGATACTCCAACCCTTGACTCCCAGGCAAAATCTCACTCTCACCGCCGCAGGAGCTTTTCAAGATGGCTTCAGAAGTCTGACGATTGGACGGAACAACGGCACTGGTTCAATTGTCCTCAACGGCAACTTCAGCTTTAACGACCCGGTAACGATTCTCGCCCCTAAAGGTGATGGCTCCATTTCTGCCACTGGAACTATTACAGGATTCGGGGATGCTGCGATCGCACTCAATGCTAACCAAGATATTACCACTCGAGACATCATCACCCAAGGTTCATCCATTACCTTGACGAGTAATCAGGGAGGGGTCAATAGTGGCAACTTGAATTCATCCGGCGTGAGTGGAGGGTCCATTACGATTAAAGCTCGGACTCAAATTCGCACGAGTGAAATTAACTCCAGTGGGACACCGAGCAATGGAGGGAATGTCATCCTTGACTCAAACCAGGATATCCAAGTTGTCTCGATTAATGCACAAGGTGGTACGAATGGCACGGGGGGGAATGTAGACATTACCGCACGGCGATTTTTCCGAGCATCGGGGACATTCACTGATCAAACGGGTACGACTACCAGTAGCTCGACGGTGGGAGGAATTCGGGGTGGTGCCACTACCCTTCGGCATGGAGGCGGTTTGGTAGGTACACCGTTTACGGTAGGGCCAGACTATAACGGTACGAATGGCACGAGGGGTGTAATTGCAACAGAACGGAACAATCAAATCCAATCCGGTGTTTATCCTCGCCGTTACACCGTCGGGAATGCTCCCAGCGATATTCAGCTGATTACGGTTGGACAAGACCCTTCGGGCAATCCCATACTTCCTCCAGGCAATCCCACCCTGCCCGTGGTTAATCCCACTTTGCCCTCAGTGAATCCCTTACTACCGAGCAATCCTAGCAATATCCGACAACCTAGCACCAGTGTGCCTACCCAGGAAGGGCAACTATCACCGCAGCATTCCAATTTACAAGATATATCAAATGTCAATCCCCCTGTTGTTGACATTGATACCGCGTTGAATCCAGTGGATGAATTCTTTACCCACCAGTTTGAAGTTTATCTGGCGCGTTCTCGCACACCTATCCGTACGCTATCTAACGCCCGTCAACTCTTGCAACACGTTGAAAAGACAACGGGTGTTAAACCCGCCTTGATCTACATTTACTTTGTTCCAGCGAACGCAAGCCGCGCTAATTCTTCCCCTACACTCTCCTCATCCAAGCAAGAGGATGACCAGTTAGAACTGTTATTAGTTACGGCTAAAGGAGAACCGATTCGCAAACGGGTCAAGGTCCAGCGCCGACAGGTTCTGAAAGTAGCCGATAGCTTCCGCAGTACGGTTACCAATGCTAGGAACCAGCGCGGTTACTTTGCACCCGCCCAACAACTCTACCGCTGGTTGGTTACTCCCTTAGAGCAGGACTTGCAAGCTCAAGGGATTGAGAACTTAACTTTTATTATGGACGCGGGTTTGCGATCGCTTCCTGTTGCGGCTCTGCACGACCGCCACCAATTCCTGGTAGAGCGCTATAGTGTTGGACTGATGCCCAGTCTATCGCTAACGGATATCCGTTACCGAAATATTAAAAACTCCCAAATTTTAGCGATGGGGGCTGAGAAATTTGTGAATCAAAAACCCTTACCTGCTGTTCCCGTCGAGTTGCGAGTGATTACAAAACGGTTGTGGAAAGGTAAGGTGTTCTTGGACAGTGCCTTTACGTTGGAGAATCTGAAAGCACAGCGCGCTCGCACACCGTTCGGGATGATTCACCTGGCCACCCATGCCAACTTTAAACCGGGTGCGGCTAGCCATTCTTACATCCAACTTTGGAACAGCAAGCTAAGCTTTGACCAATTACTCCAGTTGGGTTGGAATAATCCACCTGTAGAATTATTGGTACTCAGTGCCTGTCGTACAGCACTAGGCGATGAGGAAGCGGAACTCGGTTTTGCAGGGTTAGCGGTGCAAGCCGGGGTGAAGTCAGCGGTGGCAAGTTTGTGGTCTGTGAATGATGAAGGAACACTGGCGCTGATGACAAATTTCTATCAGCAGTTGAGGACGGCACGTATCAAAGTGGAGGCATTGCAGCAGGCGCAGATAGCCATGCTCAAAGGGCAAGTCAAATTAAAAAATGGTCAATTACTGATGCCGAGTGGTGCAATTCCTTTACCGCCTGAGTTGGCTAATTTAAAAGATAAGCCGTTATCTCATCCTTACTATTGGTCGGCGTTCACGTTCATTGGGAATCCTTGGTAAGCTATGCCGCATGGGACTGGCTTGTTGAGGCTAGACATAAGGGATGGGGCATGGAGTAATGTTCTGTTCTATATGCCGCATGGCTAGATTAACACTGTGCCAATTGAGCCAATCTGCTTCGTGCTTGTTCCACAACCCATTGAATCGCTTGGAAATATTGCTCACCTCCCAACTCACCCACATCGTGATGTCCTGCATCGGGTACTAAGAGCAATTTTTTCGGTTCAGAAGCCGCCTCAAAGAGAGTTTGACTCATGTAAGCTGGAATCATTTTATCCCTCGTACCGTGAATAAACAGTACAGGCATGACCAGCGATCGCACTTTATGTAATGAATTAAATTGCTGGTGCAAAAGCCAATCGACCGGAAAGATTCTGAACTGACGATAGAGATGATCGACCATTGAGCGCATGGTTGTAAATGAACCTTCGACAGCCAATCCTGCAATTTCTAGGTTTCGGGATGCTAATTCGATCGCAATTGCTCCCCCTAAGGAATGACCATAAACAAAAATCCGCTGTGGGGGAATTTTTTGAACGTGAGTTAAATACTTCCAGGCGGCTTCTACGTCTTCATAGACACTGGACTCCGTGGGAAACTTGCCCTTACTGCGACCATAGCCCCGATAATCAATCAGTAAGCAGGAAAATCCCAACTGATGAAACCAAAACGCTCGCTTCACTTCATCACCAATCGTCGAACCATTGCCATGAAGAAACAGCCAAACAGGTGCTTCTAAGGAAGCAGCAGGAACCCACCAACCGTGAATCTGACTAATCTGGCCTGAAGCCGTCGCAACAGGTAACCAAACATCCTGATAATCCAGGTTAAAGGCGGCTGGCGTCGTTCTAATGGCAACCGGGGGTTTAAAAATAAAGTATTTTTGTCGGAGCAACAGGTAGAAACAAGCGATTAGATAAGCGATTGCTAATACTCCGATCCAAGCGAAGAGGAGCCTCAAAACCAGGGAAAGGGAAACTTCAATCACAGATATAACCAGGAATTGTTGGTCAATTAAAGTATAGAAGTATAAAAATACCTTACCCAGAAGGAAGTGCGAACGATGAAATATGAATAAAATCTAATTTTTGATTGCTAAACCCTCTGGGTGAAGCACACACCAAAATTTTATCCCTTGTTCATCCTTCTGAGTCCATACTTTTTTCATCCTTTATACTTCAAACTTCATCAGTAAAGCGTTTTGCTTCACAATCTATACGGCAAACGGATTCAACGTTGCGTAGGAAAGCCCATTCTATTCGTAAGTATGGCGCAAAATACTAAAACCTAACAACAAGGATTTAGCTTTGAGCGGATGAAAATGCTATTTATTGTGCATGATGATAAAGGTAAGGGGCGCATACGAGAGGTGCCATGTCAGACGTTCGATTCGATAAATTTTACCGTTATGAAGATTTGACTCGCATCCTGTTCGCTTACGCGGAGGGATTTCCTGAGTTAGTAAAGATAGACAGTATCGGTAAGAGTTATGAAGGTCGTGACATCTGGCTCATCACACTCACCCACTTCGCCACGGGTTCCGCTCAAGAAAAGCCTGCCCTTTGGGTGGATGGCAATATCCACGCCATTGAACTTGCACCGTCAAGTGTTTGCCTTTACCTTCTGGAAACCTTAGTCACAGGCTACGGTACTCACCCCGACATCACCCGTTGTCTGGATACCCGCGCCTTCTACATCTGTCCTCGTGTCAATCCCGATGGCGCAGAATGGGCATTAGCTGACCAGCCAAAATTCATTCGCTCTAGTACTCGTCCCTATCCCTACGATGAGGAGCAAAACGACGGTTTAGTGATGGAAGACATTGATGGGGATGGTCGAATCTTAATGATGCGAATTCCCGACGCCAATGGTGCGTGGAAAATTTGCCCTCAAGAACCGCGCCTATTAGTACAACGGGAACCGACAGAAACCGGGGGTGAGTATTACCGCTTGCTACCGGAAGGACGAATTGAGGATTATGATGGTGTCCTGATAGACATCCCACGCCCGAAGGAAGGGTTGGACTTGAACCGCAATTTTCCGTTCTTGTGGCGACAGGAGTCTGAGCAGATAGGGGCTGGGCCGTATCCAACCTCTGAGCCAGAAGTGCGATCGCTCGTTCAGTTTATCACTAGTCATCCCAACATCACTGGGGCGATTTCCTTCCACACTTTCAGTGGCCTTCTCTTACGCCCCTACACCCATGCCAGCGATGAAGAATTCCCTACTAATGACCTACATACCTACAAGCGTATCGGTGAAAACGGCACTCAACTCACAGGTTACCCCAATATCTCCGTCTTTCACGAGTTCCGCTACGACCCAAAAGCAATTGTCACGGGAGCCTTCGATGACTGGGTTTATGAACATCAAGGAATATTTGGTTGGACGGTAGAGGTTTGGAGTCCCCAACGCCAAGCTGGAATTACGGACTATAAGTATATTGACTGGTACCGGGAACACCCTCTAGACGATGACCTAAAGCTGCTGCGTTGGAGTGACGAGCAACTCGGAGGTCAAGGCTACATCGATTGGTATGCCTTTGACCATCCTCAACTGGGTTTAGTTGAATTAGGCGGTTGGAATACGATGTACGCTTGGTCAAATCCACCGCCAGATTTTCTGGAGAAGGAGATTGCCCGCTTCCCTGACTGGTTGGTGTGGCATCTTCTTATCTCCCCCTGTTTGGAGATTTACGAAGCCAGCGCCCACTGCCTGAGTGACGGCATCTATCGAGTGCGATTGGTAGTGCAAAATACAGGATGGCTACCCACCTACGTCACCCAAAAAGCCCTGGAGAAAAAGCTGGTGCGAGGCTGCATCTGCGAAATTAAGCTGCCTGAGGGGGCAATGTTGATAATGGGCGAGCCACGAGAAGAGCTAGGTCAACTAGAAGGACGGGCCTACAAAGCCTCAGCTCCCACCCCCTGGCAGCAACGCGACGCCACTCAGGAGCGAGGCAAGGTGGAATGGGTGGTACAAGCTATTGCTGGCAGCACTGTTGAATTGTTAGCGCGTCATGAGCGTGCTGGGGTTGTCCGCACTGAGGTAGTTTTGACGTAATTTAGGGACTGTTTTTGAATTGTGAATTCACAAACAAGTTCAAAATGCCAAATTTAGAAGGCAGAAGTACGAGGACAGAGGGCAGAGGGAAGAAGGCTCCACGCTTAAAAAGCGTGGGATTGGAGAAAAAAGTTCGAGGCAAGAGACGATAGTTGTCTCTTTCCCCAAACTTTTTTCTCTAGAGACGTGGAGCAATTTTCTAGCCCCCATTCTGCACCCTCAACTGTCACACAGCGGCAAGCAAGAATAATGAAAATAACTCCATCGCCAAAAGGATGGGGTATGAATTTTGAAAAAAATCTCTTGCCAAGCCATAAAAGAACTGGTGGACATTGAATGCCCACCAGCTCCATCATTAGGTATTCTTAAACTGGAATCATTAACTTGACTTTATCACCTAAAAATCTCGTTGGTTCTAGCGTCCGTAGTTTGTGTAGTTAGGGTTACGTACTTCTTCATCTGTGCGGTGACGTACATCATCATGGCGTTTGCGACCAGCCAGACCAGCCAAACCAGCCAAACCTAGCAGGCCTAACCAACCCCAATCAAAATCATTATCGCGGGATGTATCGCTAACACCTTGTGTAGGAGCGGTATTAGTAGTACTCGTTCCGTCAGTAGAAGTGGTACCAGATTGCTGAGCAGAAGCAGGTAGATGGGAAGGGATAACCACAAGGCTAGCTGCAAGAACACCAGCGCTAACGAATTTAGTTAAGTTTGAAACTTTCATTGTGAAACTCCGAATTACTTATCTTCGTTCCAATTTACCGGTATCAAACTCGAATCCCATCCCTCTTTAGCTTTAACATTAGTAGCCTTTAGTTCTCGCTGAGGAGATAGAAGAAGGCTAGGAAGAAGCTGAAGGTTTATAGCTTCAGAGGTATATATTTTCCACCACGTCTTATTCTTTGACCTCCAATCGCCGCTGTAGCTGCTTCAGGGTTTGATACAGTTCCGGAAGACGGCTGTAAATAGCCGCTGCTTTCAGAAAGTTTTTGTGCGGCATCGCTGGAATACCGCTAACAATCTCTCCGGGTGCAACATCACCATGAATACCTGCTTTTGCGCTCGCGATCGCGCCATCTCCAATTTTCGCCTGATTGGCAATTCCTGACTGACCGGCGAGAATCACGCGATTGCCGATTTTTACACCACCCGCCATACCAACTTGCGCGGCAAAGGCGCAGTTTTCTCCTATTTGGCAACTGTGAGCAATTTGCACAAGGTTGTCAATCTTGGTATTGCGCCCCACTCGCGTTTCTCCTACTGCTGGGCGGTCAATGGTTGTATTGCAACCGATTTCAACCCCATTTTCCAGTACAGTCCGACCGGACTGTTGCATTTTAAACCAGCCTTGGGGGGTGGGAACAAAGCCAAATCCTTCCGCACCGATAACCGCACCGCTATGAATCACGCAATCAGCACCAATCTGACTGCGTTCGTGAATAGTACAGTTCGCGTGTAAAACGGTGCGATCGCCAATTTGCACATCGGGATAAATCACGACATTGGGATGAATGCAAACCTCATTGCCGATTTTCACCCCAGGTTGAATCACCACATGAGCACCGATGTGAACATCCTTACCAATTTCCGCTGATGGATGAATCACGGCGGTAGGATGAATTTCGGGTGCGGGTTGGAAGGGTTTGTAAAACAGTGCGATCGCGTTGGCAAATAACAAGCGGGGTTCAGGGGAGGCAATCCAAGCAATACCCCGTTCCGTCGCTTGGGTTTGCAATGCGGCATTTGACGGCAAAACCAAGGCACTTGCTGCCGTCTTCCCCACCATTGCGGCAAACTTGCCTCCCTCGATGTAACTGATGGTGCCGCTAGCGGCTTCTTCAATCGGTGCAATACTGGTGATGTCTGGATTGAGGTCTGGATGAGTTGTCAGACTGTTGCTCTGCGCCGCACCGCTTAATTTTTCGGCAATTTCACTAAACTTCATTGCAATGTTAATAATTTACCAATACGAATTTAAACCGCCAAGACGCATCTGTTGAGAGAGAAGTTTCGAGGTCAACCTCTAGCTCACCCGTTCTCAGAATTGCTGCTTTTAGTTGGTTATATTCCCATCGTTAACTAGTCATATAGCGATTTCCAATTGAGTGGAATACAGCTAACTTCTGCCCTAGAGCCTTAAAACCATCAGCCTTATACCTCATCCAAATGCAAACCGTTATATCTCCAGTGCCATAGCCGGTATGATCGAAGGATGCAGCTGGGAAACTCTGAACCCGCCCTACAAGCAATGGTCAAAATACCTCCTCAACACAAACCCTTGCTGATTCCACCACTCGAAAGTGGCGATAGCGAAGCGCTGCCGCGAAGCGCAGATCGCTTGAATCGCTATGAATTTGAGCGGCGCTACAATGCCATGCCCCATCTCAGGAAAGCTGAACTGATTGAAGGAGTTGTCTACGTGCCTGCTGCCAGGGGTTTTAGAAGTCATGGTCAACCTCACGGAAATTTAATCATTTGGCTGGGCAATTACAAGGTTGCGACACCGGGTATTGAGTTGGGGATTGAACCTACTGTTCGTTTAGATTTGGACAATGAACCGCAACCCGATGCAGTGCTGATGATTGAGGAAGAAGCTGGAGGGCAAGCGCAGCTGAGTGAGGATGATTATATAGAGGGAGCACCGGAGTTGGTGGCAGAAATTGCGGCGAGTAGTGCAGCGATTGATTTAGGTGATAAAAAACGTGCTTATCGTCGCAATGGGATTAGAGAGTATATCGTTTGGCAAGTGTTTGAGAAAAAACTGGACTGGTTTTACTTGCAAGAGGGCGAGTATGTTCCACTGCAAGTGGATGAAGATGGGGTGATTCGGAGTCAAGTGTTTCCTGGTTTGTGGTTGGCAGTGGATGATTTATTAAGTTGGAATATGGGGCGAGTATTAGCTGTGCTGCAGGATGGATTGGCTGCACCCGAACATACCGCATTTGTGCAGCAGTTATCAAAGTAGCTATGGTTGTGCGAGCAGTAGATGCGGTACAACTAATAGTTAGACCTCAATTTCTGGGTAGGGGAATAACGGATAGGTTATCGGTACGACTCAACCGATGAAAATGTTATCAGGTAAATACCAGACTTAGCAGCAGTGTATGGAGATTTCCCAACAACGATTACATAAGTTAGAGATAAAGAGACTAAAAAATATTAAGGAGCTTTGTATTTCATTCGAGAGCAAAAATATTACTGGTATTCTCGGTCCAAACGGTTATGGAAAATCAACAATTCTTCATGCCCTAGCCTGCTGTTTTCAACCATTATATGAAGGTCAAGAAGACTATAAATTTAGTAATTTTTTTCCACCTAATCCTGATGCTCTATGGCAAGGTAGTGAACTGAAAATAGTTCATACCTATCGACAAGGCTCTCAATTGCATGAGAGCGTAGATAAGCATTATGGGAAAAATAGTGATCGATGGAAACCAATATACAAAAGGCGACCTACAAGAAATGTTCACTACTTTGGTGTAGATAGTTGTGTTCCGCTTATAGAGGCGGAAAAAAGAAACGTAAAAATCAACTATTCAACCAGCCAAGTCAGCGAGATTCTTATAAATAAGATACTAGAGAAAGCATCGTATTGCCTCAACAAGCAATATACAGCCTATAACATTCATGATGCTGGTAATGGGAAAAAATTTATTGGTGTTGAAGCCGATGGGTTAAGATACTCCGCACTAAGTATGAGTGCTGGTGAGCAGAAAATATTCTTACTACTAGAGAAAGTATTCAGAGCTAAAAAGTATAGCCTTATTTTAATAGATGAACTCGATCTTTTGTTGCATGACTCAGCGATGAGAAAGTTGATTAAGGTGATTTCTGAAAGAACAGAAAGCCATAATCTCTAAATAATCTTTACGACACATAGAGAATCAATTATTGAATTATCGGATTTAATCAATATAAGGCATATTTTTGGTACACCAGAAAAAACACTTTGTTTTAATGAGACAAAACCTGATGCAATCAATCGATTAACAGGGAAGCAGCCTAGACGGATTGAAGTGTTTGTTGAAGATGATCTGGCTGTAGCAATAGTCAAGAAAGTTGCGGGGCAGCTAGGTATTGCTAGACACGTCTCTATACAAAGGTTTGGAGCAGCTATCAATTGCTTTACAATTCTGGCTGGTTTACTTTTGCGTCGTGAAAGCTGTGACAACAGTATTTTCGTTTTGGATGGTGATGTTTATAGGGCTAAAGAAGAGCAAGAAGAGCGTCTTAAGGCTGTTCTAACTGGAGATGATGAAAATGCTAAATTACTTCGCCAATCCAGTTTTGAGAAAATAAAATGCTTAAATCTTCCAGAAAATACTAAACCTGAAAAATATATTCACAACATTATTATTAATTTATTCAGAACTGATGATAACGAACGGAATGAAATAATTGAAGTAGCTAAACAAATTGTAGTTGTTGATGATAGTCATAAGTATGTAGGTGATATTATCAGTAGGCTTGATTGGGATAGAAGTACCGGATTATCAAAGATAATTGACTTGGTTAGCTCTACTCAGGAATGGGACACATACATCGCAGATGTAAAAAATTGGTTACACTCAAAATTATCTATGGTACAAGAGGTTGCATCGCAAGAAGTCTAACAATTCACTAGAAGTTATGGTCAACTCCACAGAAATGTGAAATGAAATGTCTCGTCAACGCGCACAACAATTAGCATCGGAATTTCTAGCTTGTGCAAATCCAACAGGCTGGTTTGAGGTGCTTTATGCAGAAGCAGGAAGCAACTATGCTGCTGTGCCTTGGGCTGATCTAGCTCCGAATCCCAATTTAGTAGACTGGGCGATGAAACACAATCTTGTAGGCAAGGGTAGAACTGCACTCAAAATAGGTTGTGGCTACGGTGATGATGCAGAATTTTTAGCTGGACTAGGCTTCCAGGTTGTCGCCTTCGATATTTCGCCAACAGCAACTTCAGAATGCAAACGAAAGTTATCTAATCAAACTCTGGTGCCCAAATTTCCGCCACTGCCAACTCCCATCCCGGTAGCAGTTCCGACACCGTCAGCACATCCCCATCTTGCAAAACCTCTTTCTCCACACCCTGACGATAAACCTCCATCGTCCGACTTCGCGGGTCAACCAAAACCCCAACCTGGGTTCGTAAAGCTAAAAACTCCTGAATCTTTTGACGCAGCTTAATCAACAAATCAGTTTTAGACTTGACTTCAAACATCAAATCAGGGACTAACTGAGCATAATCCTCTGTCGTTCGCCGCGATCGCTCTGCTCGCACAAAGGAGGCATCAGGAGCACGCACGTCCTTATCGGCATTGGGAAGAATAAATCCAGCATTGGATGCAGTCACTCGCCCCAACCTGCGAGGTCTTACCCAGTTACGCAACTGAGCGATAATCTCAGCAGCGACTTCATCAGATTCATACCCTGACGGATTCATTACAATAATCTCCCCACCCACCAACTCCATCCGATAGTCCGGATGCTGCACTTGTAATTTTTCCAAGTCTTTAACCGTCAAACCAGCCATTGGACGCCTCCAGCAACGATTTACGTTACAACTTCATTGTCTATGGAAGGCGTAGCGGCGAAACTGGGCGTGATGGCACAAAAGTCAGACTGACTGGAAGAACCTCTTCCCTTCTGCCATCTGCCGTCTGCCTTCTGCCTTCTGCCTCTTTTGGTCAATACCGCTTGCAGTCCTCACCGTACAACGTCTTCTGAGAGCCATCTGGCAGATAGCGCACACATCGGTTGTTTTGCCCTCTCCACATAATCGTTACCGTGCCGCTTACCAGTACGATCAGCGCGCCAGCGCCGATCACCAGTACCACTCGCTTGTGTCTACAGAAGAGGCGGTAGCCTTTGCGAACGCCATCTAGAGCAAAGTAAGGTACTCGTAACCGAAGCGGAGAGAGGAGGGGAAGGTACAACCAGTAGTAAGCTTTCTTCAGGTTACTCCACTTATTACAGGGGTCTTCGTGGAGGAAGTCCGAAATGTCCACGACCAATCCCCTACCTTCGTACATTACTACGTTGCGACCGTGAATGTCGTGGGGGAGGAGTCCGCGATTGCGAGAATAGTCCAGTGCTTCGTCGATGTCCTGGATAACCTGCTTCGGAATCGGTATTCCCTGGTGAATGCAGTCGTAGAGAGTCACTCCATGCAGTCGTTTCAGGATGAGAAAGCCGTCTGCGGCGTAGAAGCACTCGGAAAAAGCTGGGTGAGAGCCTAGGCGACGGTAAACCTCTACCTCCTCCTCGAATCCCGGACGACCAGGGGCGTAGATTTTTACCACTACCGTTGGGTAATCGGGGTGAGAGAATACTGCGGCATAGTTCCCCATCCCGATCAGCTGCCAAGGTGGGGGAAGGTCGTGGACGACCACCGGGTCGTGGGGGTCAACGCTCTCCAAGTGAAGTTTGGGGAGTAGCTGTTGATGGATACTCTCGATTAGCCGATTTAAGTGCGATCCATCCATACTGGTTCGAGAGCGTAAGTCAATTCAGCAGTGTGGCTGAATTGAGTGGGATAAAGGCAGTAGATAGGGTGATTCTAACAAAGCTGGAGTTTCAGCCGTCAAAAGTGAAAAGTAAATAGTCAAAAAGGAAACTATTTTTATTAATTCTTGATTAATTTTGCTGCTTGCTCCCAGCTTCTGCCTTCTCTTTTACAGTTAGCTTCTCCTCGCTCACCGAACTGGGGCTGAATAATTGGGGTTTCAGTACCGCGCTAACCCCGATCGCCCAAGCCAGCGCTACCATCCATCCCGCCAAGACGTCACTCGGAAAGTGAACACCTAAATACAATCGCGCCCATGCGATCGCCACCACAAAGGCGCTGCCAGAGGCGAGCATCAACCAGCACCAGCGAGTCCCCCAGGTCAAAATCACCAAAACCGTTACGATAGTCATGCTTGCTACTGCGTGCCCACTGGGAAAAGCATAATTCGATTTAGGCGAGAGGGATTCCCATAAGTGAGGGCGGACGCGATGGAGGTATTCTTTTGCCGTCCTTTCGATCAGGCGACTGCCTCCTAGAGTTACGAGCAAATAAGCCAGCGATCGCCACCGTCGCAGATACAGCAAGACTAGCGCAATCACTGCTGTAACTGGCAATATCCCTTTGAAACCACCTAACTTGGTGAGCGTTACAGCAACCCGATCAGACAGTGGGTTGACGGTGGTATGAATGGCCAACAAGATAGATTTGTCCCACCAAAAGCCGCCTTCGTTGCGCCAGATAACCACTGCAAGCTGTTCAAAAATCAGCAGGGGTAAGCCAACTCCGAGCAGTAGCAGCAGCAAGGGACGCCAGTGGGCAAGGAGTAGCGGCTTGAGAAATCCAATAAACGATTGAAAAGGCTTCCAGAAATTAGAATTCAACATTGAGCAAGAATCAATCTCTACATCTTTTTATGTGAGTTGGATGAACCTCTCCTCGTGGCTCCCTCAGTGAGGCAGAGAGAGAGGGGTTTTTTATCCTCTGTCGAACTGACGTATTTTTAACAAACCACTCCAGACACAGAGGACTCAGAGAATGAAGAAGGAGAGAGAGGTTAGCTGAGTTTTTTTGGCTAGGGAGGATTGCAGATAGCTATCCAGATATCGAGAGTACGCAATAAAAGAATGAAAATCCCTCTCCCCGTCTCCCCTTCATCCTCCCAGAGAAACTCCAATCCATCGCCCGATGCCAAAGGTGATTGCTGCGGCGGCAAAACCAAAGATAACCTGACGAGTTCCAGAGAAGAGAATGCTTCGCCCTGTCAGTAAGGTAATACCTGCACCAATCAGAAACAGTGCTAAACCACTCAAGAGCAAGCTCGTGTAAACGGCGGAAATTCCGGTCAAAATCGTAAAGGGGGCAACAGGCACGATCGCGCCCAACGAGAACAGAAAAAACGATGTCCCTGCTGCCACCCAAGCCGAACCCCCTAATTCTTCAGGGTCGATTCCTAGTTCCTCACGAGCTAGCGTATCCAAGGCACTGGTTCTATCCGTCATCATCCGTGCTGCTAGAGTACGGGCTTGGGATTCAGGTAAACCCTTAGCTTCATAGATCAGAGCGAGTTCTTCTTCCTCTTCATCTGGCACCTCTTCAATCTCCCGTCGTTCAATCCTGATTTGGCGTTCGTACAGTTCGCGGGAACTTTGCACCGAGAGCCATTCTCCCAAAGCCATTGAGCAGGCACCTGCTAATAATCCTGCCATGCCAGTGACCAAGATTGACTGCCCAGACATATTTGCCCCTGCTACTCCCATCACCAAACTCAGATTCGAGAGCAATCCATCATTAGCACCGAGGACTGCTGCTCGTAGGGTGTTGCCCCCAGTGGTACGGTGGCGTCCCTCGATCTGAGCTAGCGTTGTCCCCTCCATCCCAGTGCGTGATGAGCTAGTGATTGCCTGCAATAGCCGTGCGTGTGAACGTTCCTCAACA
This sequence comes from Waterburya sp., assembly GCA_036703055.1. Lineage (GTDB taxonomy): Bacteria > Cyanobacteriota > Cyanobacteriia > Cyanobacteriales > Coleofasciculaceae > DATNPV01. Next base: position 27,538 of record DATNPV010000141.1, read on the forward strand.
GGAAGCTGAGTACTGTAAGTATCAGGCTGTGCATCATAGCTATGGCTATCCACCTGCTCCATCGCGTTGATGGTGGGTAAGACAAACTGGGGGCCAAACCACTTTGCCAGTAACGCTAGTGACTTAGTGCGCCAACCGACTTTACGCCGGGGGAGCGGGTAACCTGCACTGTGCAGCTTCTCTTCCCAGAACTGAGCATGGGTTTCCTCTGTCACGGCGAGTTTGCGGTAGACTTCAGCTAGAGCTGGTTGCTTTTCGGCTCTCGCTAGGGCGCGATAGAGAAAAGCACTTTCAATCTCGTCTTGCCAGTTCTCTAGATAACGTGCAACCTCAGGATTCTTGACCATAATCAAACCGGCTACTAGCTTAACGGGGGACATTTGACCCAATGGTTCAGGGTATCCCTTCAGGGAAGCAAGCTACATGGTTCATAGGAGTCAAGCAATGAGCAATGAACTATGAACATACTGTCCCAGCTTAGGTTGGTAGCCTCAAACCTGATTAATCTGTAATCCCCATCGCCTGACCCGCTAACCAACCCGTTGTCCAGGCACTCTGAAAGTTAAATCCACCCGTAACGCCATCAATATCTAATATTTCTCCAGCAAAGTAAAGACCAGGAACTAAACGGCTTTCCATTGTTTTAAAGTCCACTTCTTTTAAACTCACGCCGCCACAGGTGACAAATTCTTCTTTAAAAACTCCCTTTCCTTTAATCAAGTACTGTCCCTGATTTAATTCTTGAACAAGCTGGTTCAGCGCTTTCTTGGATACTTCCGCCCAGCGTTCTTCGGCAGCAATGCCCACGCTGGTAACCAGGCTCATCCACAAGCGCTTGGGAACAGGAACAGGGCAACTGGCGGTAATTTGGCGTCGAGGCAGTTGGGACTTGACCGCTAACAACAAGTCGCGCAGTGCTTCTTGCTTGTACTGCGGTAACCAATTGATGATCAGGGGCGTTTGGTAGTGATGGTCATGCAGGAATCTCGCCCCCCAAGCAGAAAGCTTGAGTACCGCAGGGCCACTCAATCCCCAATGGGTGACGAGTAATGGCCCAGTTTGCTCTTTGAGCGTTTTACCCGCCTCCGGTAAGCGTAACAGGGCATTATTAACACTGACTCCAGCTAAATCTTGCAAACGAGGGTCGGGAACATTGAAGGTAAATAAAGACGGAACGGGCGGTTCGAGGGTGTGGCCTAAATTTTTGACCCAGCGATAGCCTTGGGGATTGCTGCCAGTAGCCAGGAGAATGCGATCGCACGTCAATATCTCGCCATTGTTCAACTCAACCTCAAATCCTTCCCTTGAACACTCCTCCTTGACCCCCCTAACCCCCCTTATAAAGGGGGGAACATTTTCAAACCCTGCTTCTACACTCTCCCCGTGAGTAAGAGAGGATTGGAGAGAATGCCGCCGGACAGATTTGACTGGAGTCCCCGTGCGCAGGTTCACTCCAGCGTCCTCAGCCGCCTGCACGAGACAATTGACAATCGTTTCCGAATTATCACTCACTGGAAACATCCGCCCGTCTGACTCCGTTTTTAGCGGCACGCCGTGCGCCCCAAACCAAGCAACGGTATCCTTCGCTTGAAAGCGCGTCAAAGCCCCCCGCAGCGCTTTGCTCCCTCTGGGGTAATTTTGCACTAAAAGCGCTGGGTCGAAACAGGCATGGGTCACATTGCAGCGTCCACCCCCAGAGATGCGAACTTTAGATAAAGGCTGGCGTCCAGCTTCTAATAACGTAACTCGAGTATGAGGATGGGCCGATGCACAAGAAATTGCCCCAAAAAAACCGGCGGCACCGCCGCCTATGACTACGATTTTTAAACGATTCAAAATTCAGAAATTAACTAAGATAACACCTAACAATTTCTATTCTGCTTCAAACTCTTCTTTGGTTGCACCGCATACAGGACAGACCCAATCTTCTGGTAAGTCTTCAAACAGGGTTCCTGGCGGAATACCATTATCTGGATCGCCTTCTTCTGGATCGTAGACGTAGCCGCAAACGTTACAGGTATACTTCTGCATTTTTAAACTCCTCGTACCAACGAGGATAGTATAAACCCCCGGAACATCGGTTCCAGAGGCTCAAGGTTTATTTAATACTGTTCGATGGTTGATGTTTGCAGTTGTTTAAACCGTTACTTTTTGCTTTGACCAAACACCATTTTCATCTTCTTCATACTGCTGGTGGATGGTTTCCCAAGCCGCCTGTTCCGCCTTCATGGGGTCTTCAGTTTCATCGAAAACCGTATTGTAGCGCTCCATAAAGGTGCTTTGCGCGTCTTGGGACAGATGCGATCGCACTTCGGGAGACAAGTCTTTCATATCATTACACCGACCGGAACAAGCACGAGGTAAGGTCATTTCACTGGTATTTACTTCTTCTCCACCAGCACTTTCCATTAGTAGCTGAATTTCTCCACTTTGATTGGCGGGGACTTCTGCCATCACCAGGAACTCACCGGCTTCCACGCGAGTTTGGTAAATGGTTGCCTTATCTTCTGGCATTCCTGCGGCGACAAGGGCAGACACTAAACCCGCACCCGCACTTCCTGCGATCGCACCACTGGCAGCACCCAACAACAGTGCACCCAATGGCCCTGCGGCGACTACTGTACCCACAAAGGGAATAAACAAGACACCAACGCCGGTCAGCAGACCTAAAAAGGAACCAAATAAGGAACCAAACAGCGCACCTGAGCGCAAACCCCCAAAAATCACATCTCGTTTCGAGATAAAACCAGCAACTCGGGTCTTGGATTGGAAATTCTTACCCATCACCGAAATGTGGTCTTGGGGAACGCTCCGATCCATCAGCCGCCGTATGACATCATCAACTTGCTCTTGTTCTTTAAATACAGCAGAAATTGTGCGTTCGGCTTTGTATTCGTCAGCCATTTTACCCTCCGTAAGCATAAATTCTTAGTCTTGCCACTAGAAGGTTAGTGAACGACGTAGTAACCCAAATCGCTCTTAAGGTTGATTCTCAATACTCCCACGGCGCAAGCTTATCGGCGATTGTTCAAAATTCCCAATAATGACAATGTTTCTAGGCATACAAAGGCTGAATTAATAACGCTGCGTTTTCTGAACACCGTAAAACAGACCTGTAGCGATCGAAAGCAAAATCAAGAGCCAAATTACCAGACCAGGTAGAGCTGTGAATCCAGGAATACCAAAGCCTCGAAGTACGTAGACCACAACCGTAATGGCTAGAGTGATCGCAAAAGTATAAGACGATATAAGCGTTTCCGAGGGAGGAGATGGACTCATAGGATTTCGGATTTTAGATTTCGGATTTCAGGTGAGAAACTTGACTCAAAAACCAAGGGGCGAGAGTGACTAGGCTGATAAGAGCATTTATTATCAAGCTTCTCTCATTACCCATAATACAAAATAGACCCGATTGTCCCTTGCTTCTAGTCTGAACGCTCGCGCCACTAATTTGCGTAGCCGTTGAACTAACTCGCGCAGGCTAGTGCAATAGTACGGTATTGTTGCCAGAGGCACGGAGATGAAGGGTTAGATATACCGTAATTGGTGATATGACATTACGCCCCCACTCCTGATTTTTCATCTACTTACTCCCAACGAGAGAATATCTGGTATAAGATTTATGGAATTTAAAGAAAAATCAGACAATAATGAAACCTGTAACAGACCCTTTTTCTTTTGCTTCACTGATAGGAACAAGTATTGTTTTTATGGTCATCATCTTGGCCTTTGCTGTAGGATTGGCAACTTTACTGAGTGTTTATGAGAAGAAAAAGCTAACAAAGGAAAAAAGAGAATTAAAAGAGGAAATAGATAATTATCTAGGTCTTATTCAAGAAGAACCTGGAGATGTTCTAGCGGTAATAACTCGAAACTTAGCTCTCTTAAGAGAAGCCTACATTATCAGTAAACAACAAGTTAGAGATGTCTTTTCTGCTGCCATCTTTACCTGCTGTCTTGGTTTTATCATTTTTGCAACAGGTGTAATTGCTTTTTCTTCGCAACGCAGCGGGATGATTCTTGTTTGCTCTACTATTGCAGGAGCTGTTATAGAACTAATAGCAGGATTAATATTTTGGATTTACAACCAGTCTATAGAACAGCTCAATAGTTTCCACAAAACATTTTATGAAAACCAGAAACTTCTCAGCTCTATTCATTTAGTGAATAATGTATCTGAAATGAATAAAGATGCTCTTTATGCTTACATCATTCAAACCACCATTGGTAGCGGTAGTGCTACTGATTTCAGTTTTTTAATAAATTCTGCAAAATCCAGCAAAACTAACTTTTAATTTTTCCGTGTAATAGGATTCATTTTGAGCGGATAGACGATGCTATGGAGGTAAGACGCACGCGAGAAAAGGTGCGATCGTGCTAACTTCGTGTCATGGGACTGAAGCCGTATCCTGTCCACTCCCTTTCACCCCTACCGTTTATCCCCTCATCTGAAGTCAGGTGTTGCCTTGAGAGGCACTTGCCTCAATAATTGTTAATAAAATTTAATACTATATATAGTGTTTCCTCATACTTGTCCCAGAAGCTTTTGGTTGGCAGTTAATTGCCTTTAAACCTTTAAGCCCGTTTTCACTGGCTTTTGACCACAGTACATTGCTAGAAAAAATTGATCGCCCCTAATAAATTTTACAAAAGTTAATTAAAATTAATTAATATATAAGTACAAAGTACTCATCCATACATTTTCCGGAAATTCATCCCATGAACACGACTGAGCGCCTTACGGCTTACCTTGCCGCTGTTCTGAAGCCTAATCTGTCAGCCAACACTTGGGTGCAGATGAGTTGGACTGCCCTCCGAGTCATTGCTGGAATCGTGATGATTCACAATGGATTGGATAAGTTGTCGAATATTGAGAGTTTTGCACAAGCCTATGTCTCCGTCATCGGCTTGCCCTTTCCCATTTTCTTTAGCTACTGCGCAGCCTTTGCGGAGTTAATTGGTGCACCACTGCTGGCTTTGGGTCTTCTGACTCGTCCTGCGGCGGCGGCTTTGTTATCAACGATGCTCGTGGCGATGTACCATCATATTCGGGTTGCTGGCTTCAGCATTCCTTACTTGGAGCTATCTATGCTTTATGCCGCTTGCTTCCAGTTATTCGTGGTGAATGGCGGTGGGCAGTATTCTGTTGATGCTGTTCTTGCAAACCAGCTAAACCGTATGGCAACGGCTGGCGTGTTGAACGCTATTGCCGAGGAACGGCAACAGCAAATTGAATCCCTGGCAACATCCTACCAAGCATCAGATTCAGACAAACAAGAAATTTCAACGACCAAGTAAAGCGATTGACAGTGGCAATTATCTTGTGACTAATTTCTAAGCAAGTTTGGGTGTATTTTTGAGAATAGAATACGTTCTAAAAGTACACCCAAAACTTATCAATGAGTTGTCCTTTTAGGATATTTTTTTAGTCTTCTATAAGTTAGCGATACAAGTAAACATTTAGTATTCCTTCAAGCCTTGATTTTGTTGAAATCAACGGGAAAAGCAGCAACAGAAGCATTGTTATTCAAAACTGTAATTTTTTTAGCTAATCTAAGTCGAGCCACTGGTTCTGCAATTAGTAGACCAGCATCCACAATTTCAGCAACAGTTTCCAGATTAGGGCAGCGAATATACAAAACACCCCACCGCCGGAAGACTTTGCAAATGCGTAGCGGTTCAAGCTGCCGGAGTTGCTGTGGTTCTTCCCGGTAAAAGTCCAAAATTAATTGAGCTAGTTGGCAAATGCGCTTCATTGTCGTTAATCCTTACAGTGCATACTCCTGCTCTTTCATGAGCTACCAACCCGACAAATGAGCTTCAGTCTTGCCAGGTTCAGGGCCTGAGCTACAGAGAAATAGTGGGATAAGCTCCCTCACCTTCACTGACTACGAACTCAGTAAACTTTTGCTGGAGCTGAAGCCCTTTCGTCCTTGTAACTACATTGAAGCGCGAATTCTCTCGCTGCGTGTTGCGGTGAAAAAAGATTTAATAACTACTCGCTTGAAGATAAATGCTTAAAAAAGTGTGTAATCTAGTTTGCACGAGCTTTTGGAAGATTTTTTTCCTCTTTGAGCAAGTAAAGTTTTCTTAGAGATTCTTTAAAAAACTAGACAAAATCTTGCGATTATCACCTTTAGGCTACCTCTGGCAGCTGTTTGTTCGGGAAACTTCTACTATAAGAAAGATCTTGCTCTTTTATCGGTGAGCAGAGACACGACCAAGACTCTTAAACATTCTTAGGAGATACAAGTAAGCGTGCTGAAATTTTTGGGTGAAGGGCAGTATGAGGGATTAGAAGAAATTGTGGCAACCGCCTGCTCAGTAGGGTGGGGGGCTGCTGATGTCCTGCACTCCTATTATCAGGGTGATTCCCAGGACGGACATTTGGAAATCCAAGAAAAAAAAGATGGGCCCGTCACCGCCGCAGATGTGGCAGCAAATTACTACATTTTAGATAAGCTACAAGCCTCTTTTGCCACAGAAGAGTTCGGCTACCTCAGTGAAGAAACGTATAAATCCCTATCACAGCAAGATAGAGAGTCCCTCATCCATACACCTTGGGTTTGGTTGATTGACCCTTTAGATGGAACACGAGACTTTATCGACAAGACAGGTGAGTATGCGATTCACATTGCGCTCCTTCATCAAGGACGACCCATCGTAGCCGTGGTAGTATGGCCCGAAGCCCAAAAGCTATATTATGCTTCCCTTGGCAGTGGTACATTTGTAACAACCCAGCAGGGAGTCACGACACGAGTACAGGTATCGCAGCGTAATGCCATCACAGATTTGTCCCTTGTCGCATCGCGCACCCACCGGGACGAACGCTTCAATCAGTTATTGCGCCAGTTGCCTTTCAAAGAGAAACACTACGTTGGTAGCGTCGGTTGTAAAATTGCCACCATTATTGAACAACGAGCCGATGTTTATATCTCCCTCTCCGGTAAGTCTGCTCCCAAAGATTGGGATATGGCTGCTCCTGAATTAATTTTGACCGAAGCTGGTGGAAAATTTACTCACTTTGATGGCACACCCTTAATGTACAACCAGGGTGACATTAATCAGTGGGGTGGCTTAATGGCGAGTAATGGTTTCTGTCATCAAGAATTGTGTAGCAAAGCTTTAGAGATTTTAGCAAAGATAGATGGGTAAGCCACTCAACTGAAAGATGAAGAATATAAATTATCCCAATCCTAAAATGAGGGTTGAAATACTCTCTCCTCATTCTCTTGCCCCGTGTTCTCGGCGTCCTCTGTGGTTCGTTAATCTTTCCCCATCAAATAGCATTAGATTCCTATAGACAAAGGAAATACACAACAGGTTAATTAGCTTTTTCCCGCAGGACTAACTCGGTACAAATAGTACTTTTCATTAAAAATCAGGCTTCTAGTAAATTTTGCTAAGAAAGTTATATGTACATCAGCCCTTGACGTGTCAATTTCATTGTTAAGAATGAGGAGAATATTTGTAGGATTTTGTTTAATGAGTTGGCTAACCTGTTCTAAGACTGTTGCTACATCTACCTCCTTTCGTTGACTATTGAATAGTACGAAACTCCCCAGACCTTGACGTTCCGGATAATAAATTTTTCGATTTAAATAACCGCATAAAGGAGAAATAGTAGCATCTCGACTGCCGACTATAAACAGTTTTTCTAGATGCTGACGTTGGATATAACTAGCCGTTGCTCGACTAGCTGAGTAGGGAATCACCAAATCTCGACTAAAGGCAACTATACCTGCCACCAACTGAGCGGATAGAATTACTATAATCAAAGCCGTTTTGTAATGTTCGACCCACTTCAGCCAAGCCTTACTAACTTTCTCGAAACCGTTTATCCTACTGACAGGCGATTGCAGCAAAATACTTGATTTAGGATAATAACTGGCAATCCACAAGGAAACAATCAACACGATATAAAGATGCCCGTAATGTCGGGCTGAACCCAGAAATTTAACATAGGTAAATAAGATTATTTCTAAAGTGCCAAATATATAGATCAATAATGCGATTGGCTTACGGATTAATAAAGTTGACGCCAACAAGAATAACCCTAAAGCCAATACAGCAAAAATAAATACTTCTATACTGGAATCACCAGGAATGAGAATAACAATGTAACTATTCCAAATTCTGATGAGTGCTTTAGCTAAATGCCTAAAGTCAAAGTGTAGCGTCCATCCCGATAGCCCGCCCTGCAAGGTACTGTCAGCAGGAGGAATTAGTTGAGCTAGGGAGCTGACAATGCCTAGTATAAATATAGTAAAGCTACTGATTAAATCAGTTCGATTTGCTGTGAATGACTCGCCTAATCGTTTCCGCAAGCTGTATTCAACTATTAGCGCTAGTCCCAGAGCCACTGAAATAAATAAACAATAGGCATTGGTATTTGCCAGGAAAAAAAGCAGGAGTGAGAGAATGAGGTAGCTTTTTTTTCTAGTTTTATAAATTGCACAAAATAAAAAAGCAAGCAATACACCAATTGCATAATTTCTGCTGATTACGAGATATTCATAAAAAGGCAGGTATCCAAAACAAAATAATAATTTTTGTAATCGGGTAAAAGGTGAAAATTTCAGAAATAAATAAATAAATCCAATGGCTATTAGTAAATGAGTGAGTTGCATAGCTACTGGATTGGAAGTCAATTGAGTCAAGCCATAAAGACAGAGATACCACAGCCCAGGATGTCCTTCGTATTTAATATTTTGGAAAAGTTCAATGAAGGAATGACTATCTCTAGCCAGCAGCCAGGGATTGAGTTCGTCTCGCCACATGGCATGATTGAGAATCCCAATTAAACTGAGAGAAGAAAATAGTAAAAGTAATAGATAATTAAAGTTAGGGAGATTTTTTGATAATCTGAAATGTTGAGTGGCTTTTCTGTAAATTGATGTCATTCCCAGTGTTGTTGGTAGGGCTTTACCAGAGACCTTCCAAATCATAAATCATCTCAAGCTTTTCCCCTAAAAAATATACAACGTAAGGGATTATCCAAAAAGAAGTTATCTAATCTTGTGGGGCAGGCGACACGAGTAGCCACTGAGTCAGGGTCGGGCAAGACACCTACGCCACAAGAGGTGAGATAATCGGTAAGTAATGAGGGTAAAATCCCTACACAACTGAAGGTTAGATGCGCTGGGCAATTACCGCGTAAAATGGGTCGCCGCCACCAAGACCGAACATTTGCATAAAACTGGGTGCGGCTGATTGGCGCACAACGACTTCCGGGGAACTGAAGCCAGGAACAGACTGAAAGTAGCGTTTGACGAGCTCTACGCGGCTTTGTTCGCTGCCATCTCGCCATGCCGCGATCGCTTTTTGGTAGAACATTCGGTTGGAAAAGCTGATAATCGCTATCCCACCGGGTTTGAGAATACGGCGAATCTCAGAAAATATGGCATCCGGGTATTGCAAGTACTGAACGGAAACAGAGTTGAGGACGGCATCAAAATCCTCGTCTAGTAGGGGCAGCTTGGGATTTAGGTTGAGGTCTTGCACAAAGTAATGATTCAGCCGGGGATTGCGGGCCAGTTCATTTTCATTCATCCCGTGGCCTTCGACGTGAGAAAATTCTATCTCCTCTGGAAGGTGGGACACCCAGCTACTCATCATATCGAAGAGGCGGGTATCGGGCTTGAGGCGATCGCGATACAGTTGGGTTAGCTGATCGATAAACCCTTCATCCACATGAGTCACGAAACGGGGAAGCGAGTAAAACAGCGTATCGTCCGTATCGTCAAGTTTAGTGCGTTGCTCTGGTCGCAGCAGCATGGTAACTGATAAGTGTGAAGTGAGAATGGCTATACCCTTCTCAGTTTAAATAAAATTACGAAATGTTAAGCATTTTTTACATCTCGTTGCCCAAAGCAGACCTTAGAGACAAATTTGATATTCTTGAGTCAACCGGTTAGAGTTACTAACCATTACAAACTAGCAACGGAAATCGCGACTAACGAGTTCGGTTCTACGACCCAAGAGCGATGAAAAATACCGTTACCCTCGTAATCAGAAGAGCAGATAGTTTCAAGTACTGCACTTGCTGTGCATAGGGATAGAACGTGGTGCAAAAGTGGTTATTACCAAGCATAAGTGAAGTGTTAGCCCAAAGAGAATCGATTGGGCGAGACAGTCAGGTTGCGCCTCTCAGTGAACAGGCCACCGTGACACAGCAAGGCCACCGAGGGGGGGCTAGTCGTCGGGAAAGAGAACGTGCCTCAAAAGCACAACGGGAATGGCACAGTGCGATTATTACCCTAGAACAGGTGCTTTTACAAACCCTCTCTACCTCCCCGTCAGATGCCAATTATTCTCATACGTCCTCACTCCAAGGCTTGGTTTTAGCTGGTCCTACGCCAGTGTTAAGCCACACCCAGCTACTTTCCCATTTCCAAACTGGAATTTTTACTAGCGATTCCTATAATGCGCTGGCTTGGATGCCCTTTCAACTGCCCCCCGCTAGCCATGAGCCATGCCAGCAGACTAACAATACAGCCTATCGGTTACCGTTACTGCCTGCTGACTCACTGGCATCGGAGCAATTTTGCTTAGTTTTTACGCCTAGCTTTAGCTTAGTGATGGTTGTTGGAGAAGACCTGACAGGCGTTCCCTCCTTTCAGTTTTCCTTTGACCCAGAAGACATCCAACACACTTGGATAGCACTGCGTATGCGGCTGTTAATCACGAGTCCCCATCAACTAGGCCAACTAGAATCCATCATCGAACAGTTTGCACCCAAACCACCCGACTACCGCATCGTCATGGACTTTGGTCGCAAACTCCTCCAGAATTTACCAGAACCACCGGATACCGAGAAATTCCAGACGATATCCGCCACGGCTATTGACTCAACAGCACAGCCTGAACCCTCTCAATCTCAGGGGAATAGCTTCCCAGAAGGGCGCCATTGGGAACGGTTAATGAAGAATGAGGAGCGAGGTGTCACGAAACTTTCTAATCCTCTGGAAACAACAGATGTGGAACTGCTCAAAGCGCTGACTCACGAAATTCGCACGCCACTCACAACCATTCGCACCTTAACTAAACTCTTGCTGAAGCGCGGTGACTTACCGGCAGAAGTGATGCGCCGTCTGGAAATTATCGACCATGAGTGTACCGAGCAAATCAACCGCATGGAGTTGATTTTCCGCGCCGCCGAATTAGAGACAACGACGGTGAAGCAAGTGTCGGTTAACCTCACCTCGATGTCCCTGGAGCAGATTCTTCACCAAAGTATTCCTCGCTGGCAAAAGCAAGCGTCGCGGCGTAATTTGACCCTGGAGGTGGTCTTACCTCAAAAACTGCCAGCCGTGGTGAGTAATCCTGCCATGTTAGATCAGGTGCTGACGGGTTTAATCGAAAATTTCACCCGTTCTCTTCCTTCTGGTGGTCATATCCAGGTGCAGGTGACACCCGCTGGAGATCAATTGAAATTGCAGTTCCAATCTCACTCCAATCCCGAAAAGAACGGCAACTCAAACAACTTAGCTAATGATACTTGTTCGACGCTGAAGTCGATTGGTCAGTTGCTCATGTTTCAGCCAGAAACGGGTAGTCTCAGTTTAAATCTGAGCGTTACCAAACATCTGTTCCAAGCCTTGGGAGGAAAATTGATTGTACGACAGCGGCCTCAAGAGGGTGAAGTGATGACCGTTTTCTTGCCTTTAGAAGTTAGTAATTCCGAAATTTGTGGTCAAAAAACAATGTTGGCGTAGAGTAGGCAATGCCTATAAACCTAAATTTCTCTCTACCTAATCCTTAGCGGGATAGCTAAGGGTTGATAGCCAATAGAGATAAACTTGATTAACGTTGCTTTCACTTCACACAACTGCGCTATCTCGAACTGTAATCTCAAGTCTGAATCAGCCCATTTGAGATGCAATTAATTAGGAGCAATCGGTAAAAAAACTTTGAAATTTGACCCTACACCTAACTGACTGGTAACTGAAATCGAGCCGCCGCAACGTATTAATAATTGCTGCACAATGGTTAAACCAAGTCCAGCACCTGTGTTGTCACCCATTGTTTGCCGTCCTCGATAAAAGCTGTCGAAAATTCTAGGAATTTCATGAGTGGCAATGCCAATTCCTGTGTCGCAACAGGCTAACTGGGTATATTCACCCTGATGAGTTGCCTGCACCTTAACCTGACCCCCAGCAGGCGTAAATTTTAGACTATTGTGTAGCAGATGAATCACGATTTGCCTCACCCATGTTTCTGAGCAGGAAACAGGAGGAAAATTAGCAGGAATGGTATATCCCAGTTGGATGCCTTTCTCTTGAGCCAATGGTTGATAGGTACTCACCACACCAGGAACAATATCCGCTAGTTGTACTGATGGCATCACAGTCGGTTGAGGTTCGCTGTCGAGATCGATTAACTCTAGCAAGCCAGCCATCAGCGAATTTTGGCGATCGCACTCTGTATTCAGAAGCTGCATGTAGCGTTGGCGTTGGACGGGTTTGAGGTGCGCTGCATCTAGCAACTTCAGAGCGGTTTTCATATTTGTCAATGGCGTCTTCAGTTCTTGAACCACTCGCTTGAGGAACTCATCTTTGTTAACCATACAATCCTGCGGTGATGGTGTCGTTGTATTGGTTGTTAAAGGCTGTTTTTGTTCCTGTGAATTTAATGATACACCGGAGTCACGCCGAGAGGAGTCGCTAGAAGAAGGGTGAAGATTGCTATTAGACATTTGTCCAAACAATTCAAAATTATCGTTAAGTAGGTGGGCATTAATATTTGTCGTTGAGGCAAGGCAGAGGGAAGGAGGCAGAAGGGAAACGGTTTTAAACTCTTAACATTTGTTATATGCCTGCGTTTATTTGTGCCTACCTATTTATCAAGTAAACAGGATTCCTGTTGACAAAGCGCGAAATTAAAAAGCTTTTGCTTTTAGTGTTTTTCTTAATTGAAACTTTATTAATGTATTAAACAAAACTAGTATTGCACTCATCCCATTTGATGGGTGAGACAAAGGGGTTAAGCGAACCACTCCAGGCGCAGAGAACACAGAAAAAGAGAAGACAGAAGTTTACAACTTAGGTAGGATGGCTACATTCATTTTTGGCAACAATTGGGTATTTTGAACGCAAAATTTTCATTTGTCATTATCCTGAAGAGGGATTGACTGTAACTCAGTGAGGAAGTTAGCAGGTTACACGATTGAACCTTGAACAGTCTAACCTGCTAATCTTCAATTCTTGAACTTGATGCTTAGGCTAATCGTTCGGTAAGAGCGTCTCGTGCTTGCTCTCGGTCGTCAAAGTGAATCTTTTCTGTGCCGAGAATTTGATAATCTTCGTGACCTTTACCGGCAATCAAAACGCCGTCTCCCGGTTGCGCTTGCAGGATAGCCGTGTGGATTGCCGTAGCGCGATCGCCAATCACGATTGGCTCAACTGATGGCCCAATACCTTCCAAAATATCTTGTAAGATTCGTTCGGCGTCTTCCGTGCGGGGGTTATCGGAAGTCACGACGGCGACATCTGCCAAGTCGGCAGCAATTTTACCCATTTTCGGGCGCTTGGTGCGATCGCGATCGCCTCCACACCCAAACACGCAAATCATTTTGCCCTGAATAAAGGGTCGCGATGCCTTGAGCAGGTTCTCCAAACTATCGGGTGTGTGAGCATAATCGACAATCACGCTGATATCTTGTTCCGGCTTGATTTGCACCCGTTCCATCCGTCCGGGAACACCAGGAAATTGTGGTAACGCCTCCACAACAGACTCTAAATCTAGGCCCAGATGTAACACCGTTCCTACAGCCGCTAACAGATTAGACAAATTATATTGACCCACGAGTGGCGAACGGAAGGGAACCTCACCCACAGGCGTATGCAGCTTACCACTGACCCCAGTTGGTTCATACCTCAGGTCACTTGTCCACAAGTCTGCTGAGTCCTGTTGTACACTGTAGCTCCAGACCTGATCGGAATTTAGCTTTTGCACTAATCGCTGTCCGTAGGGGTCATCCACGTTCATGATCGCTCGTCCTTGGAGATAATCGGCGCTAAACAGCAGTGCTTTAGCGGCGAAGTAATCTTCCATATCTCGGTGGAAGTCCAAATGGTCTTGGGTGAGATTGGTAAATACGGCAACCTCAAAAGGACACCCCATCACCCGACCTTGTGCTAGGGCGTGGGAACTGACTTCCATCACACCCAACTGGCAACCCGCGTCTAACGCTGACTTTAGCTGGTGTTGTAGTTCTATCGCAAATGGTGTCGTATGAATGGCAGTTTGCTGGAATCCAGGCCAGCGAGTATAAAGCGTACCCAGCAGTGCAGTTGGTAATTGGGCGTGAGCGAGGAGAAATTCAATCAGATGGGTGGTTGTCGTTTTGCCGTTGGTGCCGGTGATACCGATTAACTTGAGTTGCCGTGCTGGGTAGCCGTAGAAAGCCGTTGCGGCTTCAGCGCAGGTGGTCGTCATGTCCGACGCTGTAGCGACACAAGCACTGGTTCCTGAAGCTGGAGAGCATTTGGCAGCCGCTTGGGTAGAAATCAAGGCTGCAATTGCACCAGATGCGATCGCACTTTCCCAAAATTCCCCGCCATCGACTCGCGTTCCTGGCATTCCTATAAATAAATCTCCTGGCTGGCAGGCATGGGAATTTGTACACAGTCCTTTCACCTCAGCATCCAGTGCCGGATGGTCAGGCAGTTGCACAATGTTAGAAATCGTCGCCAATAACTCGCGTAGCTTCATCTCAAATCTTCTCCTCACAACGAAAGGGACTGGGGAAAGAAGACAAGGGAGATTCTTGAGGGCAAGGAAGATAAACAGGCCATTGTACCGAAATCTTGAAACAAACTCCTTCCTTGTCTCCCCCTCTTGCTTGTCTCCCTTGTCTCCAGAAAAGTCTTCTCCCTCTCCTCTGGTTCTGCGCCTATTTTGCCTCATCTACCAATAAATATTTCTGTAACATTCGTTCCAACTGCTGCACAGTAGCACGGGGAGAAAGACGAGGCAGGGGTTCTTCCCGACCCGAACTGTTGCGACACAGAACAGGCACTTCATACTGATAAGCCTGGAACCAATCCTCGCGGCTGGTAATATCTCGTACTTCTAATTGCAGCGGTAAATCTTGAATTTGTTCTAGTTTTTCTTGTAATCCCTCACAAAGATGACAACCCGGCTTACTGTAAAGGATTAATTGCATACATTATCTCCCATGTTCTTATTACCTAAAATTTCACAAGCTAAATCGATAGACATCAATAAACATCACTATTTCTTTTCTATAGCCCATACCCCATGCCCTATGCTCACTCCTCATAATGATGTTTAATTTTACCCACCTGACTGGAGATAAGGCACAGGGCTCCAGAGCAGAAGGCAGTAAGCAGTAGGCAGTAGGCAGAAGGAGTAACAATTTTCATGCATTCTGGTGTACACCGTTCATAAGCGACTACTTAGTAGTATCATCCTCACTTTGCAGGGTTTTGTGCCAATGATGTACGGTTTTCCCGTCGGGTTGTGTTTTTTTTCTAGGTTAAAATCTACTGAGTTGACAATCTTCTAAACGCCGGACAAGCGAACTCGTATGACGCAATCGACAGAATCACCCGCCCAACTTCCCAATCTTGACTTAGAAGAACTCAATCAGCGATATAATACCGCTCATCCCAGAGAAGTTTTGGCTTGGTGTGTTGAGAATATCCCAACGGGTCTGGTACAGACTAGTGCCTTTAATGTTGATGATCTGGTAATCACAGATATTTTTTACCGCGACTTGAAACCAGCGACTCCAGTGCCAGTGATGTTTCTCGACACCTTGCACCATTTTCCCCAAACTCTGGAGCTAGTTGCTAAAGCCAAAGAGCTTTACAACATGAATCTGCAAATTTATAAGATTCCGGATATTGATTCTCGTGAAGCCTTTGCCGCTCAGTACGGAGATGCGCTTTGGGATAAAGACATTCAACAATTCCATTACCTAACCAAGATTGAACCCCTACAAAGGGGTCTATCAGAACTCAACACTGTTGCCTGGATTACAGGTCGCCGTCGTGACCAAGCGACCACTCGTGCCGACATGCCGATTTTTGAACTTGATAACCAGGGGCGGATAAAGGTCAATCCTATTGCCAGTTGGACACGCAAAGAAACTTGGAATTATGTACATGAACACAGCGTTATATACAATCCTCTCCACGACCAAGGTTATCCCAGTATTGGCGATGAACCCATTACAACACCTGTAGCAGAAGGCGAAGATGAACGCGCTGGTCGCTGGCGGGGTACTGGTAAAACCGAGTGTGGTATCCACATCTAAAGGGTTAGTCTAGTTAAGTAATCAAAGCCAGTAGTCTATTTGGTTTGACCCAAATAGACTACTGGCTTTTCAGCTTTTCCACATTTACTTGGCATGGATTACAGTACCCCATGCCCTATGCCCCGTCTCAGCAGGAACGTTAAAGTTGGAATAGCCTGTGTTCTAGACGAGTTCACGCCCTCGGTAGGATTCGAACCTACGACCAAGGGATTAGAAATCCCTTGCTCTATCCCCTGAGCTACGAGAGCAATAAGTAAATTTATATCATACAGAATTTAAGCAATGAACTCAGCCCTTGGTTAATTGTAGGCGAGCAGATTTTGTTCTCCTGAGAAGTCAACTTCAACATGAGTTCGCTTCAGACGAAAAACGAATGACGCTTTTTTTAGAACAGGCATCTTGACGAGTAAAGTACTATCAGGGATAAAAATTACTTTCTCCTGATTCCTAACTCGTGACTTCTATTTCTCAAGGAAGAATCCGACAGTATCAAGCATTGTATCGGTGCGACGTTAACGATGGCAAGTCAAGATTGCTAACACTTCAAGAACACTGGCGACAAGCGGCTTGACGCTCAAGGTAAACTATAAACCATCATCATCAGGTGCTTGTATCGGTAGCGGTATGACTCAAGGGGATAACTCAACTCCCTAGGCCGAGGCGCAACGTGTCTATCGCAGCTCAGTTAAACCCTAACCCCAAGCCTCCTGGAGAGAGATGGTTGCTTGGGTATTACAGCGCTCCCCACAGCACCCGACGGCCTAGTCAAGAGTCATTTACCAATGTCATGTTTATTCTGAAACGGCAGGATGTTGAAATCTCCACCATTCAGCACCCGAAGCGGGATCAACAAATCCCGATTCTGACTTATCAAGGGCAATCCTTTCGCTTGATTAGTGTCTTTAGTGCTAGTCAAGGTGAAGAGGCAAAAGCCTTCTGGCGAGACCTCACCGATAATCGTGGCAAGGTCTGCGTCTTGTTAGAGGAACCTGAACGCTACAGTGTTTGGGGAAAAATCCGTCTCGAACAACTAGGGACAGAAGCTAGCCCTGACGCCAAAATTGTCCCCTTTACTCAAGCCTGCCTTTTACTGCTGCAAGCTGTGTACATGGATATTGAAGACCTTTTGGGAGGCAGGCAAGCGGGTTTGTTTCAGAAAGATATTACAGACGTCTTTCGGCAATGGCATTTTCCTCAAGCTGACTCCCCGCAAGCGGTTAAACACCTGCTCTCTCTAGACCCACTGACATCTCTACAGGTTCCCCCTTGGGAAGAACACCATCTGATTACTCTCTTACAGGAACTGTATCGTCTGGGTAAGGAATATTTTGGCAATACCAACTTTGCCGCAGGAGTGAGAGATATATTGCAAGATATGCCAGCCGCTGAGCAATCTCAGTTTATGGAGTGGCTGCAATCCTCTCCATTAGGTAAACTATGGCGATAATCTAGTAAAGAAGGTAAAAAAAGTGTCCTGCGTCAGCTATCGAGACGCCAAAATGCTTCGCCAGTCCTTAATTTTTATAACATTGGCTAGGGATGATTTTCATTTTTAGTGATAATGGGGACAATACTTATGAGCAGCTCTGTAGAAAAGTCATCGGCTCCTCAATCCCCCCTAAGCAGCCAAACTATTGTTTATGGGGGAATTGCATGGTCGGTAATATCGCTATTGTTTTTTCTGTTGTTTAGTATAAGACCATCTGGGGAAGAAAGTCCGCTGTGGTACTTAATAGGCACCTACGTGCTGGAAACTCTTCCCTTTCTAGGTGCAGCCCTGCTCTGCTTCAAAAACTGGAGTAGCCCTCAGATTGCTAGCGGACGGAATGTCTGGTTAGGAATTGGTCTGGGGATGATTTCTTGGTTTATTGCTAACTTAATCTTTGGAGTATGGGAGCTATATTTCGGTCTTGACCCTGATGTATCACCAGCAGATTTGTTTTACATAACTTTCTATATGTTCCTTAGCTGGGGTATGGTTTTAGCCGTTCTTCCCAGGCGGTTGAATTTGGAAGTTAGGCAGTGGATAACGATCGGTGCGATCGCATCTGTGGGTATTGCCTTAGCTGTTTGGGTTTTGTTTGCCACACCCACTACTTCAGCACAGCCAGATAGTAGTGTTTCTTCGCCTAATGCGATTGAGCAGACAGGATCTGAAGCCACATCCCCGGCAACAGGGGCTTCTTCAGAAGCGCCCAATCTACCTGATCAAAACGAGGCAAATCATGCACCGGCGTGGGCCGTTACACTGCAAGATACACTTAGCCCACTTTCTAAGCCCGTGAATTTCTTCTACATTGTTGGTGATGTCTTTCTTCTGATCATTGCCTCAACTCTTTTGTTAGCATTTTGGGGTGGGCGATTCGCCCAATCTTGGCGAATGATTGCGGCGGCGACGTTTTCCCTCTACATTGCAGATATGTGGTTCAAGTATGAAGATGCTGTAGAACCCTCATACCATAGCGGTAGTCTACTGGAAGTGTTTTTTGTGTTTAGTGGTGTATTGTTTGCCATAGGTGCTGCCCTAGAATATGACGTATCAAGCCGCTCTCGCCGTAGTACGCGCAAGCGAGCTTAAGGTAAACTCATGAGTCCAAGAAAACTGTCGGATGCCGACAAAAGCGACATCTTAAATCTGTATCGAAATCCAGAAGAGACAACCTCGACTCTGGCAATGCGCTATGGCGTGAGTAACTCAACCATTAGCCGTATCCTGAAAAGTAACTTACAAGAGTCCGAATACGAAGATCTGATTCAGCAAAAGCGGTTAAATCGGACTCCGGGTCATACTTTTTCTCCGATTACCGAAACAACTGAGTCATCATTAGAGTTGGAGGCTGAATCACCACCCGATATTCCATCCTCCAGGCAGCCATTAGTAGAATTGGAGAGTGAGTCATCAACCTCAAGTTCTGCTGACGGACGACGCCGACGTAGACGTTCCTCTGTATCTCTAACTAGCGATAGTGAGGAAAAAGTCGTACAGAAGCAATTAGAGCTAGATCTTGCTGCCAGCCTTCAGGAAAATCAACCTGAGAAGCCGGATGAGATGCTTGATGAAATTGATCGGGCAGAAACTAGCCGCTTCGAGGAGTTGCTGGATGGCGACTTAATGGACTTAGATGACGAGGATGATGATCTCGATGAGGATTTAGATGACGATTGGGACGACGAGGAAGGAGAGGTTGAGAGTCGAGATCTCTTAAAAACCTCTCTGGCTGAAAGCGGTATTAATGTTCAAGTTTTACCTCTTTCAGAAGCTTCCCTTCCCAAAACCTGCTATTTGGTGGTAGATAGAGCAGCGGAGTTAATCGCTCGTCCCCTGAAAGACTTTAGTGATTTAGGCTATATTCCATCTGAAGAAGTTCAGGAGAAAACGCTACCTGTATTTGATAACCACAAAGTAGCTCGGCGTTTTTCTAATCGTTCCCAGCGAGTCATTAAAGTTCCTGATAGTCGGGTGCTTCAGAAGACTCGTTCCCATCTGCAAGCGAAAGGCATTACCCGACTTTTAATTGATGGTCAAGTCTACTCCCTAATCCCTACTCCGCCTTAACGTTGAGTAAAATTAGACAGACAGACGATTGTTTAGTGGTTAGCTAAGAGCCGATGCTCCTTCTGACTAACCACTAAGCCTCCGCCGAAAGGCATTATGCCTGGGAAATAGGAAGAAATTTTCCATCGCCGCCATCCATGAGGCAATTCGACGCCTCTACCCTTGTACGAGTACGAAGTTATAACCTTCAGAAGAACAGGTGATGCTGGTTGGTTCAAGCCAGTTTTATTAAAATTTTTAAACAGCCAGGATATTGATAGTTATTTACTTTAGGGAAGAGCAAACTACGGCTTGGTTAACCGAATTCTAAATTAGTTCAACTTTAGCAAAGATTTGTTGAAGTTTGACAACCTTCCCAATTCAACTTGATAAAATTAAAAGAAGCTAAAGATATATAATTTGGGGTTATCTAAGGTTTGAGGAATAAATCCAAAGATTAGTTTAACTCTTTTCTACCTAATAGTAAACCACACCTAATCAGTGATAAAAACTAATAATTAAAGTTCCGTTGAATTGTACAGGCGAACGACTAATTATTGGAGTGTCTACACTATGAACGTGAGATATCTGCTCCACCTTTATGAGCAAGGATATAGAAATTTTGCAGGTACTGACCTCAGCGGAGCAGATCTCCGGGGAGCCACTCTAATTGGAGTCAATCTTACGGGGGCTAACTTAAGAGGTGCTAATTTGAGCCGGGCATTTCTCACTAAATCAGATTTAAGCGGAACTCAACTGAACTGGGCTAATCTGAGTTTTGCCAAAATGAGTGAAGCCAAACTCGTAGAGGCAGAGGTGACAAAAGCCAACTTCAGTGGAGCGTTTATGGTGAAGTCAAAACTTCCCGGTGCGAAACTCAGCGGGGCAAATTTCAGCGGGGCAAATCTCAGACGCGCTAATTTGTGGGGGGCTAACCTCTGTTCAGCCGATTTACAACGCAGTAATCTGCGAGAGGCAAATCTAAGTGGTGTTAACTTGAATTGGGCAAATTTATCAGAGGCAAGGCTAGTAGGAGCCAAGCTGTATGGCGCTTCTCTAAACGGTGTCAATCTTAGCAAAGCCTATTTAAAAGAAGTCGATCTGGGAGGCGTTGATTTAGAAGGCGTTAATCTCAAGGAAGCTAAACTGAGTGGAGCTAACTTGGAAGGAGCTAACTTAACAAAGACTGATTTGAGTGAAGCCCATCTAGAGGGTGTAAATATGAAAGGAGCCGATTTAACAGGAGCGAACCTGACAGGAGCCTCTTTAGTCAAAGCTAATTTAACTTGGGCAATTTTAAAAAAGGCCAATTTGAGTGCAGCCGATTTAAGTGAAGCCAGATTGAGTGGAATCGACTTTGAGGATATGCAGATTGATGGAGCTAGGCTCCCGGCGTCAAATGAACGATTTGTGTATTACGCGATGTAATAGCATTTCACGAATTTCTTCATATTTTATCCTTCATACTTCATCCTTATCATGATGTTTTGGAAACAGCCCCTTGAGGCATAGGGCAGCGATAAAGGCGATACCAATAGCTATCTAACTTGGGCAACCGTTGAGAGACAGCAAAACAATTTTGTTGGGCTAAATCCACGCCAGCATGGAAATTGACTAGCCATACATCCAGAGGGCGGGGTAATTTAGCAACCGTTTCTTGCAGTGTAATGCTTGGATCTCGGCTCTGGGGATTTGACTCGGTATGAGCTAAGAGAAATTGAGGAGAAGTTATCGGTTGGGTTGATGGCGTATCTATATCTGATCGTTCAAGGTGTTTGAATTGCCAAGCCAGCCCCATCATTCTACCTGTATGTCCGTGGTGTTGATGAGTTGCTGCAATGAGAACTGGGGAATTTGAAGTTTTTTGGATGACATCAACGAGGAAATCAGGACGAATGCTTTGCAAATAGCCCAGATTCCACGTTACTGTCAGCCCTCCCAACACTCCCATGAGCCAAATCAACATTACGGCTTTTTTGCCACCTTTTCGGGGAAAACGAATTGCACAGAGCAGAGGTCTAGCCGAATTATACTGAATTGCATTCAAAGAGTTAACTTTCTCTCCCCCCGCTTCCTCAGCTTCCCCAACTCCCCCAGCTTTCCAATCCACAGTGATTGAACGCAACTTAGTACTAGGCTCCATTTTGGCTTCTGGGGTCAATGTATCCCAAGACGTTGCCAGTGCCGCTCCCAGGAGGGAAATTGCAACTGGAAAATAAACGAAGTGATAACGGGGAGCCAGGGTTAAATCAGCGCCTGAGGTGTAAGAGATGCCAAAAAATAGCGCCAAAGCCCCGATCACAAAACCACCCAAAACCTGGACATTCAAGCGGACATCCGGTTGAAAGTGCTTCAACTGAAGTCCGTACCAGAGAATGGGCAAAACCCAGAGTAAAAAAATCACCGTTACTAGTCCAGAGGCAATTACAACTGGCAGAGGTAGCGTTGTGAACTCCATTGGCAGCGCCATGAGCATGGTGATTAGCCAAGCCAAAACTCTCCCAATGGGTTCGAGCCAACTTTTCAGGGGGTCGCCATCATAAATCCAATGCGTCAGTTCGTTATCATAGTTGGATTGTAAAATGGGTAACCACACGGCGCTTCCGATTACTGTACCTGCTGCAACCCAGGAAATCCGCCACCAAGATTTCGAGATATTTGGGGGGTTGGCTTTAGTCAGAGTTTGAGCTGCAAGAGGAGGAGACAGGGTAATGGGGTGATGGGGGTAATTCTCTGAAGCGGAGTGTGTGGTTGAGGAGATTAACGTGTCTTTGGATTCCCCTGCCCTCATCTCCTCTTTCCTCTCTTCCACTCTCCCCCTTTTCCTGTCACGCCATGCCACGGCTACCAACACCAGCCCTTCGGCACAAAGAGTCAGAGCAAAGAAATAGTGGGTAGCAATACCTAACGTATTAATTACAATCCAGGTTAATCCAACCCAGACTGGTAATGGGGTACGGCGATAGATGCTTTGGACGGCAACGATTAAGCAACCCATTGAAGCAATAACGAACAAAATGGCTAAGGTGTAATGGCGAGCTTCCTGAGCCAAAAATATCCCAAAGGGTGAAACCGCCATCATGGCAGCTGCCATCTGGGCGACGAGTCGAGAACGAAAGGCAAGAAGGCTTAAGCCGAACAGTGCTGGGATAGAGAGGATACCAAAAAGAGCTGGAAGCGATCGCGCCGCCCACAGGGAAACGAGTCCGTCGTCTGTCGGGAACAACCGCATCCACAGGTGAGCGAGCACGAAATAAAGGGGAGGATGATTACTCTGGGTGAGTAGGTGATCAATCACATCCCCAATTCCAGTTGTTGAGTCAGCTTGTATGGGTTGCAGGAGAGCATCAACACCGATCGCTTGGTCTAGGGGTACAGGGCTAAAACTATGACCGAGGCTAAATACAATGGTGGCAAATTCATCCACCCAAGGCGCTTTGGCGGTCAAATGAATCAAGCGCAAGCCAGTCCCTACCGCCACCCACAGCAACAGTAGCAGAGGATGAAACCAACGACTCCCCGTAATAGTCTGGATTAATTTCAGCACGTCTCCCCACACCCCTTACTCATGAATTCAGAATTCACGCCTGCAAAATTCAGAATAGTACCTTGGCAGTTATTTTGAAGTTTTGAGTGGGAATTTTGAATTGATAAGGGCTTATTTTAGAACACCAGAGTGGCCTTGAATATCTCCAACAGGTTCAAAGCGACCCCCTAAATATTTGGCGAGAAATTCTTCTGCGATCGCAAAAAAATGAAGCCGATTTTCCGGACGGGCGAAGCCGTGTCCTTCGTCCGGATAGAGGACGTATTCCACTGGCTTACCTGCCGAGCGCATAGCACAGACGATTTGTTCGCTTTCCGCCTGCTTGACTCGTGGATCATTGGCTCCCTGTCCAATCAGTAAAGGTTTTTGGATGCGGTCAACGAAAAATAAAGGCGATCGCGACTTGAGAAACTCTTCTTCCGTTTCCAAGTTACCGATTCGATGGTACATGTTGGCGAGCAACGGTGCCCAATAGGGCGGAATACTTTGCAGGAGAGTCATTAAGTTGCTGGGGCCAACAATATCCACGCCAGCCGCAAACACATCTGGAGTGAACGTTAACCCAACTAACGCGGCATAACCCCCATAGGAGCCACCCATAATTGCCACCTTCTTCGGGTCAGCAACACCCTGTTCGACTAACCAATTGACGGCATCAATCAGGTCGTCATGCATCGCGGCTGCCCACTGGCGATTGCCCGCATTGAGAAAATCTTTGCCATAGCCGGTAGAACCCCGGAAATTCACTTGTAGCACAGCATAGCCTCGGTTGGCTAGCCATTGGGCTCCTGAATGGTAACCCCAAGTATCTTGTGCCCAAGGTCCGCCGTGGACAAAGAGTACAGCAGGTAAATTCTTGGCTGGTATTCCTACTGGCGTTGTGAGGTAGCCGCGAATGGTCAACCCGTCTCTTGCTTGGTAAGAAATCGGTTGCATGGAGGCCAGTTGCAACGTTTCCAATTCGGGTTGGTTGCTAAAGAGTAACGTGCCAGTTTTGGATTTCTTGTCATAGGTGTAGTAATACACAGGGCCATCATCAGTGGTGTAGGCGACTAGCCAAGTGTCATCCTCCAGAGTACGGCTACCGATGCCAAACTCTCCTTTACGAATTTGGGAAATAGCTTCAAAATCGGCGGCTATACTCTCGTCTAGTACCCGCCACTCCAATTTATCTTTGTAAAAAGAAACCGCTTGGATGACTCGTGTGGTGGGGTGCATCACAATCCCGCCCACATCATAGTGCTTATCCTCTGCCATCACCGTTTCTTGGCGAGTCGCGCAGTCAAGGGCGATGAGACGCTGGGTATTCGCCTCATGGGAACCAATTAAGTAAAGCGTTTTGCCATCAGCCGAAAAGCTCACGGCACTGCCTTCATCATCCGGCCCCCAGTGGCGCAGAATTTCCCAGTCCTTATCCAACGTTTCCCGAAATAATAAATCAGAACCTCCGTCCGGTGTAGCGGCAGTGGCTGCCCGGACTTTGAATTCGGCATCGGCTGTCCAACTAACGATATTACCGGGGTTCTCCGCCTCGAACTCGACCGCACCGTTCGTTAAGTTAATGCGGTAAACATCGAACTTTTGGGGGTTATTCAAGTTAAGTCCCACTAACACTTCATTAGGGAAGTTAGGGTCTAAATCGACGACTTGGGCTTTAACGCCTTGGAAGGGAGTCAAGTCGCGGACAATAGGTGACCGAATGTTGACCAAGTACAGGTGGAAGTTTTCGTCGCCATCTGAATCTTGGAGATAAATCAGTTGCTGGGGGTTATACGTCCAGAAGTACATCCGAATGCCGCGCTTTTTATCATCGGTCAGCTTCTGGTCGTCTTCTTGGCCTACCGTCCGCAGCCACACCTGTAAAACGTTTTTTTCATCAGGTGCCAGATAGGCGAGATACTGACCATCCGGCGAGAGTTGAGGACGAGCCCGTTTTGGGTTCCCAAAGAGGATTTCGCGAGGAATTAATGGGGGTAGCTGAGTAGTGGATTGACTATCTGTAGTAGAGGTCATGATTGCTCTCGATTTCGCTGGGTCATCTATGGGACACTTTAGCGAATTAGCGAGCTAGTGAGAGTGAAGAATTTGTCGTAGATAGCGATTATCTATCAGGTCGGTAATGACGGTTGAAGCTCTTTAATGCAGTAACGCGCCTGTATTTCTTCCAGCTATTAACCAGTCTAAATGATTTGTAAAATTCTCTCTTCCTTCGCTATGCGTTCTCGGTGTCTGGAGGGGTTTGTTATTGTTCATACCTCAAATAGATCAGCTATCCCTGCGCCGTTTGTACTGAATAAGGAATTTCAATCCAGAATTCTGTTCCTTTCCCCGGTTCAGAAAAGCATTTGAGAGTTCCACCGTGCTTTTCCACCACAATTTGGTAACTGATTGACAATCCCAATCCTGTTCCTTTCCCCATAGGCTTGGTTGTAAAAAATGGGTCAAATATTCGTTCCAAAATAGCTGGCGGGATACCTAAGCCATTGTCAGAAATGCGAATCACAACTGATGTTTTCTCTCCCGGTGCTGTTCGTTTCACTATCCCTGTGCGGATGATGATTGTATTAGGTTGCTGCTCTAGTCGTGAGGAAGAGCGCTTCTGCGTTGCTTGTTCTAGTGCATTAATAGCATTGGTCAAAATATTCATAAAAACCTGGTTGAGCGCTCCAGCGTAGCACGGAACAGGGGGCAAATTTCCGTATTCTTTCACTACCTGAATTCCTGGATTCTCTCCCTTAGTTTTCAACCGATGTTGCAGGATTAATAAAGTGTCGTCAATCCCTCGGTGAATATCGACAAATTCCTTCTTCCCTAGCTCTTTACGAGAGAAATTTTGTAGCGATAACACGAGTTGACGGATGCGATGAGTGCCTACTTCTATGGAAGAGATCACATTGGGCAGGTCTTCAACAATAAATTCAAAATCAATTGCTTCAGCTTGTTGTTGAATTTGCGGATGGGGGTGAGAATAGTGCTGTTGATAAAGCGATACTAATCCTAGCAAATCTTGGACGTAGCTTTGAATATGAGGAAGATTCCCATGAATAAAGGTAATAGGATTGTTAATCTCATGAGCTACACCAGCCACCAACTGACCTAGACTAGACATCTTCTCCGTCTGAACCAGTTGAGCTTGGGTATGCCGTAGCTCGCATACTGTTTGACTCAAATGATGATTGCTGCGCTGTAGCGCTTTGACGGCACTTTTGAGTTTAGTGCTGGTTCGTTCTAGGCGAGTCGCATTAAACCTTAACTCTAACTGGGTCACAACTTGCCGACTGAGGGCTTGTAAGGCTTTCCTCTGTTCCAGATTGAGCTGGCGTGGAACCTGATCAATTACGCACAGTGTACCTAGGGCAAAACCATCAGGTGTCACGAGTGGAGCCCCGGCATAAAATCGAATATGGGGTTCAGATGTGACCAAGGGGTTAGTAGCAAACCGCTCATCTTCTAGCGCGTTGGGCACAACAAGCAACGCGTCAGGTTGCACAATCGCATGGGCGCAGAATGCCATCTCCCGCGGCGTCTCGGTCGCTGTTATGCCAACTTTCGATTTAAACCACTGCCGATCTGTATCAACTAAGCTGACGAGGGCAATGGGCGTGTTACAAATGTAGGCAGCTAAAGCCGTCAAATCATCAAACGCTTCTTCAGGAAGAGTATCGAGAATTTGGTAGCGATAAAGTGCTTCTATCCTGGCAGCCTCATCATCTAATAAGGCTGGGGCTTCCAAATCCAGGTTAATCATACTGCGGGTAAAAAATCAACACTGCGACTTTACCTAAAACTTGACAAACCTGCCATCCTCCTTAAGATAGTCTAGGACATTTTCATCTTGATTTTTGTCCTTGAATTCTTAAGGAATTTCATCATTTGTTGACGCTATTTACTATTTGGACTATTTTGTAAAAAAAATGATATAAAAACAGACAGGTAGTTCTTTTATATCTGTCCAAAAATTAAAGCATTCTAATCAGAAGAGTCCAAGACAATGGACATCAATATCTCTAAGATTTTGAGGCTAGGCGCACAATCATTTCCCCAACCGTCGGCTTGAGAGGTGGCAAGTGGGAATTATTAGAAGAAAATTGACGCTCACCGATCAAGGCTTTAAAGTCATTGGGTGAACGTTGGGCGGCATCAGGTGCGGTTCGCAGCCGCAAAATGAGTAAATCTTCGTACTTCGCCAATTCCGTTCCCTCCAGCAAGACTGTGCCGCCGTAATCCCAGGCAAATCCATAGAATTTGAATAAGCCTAGTTTTTGCTGCAATTGAGCCAAAGGAGTACCGACTCCAATCCCTTGAGGAGTCCGCCAGCCGGAACCTAAGTTGCGAATCTCTTTGGGTTGAGTGCGCATCGAATCAGCCCACACGATGCTAAAGGAAAACTCTGACCCTAAGTTAACGCGGGTGCCGGGTTCCGTAAACCCTTCACCAATGCTAATGGGCTGGTCAGTGAGTCGAGCTGCACCAAACCGTTTAGCTAAGTCTTGGCGAGTTGTATGGCGAGCGACCGACCCAACTCGTTCTCCGGGAATGACAAGAGTATCTGGCAGAGTCGCAGGTTTTGTTGCTTTGGGGGTCGGTGCTGAGGCAGGAGAAGATTGGCCTAGCAGAGACATTGCTGGATGAGCTGCAAGGGTTAGGGTTGAACATCCCAGCCAAGTAGCTAAGACCAAAATCGGTATACTGACATCTTGCACCAAGCCCTCTCCAATGGAATTGGAGGGGCATATACAAACCTTCGTCCGCCTGTGCGGACTCACCAAAAATCAAGGGTTTTGTAACCTGCTCCCGGCAGGTTTTGTTTGTGTAGCTGCGGTTTCAACCGCCAGGTGCAAGACGTGATTATACTTCTAGCTAAGTTGGACATTTTAAGTAGAGGGATCTAATTAATCCTAAGGTGGGCATTGCAGAGGATAACCCCTCCAAACCTGACAAAAGTTTGTTTCTAGGCAATGCCCACCCTACAACTATGTTTGGTTTATTTAAGCGCACCTACTTATAAGCTATAGTTCACAAATTATTCACACTTTCTCGATAGCTTTTTATTTGTAAGCATTTGGACTACTGAGATGCCCTCTCATCTGGAAGCTCTGAGAGGGCGTTTTTTTTGAAGTTTTTAACCCAGATAAGCTTTCTTCACCCGCTCATCGTTAATCAAGTCTGAGGCATTACCCGCAAGCGTGAGTTGCCCCGCTTCAAGAACATAACCTCGATCAGCAGTTTGTAAAGCTAGATTGGCATTTTGCTCTACCAGCAAAATGGTAACTCCCTCCTCGTGAAGTTGGCGAATGACACCGAAGATTTCCCGGACAATTTGAGGAGCTAATCCTAAACTGGGTTCATCAAGCAGCAATAGTTTAGGCCGACTCATTACAGCACGCGCGATCGCCAGCATTTGCTGCTCACCCCCACTAAGGGTACCAGCAAGTTGATTTCGGCGCTCTCCCAAGCGTGGAAACGTGAGAAACTGACGTTCAATATCAGCTTTAATGCCCAAGCGGTCAGAACGAGTGTAAGCCCCCAACTCCAGATTAGTTAAAACAGTTTGCCGCGCCAAAACCCGTCGTCCTTCAGGACTTTGAGCAATCCCTATACTCACCACCTGATCAGGGCGCGATCGCGTAATTTCTCGCCCATTATAGAAAATCTGACCCCTCAAGGAATTGACTAACCGAGAAACAGCTTTCAGTGTGGTACTTTTCCCTGCACCATTAGCACCAATTAGGGTGACAATTTCACCCTCGTTAACTACCAGATTGATGTCGATTAGAGCTTTGATTGCTCCGTAGTTGACGTAAAGATTTTTGATTTCAAGTAGGGGTTTGGTCATGGGCAAAGAAGTCAATTGTTAGGTTGAAGGTTGGAAAGTCGTTCGGCGTAGCCGTTCCCGCAGGGTAGGTTGAAACTTCTAACCGACTAACCTGCAACTCCTTGACTCACTCATCTCCTAAATACGCTTCAATAACAGCTGGGTCATTCTTAACGTTCTCCGGTTCACCCAATGCAATCAACTGACCAAAGTGTAGGACGGCGATGCGATCGCACAATCCCATTACTAGCGGGACATGATGCTCAATCAAGAGTACTGTCAAATTAAAGGAGTCGCGAATCTGCCGTATTAACTCACTTAAAGCACCTTTTTCATTGGGATTCATCCCCGCGGCGGGTTCGTCCAAAAGCAGCATGGTCGGCTTTAGAGCTAAAGCACGGGCAATTTCTAATCGCCGTTGGTCGCCATAAGCGAAATTTCCTGCTTTTTCCTGTGCTCTTTGGGCAAGTCCTACTAACTCTAACAATTCCAAGGCTTGTGTCAAAGTCTTCTTTTCTTCTGCGGCGGCTGAGGGTAATCCCAACACGCCTTGAATTACATCGGTTTTATTATGGATATGATGGGCGATCGCTACATTTTCCAATGCTGATAAATTTCCAAATAAGCGTAAATTTTGAAAAGTCCGTGCAATTCCCTTAGCGGCGATTTTGTAGGGGCGAAGTTTGGTGATTTCTTGCCCTTTGTAAATCAACTGACCGCTTGAAGGTGGCATTAGCCCAGTAATCAAATTGAAGAGGGTGGTTTTTCCAGCGCCATTGGGGCCAATTAAACCAAAAATTTCGTTAGTTTTAACCGTAAAAGAGACATTATTCACCGCCACAAGACCACCAAAACGGCGAGTTATCTCTCTCACCTCTAAAACGGGTTTTGAATCTTTATGTACTTGCTGAGGTTCAGTCATTCGATTGTCAATTTAAATTCTATGAAAAATTCTTTCTTCTTTTCATCCTTCATTCTTGTTGCCGTTTTAGTGGCTTCAAGCGCTTTAAGAGGTCTGGAGTAATAATACCTTGAGGATAAAATATGCTACCGAGTACTATTAATAATCCAAAGATAATCAAACGCCCATCTCGTAAAAAATTAGCGAGCCAATTAGGTAGGCCACTAATTCCTGCCATGGCTCTGAGGGCTTCTGGTAAAGCGGTCAGCACCATACCTCCCAACACAGGCCCAACAAATGTTCTAGACCCTCCAATCAACACAAATGCCAAATAAATAATACTAGCATCAAATGTTCCTTGCCGAGCATTCCAGGTATTCAAAAAATGAGCGCTCACTGCCCCAACAAGCCCCGCTAAAACGGCTCCTAATGTAAACGAGAGGACTTTATAATAAGTTGGATTAATGCCCATAGCATCAGCCGCGAGTTCATCCTCACGAATAGCGCTTAAGGCACGACCCACTCTGATACGTTCTAGACGGTAGAGGAAGAACATACTTAAAATCAACAGAGGTAAGGCAATCCACAGATACTCAATTTGCGTTTGGAAGGGTTGAGGAATGCCAAAAATCCCCACAGCACCGCCTGTAATCTCTAAGTTTAAAGCCAACACTCTCAAGATTTCGACAAAAGCAATGGTGGCAATGGCTAAATAAATCCCCCGCAATCGTAGAACAGGAATCCCCAGCGCGATGGCTAGTATCGCCGAAATAATCGCTGCCACCAGCATTTCTAGCCCTAAAAATGGCAGGGGAAAAAGGTTACCTTGGAATTTAAAGACTTGAGTTGATAAAATGGCAGCGATATAACCACCCAATGCATAGAAGCCAGGAGTTGCTAGAGATAACTGACCTGCCATTAAGGGGAGGTATACTGAAAGTCCTAAGATGGCTCCAAAAACCATCGAAACGATTAAAAAACCGTAGTTATTAATAAAGTCTGGCATTTATAAAGGTGTCGATTCTCATTACAGCTTACACGTTGCAGATTAGCAGGTTACAGGTTATTTTGTGAAGCTTATATTAATTACTATCACAGGTCAGTAATTGTTTAATTGTGTATGCAAGTTCATCTAGTCCTGAATCTTTAGCAAAAAATGCATCCACTTCGGGACTAATTTTTTTTCCTAAAGCTGAATCATTCTTACTCACATAGCCGGATGCCAGGATGATTAAAGGAGGATATCTTAAATTCTTTAAATAACGAATCAGTTCAATGCTCTCGATATAGGTTTCGTTAGTTACATGAGGAATGGAGTAATCTACAATTACTAAATCAAAATCAAAAGATTGCTTTAGAAACTCGGATGCTGTAGGAAATCTATAAACTTCAAACTTATTTTTAAAAAAACGCTCAATCGTAAAGCACCAATGAATATCATCATCAACTACGGCTATGGTATTCATTGGTTTCACGGTTGGAATAAATGGATGATTCCACGATTCTAATTTCTTTTGTTTTTTCGTTTTTATTAAATTTTGGGTTTGGTTTAAAAGCTCATCTAGTTCCATACCTTTGGTAAAAAAAGCATCTGCTTCTGGGCAAGTGCTTCTGGTTATATTGAGACAATTTCCCTCAACAAACTCTGATATTAATACAAGAATAGGAGGATTAAAAACTTGTTTTTTTAAGCACTGAACAATCTCACATCCCTGAATATTATCCCCAGAATCAGTAGGTAAAATCGAGTGATATATCATCACTAAATCATAAGAAAATAATTCTTGTAACAAACAAGGTACTCTTTCAAATATAGTTACTTCAAAACTTTTTTTGAATAAGCTCTTAATAGTAAAGCACCAGTTTCCATCAACATCGATCACAGCAATTCTGTACATATTTGCACTACCTCTCGCCTGACCCCTTACATTGGGGCAGGTGAATGTTTCACATAAACTTAATCTAAGAGTTGTTTGGCTTTATATATAAATCATAACGACTTAACGTTATTAATCTAATTATATGAGCATAAATGTAGAGAATTATGCGAAACTTTGTAAAAGAAAGGCAACTAATTTATCAAAAATTTAAAAAGGCTTTTCAGAAAAGCACTATTTTAAATTTTTATGAATGACGGAGCTACTCGCTGACTTGCGCAAGTTGAGACATCAACTCTAAAAGGGCGTTATAGTTGGTGATTGGTTTTGTCAGCAGCTCATCGGCTTGGGACACTTCCAGAAGCTTTTGCCGCTCACTCGTTAGCGCGTAGGCTGTGAGCAAGATAATCGGAATGTGGCAAGTTTGTGGGTCAGTTCTGAGGCAACGAGCAATATCTGCACCACTAATCTCCTCGTCTTCCCAGTACGCTCCTGGCAGATTGACATCCATCAGCACGATGTCTACCTCTCCCGTGTGACAAGACTGGAAAATAGCGGCTGGCTCATCAGCGATGACAACGTGATGACCGCCGAGGCGTTCAATTAACTTAGCTGTCCCCTTGGCTAATAGGTAATCATCGTCTACAAGTAAAATTTTCACGGCAGGAGGAGTCAGAATACAGGAGTTAGGAATAAATTGAAAACTTATCCAGTCAACGTTTCAAGTCTTTGCCTCCGACCCCTGATTTCTGACTTCTGATTTTTGTAGGGGTAGCGTAAAACTCACCGTAGTTCCCTTGCCTTTACCTAGACTTTTTAGTGAAATCTGACCCCCCATCAATTCTACCAACCACTTACAAACAGTTAAACCAAGTCCGGTTCCTCCATAGCGTCGCTTAACGGAGCCATCTGCCTGTACAAACGGCTCGAACAGCAGCTCCTGTTTATAAGGTTCGATACCAATCCCCGTATCCGTTACTGATATTTTCACTCTTGGCGACTCAGCCACCGTCTCTTGAACCACCTGTAAGCGAATCTCACCACTAGGGGTGAACTTAAAGGCGTTGGCAATCAGATTGGTTAAAACCTGTTTCAGCTTCATGGTGTCAGCATAGACCCTCTCGACTTGGCACTCAATCACTAAGGGAATTTCCTTTTGACGACTCTCAAGTCGAAATAAGTTTTGTTGTTCTTGCAAAAGGGAGGGCAAATGAATGAATTCTGGATTGAGCGTCATGCGACCAGCTTCTATCTTGGCAATGTCTAAGACATCGTTGATAATGGCCACTAAATTTTCTGCTGAATCATGGGCGACGTTAATGTACTCATTGAGTTCTTCCTCATTGTCGTAAAAGCCTTCTTTAAGCAGCTTTAGATAGTTCAGCATGGCTGCCAAAGGAGTGCGTAATTCATGGCTGGTTGATGATAAAAAGTCTGTTTTCAGACGGGTGGCTTCTTCGGCAGCGCTGCGCGCTTTATTCAGCTCTTGGTTGCGCATCTCCACCAGCACACGCTGCTGATGCTCACATTGGTAAAGTCGATTTTGCAGGACTGCCATCATCAGATGGGTGCTTACTGAACTCGATATATCAATTTCTTCATCCGCCCACTCACTCACTTGACCGAGTTTTAGCTCTCGCCAAGCCTCAAATGAGCGTCTGACTCGCTCCTGTCGCTCATCTGGGTCAAATCGTCCCGCCCAGAGGATGTCGGTGTCAACCTCGTCTCGGAAAAGGGTTAAGATTCCCAAGCACTGCTCCCCATACAAAAGGGGTATTGCCAGCAAGCTACGGATGCGGGTGGGACGAAAGAATTCTGCTAGCTCTAGTAAGTGCGATTCTTGGTAAATATCATTCAGGACTCGAAGTTGGGAACTGGTGTCGCTATGTAAGCGAAACGGCTCCTCTCGCTCGCTCAGGATTAAGTTTCTCCAGTACTCAGCCACATCAGAAGGTTGAGAACATCGGTTTTCACAGCTCATGATTTGTTGCCAAAATGGATACTCTTCTAGCACTCTTGAGCTGCTTGCAGAAAAGACAGGTTGTACTCCATAGGTATAGAGTTCAATCTGAGATTGGCTAGCGATGGAATTCAGATAGAGCCTGCCACCGGAAGCGTTCACGGCTCTGACTACTTTTTCCAGGGCAATTTGCAGAATTTCCTCAAGTTTCAGGGGTGAATGGAGCAGAGTAGAAATTTGATTAATTAGTGTTTCTTGACGCGCTCGCTCACGCGCTTGGGAGAGGAGGTGGGACTGAGAAATGGCGATCGCCACTTGGTCTGCTAGAATCTGAACAATTTGTAACTGGTCTTGTGAAAATGCTTTGGGCTGGGCATGGTGCGAAACTAGCAATCCCCACAAGTCTCGCTCATACATAATGGGAACCACTAAAGAAGACTGGACTCCCATCGCTGTTAGGTATTCTACATGGCAAGGATCGGCCGGACGCTGGAGGATATCTGCAATCTCTTGGTTCTGGACATCCTCAACCGTTAAGTCCCCCGTGGTTTCTGGACAATCCAGTCGGTTGAGGGTGATACGCTGCGTTGGAATATCGATAATGGAACGCGCTCTCGCTTTAATAAACATTTCGCGAGCATGAGGCGGAATATCACCCGCCGGAAAGTGTAAATCCAATAAAGAGGGCAGGCGATTAGGTGCAACAGATTCAGCAATCACTTGCCCCGTACCATCAGCCTGAAATCGGTAAATTTTAACCCGGTCTGTCTCTAGAAATGAACGTATTTCTGCCACAGTTGCTGACAAAATCTCCTGCAATTCTAGAGATTGCCGAATGCGATTAGTCATTCGGTACAACAACGCTCCCTGAGTCACTGTCGTACTTGGACGACTGAAAGGAGTTGATTGTGACATTTTTTTATTTTTAAGTTTATCCTTAAACAGGGTCGAATTTTATACCAAGTTGCATTCAAACGTATAACTCTCTCTTTCTCTTCCCTAGTGTCCTCCGAGCCTGGAGTGGTTTGTTAAATTCTACTTTAGACTGCAACTCAGGATTATGTTAATACAATCAAAACGATCAGTAATTGGGCATAGGCATGGAGTACTGTTCTAGTTTGCTGCATTAAATGTAAAAAAAATGCCTAACCGCTAGCTCATCACCTTATTCCCAATCCCCCATTACCCATTCGCAACTGACAAAAATGGGGGTAACAACGGGAGAAAAAGCGTCACAAAATAATAAACTAAAGGAGCTGTGAAGACATAACTATCGGTTCGGTCTAAAATACCACCGTGACCAGGAATCAATTGCCCTGAATCCTTCACCCCAGCATCCCGTTTCATCATCGATTCGGTTAAGTCTCCCAAAAGGCTAGCAATTCCGACTAACGCCCCGAAAATAATGCCGCTGAGTTGCCAACTAGGCCAATGGAGATACCAGGCTCCAGCTGTTGCTACAGTAATACTGCCGAAAATGCCGAAAATAGCCCCTTCAACCGTCTTTTTTGGGCTAATGTGAGACAGGCGGGTGCGACCAAAGAACTTACCGAAAAAGTACGCCCCAATATCTGCGGCCCAAATGCAGGCAAAGGCTAATAGCGTTGCTGTTAACCCTTCGGGTAGGTCACTTAAATTTGTCCAAGATTTGGGCCAGTATCCATTAAAGGGTAGGCTAGTTGCGCTCGCCACAGCATCCGTAGGCAATGATGATACCTGCTCCCAACCCACTCGTAGCCGTACCCAATAGCTGGGCAGATAACCGCCGTAGAGTAACCCTAAAATGGAGGAGGCAACATCGGCAATGGAGGCCATTTTAGGTTGGAATAGCAGGTAGAAACAAATAAAGGTTCCTGCAAGAGGAAAGAGTGCATCCGTAAGCGTGGGTGAAACAGCGGAAGTTAGCAGTAACAGGAGACTCACCACAATCGTGCTTTTTGCCGCTGGCGCAATTCCTTTGGCCTTTACCAGTTGAAAATATTCCAACAGACCCAGATAGACGATAATGCAAAAGCCGAGGGTAAAGTACCATCCCCCCAAAATAATCATCCCCATCGCTAGGGCGATCGCAACAATTCCACTGACAATTCGGGACCAAGACATAAGGCACTTCGGATAAAAGACAGTTGGCTCAAACTGTCGTTAGGGAGAGGGGTAGGGTAAAGCAGGGAGATGTTTCCTCCCAGCGGGAGAGGGACGCTGACTCCACTGTTGCTTACTGTAACGAATTCACAGTAAACCGCCATCCGCCTAGCTGATGAGTAGGCGACAACGGCTTAACTGGGGTTTGGTCAATGGGTTCACAAAACCTTGGCGTTTTTCAGTCCCCTACTGTCTGATGTAGCGTAGCTTACTCAGGCACTCTAATCAAGCTTTTCACCGCTGAGAATGAAAATTGGATTCACCGAGGCAAAGGTTTGATGA
The DNA here is from genome assembly GCA_036703055.1 of Waterburya sp. GTDB lineage: Bacteria > Cyanobacteriota > Cyanobacteriia > Cyanobacteriales > Coleofasciculaceae > DATNPV01. Next base: position 63,882 of record DATNPV010000141.1, read on the forward strand.
GTCCCTCGTGTCTCCAAACGATTGACGGCGGATTGCACGACTTCCAGATTACGGGCTTGTAATTCTGCAAAGCCTTCGGAGAGGGCATAAAGACTTTCTAAACTACTGGCAGTGGCAACAACTCGCCCAGAAGGTTGTAAGTAGCGCCACACGTCTTTGAGGATTTCCTTGATTCGACGGCCTCCCTCTAGACAAATGCGTTGCGGAGGCTGAGGGAGGTCTTTGAGGCATTCTGGCGCACTGCCTTCAATCACTTGAACATTCTGGACACCGAAGCGATCGCAGTTCCGTCGGATTAACGAGGCCACGTCTTCATCCCGTTCTACCGCGACAATTTTGGCTTGGGGACAAAGTAATCCCGTTTCTACTGAAATAGTACCAGTCCCTGCCCCGATATCCCACAACAAGGAATCCGGGTGCAGGCGTAAGGCACTAATCATTAGCAACCGCACCTCTCTTTGAGTTAGAGGAATACCGGGTAACTGCTCAAATAAATCATCAGGAATGCCAGGGGTGACGTAAGGCCAGAGTTGGGTCATGAGTTAGACGATTGTAGAAGGTTGAACGTTGAACCTTAGGTAGGTGGGTCAAATTAAACATCACTGTAAGGGCTGGACATAAGGCATGGGGCATACAAGAGAATCAGTTCCGTTTGTTTAGGTCTATCTCCTATGGCAATAGGGCGTTGGGATTGAGGGCAACAACTTTTAGAGTTTTGAGGGTGGGATCGCTACATCCCGTAATACTTCCTCCCAAAGCTAAAACTTGTTGCAGGTATTCAATCGCGGCTGGGTTAATCATTTCTCCTGGCATTAAGGCGGGAATTCCGGGGGGATAGGGACAAACCCACTCCGCACTAATCCGGTCTAGGATTTGGTCTACTGGCAGCGTTTCTGTGGGAGCAAAGAACGCTTCACGCGGAGAAAGTGCAGGACAAATAATAAATGATGAAGGATGAATAAACAGGAGTTCAGACTTCCAGCGTTGAAATGCATCCTCTATCGGATTGGCAGGCTGGGAATGGCAATCTTTTTGGCTAATTGTAGTGAAAGCTTGCACTAACTGATCAATATCAGCTTCTGTATTGCCCAAACTGATGATAAAGGTGAGATGTTGTAGGGTGGGCAACTCTGGAATAACGCCGAGTTGTTGATGAAAAATTTCATCAGCTTCAAAGCCACTCAACCCCAAGTTAGAGACTTTAACCGTCAGTCGTGTTGGGTCTAGGGCAAAAAAGCCTGGACGGCTTACGGGTTCTAAAACCGATAGTTGGGGAATTTGGCTGATTTTGCTTCTGGCTTCTTCAGCGAGGTACAAGGTTCGAGTCATGAGCTGTTCCCCGTGCAGTGCCATTTGTTGTCGTGCAGCATCTAAAGAAGCCAGGAGTAAAAAATTGGGGCTGCTAGACTGCACCAACTGTAAGGATTTACTCAACCGCTCTCGATCAACACGCTTCCCTTGGATGTGCAGCATCGAGGCTTGAGTCATGGCTCCCAAAACCTTATGAGTGGATTGTACGACTAAGTCAGCACCGACGGATAACGCACAAGGGGGTAAGTCGGGATGGAAGGCAAAGTGAGGGCCGTGTGCTTCATCGACGAGTAACGGGATGTTATGGTGATGGGCTAACTGAGCGATCGCTTTTACATCGCCACAAACACCCTGATAAGTGGGGTAGAGCATCATCACCGCTTTGGCATCGGGATATCGCTTCAGCGCAGTGGCGAGCGCGGCTGGGGTGATGCTATAACCTAAGTCATTTTCGGGATCGTATTCGGGGTTGATAAAGATGGGGATGGCTCCAGAGAGAACCAAACCCGCGATCGCACATTGGTGAACATTTCGCGGCAGAATAATTTTGTCACCACTGTTGCAGGTGGCTAAAATAGCCGCCATCACCCCAGCCGTTGACCCATTGACCAAAAACCAAGTTTGCTCGGCTCCAAAAGCAGCAGCGGCCAGTTCTTGGGCTTCCTGAATCACACCTTGGGGGGCAAACAAGTTATCTAAATCGGGCAGTTCTGGTAAATCAGCCCGAAACACCGACGCCCCTAATAAATCCACCAACGGCTTAGGAATCCCCTGTCCCCGCTTGTGTCCCGGTGCATAAAAGGGAGCATGGGGATGAAGGGCAGACGCCCGGAGAGCGTCTACAAGAGGCGTTCTTGCTTGAGAGTGCATGTTGGTTCTCAAAGGTTCAGACTAAAGGCAGATTGAAGGAATATGTCGGATAGGCTAACCCACTTATAACCTTGCTTGAGCGTCAACCGCTCCCTATGCTTTATCCAAGTTGAGCAAGGGTGGGATGATTCCGAGAAGACGTACAAGGGTTTCATGTTGCACTCGCCCCGTCAAGTGTATGAGTTAATCCAAAAATTTGGCAAGGCATAGCCATTTGGGGAGATGTGAGATTGATGATTTGCCTCTACCTTAGTGAGGTTGAGTTATTGAATTGAAGTACCATGATTTATCCCAATCCTCAACCCACACCGGAACCCCAAATTCCTAGTCCAGAACCCAACCCCCTACCCTCACCTAATCCCGAACCCGCTCCCAATCCATTTCCTGAGCCAATTCCTGGCCCCGTGCCCGAACCTGTACCGACTCCAATCCCACAACCAGCAGTACCAGAGCCGGTACCCGAAGTTGTTCCCAGTCCCATTCCTCAGACAGTACCAGGGCCAATTCCCCAAACGATTCCCCAACCGGAATAAATAAAATTTAAGATGATTTAGTTTTGATTAATCGCTGACACAACTCATCTTCAAACTGCCATGCTAAGAGCCGGAATTGTTGGACTGCCCAATGTTGGCAAATCCACATTGTTTAATGCCTTGGTTGCCAATGCCAAGGCGGATGCTGCTAACTTCCCGTTTTGCACGATTGAGCCGAATGTCGGCGTCGTTGCCGTTCCGGATGCGCGGTTGGAAGTTCTCGCCAAAATGTCCAACTCGGAGCAAATCGTACCGACTCGCGTGGAGTTCGTCGATATTGCAGGTTTAGTCAAGGGGGCAAGTCAAGGTGAAGGATTGGGTAATCAATTTCTAGCCAATATTCGGGAAGTGGATGCGATCGTTCATGTGGTACGTTGCTTTGATGACCCTGATATTATCCATGTCTCTGGTTCCGTTGACCCCGTACGGGATATTGAAGTCATTAACCTGGAGTTGGCATTATCCGATTTAGCCCAAGTTGAGCGGCGGATGGAACGTACCCGCAAACAGGCGCGTACTAGTAAAGAGGCTCAGATTGAACTAGGTGCCTTGGAAAAGCTAAGTGCGGCGTTGAATGAAGGCAAAGCAGCAAGGCAGGTGAGCTTAACGGAAGAAGAGGCAGACTTTGTGCAGCCGTTAGGGTTACTCACCGCCAAGCCAGTCATCTACGCCGCTAACGTCACGGAAGATGACTTGGCAACAGGCAACGAATGGGTAGAGCAAGTGCGGCAAATTGCTGCTGCCGATAATGCACAAGTTGTGGTGGTTTCAGCTCAAGTTGAGTCAGAACTTGTTGAGTTACCCGAAGAAGAGCGAGCAGATTTCTTAGCGTCTCTGGGTGTGGAAGAAGGGGGACTAAAATCCCTGATTCGCGCCACTTATGAACTTTTAGGCTTACGTACCTTCCTCACCACTGGACCCAAAGAAACCCGTGCTTGGACGATTAAGGCGGGTATGAAGGCACCTCAAGCAGCCGGTACAATTCACAGTGATTTCGAGCGGGGTTTTATTCGGGCGGAAACGGTTGCCTACAATGACCTTGTGACATCGGGTTCGATGAATGCCGCGAAGGAAAAAGGGTTAGTTCGCTCTGAAGGGAAAGAATATGTTGTACAGGAAGGAGATGTAGTGCTGTTTCGATTTAACGTGTAGAGGCGTAACGCTCAAGTTGAGCACTAGATTTAATAACTGTTCTTGCCCCCCTGAATCAGGGGGGAGACAAATAACCTGTTGGGGAACGGTAATGAGTTTAAAGAAGATGCCGAGATAGGCTTGAAACAGGTTATGGAAGTATCCGCTATGTACCTACAATAGGGACACTAAACTCGGAAACATTGGTGTTGATTATCAACTGTTATACCAAGGAAAATAAGATTAATTCAGTCCTTAGAATTGCTGGATTGATTCAATGGTTTAGGTATCAACCAAACTATCACCCCCAGAAGCAGGGCAACAACCAAACCAACTGAAGTGTGAAGCAGTAAATCAAAGAAACTGTAGAAGAAGAATTTAGCCAAACTAACCAGAGTAGACCCTGAAATCTGATTGTAATTCACAGAAGCCAAAACAGTCTTAACAGGAAACGAAACTTGCGACGAAATACTGCTAACAGCTAAGCAAGTAACGACGAGTGCAAACCAAATTTGTAATTTTTGTTCTCGTTTTTCAGATGCAATTTCATTGAGTCGCAAAGTTTCTTCAAGCGTGCGATCGCGCTGCGCTTTGTCAATCTCTACCAGACCCCGAATTGAGGTAATTGCTTTCTCTACTAAGCTATATCCTTGTACACAATTTACTATTTTAAGATTAATATCATTCTGAAAATTTTCACTGATTTTTAGATTAAATTTAGATAAAAAACTTAAGTCACAATTAGATAGTCTTTCCTGAACTTTCCTAATTTTCTCAGCATACTTTTTGGCATTTGCCTCGATAGTAAAACGATCAAGTTCTAAAACTTGTATTCCCTCCGAATAATCTAGCGCTATTTTAGGGAGAGTTTGAAGTTGGTCTTTTAGGTATATTATTTCAGTATTAGATAAACTCTGAATCTGGCTAGAAACGATTGATTGATTATTTTCTGGAGAGAGTTTTGTGATTTGATTAATAGCCTCTCGAAGCATTTGATGCTTTTGCTGAGTATTACCATACGTTTTGATGCTTCGTTGATAAGCTTTAATTATTTTTTGTTTATACAAACATATATCAATAAAATTCTGATAAAACAAGCCAAAATTATTATCTAATTTAGAATCATGTTTGCCATTAAAGGCTTCTCTAATAAACAACCATACGAAAATTTGACCATAAGCCTGAGGCTGACAGGGGTTACCATACTCAAAAATTGGATTCCCAAATAATTGACCTGATTGATATAGAGGTGGACATTTCTCCAAAGATTTTCCTAGGAAATTCTGCACACAGTTATCTGCTATCTCTTGCCATAATTGTTGACTTTGCTGCTGCTTAAGAGAGAGCCAGGCTGTCAGGAGTACTGTTTGTCCTAGTGAGTTATTAACTGGTGTAGATGAGAAACAATTATCTATATTGAAATCGTGGAAAATCGATAAGTCTACTTCCTCCGTTCTCTGGCCTTGCTCATTCCATTCAGGAATACGTAAATTCAACGCTAGAGCATAGCTATCCTCGATTTTTAGAGGACAAGCACATCCAGTGATTCGATGATTTTGTGCTTGATGAAGAATTTTTCCTTCTAGGGGTAAGAAAATTCCGCTATCCTTGGCTCCTTCGAGTAACCCAACCCGAAATCCTTCGCCAGGTTTTCTAACCTTTAAGGCCTGATTAACTTGAAAGCGTTGCAAAATGTCATTACATTTTTGCCAGAGCTGTTCTTCATTAAAATTCGTATGGGATTGAGAAGGAGTAATCGAGTCATCATCTGAATGAAAGGCAAATAAATGAACATTAGGTGCATAGACTTTTTGGCTCATTGCTTAACCTCTAGATTAATTGAGAGTATCAGAAAAGTTTTGTTACAACTTAGCGGTTAAAGGGTTGTGCGTGCCTACACCGTGTTTTATGCTCCAGATTACCGAGCGATCGCTCAAATTAAGGGAGTAACTCGATGTGGATTCAAGCTGAGAGTAACATAAGAAGTTCCCTTCCTCTTGTCGCAAGTCTTAACGTTTCCAAGGTTATTTACTCCTCGTTCTTACCGAGGCTTTGTCAACTGGCGTTGATACTAGTAGTTCCCTTTGCCGTGATCTGTGGAACCGCGAATTCGGCTAAGGCGGCTACTCTTTGGTACAATGGTGACCCCGATGGACAAGGTACAATAGCCAATCAGCGATTTTGGTTGGGTGCTCGTACATTAAATCGGGTGGTCTTGGAGGATTTCACTGTACCGACTACGGATGGCGCTTGGCAAATCAACACCATTTGGTCTAACAATGTGATAGAGCCCCAATCTACTTTTACACAAGTTTCCTGGGGCATCCTGACAGTGAGACCCCTCCAACCCGTGGGTGCACCTTTTACTGAAGATCGGTTTATTGCTGGTGGTCGTAATCCTGCAACAATAACCCCTACCAATTTCCAAGCCTCTGGGCAACCTGTATTTAGAGTATCAGCCTCCGGGTTAAACGTTCGCCTTGAACCAGGAACTTACTGGTTGATAGTTGCTCCGTTTTATGAGTATGAAGATTCTTATCCTCGTCCTCCTATTAGTTCCCATCCTGCTTCGCTAGTCGCAACCACCAGCGGTTCCAGTGCTATTGGTACGCCTCCTGGCAGCAACGGGAATTCATTTACAGCTGGTTATGAGCCTGCATTCTTCCCGAATGACCATGATTATTCCATGGGGATAGAGGGTGAGGCCGTGCCTGAACCTGCTTCGATTTTCAGTGTACTCACCTTTGGTGCTTTAAGCCTTGGTTTCCGCCAGTGGCGTAAGCAGAAATTCTTGAAGTAGATAACCTGAAAATAGGGCGTCAGGCGTTGAATGTCAAGGGAAAGACTGTACACCACTATGAAAGTCAGTCTTGTTGGTGCGCGAATTGGTATGCACCGACGAGGGAAAGTGCGATCGCAACCGCGAGGAGGATGGGTATATCGTACCAGGGAAACTGGGAGAGCGGTAAGTAAGCGGCTGCTCGAAGCCCAATACTCGTATAGGTTAAAGGTAGCAGGTATACAATAACTTTGAGGGCGGCGGGTAACGTGGCTGGGTCAAAAAAAGTCGCTCCTAAAAAGGACATTGGCACAATCAAGAAGTTGTTACACAGTCCAACACTTTCTAGGGACTTAACATTCAACCCAACAATCACCCCTAAACCGGCAAAGACAGCACAATTGAGTACTAGCAGCAGTAAAAATAATGGATTCAAAAAACTCCAAACTTTCCCTGTGAACAAAACCGCGATTAAAATTACAGAACCGGATGTCATCATCCCCCGCACAATTCCAGCTAGCATTCTGCCTAAATACAACGCCAAGGGATGCACGGGTACGAGTAGCGTTTCCTCAAAGGTTTTGGTGAAAATGCGATCGCCACACAGGGAAAAGGTGGTGCCACCAAAGCTAATTGTCATGGATGAGAGGGCTATCATCCCCGGCAGAATAAACTGCAAATAGTTGTCACCTGCGGCGGGTTTCATGGTGGCGTCGAGGGCACTGCCTAGCCCTAAACCAAACCCTAAAATGTAAATGAGCGGTGACACTAACCCACTAGCAGCGATTTGTACAATTCGCACCCGTAAGTCTAACCACTCGCCCCAAAAGATGGTCAAAGCGTCAGCTAGGATGGTGTGGAGTTGTACGGGTTTCAGGGTTTTGCTTAGGGGCAACGAAAGCGACGGTTTCACAGGTTTGAGTCATTCATCAGGTTTTCTGTATTAATTACTTTACATTTTTTGACATAATTCCGCCTGCTTCCAAAGGATAAGAAGTACGCACCCCTGTTAATCTAAAATCCAAAATCTAAAATCCTTGCATCGTTATGGTTCGCCTTCCGCCTCAATCCGATCCACCGCTTTCACCTCGGCAGACGTTGCCGACGATGTATGATTTACCGAGTGAGAACCCGGAGGAACCCGGCTTGCCTGACGAATTTCACAGCTACCAGCCACTTCTGTTGCGCTACACGTTCAAGCCGGCTAACTGTGATCTAGAAGAGGTTTTTATCGGTACTGACATCAATCTTTACTACGATCTTCGCCATCCCCAGTGGTACAAACGCCCAGACTGGTTTGCTGTTGTGGGAGTTTCCCGACTCTACGAAGGGCACGACTTGCGTTTAAGCTATGTTCTATGGCAAGAGTTAGTCAGTCCGTTTGTCGTCGTTGAGTTATTATCTCCTGGTACTGAACAGGAAGATTTAGGTCGAACAATTCCCCAAAAAGGGAAACCACCAACCAAGTGGCAAGTTTACGAACAAATTTTGCGAGTTCCTTATTATATTGTCTTCAGTCGATATACAAATGAACTCCAGGTATTTCGCTTGGTAGGTGGTGCATACGAACCTGCACAACTAACGGAGGGACGTTTGCTGATTCCCCAGTTAGGATTGAGTTTAGGTTTGTGGCAAGGGAATTTTGAAAATATTGAGCGGTTGTGGTTGCGGTGGTTTACAGATGAGGGCGAGTTGATTTTAACTCCCAACGAGGAAGCAGCGGTGGCACAACAAGAAGTAGCGGCGGCACAACAAGAGGTAGCGGCAGCACAACAAGAAGCGGCTGAGGCTAGACAGCGTGCAGAACGATTAGCCGCGAAGTTGCGTGAGTTGAATATTAACCCCGAAGACTTGGAGTAAGTGCGTTAAGTGCCATTCAACTTAAACTCAATGGGTATTACATGAGACTTGTTGCATAAACGGCCAGGCTATGGGTGACAACTACTATAATTCCTTAGCAACCTTTTCCTAGTGAGATTGTCATGAAACCCGTCGCTAGAGTAGTAGGTTCCCTGTTAAGCAGTTTCCTTCTTGTTGAAGTTTCTGTACCTAAACTAGTACGAGGGCAACCCATTCAAGTGGCTAATGATGGTACGGGTACTGTCGTTACTCCTATTGGGAACCACTTTGACATCAAAGGCGGCACTTTATCTGGCGATCGCAGCAATCTTTTTCATAGTTTTGAGCGATTTGGACTTTCCCCAGGACAAACCGCTAATTTTTTGTCTAGTCCTGAGATTCGCAATATTTTAGGGCGGGTTGTTGGGGGTGAACCTTCTACTATTAATGGTCTTATCCAGGTAACTGGGGGTAATTCCAACTTATTTTTAATGAACCCTGCGGGGATTGTCTTTGGTACAGGGGCAAGATTGAATGTACCCGCTGACTTCAGTGTTACTACAGCTAATGGTATCGGCTTTGGTACGGGGTGGTTTAATGCTTCTGGTGAAAATAATTATGCAGCCCTAGTGGGAACACCCAGCATCTTTGGTTTTACCATGATGCACCCCGGAAGCATCATCAATATGGGCGACTTAGCCGTAAAACCAGGACAAAACTTAACCCTGTTAGGCGGCACAATCGTTAGTACTGGGAAGCTTGATGCACCAGGAGGGCAACTTTTAGTTTCAGCCTTGCCTGGGGAACGTATGTTACACCTGTCTCAACCAGGGCATGTGCTGAGTTTAGAGGTGCTTAAACCCACAGATTGGACGTTGCCAGTGTTATCGTTGCCGCAATTGCTGACGGGTGGAGGTGGAGGTAATGCTACAGGAGTTACACTCAACAGCGACGGCACGGTTAGGCTGACCGGTTCGGGCATCAGTGTAGCAGATGGGGATGTGGTAGCGCGAAATGTAACGGCTCAACAGGCAACTCTATCAGCCGATCGCAATCTAACATTGGTGGAGAGTCAACTCAACACTACGGGAAACCTACATTTACTGGCTAGGAATACAGTACAAGTCACAGACAGTGCAGCTAATCCTTTCATTGCCTCTGCCGGAGGGGGGCTATTTGTTCAGGGCGATCGCAAAATTGATAGTTTTGCCTTGAATCATCCTGCCAGCGGCTTTTTCTCAGGTGGGGATATGGTGCTGCGTTCTGCCAGTACCGTGGGAGGTGATGCTCACTTTACGACGGGCGGCAGTTTTCGGATTGAAACCTTGGATGGAACTCTAGGGAATTTGTCAAGTCCCCATGACCCTATTTTGAGAGCCAGTGGCGATGTGAGTTTCACCAGTTATACAGGAGCCTCGCTGCATATTTTGGCAGGGGGTTCGGTGACGATTCCGGGTGGTATTACGATTACAGGTACAGATACAACAGCGAACTCGATTGTAGAGAACGTTACGTTATCCGATGGAACTGTAGTCAATATTAATGGCAATGCTCGACCAACCCTGGATATCCGAGCGGGAACTACTGCATTTGGTAACCCTGGCATTATAGGCGGTACGGGTGGCTTCACTCCTATACCAGGCACTGGTGGTACTCCAACGAGCGCGAATATCACAATCGGCACTATTACTAATCGCGGGGGAGATGTATTTTTAACGAATCAGTACTCTCCTAATCCATCCTTATCCAGTGGAACAATTCAAGCAGGGCAAATTGTTACCAATCCAAATCCCACCAATGGGAATGCCGGAGCAGTAACAATCAACTCTCGCGGCGGTATTAATCTTACGGGTAACGTAAATTCGAGCGGTTCAGGTATAAACAGTGCCAGCGCCTCTATTACTCTACTCGCTCAGGACGATATCACTACTGGGGGTTACGTTTCTAACAATAACTGGAATACCGGAGGCACTGGAGCCAACATTTCCCTGACTAGTGTCAACGGGGGTATCAACGCCAGTGCAGATAGAATAGACACTTCGGCTGCTGGTCGCTCTAACATTTCTGGCAATATTATTCTCAATGCCAGAAACAATATCACAACTGGAGATTTATACACGTATGGGGGTGTTACGAAGTCGGGCAATGTTAGCGTCAATAGCACCACTGGAGCTATCACAGCTCATGGTGTGAATGCTAACGCTCCTACTAACGGTAACGGTGGACAAGTCAGTATGTCTGCGAGGGACAATATTACTGTCGCTGCTGGGATAGATTCTTATGGTGGCAGTGGAGGAAATATAACTCTAACTAGTAGCGCTGGCACAATCGACACATCTACTGGCGTTCTGAACGCCTATAGCAAGGGTAATGGTAATGGAGGCGCGATCGCTCTTTCTGCCCCCAACGGAAATATCAGTGTTGGCAAGATTGGTACCACATCGGGAGCTGCAAATGGTGGCTCGGTAAAGTTGTCGGCTGCGGGTAATATTACAGCTACTGATGGTGTAATTAGCGGCATAGTTGGTGGTGTCGGGAATGCGGGAGATATTACCTTCAATGCGGGCGGTAATATTACTACTTCGGATGTGCAAGCGGCTGTATATGTCGGGGCACGCGGGAATGGGGGAAATATTCGCCTCACTAGCGCAGGCAATATCAACTCTTCTTACATAGATGCTAATAATTATGGAAATAGCGGCAACGCAGGAAGTATTACTCTCCACAGTGGTGGCGCGATCAAGACTGATGGCTATATCCGTGCTGCGGCAGTCAATTCTCCTAATGGCAATGGTGGGAATATAGACCTAAGTGCAGCGGGTAAAATTACTACAGCATTGATCGAATCTGCGAGTCAACATTCTGGCAGGGGTGGTGCGATTAACGTCACGGCGGGTGGCGATATTACTACTACTTACCAACAAGATAGTTTAAACTCTTCTATCAGTTCTTCTGGAGCATTAGGTGCTGGGGATATCACTCTCACCAGTACCGCAGGAACAATCAATACTACAACAGGAACTGTGAACTCTAGCTCGTTGAGTGGGAGTGGGGGAGCGATCGCTTTTTCTGCCCCCAACGGTAATATCACCACAACTGATATTGTCTCCAGTGGTCAAAACGGGAATGGCGCGAATATCAGTGTCAATAGTGGCGGTCAAATTACTACAGGCATTGTTCAAACTTCAGGGAATAACACTGGCGGCAATATCACCCTCAATGCGGCTAGCAACATCATCACCAATAGCATCTTATCGGCTGGCGGCAACGGCAATGGCGGAACTATCAATCTCAACAGCGGTGGCTCAATTAACATCACCAACGACACCAGCACCAACCAAAGCGCAATCAGCTCCCTTTCTGGGAATGGCAATGGTGGTAATATCACACTGAATGCAGCTAGCACTATCAATACAGGCTCCCTACCCCTATTTTCCAGTTCGGCAGTTGGCAATGGCGGCAATATCACACTCAAGACTGCCAACGGCGATATCCAAGTCGCTGGGATTAATACCGAAGGTGGCACAGCAGGCAAGGGCGGCAATGTTGATATTACAACTAGCAATTTCTTCCGAGCCACTGGCGCTTTCCCAAATCTGAACGGGACAACAGCCAGCATTGCCACCGATGGCGTGACTAGAGGGGGTACGGTTGTGATTCGTCACGGGGGACGGGGAATTACACCCTTTACAGTAGGAGATGCCAGTATCAACGGGACGGCGGGAGCCATGACAACTGGCAATGTCCTAGCGGTACAGACTATTTCCCCAAGGCAGGAGTTTCGCAACACCTACACGCAAGACGGGATGCAAATCATCTCCGTCCCCGGACAAACCTTACGAACCCCAGCCTCCCCACCCGGTTCAATTCGACCGGATTCGGGGACAAACCCAGAAAGCACGCTAGCCAATTTAGTCGGGAAGTTAGTAGGCGCTGAAACCTCTGCTAACCCAGACTCACTCAGCGGTAATTCTACTTATAGCTGGACAATTCCCGGTAGCGAAACTCTGAATACGGGTTACATCAATTTACAGAATCTTCTGGCGCAGGGGAATTTAAATCAAGCTGTCTCTCAAATAGACGAAACGTTTGAAGAAGAACTGGAGAAGTATCTTGGGGAAAAATTACCTCATGAACAAGTTACGGTTGAAGGGATTAGAACGGTCTTAAAGACGATTAACAGCGAAACCAAAACTCAGCCAGCCATTATCTACGCCCTCTCGACACCCCAACAACTCGAACTAGTGTTAGTCAGGCCGGATGGTCCACCCATCTACAAGGTTGTTCCCGAAGCTAACGCGGCGGCATTAAAGAAAACTTTAGACAAGTTCCGCAGCAGTGTCACCAATCCCACACGCCCCCAAGCCTACTTAGAATCTGCTCAGCAACTTTATCATTGGCTGATTGCTCCCCTCGAATCTCACTTAGACGCACTGGGAATTGATACGCTGATTTTTTGCATGGATGCAGGGTTACGTACTATTCCCATGGCGGCACTACACGATGGCAAGCAGTTTTTGGTCGAAAAGTACAGCATCGGCTCAATTCCCACTGTCAGCCTCACGAATAGCCGCTACAAAACCCTCAAGAATGCGGAAATTTTGGGGATGGGAGCATCCAAATTTCAGCAACTGCAACCCTTACCTGCCGTGCCTGTGGAATTGGAGATGGTTACCCAGGAGTTGAGGCATGGAAAATCTTTCCTCAACCAAGAATTTACCCTGAATAATCTCAAATCTCAGCGTCAGCCGATTATCCACTTAGCGACTCATGCTAACTTCCCAGAAAAACACGCGAGGAACGCCTATATTCAGCTTTGGGACACTCAACTCAAAATCAATCAACTGCGGCAAATGGGTTGGCATCAACTGCCCCAAGTTGAGTTATTGACCTTGAGTGCCTGCCGCACTGCTGTAGACGATACAGACGCCGAGTTAGGCTTTGCTGGATTAGCTGTGCAGGCAGGGGTCAAGTCTGCCCTGGCAAGTTTGTGGTCGGTTAATGATGGTGGAACCTTGGCGCTGATGAGTGAGTTCTATCACCAATTGAGTCAACCGGATGTGACGACTAAAGCTGAAGCCTTGCGACGTGCCCAACTTTCGCTGTTGCGGGGAGAGTCGCGTTTGGAAAACGGTGAACTGCGCGTATCGGGGTTGCATGACTCCACTCCTGTGCCGCCTGAACTGCCGAAGAAGCAGGATTTCTCTCATCCTTATTACTGGGCTGCTTTTACGATGATTGGTAGCCCGTGGTGAATCGACGCTCACTTTAATCATTTAAGGTTTGGCGGAATCTTGAGAGTCATGCGGACTGGATGATTCTGGCCACAGTCGGGTTGACTCCTCCTCTTCTAGTGAGAGTGATTCTGACCGCACTCTAGTTGACTCCTCCTCGTCTTGTAATGAGGAGGATTGTGACCACAATCGAGTCGATTCCTCCTCCTCTTCTTGCCCTGAGGATAATTCTGAGCGCACTCTAGTAGATTCCTGAGCATCTTGCACGGAAGAGGGTTCTGAGCGCACCTGCGTCGAATCTTGTATGTCTTCTGAGGATGAACGACGAGTACGTGGTTGATCCATCACCCTAGCACGAGAAGCAAGTTCTGGCGGTAAAGCTGCGATTAAGGGGTGAAGTGCCTCTAATACCTCTGTGGCAGACTGATAGCGATCGCGGAAATTATAGTGCACCATTTTCTTGAGAATGGCTGCCAACGTAGGACTGATTGAGGCTTTATCCTGCCAAATCACTTCTCCAGTTCTCGGATCAGAGGGAAGGTGAGCCGGATGGGTGACAGTTAAACCTTGGATCGCAATCATCCCAAGCGAATAAATATCACTGTTGCATTTGGGAGTGCCTGCCGCTTGTTCGTTAGGCATATACCCTTTTGTGCCAATTCCCACCGTTAAATCAGTTTGTTGTTCACCCTCAGTAAGTTGAGTCTGAAGTTCTTTAACCGCGCCAAAATCAATCAGAACTAACTTACCATCGGATTGCCGCCGGATAATGTTGTCAGGTTTAATGTCTCGGTGAATCACATTATGAGCGTGAATAAATTCCAAAACTTGGAGTACGTCTCGTAAAATAGCAACGACTTTGGACTCAGAAAGTGGCACAATTAACGGGAGTTCATCGGTTAAAGGACGACCTACGATAAATTCTTCAACCAAATAAAATTCTTCTGCCTCTTCAAAATGAGCTAAAAGTTGAGGGATTTGTTCATGTTTTCCCAGCTTTTCCAAAATTTCTGCTTCTGTGACAAATAACCGTTTTGCGAGTTTCCAAAGTTGAGGATTATTGCTAGCCGGTCTGAGTTGCTTAACCACACATTGAGGGTTGCCCGGTCGCTGGGTATCTTCTGCGATGTAAGTTTCGCCAAATCCTCCTGAACTCAGTCGTTTAATCAGTTTGTACCGTCCACTTAACTTAGTTTCCAACAGTTCTATTTCTCTTTGTTCCAACAACCCCTGAAGTTCATCCTCCTGAGAAATCATTTCCTGAATAATGGGGGAGGACGAGTAACGCATGGCGAAGCGTCCGATGTTGATTTTGTAGAAATAGTCTCGAATTGAGCCGATGGTACCGTAAGTGAGAGACGAAAGCGCGATCGCAATAACAGGAACGGCTGTGGGCAAAATGACGCGACCAAAAACGAACAAGACGCAGCTAACTCCTGCCCAAGCGAGGATTACCCCCGCGGCTAAGGCGAGACGAATCGGCAGATTCTTGATTCTCGTGATTAAAAATCCCGCCCCAACAACTCCAATCAAGACAAAAAGTCCCCTTTCAGAAGGATTGGGGATTGCTTCAGCGACCGAGCGATTCTCCAGTAAGGTAGCGATCGCATTGGCATGGATTTCTACCCCACTCATCCGTTCAGGATATAACCAACTTTCAGAAAAGGGTGTAGGGTGAAAATCTTGCAATAACGTAGCGGTTGGGCCAATGAGGACAATCTTATCTTTGAAATAGTTACCTTTTTGCAGATAGCTATTCCAGTTACTTGGATCGAGTACATACCAGAATGGAATTGATTCAAAAGTACCTAGAGGGCCATAAAAGAAAATATTGTCCCCCTTCGGTTTAGGGTATTTCAGCCCCGCCGCTTTCAAGATAGCTTCATCAAAGGAGGGGACTGTTGCTACCAACTCATAAAAGGCTTTAACGAGTTCTGGATTTTGCTCTTGTTGAGCTAAAACTTTGGGAAACTCGGACGCAAGGCGGTGAATCCTGCCATCTGGCTCAATGGGGTAATTAATTGAGCCAACAGACTTTGGATTGGTCTCAAATAAGGAATTGGGTTGGATGAGTTGGGTTGAGAAGCCTTGATGAGTTCGATCATCTTCGTAACTCGCCGCTAGCGTAACTCGACCCGCATACTTTTGGAGTACCCGCTGCAATGCTTCATCGTCTGCTTGACCATAGCTGCTGGGGAGATCAAACACAATATCCACCGCTACAGCTTTTGCTCCAGCACTCATGAGCTTCTTGATCACTTCAGCATAAGCTTCTCGTTTCCAAGGCCAATTTTGTATAGATTCCAGGTGAGCTGCGTTTTTAGGATCAGCTTGATACAACTTCTTCCCTTGAGTCAGAGAGTCGTCATCAATCGCTAAGATCACGATGTTTTTGGGCGGCTGAAGCGGAACCCGGAGTTGGAAGAAAAATGTCTGGGCTTGTCGTTCCATGGACTGTACCAGATTCCAATTCTGAGTGGTTGCGATCGTACCCGATATCGCCCAAACACCAACCAATATGTGGCCCAATCCAGTTGACTTAAACCAGCGCTCAAGTTGTGCTGAAGTCCCTGTCTTGGACTGAGCTTTTGTTCGTTGTGTTTCGGGACGGCTTTGGTGCGTTTTCCAGAATTGCCACCTGGGATTGCTTGACATCTTTGACAGTCAACTTATAATGAACCACACTCTTTAAGTGTGGCTTACGTTCAGCAATCGTCAAGGTCAGTACTCCTAGATACTTGCCCACAACACAGGATGAAGATTTTACTTCCCTCACTCCTAAATTTTTGTACAGACTTAACCCTGTGGTTTCTGCGCGATTCCTCGTTCTCAGTTGAAACGGTCTGTCCAGCGAACACAACAAAAAGATAAATTTTTCAACCTTTCTTCAGCTTTTATTACTGTTTTAATGCTACATAGATAATAATTGATAGTGTCAATCTCCGGATTTTTTCACAAATATTTACCTTGTTGTATTGATTTTTATCCTTATAATAAATATGTTGAGGATTAATACGTATTAATACTTGTATTAATACCTGTATGTAACTGGATAATTTTACAGATCAAAGGAGATTGATCTGATGGCTGTAACGACTGTAGAACCGAATGTATTGCGTAAAGAACTTGGGGATTTCAGTAGTATTATTTTTCTCAAGACTATCCTCCTTGGTATGGAAGATGCCATAGGAGAAAAAACGGCTGCAATTGCTATGATTTCGGCAGGGCGTCAAGAAGGGAAAGTCTTAGTTCAAGAGTTAGATTTAGTGAACAAAGGTGCAGCATTATCTTTGTCTGAAATCCACGAAAAAGCGAATCAGATTTTCGGCAAGGAGGGGAGCCGCCTGTGCATTATCGATAAAGTTGAACAAGAAGGCTCAGTCTATAAAGTCTATGCCAAAGAAACGTTTTGCTCTGCTGGTGAACCAGAGGGTTCATCGCGGCAATGTACTTATACCTTAGGAGCAATTCAGGGCTTTTTAGAAGCTTTCTTGGGTAAGCGCTTACGGGGACAACAGACGGAATCTGTTTTGCGAGGTGGTACTCATGATGTTTTGCAATACACCATTCTAACTTGAAACGATTGGCTAGGGTGTAGGGAAGAGAATTTTCATTCCTTTGTTGTGAGCGACAGCACATGAGTGTCTAACTTAAGAACCTGGGAGTTCCCATGAGAGCATTGAGCTAGTCAAGCAAGGGATGAGGAAAAGTCTGATGAATTGTAAGCTTTATGAAGCTACACTTCAATTTCTTAAAAAATAAATCAAACCCCATCTAGTTCAATTTTTTTGACTGAAAATGCTAATTTTGTAGTCCAACTGCTCCAGAGCTTTATAGATACCTACTATTGGGCGAAATAGTATCAGTTACGAAGTCTAACGAATACGGGTTAATCCAGTCATAACTTTCGACGATTGAAGCAAGGCTAGAACAATGGCAATTAATACTCAGAAATTGGGGTACATTCTTCAGAATTTTGTCTCAACGACATCTAACGTCCAGGGTGCAGCTATGGTTACCACCGACGGCTTACCTTTAGCTTCCAGCTTGCCATCTAGCATGGATGAAGAACGGGTTTCAGCGATGTCCGCTGCTATGCTGTCTTTAGGTGAACGCATTGGTCGAGAACTCCGCCGAGGCGAGATGGATCGCATTTATGTGGAGGGAGATGAAGGGTATAGTATTTTGACGAGTT
Source organism: Waterburya sp. (assembly GCA_036703055.1). GTDB lineage: Bacteria > Cyanobacteriota > Cyanobacteriia > Cyanobacteriales > Coleofasciculaceae > DATNPV01. Next base: position 81,774 of record DATNPV010000141.1, read on the forward strand.
GTGGTGCAGATGCCGTTTTTCTTGTCCTAGCGAGTAAAGAGGCAAAGCAGGGAGTTTTGATGTTAGAAATCAAACGTGCGCTGGTTGATCTGAAGTCAACTTTAATGGCAACTGATAGAATACCAGCCTCACTACCCGTCTTATCAACGGCAGATTTAAGCAACTTGTAATCAACTCTGGAATGGAGGTAACTACCGCAGTTAGTTACCTCCGTTGGTGTCCACAGATAGCCAACTCTGTATCAAACCAGCTCATGGGTTTGGGTTTACCGAAGTAAAATCCCTGAGCATAATTAACGCCTAGCGCCTTCAATCGCTCTGCAATCTCCGCATTTTCTACATATTCTGCGATCGTCTGGGTTCCCTTCACTTGAGCAATCTGCACGACGGCGGACACAATAGCTTCTGAGACGGGGTTATGGGTTAAGTCCCTCACAAACATTCCATCAATTTTGACAAAGTTTAGTGGCAGTTCTTTTAAATACGCTAAACTCGCCATACCTGTTCCAAAATCATCCAAAGCAAACTGGCAACCCAGTTGCTGCAATCGGCAGATAAATTGCTTAGTTTTTTCTAGGTTGAACAGAGCAACTGTTTCTGTGATTTCAAACAAAAGGCTTTGAGGAGGAATGGGATGGCTTGTTACTGCCTCTTCCAAAAAGTTCAGAAATTCATCATCGTTGATACTAGAAGCGGACAAATTCAGAGAAGTTAGACAACCACAATAGTCGCCTCTTGCCCAACACCCCATGCATTTACTGGGATTCGGAATGCTCCTAAAGAAGGATTCCAACACCCAACGATCAATGGCTGGCATTAATCCATATTGTTCGGCATAGGGAAGAAATTGGTTGGGCGGGATAATTTGACCCTCATGCCCTACCATCCGCAATAAAATTTCCTGGTGGATGAGTGCGTTTTCTTGATGAGTCAGGGGGACGATGGGTTGAGAGTAAAGGCAAAATCGATTGTCTAACAGAGCGATGCGCAGCGCCTTACTGCTAGTAGATTCTTGAGCCATATTATGTAGCACATCTGCTACCTCCCATTTCAACCTAATTTTAGATGGACTTAGAGGCGAGTAGCGTGGTTGCGTTGCAGCAATCTTTTATACTTTCGACCTAGAAAAATCTATAATTCCCCAGTGGCTATGTCAAGCATTTGGTATTAAATGTAACTTAAATATTCCTTTAGAGTGATGCCTCAATTCTCAAGTAAGATTAACGGTAGATTACAATAGTATTCACGCAACTTCCTAAAGATAGGTTTTTTTTAGGGATAGTCACGAATAAGCCGGATAAACTAGCCAAAGCCAAGCGGCAGCACTCCGTTTAAAGTGTTCGCTTTCACGAAAAGCCTGCTACAGATACTTTTCTTGTTCCCCCCTTGAAAAGGCAGGGCTAATTCATGTTCATTAGAGAAAATTCCTGAGCCTTTTGTACCGGGTATAAATTACTCCCCCTGCCTCCCCAGCTACCAAGAGCTCCCCAATTTTCTCTAACAACAATAAATCCGCCCTGCTTACTAAGGGGGGTTATAGGGGTCAATGTGTAGCGCAGTAGTCAACGTAAAATGGTATCAAGCTAACCTCCACACTTCAGCCTGTGCCTAACCTACAGCTATACGAGGAAGCCGATGTTTAAAGCTACAAAGAATCTCCCAGGAAATTGTTCCTAACGTTTGTGCCCAATCATCGGCTGATAGTTGAAACTCTCCATCCCGTCCAATTAGGGTTACCACCTCTCCAGTCTGCAAGTCGGGAATGGTACTGACATCCAGCATCAGTTGATCCATTGTAATCGCGCCAATCTGCCGCACCTTTTGACCCCGAATGAGAACGGTCATTTTGTTCGAGAGGTTGCGAGGAACACCATCCGCGTAGCCAATCCCAACTACGGCAATGCGTGTCTCCCGATGCGCAACGAATTGGTAGCCATAGCTAACCCCTGTACCGGGAGGAATCGTTTTCACCTGCGTCACTCGCGCTTTCACCTGCATCACAGGCTTAAGATTCGCTGTGTTGCACAAATGTTGAGCTGGGTACAGTCCATAAAGGGCAAGTCCCACTCGTACCCAGTCGTAGTGCAGGGTGGGGTTGGTTAAAGTAGCCGCTGAGTTCGCTAAGTGTAGGCGGGGTAGTTTGATTCCAGTTTCCCGCAGTTGTGCGATCGCATCCTCAAACCGCTGATGTTGCAGTTTCATAATAGTAGGGTCAGGACTGTCAGCCGTCGCTAGATGAGAGTAAATACTGGCAATTTTCAGGTAAGGTAACCGCTGAACTAACCCGACAAACTGCGTTGCTTCTTGCCAAGGCATCCCCAAGCGTGACATCCCCGTATCCAATTTGAGATGTACGGGCAGAGTTTGTTTCACCTCACTGAGCGTTTCTGAAAAAATCAGCGCTTGCTGGGACGTGCAGATAGTTGGTTCTAATTGCCATTGTGCAATAGCTCGAACTTGTTCTGGATTATTAATCGCTCCTAACAGTAAAATTTGCGCTTCAATTCCTGCTTCCCGCAGTTGAATCCCCTCTTGCAGGGTAGCAACACAAAGCCCACTCGCCCCAGCCTCTAATGCAAGACGGGCAACCAACGTTGCCCCGTGACCATAAGCATCCGCTTTGACTACGGCCATCAGTTGCGTTTGGGTTGCCAAAAGCTTTTTGAGTTGCCGTACATTATGGGATAAAGCAGCTTGGTCAATTTCTACCCAAGCGCGTTGGCAAAGTTCTCCAAAAACATCACCTTTACGGGAAAATCCATCGGGTAATGGTCTGGGTGTCACTCTATTCGTTGGCTTGAGTTCTCGCATCCTAGTTTTACTCCTCACTCACACACACATTAAAAACGAGTTGATATAGGCAAGCAATATACAACAGGAATAATACGCAACGCTGGAGTGTTCGCCACAATAGAATTGAAATCTCTCAATCGCTCTTGAGATGCTTGAGCAATTGCAGCATTACAACTGATGATAAGTCGCTGAGCAGACGCTAGAGGTAATCATGGAGAAGCCAACGCAGGAATTAACCGAAGACAATAGGCGTTTGACACAGCAGATAAAAGTTGACCAACAGACAGAAGAGACAGTGTGGGAGAGCGAACATTTTTTGCAACGAATGCAAGAAATAACGCCCAGCCTTGTGTACATCTATGACTTGAGTGCACAACGTAGCCTTTATGTCAACTGCCAGTTGGCTCAAATCCTGGGTCATGCAGGCTCAGAAATCTCGTTCAGGGAAGTAAATTGGATACCTAGTCTTTTGCACCCTGACGACGTAGATCGGGTCACCCAACATTTTCAACGCTTCCGGGATGCGACCGATAGTGAAATCGTAACGATTGAGTATCGAATCAGGCACAAAGACGGAGAATGGCACTGGCTGCGCACTCAGGCAACCGTGTTTGCCAGGAACCCAGAGGGTTTACCTGAGCAGATTTTGGGAGTTGCCCAAGACATCACACTGACCAAGGGACTAGAAGAATCGCTGGTGGAGAGTGAGCGACGTTTTTGCGCTATCTTTGACCATACCTTTCAATTAACTTGGCTCATCTGCACCGATGGAACTGTTTTAGACGCCAACCAAACCGCACTCCAGTTTAGCGGACAGGAGTATTCAGAAATTGGGAACCGTCCGTTTTGGGAAACCCTGTGGTGGACAAGTTCACCCGGCACTCAGGAGCAGCTCAAGTGTGCGATCGCCGCAGCTTGCCAAGGTGAGTTTGTGCGTTATGAAGTGGAGATTAAAGGGGCTTGTGATGCAGTGATGACCATTGATTTCTCACTCAAGCCGTTCCGAGACGAGAAGGGTCAAGTGGTGCTACTCATTGCGGAAGGGCGTGACATTAGCGATGCCTATCGGCAAGCTACGCTACGCAAGCAAGTTGAAGCGGTCTTAGCAGAACAAAATCACATCTTGGAACTGATTGCTAAAGGAACACAACTTCAGGATGTTCTCAGCACCATCGCTCAGTTGATTGAGCGGCAAATGCCTCAGTGTTGGTGTTCCTTTCATCTACTGGATAAAAATGGACTCACGCTGCGACATGCGGCTGCGCCTAGTCTCCCAGACGCTTATAACCAAGTGATCGATGGCATAACCATCGGCCCTTATGCTGCCTCCTGCGGGACTGCCGCTTATTGGGGAGAAGCCATCATTGTTGAAGATATTAACAATCATCCGCTATGGACAGATTTTCAGGATTTAGCCCTTTCCTATGGATTGAGAGCGTGCTGGTCACGACCCATCTGTTCTACAGCCGGGAGAGTGTTAGGCACTATTGCGATTTATTCGAGCGAACCCCATACCCCTAACCGCTATGAACAAGAACTAACCGCTAAAGCCACTCAACTCGCCCGAATTGCGATCGAGCGCTCTTACGCTCAAGAGGAGCTGCTACGCAGTAATGCCATGCTAATCGCGCAACAAGAAGCTGCACTGGATGGAATTATAGTCATTGACGAAAATCGGCAGATTGCATCCTATAATCAGCGTTTTTGTCAGTTATGGCAGGTTCCATCTGAACTGATTGAATCAGGCGATGAGGGACGGCTCTTGCAAGGGTTACTGCCTCAACTAGAAAACCCACAAGAATTTCTGGCTAAGGCTGAGTATCTCTACGCTCATCCTACAGAAACTAGCTACGATGAATGTACCTTCAAGGATGGACGAATTTTTGAAGTGTATTCAGCACCTGTACTTTCTCCCGGTGGAAGCTACTACGGTAGGATTTGGTACAACCGAGACATCACCGAGCGTAAGCGACAAGAAGCCGCACTGCGTCAGACGGAAGAAAAATATCGCTTGCTGGTCGAATCAGCAGGAGATGCAATTATCGCAGTGGATGCAGAAACGGGGCTAATTTTAGAGGCTAATCAGATGGCGGAAAAAATTCTAGGACGCTCTCGTCTTGATCTGATCGGTTTGCCTCAAACTCAAATTCAGTCACCGGAACGGCGCGAAAAATACACAGCGACTTTTCAGAAGCACATTGAGTCAGGCGGTGTCCTGCAAACCGAGCTGGATTTATGCCATAAAGACGGCACGATTGTCCGAGCTGAGGTGAGTGCAACGGTGGTGGATGTTCAAGGGAAGAAAATCGTACAGGGAATTTTTCGAGATATTAGCGATCGCAAGCAGGCTGAAAAGATGCTCAAACAAGCCAAATTAGCTGCTGAAGCCGCCAGTCGATCAAAAAGTGAATTTTTGGCCAATATGAGCCATGAATTACGCACTCCCTTAAACGGTATTTTAGGATATGCCCAAATCCTGAAACGAGAACCTAATCTCAACGCAAAACAACAGGAACAGTTAAATATTATTCAACAGTGCGGTGAACATTTGTTGACGCTTCTCAACGATATTTTAGATCTTTCTAAAATTGAAGCTCGAAAAATGGAATTGTCTTTAAGTGATTTTCAATTTCCCTTTTATCTAGGTAGCATTGTTGAAATTGTCCGCATTAATGCAGAACAAAAAAACATATTCTTTCGTTACGAAGCCCTTTCTGACCTGCCGGAAATTGTCAGAGGAGATGAAAGACGATTACGACAAGTTCTGATCAACCTCCTCGGTAACGCTGTCAAATTTACAGATACAGGTGGAGTAACCTTTAAAGTTGGCTATGTCAGGAATCAGGGGTCAGGAATTAGAGGCCAGGGGGAGGTAGAAGGTCAATTATCAACGACCAGTAACTCATTACCCTTGCACAAAATGCGCTTCATTGTTGAAGACACTGGCATCGGTATGCCTCCAGAACAATTATCAGAAATATTTTTACCATTTCATCAAATTGGTGAACCTAGTCGTCAAGCTGAAGGGACAGGATTAGGACTAGCGATTAGTAAAAAATTAGTACAACTGATGGGTGGAGAATTGCACGTAGAAAGTTCTTTAGGTCAGGGTAGTGTATTCTGGTTAGATTTAGATTTACCCGCCGTATCCGAAGAGAGTGCCGTTGTTAAGTCTCACGAAGAAAATACTATTCAATTCAAAGAAACCTACAGGGTTCTTGTCGTAGACGATAAACGGGCTAATCGCTCAGTTTTAGTAGACCTCCTCTCTCCGCTAGGATTTGAAGTCGTAGAAGCAACAGACGGTGAAGATTGTTTGAATCAAGCGCTTGATCTAAAGCCGGATGTCATATTGCTCGACATGGTTATGCCTGGAATGGATGGTTTTGAGGTGGTAAAGAGACTGCGGCAGTCATTTCTCTTGAATCAGGTTGTTGTTCTTGCGATGTCGGGAAGTGCTTTCGATTGTGACCAACCCAAATGTATAGCTTCAGGTTGTGATGGCTTTATCTCCAAGCCTGTACAGATGGAAAAGCTTTTAGAGCAGCTACGTCAACATTTAAGGTTGGAGTGGGTTGACTACAAACATAATGAAGCTGCAAGTTCTCAGTCCTGTAGCTCAAATAACTCCTTGAACAGCAGGACAGTAGAAAGGATAAATAATGAACCTAACTATCCTCTCCAGACAACCAATTTTACTGAACTTCGTCTCCCTTCCCGATCGCACTCCTTGCATCCCAATCCTTGCTCCCATACTCCGCCACAGGAAACCTCTGTTGCTAACACAAATACACTTGAAAATCCTATCGTACCTCCTCCTTCCGAAGAACTAACTGCACTCTATGAACTAGCGATGATGGGTGACATTAGAGGTATCGAACACCAAGCCCAAAGATTGGAACAATTGAACGAACAGTTTGTACCCTTTGCTAAACAATTGAGCCAATTCGCTAAAGGCTTTCAAGAAAAACAAATTCTGGAATTTGTGAGAAAGTACATGGCAGAAAATGAATGAGTGTCGAACATCCTGACAAAGGTACTATCCTCATCGTTGATGACAGCCCTATCCCGTTGGAGGAGTTGTTTGATTTTTTGCAGGATACTGGCTTTAACGTCTTAATCGCTAAGGATGGCGAGAAGGCAATTCAAATCGCTAAAGCAGACCATCCCGATTTAATTTTTTTGGATATTATCATGCCGGGAATCGATGGGTTTGAAACCTGTCGTCGCCTAAAAGCCGATGAATCTACGCAAGACATTCCTGTGATTTTTATGACGGCTTTGCCTCAAACAGCCGTAGTGGTTAGAGGCTTTCAACTTGGAGCCGTGGATTACATTATTAAGCCCACTCCCAAAGAAATTATTCTGGCTCGTGTTACCACTCATCTGACTATTCAAAAGTTAAAGCATAGTCTCTTGGTACAAAATGCACAGTTACAGCGGGAAATTCAGCAGCGTCAGCAGGCAGAATCAGCGCTACAGGAAGCTAACCAAGAACTCCATCGCTTGGCAACTTCAGATTCCTTAACTCAGCTAGCCAATCGTCGGCGATTTGATGAATACTTGAACAAAGTGTGGAAAATTTTAGTCAGGGAGCAGTTGCCCTTGTCGTTGTTGCTGTGTGATGTCGATTTTTTCAAACTCTTCAACGATAGCAAGGGACATCAAGCAGGAGATGAATGTTTATACCAGGTAGCCCAAGCCATGAAGCGTGTGGTTAAGCGTCCGGCTGATTTAGTGGCACGTTATGGAGGAGAAGAATTTGCTGTGATTCTCCCAAATACTAATGGAAAAGGAGCACGGCGAGTTGCAGAAGAAATTCTCTTATCCGTCAAAACGCTAGCCATTGTTCATCCTCAATCCCCCGTCAGTGAGTACGTCACGCTCAGTTTGGGTGTTTCTTGTACTATTCCCTGGTACGAAGGTTGTGGAGAGGCATTGATCACTGTGGCTGATCAGGCACTTTATCACGCTAAACAGACTGGGCGCGATCGCTCTTTTTTTATTCGCTTAAATCCGCCAGGCGGTCAAGATGGTTATACCCGATGATTGAGCTGAAACTTATGGCAATATTGACTTTATTTTTTCCGATCAAGCTAGCTACTATGTAGTTAATTTGCCTGTCAAAACGCCATTTTTGTCAAGGTCAGTCTAACACTATCTTTCACTCTATACTCATTCATTTACTGCAGAAAGCCTAACCGCCATGAGCGATGAAAATCACAAAGGTGTCATAGTAATTGTCGATGATAAACCGACTAATTTGGGAGTGCTATTTGACTTTTTAACCGATTCAGGATTTAGAGTCTTAGTCGCTCAAGATGGTGAAAGCGCCCTTCAGAAGGTGCAATATGCGCATCCTGATCTCATCTTGTTAGATGTGATGATGCCGGGGATTGATGGATTTGAAACGTGCCGCCGCCTGAAAGCAAATCCTGCCACACATGACATCCCAGTTATTTTTATGACGGCGCTGTCTGATACTGTGGATAAGGTTACTGGATTCAACCTCGGTGCTGTAGATTATGTCACTAAACCAGTGCAGCAGGAAGAAGTCAGAGCAAGAGTGACCACTCACTTAATGATCCGAAACCTGCAAAAACAGCTTCAAGAGCAAAATCACAAGCTCAAACAAGCTGAGGAGAAATATCGCAGCATTTTCGAGAATGCCACTGAAGGAATTTTTCAAGCCACTCCAGACGGAAGATACATCACCGCTAATCCTGCCTTGGCAAAGATTTTGGGATACTCCTCCCCGGAAGAACTCATGAGTAAGATCACCAATATTGGTGAGCAACTTTACGTTGACTCAATGCGTCGTGAGGATTTAGCAGCCTTGATGCAGAAGGACGATACATTATCCGACGTTGAATCTCAGGTTTATCGGCAAGATCGCAGCATTATTTGGATTGCAGAGAATATACGCACCATCAGAGATGCGGATGGTAAGCTGCTTTACTACGAAGGTAGTGTTGCCGATATTACAGAACGTAAACAGTCGGAAGTTGCTCTCCGTCAAGCCCGAAAACGTGCCGAACTTTTGCTGCTCAATATCTTACCCCAGCCCGTTGCTGAGCTGTTGAAGCGGCGTCGGCGAACCATTGCCGAAAGTTTTGAAGATGTGACGGTTTTATTTGCTGACTTAGTTAACTTTACCAAGTTTTCAGCTCAAACCTCTCCCACAGAACTGGTTGAACTACTGAATGTGATTTTTTCCCGGTTTGACCAACTAGCAGAGCGTCTGGGTATTGAGAAAATTAAAACTATTGGCGATGCCTACATGGTGGTTGCTGGTTTGCCCACACCTCGTAAAGATCATGCTCACGCGATCGCGCAAATGGCATTAGATATGCAAACGGCTATTGTTGAACTAAACGCTGAGCTAGGTAAATCCTTTCGGTTGAGAATTGGCATTCATAGCGGCCCCGTCGTGGCTGGGGTCATTGGACTGAGAAAAATTAGCTATGACTTGTGGGGTGATACGGTTAACACAGCCTCTCGGATGGAATCACAAGGTCTACCCGGTTGCATCCAAGTCTCTGCGGTCACCTATGAGCGCTTACAAAATGAGTATCTGTTTGAGGAGCGAAGCCCCATTCAGGTCAAAGGTAAGGGAGAAATGATTACCTATCTGCTCATTGGCAAAAAGTTGAAAGGCTGGGAAAGGTGAAGGGTGGATCATTGACTCTAAGGGGACTGTAATCCTCACAGCTCAAGCGCCCATCGCGACACCGCAGCATCTTTGGCAAAGCCCGGTTTCTTGTTCGCCTGTCTCCAACTCGCCTGATACCCTGACTAAATAGTCCTCGTTAAGAGCACCTAGAAGGTTGGACGTTTTAACGTTTCAACTTTCAACTCTTGCTAACCTACCACTTGCAACTAACCTACACTGAGTGACCTGTGTTACTATCTGGGAAAACATTCTCTTAATTTCGATCACCAATGAGCAAGGTTCTGGTGTTGAACGCCTCCTACGAACCGCTCAACATCACCAACTGGCGACGGGCGGTTGTTTTGTTGATCAAAGGAAAAGCGGAGCAGGTTGAACACAACGGTAAATGCGTATACTCGGATTTCCCACTCCCTACAGTCATCCGGCTGCGGCACTACGTTCGGGTTCCCTACAAAGAAATTCCTCTGACCCGTCGAAATATCCTCCACCGTGATGGCCATTCCTGTCAATACTGTGGTTATACAGGAGATGAACTCACACTAGATCATGTGATTCCTCGTTCTCGTCACGGAGGAGATACCTGGGAAAACATTGTAACCGCTTGTGTACGCTGCAATGTCAAAAAAGGTAGCCGTACTCCTAAAGAAGCGAATATGACCTTGCGGCATCAGCCCCGCAAGCCATACAGCAGCTTGCACTTTGAAGTTGCTAAACATGTGAAAGGTGGACTGCATCAAGAGTGGCGAAAGTATGTAATTGGTATTTAATACTCTGTAGTTGGGCAGAGTTACTAGGATAACTTGAACATCTTACCGTTTCCAGTCAATGTGGGAAAACTCGACCGCTAGATAGGCTTTGGCTTACTGGTTGTTTTGCAAAAATAGAAGTGGGTGGCTTACCAATTCAACGGCTAACCGCTCTTTACCTAACGATTGATGCGGCACGGCAAGAACCCTGCTTACCTTACTACAACCCAAAATGCCATCAAACTCGCTCACGTCTCTAGATGATTATGACTCAATCCAAGCAGCCCCACCTAGCTCAGATTCAATAGCTGTTGAGTCTCCACAGCAGCAAGATTCACTAAGAAAGGTCAACAATACTCTGGGAAACCCTCGTGAGAAGCGGTGGCTCGAAGCTTCGTCAGACCCCAAGGTGGGTCAACTCCGACAAACATTAGAGCGCCATACCAAAGAGCGCCAGCTCATCGTCATTCAAGATTTCCCTGATCCGGATGCTCTTTCTAGTGCCTGGGCTTACCAGTTGATTGCTCAACAGTACGACATCCAATGTGACATTGTTTACGCAGGTACTCTCTCGCACCAGGAAAACATTGCGTTGGTTAAGCTGACCAATCTACCAGCGAAACGCTGGGCTGTCCAAACGTTGAAGGAGAGAGATTTATCGGTGTACCAAGGATGTGTGCTGATTGATAATCAGGGCACAACCAGCCAACTCATGCCCTTGGTCAAGCAGGTGAGTCTCCCACTGATCGCCGTCATAGACCATCACAGAACACAGGGCGACTTAAAAGCCGAGTTTGTCGATCTGCGTCCTCAAACGCGAGCAACGGCGACAATTTTAACTCAGTACCTTCAAGCTGGGCTACTCAAGTTAGACAGCAGCATTAACGAACATGTTAAGTGTGCCACCGCATTAATGCACGGTCTGCGATCAGACACGAATCGGCTCATGCAGGCACAGGAAGAAGATTTTATGGCGGCTGGGTATCTCAGTCGATTCTATGACCCACAACTGCTGAATGCGGTTTTGCAAACGGCGCGATCGCGGCGGGTGATGGATGTGATCGAGCGATCGCTCAAAAATCGCCTCGTGCAGAATAACTTCTCGATTGCCGGTGTTGGTTACCTGCGCTACGATGACCGAGATGCTATCCCTCAAGCGGCGGACTTTTTGGTTACGGAAGAAAACGTCCACACCGCTGTTGTTTACGGAATCGTCCACGACGAAGACCAAGAATTAGAAGTCGTAATCGGTTCGTTGAGAACCAACAAACTCACCCTCGACCCCGACGAATTTATCAAAGAAGCTTTTGGTCAAGACAGTAACGGACGCTTCTTTGGCGGCGGACGCATGATGGCAGGCGGCTTTGAAATCCCGATTGGATTTTTGGGCAGCTTCAATGATAATGCTGAGTACGCCAAGATGAAGTGGGAAGTGTTTGATATCCAAATTAAGCAAAAGCTTCTACGATTGGTTAATCCCAAAGACAAGGTGATTAACACCGACTAAGCGATTTTGGATTTTGCCGTCTTCGGAGTGCGTCCTGCGGGTGGGTTTTGGATTTTGGATTGAAAATCCTACCAGGCATCTCATTCGACCTGGTTTTAGCCCTGACATTCTAAACCAGTAAAATTGTCAATGATAAAACTGTATTTGATTCGCCACGGCATTGCAGCTCCAAAAGAGGACTACGCCAAAGATGAAGCACGTCCCCTGACAGCTCAGGGGATTGAGAAAACAGCTAAAGTAGCCAAACGACTTCGGGAGCGGGGTCTGCATTTTGACCTAATTTTGACGAGTCCTGTGGTACGAGCCAAAGCAACCGCTTCTATCCTTCAAGATGCTGGCCTAGCTTCCCAGGTGGAAGAATTTCCCGCTCTAGCGCCTGATGGAGATATTGATGCCTGGGTTCGTTGGCTAGAGAAACGGCGGCAAACTCATGGGGACGACAAACGCTTGGCGTTGGTTGGCCATCAGCCGGATTTAGGCAACTGGGCGGAAATTTTGGTGTGGGGTGAGGCTCAAGAAAAACTCGTCCTAAAAAAAGCTGGTATCATAGGACTTAAAAGCCCGAAAAGTCAATCCCCTATTGGTCAAGGTGAACTGTTTTTGCTAACATCACCCAAGTGGTTGCTTTAATAAGGATTTAACGATTTTTGTAATCCAAGTAACTATTTCCTGAGTTTCTGCTAAGTTAGCCTGAGAACGATTGAAACACACACGGTAGCAAAATGATTGTTTGCGAGTATAGGCCAGGTTTAGAAAATATTCCCGCTGCACAATCCAGCATCAGCTATGTCGATGGACAAAAGGGAATATTGGAGTATCGTGGCATTCGCATCGAAGAACTCGCAGAAAAAAGTAACTTTCTGGAAACCTCGTATCTCCTGATCTGGGGTGAGTTGCCGACAAAGGAAGAACTCGAAGCCTTTGAAAATGAAATTCGCTACCGTCGGCGCATCAAATACCGGATTCGGGACATGATGAAGTGCTTCCCGGAAACAGGCCATCCTATGGATGCCTTACAAGCTTCGGCGGCGGCTCTCGGTCTTTTTTATTCCAAACGTGCTCTGGATAATCCCTCTTATATTCGGGAGGCATCCGTCCGCCTGTTGGCGAAAATCCCAACGATGGTGGCAGCCTTCAAGCAGATGCGTAAAGGCAACGACCCCGTTCAACCGAATGATGAATTGGACTATGCGGCTAACTTTTTGTACATGCTCAATGAGCAGAAACCCGACCCGTTAGCCTCTCGCATCTTTGATGTGTGCTTGATGCTCCACGCCGAACACACGATGAACGCTTCTACCTTCTCGGCAAGGGTTACCGCCTCGACCCTAACCGACCCTTATGCGGTGGTGGCTTCGGCAGTGGGAACTCTGGCTGGGCCTTTGCATGGGGGCGCTAATGAAGAAGTGATCACCATGTTGGAAGAAATTGGTTCGGTGGCAAATGTCCGCCCCTATGTAGAGGATTGCATACAGCGTAAGGCGAAAATCATGGGGTTCGGACATCGGGTGTATAAGGTGAAAGACCCACGAGCGACGATTCTGCAAAACTTAGCCGAACAACTCTTTAAGAAGTTTGGTCATGATAAGTACTATGACATTGCCGTTGAACTAGAACAGGTAGTAGAGGAGAACCTAAGTCACAAAGGGATTTACGCCAACGTCGATTTTTATTCCGGCTTGGTTTACCGGAAACTGGAGATTCCGACGGACTTGTTTACTCCAATTTTTGCGATCGCACGGGTGGCCGGTTGGTTAGCTCACTGGAAAGAACAGCTAGAGGCCAACCGTATCTTCCGTCCCAGCCAGATCTACACCGGTACCCACGACATTTCCTACGTTCCTATGGAAAAGCGCTAGACGCAGGGAACAGGTGACTAAAACAGCGCGAGCGCTCCGGATTGAACGTTGATAGCATCGGAGCGATCGCGCCTGGAGCTTCAGGGGTTGCGCCTGGAGAAAATCAGACGCAAGAGGACAAAATCCTTAATACCCAAGTAGACAAGCAGAAGATTTACAAGAAAATCAGCAAACTGCAATATTGGGTCGAGCCGCCATCCCTGGAAAATATGAATGAACCCAACCAGAAGCAGAGAGGCAGGGGCGATAATTCCCTGACCGACATATAGCAATATTGCTATATTTCCTAACTCTCTAGCTCGGGATAAAGGGAGAGCAATAGAAATAGCTAGGTAGGCGATCGCTAGAATTAAATCGAAAAACCCTAAAATTGAGCCGGAATTAATCCCATAATTAACCATATCTGTAACTAATGAAACAAGATTTATCTGTTTATTTTTAGAAGATTTGGGCAAGACACTGTTAGAAGTCTCACAAGTAAAGGATATAACTGTCCCGTTCGATAAGCATCAGCAATAACTATAGAGATGATAGAGGCGAGCCCAATTTATAAGAACCGAAAAGTGAAACTAAGCATCATCATAAGTAGAAATTCTTAAGTGGCTTGCTGGGCGGATAACCATCCAGCGATATACTAGGCAAAGAGGAGCTTAAAAAAATCTTCACAAAATAACTGATAGATGTATTCGATACCACCCGTATCACATCGATTCAGTCATTACACTTATCGACAAACATGAATCCAGGAATTGACCTCCAAGGAAATTTTATTCAATCGCTTAGGGACTTCGGCATCCCGCCAGGTGTAGCTAAAGTCTTGTGGATGCCCCTACCGATGTTCCTGATGATTATCGGTGCCACTGTGGGCGTTCTGGTGGTTGTCTGGCTAGAACGGAAGATTTCTGCTGCGGCTCAACAGCGGATTGGGCCTGAATATGCCGGACCACTAGGTGTTCTCCAGCCAGTAGCAGATGGTCTAAAACTCGTCTTTAAAGAAGATGTAGTCCCCGCTAAGTCAGATCGATGGCTCTTCACCCTCGGTCCGATCCTTGTAGTCCTGCCTGTGTTTCTGTCCTACCTGATTGTGCCCTTTGGACAGAACCTGGTAATCACCGATGTGGGAACCGGGATATTCTTGTGGATTGCACTTTCCAGCGTTCAGCCGATTGGTCTGTTGATGTCGGGCTATGCCTCCAACAACAAGTATTCCTTGCTGGGTGGCTTGAGGGCAGCAGCACAGTCGATTAGTTACGAAATTCCTCTGGCACTGGCAGTCCTCGCTATTGTAATGATGTCCAATAGCTTGAGTACCATTGACATTGTTGAGCAACAATCAGGCTACGGCATTCTGGGATGGAACATCTGGCGCCAGCCGATAGGGTTCCTCATTTTTTGGATTGCTGCTTTGGCAGAATGTGAGCGACTGCCCTTTGACCTTCCGGAAGCAGAAGAAGAACTGGTGGCTGGGTATCAAACTGAATACGCCGGTATGAAATTTGGTTTATTTTATATTGGTTCCTACGTCAACCTCGTTCTTTCCGCCTTAATGGTTGCAGTTCTCTACCTGGGTGGCTGGGAGTTTCCCATTCCCCTTAACCAGTTAGCCAACTGGTTGGGTGTCAGCGAGACGAGTTCTTGGTTGCAGGTGATCACTGCGTCGTTAGGGATTACCATGACCCTACTCAAGGCGTACTTCTTGGTCTTTATCGCGGTTCTCCTACGCTGGACGGTTCCCCGTGTTCGGATTGACCAGTTACTCAATTTAGGATGGAAGTTCCTGCTTCCCGTCGGATTAGTCAATTTACTCCTGACCGCTGCACTGAAATTAGCATTTCCTTTTGCCTTTGGCGGTTAGTTGAAGATTTAAGGTGAGAAAGTTAGACGGTTAGAACACTCAACCCGCTAACTTTCAACCCTCTTCCGACTAAAGGCTTTTAAGAAGAGAGAGAGACACATACGTCATGCTGAAGTTCTTGAAACAAGTTGGCGACTACGCCAAAGAAACCGTTCAAGCCGCCCGCTATATTGGTCAAGGTCTATCTGTTACCTTTGACCACATGCAGCGGCGTCCTGTCACAGTACAGTACCCCTACGAAAAATTAATTCCTTCTGAGCGGTATCGGGGGCGGATTCACTTTGAGTTTGATAAGTGTATTTCCTGCGAAGTCTGTGTTCGGGTTTGTCCAATCAATTTGCCAGTCGTAGACTACGATTTTGATAAGGCTAGCAAGAAGAAAAAACTCAAAAGCTACAGCATTGATTTTGGCGTTTGTATCTTCTGCGCCAACTGTATTGAATACTGTCCGACCAACTGTCTATCGGCAACCGAAGATTACGAAATTTCTACCTACGATCGCCATGAACTGAACTATGACAACGTGGCGATGGGACGACTGCCGTACAAAGTCACACAAGACCCAATGGTAACGCCCTTACGTGAACTGGGCTATCTGCCTAAGGGTGTCCTAGACCCCCATGATTTGCCATCCGGTTCTCAACGCGCCGGTCTGCGTCCTGAGCAAATCGTGAAGCAGACGGAGTCAAAGTAAAAAAGACGCGCGTTAAGTAGCCCTTGGTTGTTGGCCTCTTTGGGAATAGACTCTTCGCAAGATAGGTAAACTTACCCCATCGATAGAACAGGGGCAGCAACAAGGGCGGAAATACCAAAACTTTCTTGATTGTAAGGAGATTAGGGAACGGTGACTCTAGCCGAAGGGGTTCAGCTTGTTTCGTTTGGCATACTATCGGTGATGATGATTGGCACAGCATTAGGAGTTGTCCTGCTGAGCAACATCGTCTACTCAGCTTTTTTACTGGGTGGCGTCTTCGTCAGCATTGCCGGTTTATATCTTTTGCTCAATGCCGACTTTGTGGCGGCGGCACAGTTATTGATTTATGTCGGTGCCGTTAACGTCCTGATCTTGTTTGCCATCATGCTGGTGAACAAGCGAGAAGATTTTGCACCGATGGCGAATCGATGGATTCGTAATGGATCAACGGCGCTAGTTTGTGTTGGTTTGTTTGTACTTCTGAGTACTATGGTGCTGGCGACTCCTTGGTCTATTTATACTGGCGCTGCTGTTGCAGGTGACTCGTCCATTGTGAAGATTGGTGAGCATTTCTTCAGCGACTTTTTATTGCCTTTTGAGTTAGCTTCTGTCCTATTGTTGATGGCGATGGTGGGTGCCATTATTCTGGCGCGTCGGGATTATGTTCCAGAGGAATTGGTGCCTCGCGACCTGGGAACGACAACCGCTTCCACCTTGCCAGAACGTCCACGCGAGCTTGTTTCAGCCGCCAGTCCAACTCCTAGATCTCGTTGAGTTCCTTCATTACACCACTCATCGGTGCTATTGAAAAATAACATGGGATTCGTTCAATTTTTTCATCCTTACTCGCTGCGCTGCGTCTGTGGCGCCAACACACTGCATACTTTTTAGTGAAGATTCATGCAACTTCAACTCCAATACTTCTTACTTTTAGCTGCTGCCCTGTTCTGTATTGGCATTTATGGCTTAATCACTAGCCGTAATGCTGTGCGAGTGCTAATGTCAATCGAACTCATGCTGAATGCCGTGAACCTGAATTTAATGGGGTTCTCCAACTTTATCGATCCCCAAGGAATTAAAGGTCAGGTTTTTACAGTGTTTATCATTACTGTAGCGGCAGCTGAAGCAGCCGTGGGTTTGGCGATCGTGCTTTCGATTTACCGTAACCGTGAGACGGTGGATATGGAGCAGTTTAATCTGCTCAAGTGGTAAATTGCCTACCTCAACGACATCCGGATTGTGGAAGCTTGATGAGCAATGAACGCCTGCCGATATCGGTGGGCGTTATTGTTTTTAGCGGTAGTTGTGTTGTATCGCTTCCATTAGCCTCGGAATAGTTACAGCAGTTTTCGAGTCAGTGAAGTACATATTTTCGTAGGGGCGCACCGACGTGCGACCTTTGTAGTGTGTTTCATCAAGTTGCAAATTGCTGTAAGTTTTTAACGCCAAGTACGCAAAGGGTAACGCAAGAGCGCAGAGGTTTTGGAGGAAGATTTTTAATATAAGCGGAAACGATATTATCCCTCTTTTGTTACTTTGGGGGTTAGGGATGGGACGAAGCATTCTTGAATAAGGGTTTCAGGCTTAATACCAAGTTTGTGGCAAGAATGCTTCGCCCCTACAAAAATCGTGACTCTAACCCGGAAATGACAAAAGAGCGATTAATTGCCGATGGGACTCAGGCAAAGAGAAACAGCAAAAATAGCGTGATCGCAAGCGTAAGGATAACACCACCTAAAAGGTAGGGGCGGCGACGTACAGGAGGAGGATTTTGCAGCGCATGGGATGCAGTCGAGGGTTGCCTGCGCCTAAATCTTGAGCTAACTGGTGACGAACCTCTTGCTTGGGAAAGCCGCGATTAGTTCTTATTTAAGGACTATGAGAGAGTTGCACATTACTTCCCGCAATCACCAGCCCCATCAATACTACTAATGATTCCAGAACAGAAGTACGTTCATTCGGATTGATATTCACAATGGGAGGCCGATTTTTATCATGAATGTTGTAACCTAAATTCATGACAATTTCTTCTGGATTCAGTGCGCCTGGACAATCCACATGGGTTAGACCAATAATCATCGGGATTTGAACTCGCTCATTAATAAACGAGATAATTTCACGAGCATAGTTGAAATCATTAGGTCGATGGGCTGCAACTAATAAGATGTAGCAGTGAGCATTTTGAATCAAAAGATCCCACATAAAGTCAAAGCGAGCCTGACCAGGAGTGCCGTATATATGCAAATCCATGTTGGGACCAAGCACTAGTCTGCCAAAGTCTAAGGCAACAGTAGTTTCTGACTTAATGAGGGAGGTCTGATCAGTAGCCGTGCGGTCTGTATCTACCACTTCAATTTCACTGAGCGTTCTCACCAGAGTAGACTTTCCAGCTCCCACAGACCCTGCTACTACTAAGCGCATGGTTTTCATTGTATTGGCTCCGAAAAACTATAACTGAACAATAAGAAGTGAAAATTTTTAGGGTTTGTAAGACTTTATTCTTGATGGATTTTAGGTAAAGCCTTAGTCCGTTAGTAATGGATCATAAGTAATGGTTAATAGGTAATATGTGATTGTTAGTCATAATCAGGGGTTGGCTAAGTAGCTGTTCCACATCGAATCTGCATAGAGAACAGCACTCCATGTCCCATACTTTATGCTCACTCTCACTAGGCCAATCAAAGGTGCAATAACTTATTAGAGTTAGGGGAAAAAACATGACTAGACAGATGTATCGCCCTAGTCGCCTACTAGCCACTACCTATTACCAATTCCCCATTCTCCATTCCCTATTACCAACCTCGCAATACAGCCGCGAATGGACGTAATAATCAGACTGTTAGCTCATGAAGGTTCAATAGATGTGAGTAATTGCCCCCTACTCAAGTCATTAAACTTGGTAGGAGGCTTAAACTTACAACACTCAACTGAACTTACAGCAAAAGCAGCTTCAGCTCGGCGAGCGTCCGTTTGATTTCTAACATCAAAACCCCCTGCTTCGCTGCTTTTCCAGCCAGGACAAGAAATACAGCTTCTTCACCGCATTTGGTCAAAACACTAAAGCCGTCAGTACCCTCTACATAGATGCGGTCAATATCACCTCTGGCCAGTTCTTTCCCAATACGCTCTCCTAAGGAGAGCATGGCAGCGGACATGGCTGAGACCCGTTCATCATCCATGGCACCGGGTAAGCTGGAAGCTATCGGTAAACCGTCAGGCGTGACGACGGCTGCTCCTTGTACATCAGACGTTGTCGTCACAAAGTTTTGGAGGACGTAACCTATTTTTTCAGAACTAATCGCCATGGTTGGATTCCTGCTTCAATTTCAGACACGAGGATTGGGGAAAATTTCGTTTTTCTGGCCCTTATGATTACTAGAAAATCAGGGCCAGTCCGGCCTAGCTTTGGAGGTTGCTTTTGGGGAGTGTCGGTTTAACCTAAAACTGAGTACTCCAAGACATCATGGCTAGCACCACGCAAGACTGACTCAGTGTGTTGTCCCCTTAAGCGTTTTCCTAAGAAAGCTTCTAAAAAGCCCTGTATGGCTCCTAGAGTAAAAGTACACTGCCGTGAAGACCCCTCTGCTTCGCCGGCTGAGCAAACGGTTTCGCGAGTGTAAACTTTGTACACGTCTCCTTCTTGGACAATCTTGTCTACAATACACAAGCGAGTGCCATCTTTACCTAAAGCATGAGCGATTTTTCCGGTCACTTCCTCTAGAGAGATTGCGCCAGCTTGGTTTGTTAAACCTAAACCTTCCGCTAATTTTTTACCGCGTTGGCGACCTGCTGCAATTAATGCGATCGCAGCAGCTTTTGCACCGAGAGCTTCTTCTGCGCCAGTGACAATCGCCTTGAGACAGACAACGCTACTAAAATCTCCGAGTTCTTGACGCTGTGTATTTTGATCAGCCAGCATAATTGACTTCCTGTGATTTGTGTAAAGAGTACGAAGGAAATTTCTAAGCGTCTAAAGGATTAGGCGACTTAGTATTGAGATGAATGGCTGAATACACCCTTGTGTTGCAGTTAGTTCGTATTCCGAATACTCTGACTCGAAATACTGCTCTATTACTCAGTTGCTCAACTTGGAGCTTTCCGTTCTTTTAGAACCCAAGGAATTCACTCCACAAAGAGGTCGAATTAAATGAGTGGAGAACAGGTCTATAGATTTTGCAGCGCTTGGTTGTTCCAATCTCTCAGAATAATCAGGAAAACTTTATTTTCTTGCTAAAAATAAAGCTATTTTGTGAGTAACACCTGATATTCTTGGAACTACTCCTCTTTGAAATTTGGCAAATGACCTATTAATCTAACTAACTATATTAATAGCAATTTTTTTATGGTATTGTCTGTATTTAAACTCCATAATATGGATTTTTCATCAATTCTTTAAAATAGTCTTTTTAGCTAAGATTAAGTGCGGATTTATATCAATAAAATGCAGAATATGATGGCATTAAGTCCTATTTTAATACCATCATCTACTAATTTGAAAAATATTGCTAAATCAGTTCATCTTTTAGATGTGATCGCAGTCAAACAAGTAGACTGCCTTTTGTAAAAAAAGACAGCTACGTACCCTTTTAGCGACCCCGTGAAAAATTGGTTAGGGGAATGGAAAAAGAATTCTTACTAGAATTGCGAGATTGACTAGTTTCTCCTTTATTCCGAAGTTGAGGAGCATCACTATAATGAGCAACTAAAATAGCCATTGAAGCCATCACAGCTTCTACTACTGAGCTTCGCTCATTGGGATTAACTTTTATAATCGGAGGTCGAGTTTTATCATTCATTAAGCCCAGTCTAACCATAATCTCATCGGTAGAGCAGGCTCCAGAGCAATCAGTATGAGTAATACCGATCAGCATAGGGATTTGTACTCGCTGATTCATAAACAGAAGAATCTGACGAGCATAGTGAAAATCATTAGGCCGATTAGCTGCCACTAGTAGAGTATAAGTATGAGCTCTTTGAATCAAAAAATCCCACATAAAATTAAAGCGAGATTGACCGGGCGTTCCATAAATTTGAACTTCCAGAGTAGTACCAAATACGAATCGACCATAATCAAAAGCCACAGTAGTTTTTGGCTTTAGCAAAGAAGTTTCATCAGTGGCAGCTCGGTCTGTATCTACAACTTCAATGTCACTAATGGTTCGGACAAAGGTAGACTTACCTGCTCCTGGAGTTCCTGCTACTACTAAACGCAAGGTCTTCATTCAATTTTGCTCCGCAACAAATAACTGAACTTTAAGGAGTAAAAACTTAACTTGAGATTAAGAGTCTGAACTACAGTTGAACTGAGGTAGAAGTCTGATACTCTGGCAAACCAACCATTTTTAGATTGGGATGATTGAGCGCCTCCTGCTCAACAGTTCAAAGGATGGCAGGAGGTGCAGTGATATTCGCTAAACTTTAGCCTACAGCAAAGCTGGCTTGAGTTCAGCCAGTGCCCGTTTAATTTCTAACATCAAAACACCTTGCTTTGCTGCCTTTCCAGCAAGGACAAGAAACACTGCATCTTCACCACAGCTCGTCAAAATGCTAAAGCCGTCTTCTCCCTCTACATAGATGCGATCAATATCGCCTCTGACAAGTTCTATACCAATACGCTCACCTAAAGAAAGCATGGCAGCAGACATAGCTGAAACCCGTTCATCATCCATTCCACCAGGTAAGCTGGAAGCCAGCGGTAAACCATCAGGAGTAACCATTGCAGCCCCCTGAACATCAGCGGTTGTCGAGACAAAATTTTGGAGAATATTTCCCAATTTTTGAGAATTAATAGCCATTGTTGTGTTCCTACTCGGATTTTTTACTCGCTTGAAGTTGTTTGCCAACTTTGTTCACTACAGTAACCATCGCTGGGACAACATCTTGAGGTCGATTATGTCATAAATTCAGAGGCATTAAATGCCATATTATTTTCCTTTTGGAATTGAATTTACTGGAAATAATTACCTTTCTATTTTTAGCAGTTTATTTGTAATACATCCGCAATTTTATGACCACTTTCTGTAGAGTTTTTGTGAAGAATCTATTTCTAAATGGCTGAGATAGAATTCTTAAAAAAATCTATCGATTAAAGGCAACACATTCGAGAGGGTCGAGCAGGATAATTATTTTAATCTAAATGGAAATAAATAATTCTGCTGGTGTTTATAACTTGATTCTCTCTATCTCTATGATCTATTGCGCCGCTCTTCAGATGTTTCTGGTTAATTCTGATGAAACTTCGGTTAGTTATTTGTTTATTTCTCATCCCTCAAATTATCTCTAACCAGAACTTATAAGTTCACTTAAAAGAGAATCTCCACTTCTTGCTTACTCAGCTTTTCTTAGTGGAGCGACAGAATCCGGATGCATTTTATTAACAAATGTATCGATGCTTGATCTTAATTTAAGATTGATAAGCTTTGGCTTTAATTTTGTATTTTTGTGGCGATTAACAATTTTTGAGTTGTTTATGTAATTTAGTTCAATTGCTCAAAAAAACGCAAGAGGTTTCAAGTTGGCTTGTCGTTCTTGATAAAACGCAGATAACCATGTGCGACACTTGAATCGACTGTTCAAAAAGCCGGGAAGAATGGGGAAAAGCCAGCAATTTAACATGAAATTTCAACCCTACCCGCTACCAAGCTGCCTTGAACTCTCTCTCTATGAAAAGACGGGGCAACAAGAGTGGGATTGTGTAAGAAGTGAGACCGTGGGATAGCAAGTGACCGTATTACGCTGTAATTCCTTACTAATTTACTACTGCAATTCCCGCTATCCGGATGATTCTGCAAGAAACTTGAGAAGCCTGAAAGTCTTACTTCGCGGATATTTGCCTGAATCCCCTAGGAGTGCTTACCCTCTAGGATGAAATCTTTAATAAGATTTAAAAGCCTTGAATTACAGGGCTGGTTGTTTTACATTAAAAGAGCTACTGTAATACAGGCAACGGCTGGTGTATATGGCGCGGGGCTATTGGGTAATAGCCCTGCTTCTTTCATCGTCATGGCATGGCAATTCTAGACGTTTCAGGCAATTGGCTGACGATTGCACAGAGAAGCACGTTTAGCGAGGTACAGTATAAATCTCGATTCCTCGACTATGCATGGTTTGTTGAAATAGCTCTGTCGAAAGCGCTTGTTCAACGGGCCAGACGCCTGGTTTAGTAAGTTGCCCTGTCAGCATCAGTTCAGCAATACTACCTGTCCCCGCGCCTGCGGCTACGGCTGTATTCTCGTGGACTAGCGTTGAACAGACACCGAGAGGCTCGCCATTTTTGTACCCTGTGACTTCTGAACGAATGGCAACACCGATACCACTGAAGCGATCGCTAAACTGGGTCATTCGGTGACTGACATGAGCCAAAAACTCAATACCAGCTGGATTTTTCAGCCAAGATGACGGAAAGAGGTGAGCGGCAATCCAAGTGAGATGATTGTAAAAATCGGGAACCGAGCCGAACTTGGTAATGACGGTTTTCACGGGGAAGGAGTCAACTAAGGTAAAAGCTTCTGGCATATCAAACCAGTAGACTCCCGCTTTGCCATAAGGACTGGGAAAAGAAATCGGTTCGCGATCGCTATACGGTTTCACCCATTGCCACTGATTATCGATCCACGCTTCAAATGGCTCTTGTAAACCCAAAAACGTCGTCCGCATCACAGTAACTCCAGCACCGCCGGAACCCGACACAACATAGCTCAGGTGAATTCGTTCTGCCTGATCCAGTTGTTCCACATCATGGCGCACCATACTGTTAGAGATGCCGGGGAAAATCCCCGTATTAATAATCGCGGTGACGCCAGCAGCAGCAGCAGCATCACGGCAGGCTAAGGCTTTACGGGTAAAGGCACGATTGTCACTCACATCTAGATAGTTGACACCCTCTTCAATGCAACTTTTCAAGACAGTTACATCTCGATACACAAAAGGCCCAGCACAATGAATCACCAGATTATGAGATGCGATCGCTTGATGCAATCCTTCCGTATCTGCCAAATCCAAAGCCAGAAATTGCACGGGCGCCCCCCCAGGGGCATTCACTAACGCCTCACTGACTAATTGACGCCCTGTCACTGTAATTTCCGCCGAGGTGTGCGATGCTAAATCTCGCGCCACACTGCTGCCAATGCGCCCCGTTCCTCCAATAATCAAAATCCGATCCGTCATAACCCCAGAACTTGTAACACTAATCCCAGTTCATCAGTGGTAGCTTGTTGGCTTCATCAGTAGTAAGAGTGATCTTCCCGACGTCAATGAAACTTATTCGGTTTCACCCGTAAAAATTCTTATCTATTCAAAGACGACCTACAAAATAGGGTGATTTACTCAAAGATGTAAGCAAAAACTGCCCGAAATCAAATCCTTCTTTCTAAAAATAACGATGGCTACTGACTATATCCTGTTCATACACGGCGTTAATACCCGCCCCGCTCGCCAACCGTTCATCTTGACCCATGGAGACGATGCTAAAACTCGTCCAAATCCAAAACAATCGAGCTTTGCCCAAGACTTGATTGAACTGATCGAACATTGTAACCAAACATCAAAATCACCCCTCAATATCAAATCAGTGCCCCTCAATTGGTACGAGTTGATGCTAGACGCAGAGCAACAACTGCTCAATTGGTTTTGTGCCTCACCCGATTGGAATAAGTTCTGGTTCAAAGACTTTCGTCGAACACAAATCTTACCCTTTACTGGGGATGCTGCGCTCTATCTCAGTCGCTATATCGGTTCTGATGTTGTCGATAAGCTTAAAGATGATGCGAAGGCGGCATTGCAGGGATGTAACCCGCAACAAGACCGCCTACATCTAGTGACTCATAGTTGGGGAACAGTAGTCTTTTTTGACATCCTATTTGCCGGTCGCTGGGACGACCCAGACATTCCCGGTTATGCTAGTGCCCAAGCTATACGTCGTCAACTCTTCGGGGTTGACCCCCAACCTAATCAAGGCATTCGCCTCGCCAGTATTCACACCCTTGGCTCCCCCATTGCTCTGGCCAACCTGATCAACGTCAAGCGATTGAAGGAAAAACCAGGGGAAGAATTGACAGAGGGCCAGATTAAAAGCATTTTCACGCATGACATCACGTATGGGCTAGAGCAGCTTTTGAAGAACCTTTATGAACTGCGCCACAAAAAGCTGCCTTGGCGCAACTTCGCTCACCCAGGTGACCCCATTGCCTACCCTTTAGCTACCGTTATCCCCGAACTTGTTGATGGAGAGAGACGATATCTGGATATTCAAGACATCCTCACTCGCGGTACTGGCCCGCTAGAATGGCTAGCTAGACTCCTCAGCTGGTCATTTTTAGCCTTGGTCAACGGTGGCAGTGCCCACCTCAGTTATTGGAAGAACAAGAACGTGGCTCAGGCTATTCTCAAGATTATTCACCAGAGTGCTCAAGAATGAGCCTGCCGATTCCCGGTTGATGCCTCTGCCTTAATCGCTGTTGCAGGATTAGCTCTTAAACACTGACTTAGCCATTGATTTTAGGGAATTGCTAGCATCCGCCAGAGTCTGGGCAATCGGCTGCTGAGTGTGCAGAAACACGCGAGCACAGTTGCGTCCCGGCATCCCAGATACTGAACCGCCTGGGTGAGTACCGGCGCCGGTGAGAAATAAGCCCTCAATCGGTGTTTTATAGTTTGCCAACTCTGGTAAGGGTCGGAAGAACACCATTTGGTCAAGCGTCATGTCGATGTGGTAATGATTTCCCCGGAGGAATCCTGTACGCTCATGCAGTTCCGCTGGGCTTTCCACACGACGAGCAATAATCGAATTTTTGACATTCGGCGCATACTCTGCCAGCTTATCAATGAGGCGGTCCGCCACTTTGTTCTTGAGTTCATCGGTCCAACCCGTACCATACAACCCCGTGCCATCAGCACCTGCAATTTTATAGGGTGCAAAAAACTCGATCCAGACCGTATGCTTTCCATCAGGAGCCATTGACGGGTCTAGCATGGTCGGCACGACTACATACATGGACGGGTCTGCATCGGGAATCTTCCCAACCGTGGGGTCACTATGAGCTACTTCGACCTGGTTAACGGAGTCCGCAATTAAGACTGAACCAATCAGGTACTCGTCCCGATGGTTATGATGCTCAAAACGTAGGGGTTCCGATATTGCCAAGTCAACTTTCAGGATACTCTCGTTGTTGTTGACAATCCGGCGTTCCAGTCGCTCACGCAAGTCTGGATCAGCAGAATCAACGTCACTGGAGTCCATTAAGTGTAAGAAGAGGCGTTTAGCATCAATGTTGGAGATGACACCCCGGTTCGCCCGATATTCTGTACCGTTGGCAACCCGGACTCCTACAGCTCGACCATCATCGACCAAGACTTGTTCAACCTCTTGGTCGGTTAAGACAACACCACCTTTACTGGTCACCAGGTTCAGCAATGCTTGGGTCAGTGCGCCAGTGCCTCCTCGTGGTCGTGCCATACCGGGATTGTGGCGCATTGCCATCATGATTGCGCCGACGGAGATGGTTTTTTGGGAAGGCGGTGCACCGAGTTCTGAAGCTAACCGCGCCAGGGGAGCCTTGAGAAATTCTGAATCAAACCACTCTTCTAGAATGTCGCGAGGACTGCTGAACATCGTCCGCACAAAGTCCAAGGTTTTGTCCGGTCCCCCAATCACAGAAAATAAATCTTTGAGCTTGGCGATGTCGTAATTGCCAGCCATATCAACGACAGACTTGGGTGGCGCATTAAAGATGGGAATCATCATCCCGATTACCCGTTGCCAAAAGTCAGTGAATTCAGCATACTTCTTAGCATCACGGGGACTGTAGCGCTCAATCTCTGCACAAGTTTTCTCAACACTGCCGTGAGCTAGAAAATATTTTCCGTCGGGGTGAGGACAAAAGACGACGGGGTCACAGAATAGGTACTCCAACCCATATTTTTGCAGTTCCAATTCTTCAACAACTGGACCTAAGTGAATAAACTCGTGGTCAATGGCACAGAGGTTGAACTTAAAACCAGGTGCTTCCTCCGGCAGCGCTTCCTCTGTCGTTGCCGCGCCACCAGGAACGGAACGCCTCTCCAGAAGCAGCACACTATAACCTGCTTTTAGCAGGTAAGCGGCACAGACCAATCCATTGTGACCTGCACCGATAATAACAACATCGTAAGACTGCATAAATAAAGCTCTTGCATTTGAGTAACTTAACTCCTGCAATTGTAAAGAAATGAAAATTCTTTCTAGTCTATCACGGGAAAGATATTGCACAAGCCGCTTAGACCCAGAAGGGGGTAGGACAGAAGCAGAGTGGGGGAGACACGCCGATACACCATTGGGAGGATGAAGGTTGCTCGATATCCGTGATTTCTCCGTTATCTGGCGCTTCGCCCTATTTATAGCGGACAATTCTGGGTAGGTGCCCCTACTCCTTACTCTCTGAATCAAGATTGATCGCTGGAGTCTGGATGAAAGCAATTGCCACAGCTATACTGGCAAAGTCTGGATTTTCGTGTACCAAGCAAGTTTTCAGTAGCCTATGAGTCCCGTTGTTAAAGTTGTACAACCCTCTGGTATCTTAGACGGAACCAAAGCTGGTCATTTTCGTCAAGAGATTAGTAACCTTGTGGAATCAGATGTCGATATTGTATTAGTTGATTTCCAAGACGTTACTTTTATGGATAGCTCAGGTTTAGGAGCGCTTGTCTTAGCGCTGAAAACAGTTCGAGCAGCTGGGGGCAAGCTGTTTATTTGCTCAGTCAATGAACAAATAAAAATGCTATTTGAACTGACGAGCATGGATCGCGTTTTTGAAATCTTTCCCAGTCGGGAAGATTTTGAAAACGCTGTTGTTTCTACCAACTAATGCAAGATTGCCCTTGCCCAAGGGCAGCGTTTAGTCGAACCGGATTTCCAATAAAGACAAATCATCATCAAAATAATCTTTCGGGTTCACGGCTTGAATAGCCTGCAAGATCTGATCCAGGTCACAGGTGATTTTATGCCTACAGCCCGTCAAAAGCTCGATAAATGATTCAAGTCCCCAGATGGTGCCGTCTAATTGGTTAATCTCATAAATCCCATCACTGAAAATGTACAGGGTGCTGGGTTCGGCAATTTCACAGCATTCATCCACATAATCAGCATCAGGGAACATGCCCGCGGGTAAACTGGGCGTCTTCAACCGTTGTACTTTGACAAAGGAATCTGCCGTTCCAGAGAGCAAAATAGCTGGTGGATGGCCTGCACTAGAGTAAACGAGCTGACGCTTAGCTCGGTTATAAACTCCGTACCAGATGGTAAAGTACTTATCATTGCGCTGAGTCATCTGGAACATTTCGTTCAACCCTCGCAAAACATCGCTGGGTTGATAGTAGTTAATTTTAGGCAGTGCTCGTGACCTAAGAAGATTCAAGACTGAAAGAGTGGGTAGGGCAGCCCGTAGCCCGTGTCCAGAGGCATCCAACAGATAAAGGGCTAAATGCTCAGAATCAAGCCAGTAGTAATCAAAGCCATCACCGCCTAGTTGCCGAGAAGGAATGAATCGAGAATCGATCAGCACAGGTGGTTCCGTCATCTGGTCAGGCAGGATCGAACCTACGTATTCAGCCGCCTCGGCTAATTCCGCTTCCAACAGATGTTTCTGGTGCTGCAAGTCCCGGTTGGCCTGCTGTAAATCGCGGCTAGCTTGGTGTAATCTCAATCCTGACCGCACTCGCGCCTGCAATTCAGCCATTTCAATCGGTTTGGACAAAAAGTCATCGGCACCAGCATCCAGACCTTCAACCCGATCCTCCAGTGAATTTCGAGCGGTCAGCAGAATAAATATGGTTGTAGAAAGTTCTGGTGTGGCTTTAACCTGGCGACAGACCTGTAGTCCAGTCATACGTGGCATATTCCAGTCACAAATGACTAACCCCGGACGCAACTTTCGGGCTAGTTCTAGACCGTCTTCTCCGTTACTGGCAATAGAAACCTCGTAACCTTGGCTATGCAGTGTCCGTTTCAACAAGATTTGGATCGCTGGGTCGTCATCAATAATCAGAATTTGGTTCATGGCATCGAGGTACTACAAGTCACGCTTAGGAGATTGCAGATGCACTGACTTACAAGGTAGGCAGTTACTAGATTCAGTTTGAGTGTAGTCTAAAGAGAAAGTGATATGAGGTTGCACAACAAGTTAATCAATGGTAGAGCATGGGTTAAATCCAGACTAGCCAGGCTAGACTAGATTCTTCAACAGGGAATATCGGCATCTTAATAACCATGCTTTAGTGTCGTTGATTGAAAAGGCTTTGATCAATTGAAAGACTTTCAAAAATCTAGCAAACAAGTTAAGAGTGATCTCACCGAGCTAGAACAGATTTTGTCGTGGTTTGACGAACTCAACCACTCCTCTATCCCCAGAAAAGTTTGGTTACAATGCCAATTAGCTCTAGCGGAAGGGTTCACTAACGCTATTCGTCATGCTCACAAAGGTCTTCCCACTGATGTCCCCATTGATATTGAAGTGACTCTATACCCCCACTACTTAGAGATGCGAATCTGGGATCAGGGACCCCCTTTCGACTTAGAACAGTGGCTCCAGAATCACGCTCAGAAGGTAGAGCCAGACAGCGGGGGTGGGCGTGGCATCGAGATTTTAAACAAAATCGCCGACAAGCTCAGTTATACACACACCGATGACAACCGTAACTGTCTGTTGATGGTGAAACGTTATTAGGGGACAAAACAAAACAAAGAGTATAACAGCAAAAAAGCGTCAAGGTTGGGATTGGGTGGCATGAATGGTTCATAGTTATCTTCTAACTCCTCACTTTAACCGATAGCAATGGTTTAGCTTGGCGCTCACGCCTCACCACAACCGGAACACCCGCCGATGGAACGATAGTAATGCCACGGCGTACTGGTCGTACAGGGCGTGGCTGAGCTAACGCGAGCTGGTAACGGGACAGGGTCGTTGCCAGCACTAGCTTCATTTCAAACAGTGAAAAGGCCATTCCAATACAACCACGAGCGCCACCGCCAAAAGGTAGATACTCATAGGGCGAAAATTTTTGGTTGAGGAAGCGCTCTGGCTTAAACTGCTGGGCATCAGGGAAGATTTCTGGACGCCGATGAGCGAGATAGATACAAGGAATCAGAATAGTACCCGTATCAAAATGGTAGCCTGCCAACTGCGTAGGCTCCAAGGTTTTTCGCGGTGTACAAATCAAGGCAATGGGATTGACGCGTAGCGTTTCATGGCAAACGGCACTCAGATAGGGGAGTTGTGCGATCGCCTCTGGCTGGGCATCTTTACCCAAAGTATCCAGTTCCGCTTGCAGCTTCTCCAAGACGGACGGGGAGGAGTGAATCCAGTAAAATGCCCAGCTCAAAACAGCCGCTGTCGTCTCGTACCCCAAAAGCAGCAGTGAGATTAACTGATCTCGTAACTCTACATCACTCATCGGTTCACCCTTCTCATCCCGCGCTGAAATCAGCATTGAAAGGATATCTGTACGAGACGTATCATCTAGTTCTCGACGTTCCCTAATCTCGTCATAAATTAGGTTGTCAATCTGTTGGCGGCGTCGGAGAAAATGCCCCCAAGGGCTCCATGCCCCTAAATCCCGTTGGAGGGGGGGGAAGAAAAATAGGCTGGAGTATAAGGGCGTGGTAATGTCGTCTAGAAGGGAACTCAGCATTTCTTCGAGTTGTTGGTAACGTGGACCAGGAGCAATCCCAAACACAACTCGTAGAATAATCTGGAGCGTAATCTCAGGCATGACGTTGTGGATGAGTACGGTGGAGCCCGTTTTCCACTGAGCTATGGCTTGCTGGGTGATTTCACAAATGAGCTGACCATAACTTTTCATGCGATCGCCATGAAAGGGCGGCATCATCAACTGACGCAGACGTTGGTGGCTGCGTCCTTCCTGCAAAATCAGGGACTGGCTTCCCATCAACGGTTCAAAGACATGAGTCGCCTTGCGGAAGTCCAAGAGCGACGGAGGCAAGGTAAAAATCTCTTGAATCGCCTGAGAATGACCAAAAAACACAACAGGTGGAGAATTTAAACCGAGTACCCGTACGGTGAAGGGGTCTCCATAACGTTCTCGACAGGTATCCAAAAATTGAGTCGGTTGAGCGATTAATTGAAGCGTTTGCAACAAAGACGGTGTCTGTGGACCATCAGGCAATTTCATAAGTTAAGTCAAACGTAGAAAAGTCAAAAGTCAAAATGAATACCTTATCAGTTTTAAACAGAAGCAAGCGTTTCTGGTTGGTGTTCTCGACGTTGACGCTGACCCTGCAAGACCATTTGGACACCGCCAGATGGGGCGATCGTCAGACCCCGACGGGCGGGTTTGACAGGCTTGGAATCAGCCAGTGCCAGCCGACAATGAGACAAAATGGTAGCCAGCACTAATTTCATTTCCAACTGGGCTAAGGCAAAGCCAATGCAGCGTCGATTGCCACCCCCAAAGGGCAAATACTCGTAGGGAGAAAATTGGCGCTCAATAAACCGCTCGGGTTTAAACTGGCTTGGCTCAGGATAAAGGTCTTCCTGATGATGAGTTAAGTAAATACAAGCCGCCAGCTGTGTATTGGCATCAAAGTGGTGTCCCATAATCTGCATAGGCGACTTGGTCATGCGCAGGAAAGCAAAGGGGACAATGGGATAAATCCGCAGCGTTTCCGAGCAAACAGCGCTGAGATAGGACAGTCGGGCAATAGCCATTGGCTCTGGGTTATCCCCTAAGCGATCGAGTTCGTCAACCAGTTTTTCGTGTATCAACGGGAGCTGATGAATCCAGTAGAACGCCCATGCCAACGCCGTCGCCGTCGTCTCATGACCTGCAACCAAAAGGGTCATCAACTCATCTTGCAATTCTGCATCCGTCATCGGCTGATTATTTTCATCACGAGCCGACATCATTAAACTGAGAACGTCGTTACCCGTGAGTTCGGGTTGGGCACGGCGTTCGCTAATCTCGGCTTGGAGAAGGTCGTAAATCTGCTGCTTACGCCGCATCATCTGCCCCCAAGGACTCCAAGCACCTAAATCCCGTTGGAGGAACTTAAAGAACAACAGGCTGGAGCGCAGGGGGGAGTCGGTCATATTCAACATTGCCCCTAACAGAGGCTTGAGTTGTTGGTAACGCTCACCCTCGCGTAGACCAAAGACGGCATGTAAGATGATCTCTAGGGTAATCTCTTGCATGGCAGCCCGTATCTCGAATGGTTCGCCAATTGTCCACTGGCTCGCCACCTGCTTGGCACTTTCACAAATGATTTGGCTGTAGGAATGCATCCGTTCTCCATGAAACGGAGGCATTAGCAAACGCCGCTGTCGCTGGTGGAGAGTGCCATCCAGTAATAAGAGTGAGCGTTCCCCCACCAACGGGCGTACAATCCCATTGGTTCGACCGGAATCAAATTGCTGAGCATCGGCGGTAAAAATCTCCT
Source organism: Waterburya sp. (assembly GCA_036703055.1). GTDB lineage: Bacteria > Cyanobacteriota > Cyanobacteriia > Cyanobacteriales > Coleofasciculaceae > DATNPV01. The sequence goes on from DATNPV010000141.1 coordinate 114,326, forward strand.
GAATTGCTTGCGGATGGCTGAAAAAAACTATAGGTTCGAAGGAAGTCAGCCGTAACGTAAAGACATCCCCAAACTGTTGAGTACAGGTATCGAGGTAGCTCAAGGGATCAGAAATCCACTTGATTAGCTGTAAAACACGGGGGGTTTTTGGACCATCAGGTAATTTCATAGTGGGTCATGGGGTTGAAGGTGAAAAGGTTAGACCTTTACGGCTCTCAATGGGCCAACTTGCAATTTTCCTTGAACTAATAATTTGAAGATAGCGCTTGACCTCAAATTTTACTGGGCTAAAAGTCCTCAATAGTAAAGCGATTCAGAATTGTCTATCCAATCCATAGGATATTTCATTGCCTTGAATCTTTGAGTTGACGCCCTTGGCTGCACTATTTCTGGCCTGGGTAGATAGTACGATCTACCTAGTTGAAGCTAACGCTTACTCCGGACGCAGCTATTTGAAGAGGTATCTGAAATTATGACCGTTGCCACTCAAGCCCCTAGCTTTTGCGAGGGGATTCAATATTTTGGTGAAGCCATACCGGGTTTCGAGACGTTTGGCAAGGAACCTGCGATCGCACAAGGACGAAAAGCCATTGCCGACCCCGATGACCCCAAGGCTGCGTTCCAGACGATGCTAGCGGCTGACGCCCTGCGCTACCTGACGTTGCAAATCACGGGTAGTAAAGCGTCGGGACATCCAGGCGGCTTCGCCAGTCAAGCCGAAGCCTATGCATCCCTAGTGATGCTAGGTCACAAAAATATCCTCACGGAAGTCGGGCATCACGCCCCTGGTTTCTACAGTGCCATGTTCCTCGATCGCTCGTTAGAGGACATGGGCATTTATACCGTGCAGCAATTGCGCGATCGCTTCCGGGAGAAACACGGGCTTTTAGGTCACTTATCCGGCTACATTCCCGGCATTCTTGCACCGGCTGGCCCATTGGGACAAGGGCAACACTTTGCCATGGCAGCGGCACTCCTCCATCGCGACAAGCTTTTCCCCTTCACCCTCGGTGATGGTGGGATGGGCGAACCTTACCCGATGAGCAGTATGGCGCATTTCCACACCGCTTATCCCGATGTGACGAACTTCTTACCCGTGCTGGTATGGAACGGCTACAGCCAGGAACATCACAGCATGGTATCCACCAAATCCAACGCAGAGATGGTGGACTATTGGCGTGGTAATGGCTTTTCAGAAATTGTCTTAGTTGATGCTAAGGAGTTTGACGACCAAAATCAGCCAGGGGATTATGTGGATAGCACAGCCTTCTCCCTAGAGAAGCGGCTGGAATTCACCCAAGCTGTACTCAGCAGTATGGATAAGGCCGCCAAGTCAGCGCTGAGTGGTAAGCTGACGGTATTTATCATCAAACAACTCAAAGGGGCTGGGGTACACGCAAGGGGGGCAAAGTCTCACAACCTCTATCCCAAAGACACGCTGAATAGTCCTCATATTATGGAAGCATTGAAGGCGCGATCGCTGCCTTTGGAAGCCTGGGAGTTGGTGCGAATGAATTGTGAACGGGCAGGCGGTGGCCCTGCGCGTCAAACGGCGGTGACTGAATTTGAGTTACCATTGCCAGAGTTGGGGGAATTGCCTTTGCAAGAGTATTCAGTAGGGGGCGATCCAAAAGTTTCGACAACGGCAATGGGGCAGTTGGTTGCCAAGGTGGGAGAGTGCGATCGCAATTTCCTCGTCACCAACGCCGATGGTAACGAAGCCTCTGGCATTGCCAACATTAACCAAGCCCTCAAAATTATCCACCCCACACCAGACAATCTCTACAACCAAGCACCCAATGGTCAAGTTTACGAACCGCTGAGTGAGGATGCTTGTGCGGGGTTAGCGGCGGGTTTATCTTTGATGGGGGCGCGTACCTTGTGGTGTTCCTACGAATCCTTCGCTATCAACGGTTTACCGATTTGGCAAACCGTAACGCAAGCGATGGCAGAATTGCGCCGTTCCACTCCCTCTACCATTACCCTATACACGGCTGGGGCATTAGAGCAAGGGCGCAACGGTTGGACTCACCAGCGTCCGGAAATTGAGGCGTATTTTGCTGCCATGATGCGCAATGGCAATGTCTTCCCCCTGTTCCCCCCCGATGCCAATAGCATCCAAGCCTGTTATGAGTGGGCGCTGACGACGAAGAATAAGGGGATTGTGATTACCGCTAGCAAATCACCCTTACCGATTCGTACCACATTTGCACAAACTCGCGAAGGCTTACGCAATGGTGCGGTATTGCTGCAAGATGTTCCAGGGGATAAGACGATTGTGTTTGCCGTGATTGGTGATATGACGTTGATTCCTGTCTTTGAAGCCGCTGCCTACCTGGAAACAGAAGGGCTTGGCGTGCGAATTGTTTCAGTGATTAACCCTCGACGACTGTACCGTCCTCACGATACAGCTTGGGATACCTGTTCCGAACCCGATGGCGGTTTCTTGGATGATGCTGGGTTTGCAGCATTGTTTGATGGTGATGCGCTGATTGGCGTGACGGGGGGTGCGTCTTCGATGCTGGAACCGATCATGTTGCGGAGTAACAGCAGGCGGGATACGTTCGCTTGGAAGCGAGGAGAAACTACAGCCAGTGCTGGAGAGTTGATGGCATTTAATGGGATAACCGCTGAAGCGTTAACGAAACGTGCGATCGAGTTAGTGCATTAAGCAGGGTGTGATGTAATGAGATGCCCCCGCCTGGGTTAATCCTGGGCGGGGGTGATTTTCAAAGGAGATAAAATTGAGCAAAAATTTGACAAGGGAATTGAAGCTGATTCCCATGAACTGGATGCAGAGGTTCAAGCTAAGTGACGTAGTTTTTCTGAAATGGTCACAGCGCGGCAGGTAACTCCTTCGACGGAGGTATCCGATGTCCTCGCCAGCGTAGAACAGACCAAGCATAAGCTTTACGCAGCATCAAACGATCTGCAGCTAACCGTAAGTCCGTCAGTTCCTGCCGTTCCTCTAAAGTCAGCGAATGTTCTTTATTCTTCTCCAATAGCTTAACATGACGCTCGTGCTGACTCGGTTTCACCTTGGCATTGGCGATCGCTAGCAACTCCTCAATACTAAGGGTTTGCATCTTCAACAATTCCGGCTGCATCTCTAGTGAAGCATTTTCCACAGAGGGTGGCAGATTGCTAACCACACTTTGAGCAGCCAACACCTCGACAGACTGTTGCGTTGCTTCGGCGATGCGAGCCAATTGGCGGAAGACAGGTTCCGGCAGCTCAATCGTCACTCGCTGAGTGGTCATGGTACTACTAAGCTATAGCTGGATATTGCCAATTCTCTCTTCCCTGTTCATTGAAACGTGCGATTGAGTTAGTGCATTAAGCTTTTTCTGGCGTTGTTTCAATAAGGTGGTTCCTATACTCCTGCCGAGGCTACAACTAGGTGGGGGCTTGAGAATAAATGCTAATTGTCGTTAACAATCCTCGGTTAAGACTCAATCAGGTAGTAGATCATAAAGGTAGGCACAACACAATTGAGGGCATCAGCTCAGTTTAGAATTCGTTTAGATACTGATTATCATTCTTGAAGCTTCTCTAATTGGCGATCGCATCTTGCCAATTAAAGTAAGGGCAGCTTATCAAGTTACAGAGCCCATAAATCAACAATTAGGAAGGGCTATTTGTAAAGAAAATATAATCCTCTCCGATTCTGCGAACATACCGAGGTTTAATTTTATCGACCTATCTCGAAAAGAGGAGTAAGGAGTCGTAGGGACAAACGGCAAGAAAGCCCGTACAGGATTCAGGGAAAAAGGCTATTCATTCCGAGAGTTGTAACCGACAGCTCATGATGCCTCACTTAATAAACCAATCATTAGATTTAGGAAAAATCACAATGGGTAAATATGACAATATATTTAATTCAGAAGATAAATCTACAGAAAGCCTGAATCAAGAGGAAGGTGTGGCGGCGATCGCGGTTATCACCACGCTTTGGGATTCTCAAGAGACTGAGATAGATACAGACTATCTAATCGACTTGCTGTGGGAAACCGAACTTTACGATGACTACTCAGACGATGAACTCGCCGAGATGGTGGATAAACTCTTCTACATCGCTGAGGAGGAGGGGCTCGGTGCACTGTTTAATGCAGCCTATGATTCTTTATCGGATGAGTTACTACCAGATGCATTTGCGGCTGGGGTGATGATGCTGATCGATGAGTCTGGTGTGATTCCGCCTGAGCAAGGGGGTTTTCTCAAGGAGTTGCAGCAAGCCTTAGAACTTGCGGATGAAGAGGCTCAAGCCATCATAGATGAAGTTGTTACCACCTTTAATGAAGCCGCCGAAGAGGAAGAGGATGAAGACTCGGACGATGACTATGTCTCAGCTGCCCAGTATGCAAAAATTTTACAGGAGCAGTACGACCGGGAAGCATCAAGCCAAGAGCTAGAGGTGTATGAATCACCAGCGGGCAATTTTAGCGTCCCAGTTCCGGTTGACCCAAGAAAAGGCGGTAGAGTTAGTGAGCAAGAGGGTACAGTCGGGTTCTCTGATGATTTTGGTCGATTGCTGAGAATCGATTATTATCCGTTCTCTGCTGAAGCGGCAGAGGAATTAAAGTCGGTAGGACGGGAAGAATATCTCCGCACGGTTCTCGTAGACAACTATGTAGCACAAGCAATTATTGCCAATTTACCTCAATCCAAGGTAGAACACACGGAATATTTAGAAGATACGATGGATGGGGCTTACTGCGTGGTGGTTGATATGCCACAAGGTTCGACCCTTTCTAAGCAAACCAATCATGAACCTGCTGTCAGGTTAGATGCGCTTCGGGGACTTCTTGCCTTTACTGTGGATGACTTTTTGTATGTTGTAAGTTGTCAGCGCACCTTTTTTGAGGGGGAAACTCCGGCATCGATAGAGCAAGAGGTTGAGGGATTGAAATATCAACTTTTAGAGTTTCTTGATAC
>DATNPV010000143.1:0-35484 GCA_036703055.1 Waterburya sp.
AAACCCATTTCTTCCGCTGACGCTTTTGTGATAATCGAGATGAGTTCAACTCCCGGAGCAATCTCCAGAGTAACCTCCGTGTTAACGGCTCCCATTACCACTCGTTTCACTGTACCTCTCAGAATGTTGCGGGCGCTAAGTCTCATTGGTTTAAAAGTTGGCTGAGGTTGAGAGGGTTCCATTTCAGAAGCGCCAGAATCCTTTGTTATTCGCGGTTTTGTGGGTGGCGGCTGTGATGGCGACGACGGCTGATTGAGACTGCGCACCAATTCCCGCAGAATCTCCGTCTTGGTGCGCTGAGACTGCTGGCAATACTGCTCTAGAATTTTCTGCTCCTCCTGTGAAGATTGAAACGTAATCCACCCTTGCTGTTTTCTAGGCATCGAACTATACCAACTTTTTTGGTAAAAAGCGCATCAACTGATACAATCCTAGCAACAGAACTCAGTCAAAATTATTCACTAAAAAGCAGTAATCCCCAATTTACTTTCTGACACATCCTTAAAAGAAGCGGGATACCCAGCTATCTTTGCTATGAAAAAAATCCGAATTTTTGCCTTTATGGGCGGACTCATTGCCGCGTTCGTATTGGCAGCAGGGTTGCACTGGTTTACTCCATCTCCTGCGGTGATGCAAGCAAGAACCAATTTGCTTGTATCGGCTGCCATCAGTTTGAAAGATTCCCTGGAAGAGATCAAAAGGAATTACCAACAAACAAAGCCGAACGTTAATATCACTTATAACTTCGGTGCTTCGGGTGCCTTGCAGCAACAGATTGAAAACGGTGCACCAGCCGATATCTTTTTTTCTGCCGCCCAAAAGCAAATGGGTGCTTTGCATAAAAAAGGTCTTATCCTTACAGATACTCGTCGCAACTTGCTTAAGAACCGTCTTGTCTTAGTTGTGCCCAAAAATTCTTCCGGTATCACTAGCTTTCGCCAATTGACAGATTCTAAAGTGAAGCAAATCGCAATGGGAGAACCCAGAAGTGTGCCCGCAGGACAATATGCGGAGGAAATCCTCAAAAATCTTAAAGTTTGGGAGCGAGTTAGACCGAAGTTAGTGCTAGGTAATAATGTCCGTCAAGTCCTAACATTCGTAGAAAGTGGAAACGCGGATGTCGGTATAGTCTATGCCACAGATGCAGCAGTATCACAGCAGGTACAACAGGTGGCAACAGCACCAGAAAACTTACATTCCCCGATTATCTATCCAGTAGCAATGCTTAAAAGTAGTAAGAATGCTTCTGTTGCCAGAGAGTATGTTCAGTTTTTATCCAGTGATTCAGCAAAATCGGTATTTCAAAAATACGGATTTAGTCTAGCTCGATAATAGCACACTTTTAGTCTTTTTGTGTAGAATGAAACGAGCTAGGAATACATTTTTTTAAATTGATTAAACTACAAATTAAATTTTTAAATCAATGAATTTTATGATTTATGTTACCTGATTTATCTCCATTATGGATATCTCTTAAAACGGCTTTCTTGGCCACCATTATTACTTTTTTCATCGGCATTCTCTCGGCCTACTGGATGTTGGGATATCGAGGAAAATGGAAATCATTAATTGAAGGAATTTTTGTTTCCCCTTTGGTATTACCCCCAACCGTCGTGGGCTTTCTATTACTGCTACTCTTGGGTAAAAATGGCCCTATCGGCAAACTGCTATTGCCCTTTAACTTCAGCATCGTTTTCACTTGGTACGGTGCAGTCGTCGCCGCTACGGTTGTTGCATTCCCCTTGATGTATAGAACATCGCTGGGAGCCTTTGAACAGCTTGATGCGAATCTCCTCCGTGTTGCCAGAACCCTCGGTGCTTCTGAATGGACAATTTTTTGGCGAATTACGTTGCCCCTAGCTTTTCCTGGGATTGTCGCAGGAACAACTCTGGCTTTTGCCCGTGCATTGGGGGAATTCGGAGCCACGTTGATGATAGCTGGGAACATTCCGGGACAAACTCAAACGATTCCCATGGCTATCTATGTAGCCGTTGAAGCTGGTGCGATGAACGAAGCTTGGATGTGGGTACTAGTGACTTTGGTTATTTCTTTATCGGGCGTTACGGCTGTCAATTTTTGGCAAGAAGTTAAGGGAAAAAGACGAAAAAATGGGAAAAAGCGGAAATGGAAAAAAGCGGAAATAGAGGGAATTCCCAATTCCCAATTCCCCATCACCAACTCTGGACTGTTTGTTGATATCCAAAAGCAACTCCCTGGCTTTTTGTTAGAAGCATCATTCAGCAGCCATGAACATCCTCTGGGATTGCTTGGTGCTTCTGGTGCTGGCAAAAGCATGATTCTTCGTTGCATTGCAGGGATAGAAACACCGACCAAAGGCCGCATCGTTTTAAATGGGCGGGTGCTGTTCGACTCGGAACGGGGGATTAATCTTCCACCTCGCGATCGCCGTATTGGTTTTTTAGTTCAGAACTACGCCCTGTTCCCTCATCTAAGTGTTGCTCAAAACATTGCCTTTGGCTTACCAAAAGGCACATCCGCTTCAGCCCTCAAGCAGCAGGTCGAAACCCAACTGATAGCCATGCAGTTACAGGGACTCGTAGACCGCTATCCGCATCAACTCTCTGGAGGTCAGCAACAGCGGGTGGCGTTAGCGAGAGCGTTAGCCAGCCAACCGGAAGCGTTGTTACTAGATGAACCGTTTTCGGCACTGGATACTCACCTACGCAGTCAACTGGAACAACAACTGATTGCGACGCTAGCTTGTTATCAAGGTGTGACGTTATTTGTCACGCATAATCTGGAAGAGGCTTATCGAGTTTGTCAGAATCTATTGGTCATGGAGAGGGGGAAGGCGATCGCATACGGCCCTAAACACAACATTTTTGAACACCCTGGCACTTTCAATATTGCTCAATTAACCGGGTGTAAGAACTTCTCCCGCGCTGTGAATCGAGCATCTCAAGAGGTAGAAGCCTGCGACTGGGGTACTCGATTGCGGGTACTCGAACCGATTCCAGGCACACTGTCCTACGTGGGAATTCGTGCTCATCAGTTAACCTTCACCAGCGAACCCAACCAGGAGAATACTTTCCCCTGCTGGCTGGCAACAACCATTGAAACACCGCACCGGATGACGCTGTATCTCAAGTTGCATTCTTCCCCTGCCAGTGTTCAAGATTACCATTTGCAAGCGGAAGTGTTTAAAGAGAAATGGCAAACGCTTAAAGACCGACCTTTTCCCTGGTACATTCGTTTAGACCCACTGCGGCTGATCTTGATGGAGAAGTGAGTTCCTGATCAATTTGATTGATCCGTTTTGAAAACTCCAAATCTACGATATTGAGTAGGAACTCTGAAATAGCATCACAAATCTTGCTCGTGTTCTTCGGTTGTGAATGATTGGCATGGGGTGACAGTTTACCGTGAGCAAAAATATGTCGCACCGCTGAAGCTAAATAAGAGCTATTTAACTCTTGGTCACCAAAAAGCTTCTCAATTTCAGCTTTGTGAGTATTGTTCACTTGGGAAAGAATAAACGAGTAAAACGTTTTTCCCTTATCATGCTTCTTGATTTCATGGCATAAAGCTGTAGCATCGTAACTATCAAAAAGTTGCTTAGTGTGTTTTTGTTCAAGCCCAACGAGCTCCAAAAATTGCTCAAAGGTAGACCAAGCTAAAAAAAGCTTAAAGAGTGAATTATAGCCGTTTATTGTCTTTTTACTAAAACCTTCTAGAATAACTCCTTGGAATGATTTTGCCACTCTGTAGCGACTGGAAAATCTATTAACATCTCCTTTTGAAACTGACGAGCTAAATCCAAAATCAATGACTGTTTTGCCAGTTTTCACTGCCTCGTGAAATTTTTTAAGAGCTTTCAAATCATTCATGGTAGAGGTGTATTAGATTGAGGTAGTTATGTTTACCAAGTAGCTATACACCCAAAATATTTCCACCTTAGGTCAAGCTTGCTGCTTAGCTAGCTTGTCTGTAGGGGAAACTCCTAAATTTTTAGGACAACAAAACATCTAACACCATTATAGTGAAACCAACCTAGCGGAGTTTTTTCAACAACATTCTCTTTTGGGAAAATTTAATGGGTTCTGTTATATTAAGCAGCACAGGTTAGTAATCGATATCCGCTGTCAGTGATGTTGAATGAAACAAGCCACACAAATTCCGCAAAAGTCCTTGACTGGAGCAACACGGTGAAATCGGACTCTTTGCAAGAAAAGATGCAAGAGATGCAAGAGCGCGTGGCTCTTTTAGAGCGCCTCACCGCTAACGTGCCAGTCATGCTTTATCAGCTTCTTCGACTTCCTGACGGTTCAATTTCTTTTGCCTACGCGAGTCAAGGCTGCTGCGATATCTGTAACCTGGAGCCACAGGCGATTCGGGAAAATGCAGCACTGTTTTTGGATCGGATTCACCCAGAAGACCGTGCCTCGTTTGATGAATCACTGGTTTGCTCTGGTGCTACGCTTGAGCTGATGCACTGGGAGGGGCGGTTCATCCTATCATCTGGACAGGTGAAGTGGCTATTAGTCAAGGCTAATCCAGAACGATGTCCCACCGAAGGTATTCTCTGGGATGGATTTTTAACCGATATTACAGTTCGCAAGCAAGCTGAGGTGGCATTAAGCGAGAGTGAGTTGCAGCTACGACTAGCTCTTAATGCATCTGAGATGGGAACTTGGGATTGGAACCTAGACACTAACGTTATTACTTGGTCGGAGCGTACCGAAGCAATTTTTAGTTATGCCAAAGGCACCTTCCCCGGAACGTATGAAGGTTTCATTGACCGCATTCATCCTGACGATCGCGAAATGGTGATGCAGGCATGTACTCGTAGCCTAGAGGAAAAGATACCCTGTAGCCTTGAATATCGCCTTCTTCTTCCCGATGGTACGGTTCGGTGGGTGGCAAAGAAGGGAGACTTTTTATTTGATGAAATGGGTCAACCACGCCGCTTGAGTGGTGTAACGATGGATATTACCGAGCGCAAGATGGCAGAAGAAAAACTCCGTAAGAGTGAAGCTAACTTGTTGGTAGCTCAAAGAATTGCTCATGTCGGGAGTTGGGAATTTAATGTAGGGGAGCAGAAGCTAAGTTGGTCAAAGGAAAAGTTTCGGATTTTTGGCCTTGACTCCAGCCAACCTGAACCAACATACGCCCAACTCATCGAGCTGATTCATCCCGATGACCAACCCATGTTTCAGCAAACTGTCGGTCGTGCGCTTACAGAGGGGACATCCTACGAAATCGTCTTTCGCATCAAGCGACCCTCTGGGGAAATCCGCCACATTGAGACAAGGGGAGAAGCGGTTTTCAACAGTGCTGGGCAAGTCGTCCAACTTTTTGGCACTGTCGTGGATACGACCGAACGCAAGCTGGCAGAGGAAGAGACACTAAAGATTCTGCAACGGGAACGAGAACTGAGTGAAGCCAAGTCTCGCTTTATCGCGATGACTTCTCACGATTTGCGTACTCCCCTAACCACAATTCAGTCTTCTGTTGATCTGTTGAGGCATCGCTCTGAAAAACTCTCATCTGAAAGGCAGCAAGTTCATCTTGATCGTATCTGTAGCGGTGTTGAGCAGATGACCAGAATGGTACAAGATGTACTCATCCTTTCTGAGGCTGAAGCGGGTAAGTTGCAATTTGCTCCAACACAGGTGGATTTAGTGCAACTGTGCCACTCTTTGATTGCCGATCTACAAGTGGCTGACTCGAATGAACACTCGTTTGTCTTCACCCCATCCGGTGAGTGTGGCGCTGAACGGCTAGGTCTGGATGAGAAGCTAGCGCGCTACATCCTGAGTAATCTTCTGACCAACGCGATGAAGTATTCACCCAAAGGCAGCACTGTCCAGTTTGACTTAATTTGTCACCCAAACCAAGTCGTTTTCCGCATCCAAGACCAAGGGATTGGGATTCCCCCAGAGCATATTCCCCGCTTGTTTGAATCCTTCTACCGCGCCTCTAACGTGGGTGCGATTCAAGGGACTGGACTAGGGTTAGCAATCGTCAAACAATGCGTGGACTTACACGGGGGCAAGATGGCTGTTAACAGCATTGTTGGCGAGGGCACGACGTTTACAGTGATGCTACCGTTGACTCAAGAAACTCCTGCCAAAGCATCCATTTGAAACCTGCTATAAACTAAGCTGTCACGCTTCTCTCGTTGCCTACTCTTGGCTGACGGGGACAGAATTCTCGGCTTCTAGATTCAAGTGAGGCGATCGCGTTTAAATTGCACTAACTCTTTAACACATTGGTTCCAAATTCGTTTCATTTTTCCCCGGATGTGTAAAACTCACCCTTTATTGTCTCTTACGACAGAAAGCAGGGTGTCTTTGAGGCAGTACTTCTTTACATGTGAATAGCAGGCTGATGTATAGCTGTTCTATTTGATGTGTGAGAACTAACAAACCACTCCAGGTACAGAGAACAGGGAGGAAAGAGAGGAGAGGATTTTACGCTTTATTGAGAATTGCTCTATGGGTGTTGTTGGGGTCAATTTGCCAAGTACCGAAGAAACTAGAAGGTCTAGATAACCTTCACGTTATCTAGACCCTCAAACACTAGCCAACACTGTTACTAGTACTAGTCAATGGCGTCTTTTACTTTATCTTTGATGTCCTCTTTCGTATGTTGTGCTTTAGCATCAACTTGCTTGGCTTGCCCTTGTGCCTCGTCTTTAGGGTCGCCAGTGACATTACCAAGTGCTTCTTGAGCTTTACCTTCAAGATTTTTAGCCGTAGCTTTTGCTCTATCTTCTAAAGCCATGATTTATTCTCCTGTTTTGAATAGGTTGATGTAGGAAAAGAGTTGAAAATCGGCTTCACAACTTTCTTCTATTTGTATCTAATTTATCTAAAAATTTTTACAACTTCGTCCATCGAGAGGTGTATTAAAGCGTTATCGTTGTTATATCTAAAGCGTAGTTTTAGCTAAGCAAAAACCTGTCTTAAGAGGGTTGCCAAGTAATATTGTATTGGCTACAGGCTTATTCAGAGAGGGGAAAGACCAAGTAAGGTTGATTATCTGTCTATCGGGTCAGGGTTACATCTTCTCATCAATTTTAATATTATTTTCCTCTCAGCTCACTACAAATAACGTGCAGAATAAGTAGGGAAATTATAAGAGCAGGAATGTACGGAAAAAGTATAGAGAAAAATTAAAGCCTCCAATAATTAAGCGTGACTGGAACTCCACCTGTCCTGTTTTAACTTACTGATGGTCAAAACTAAGTCGTTTTAATCTCTCAAGTAGGAGTGGAAACAGTCACGCTATGCGTATTGATTAAACTTAGAGGAGTTTAATCAAGATAACCCATCAAGTCTTCGTCACCATCCATATAATTTGAGGCGATTGGACGGTTCCCCATGATCATTTCAGTTTCACTAACTTTAAGCGTACTGGCAGCAATGGGACGCAACCCGGATACAGAAATTGTATCCCAGACTTGCACCGTACTGGCGACAATGGGACGTTCTCCCATCGCAGAAATCGTTCCAAGAACTTGAAGATTACCTGTATCAACCGGACGGTTCCCCATAATGGAAATTACTTCACTCAGCTTAAGGTCGCTTGAGGCAATTGGGCGATTTCCTGGTAAACCAGATGAGGCCGCCATAACGGTTTCTTCCTCGGGAGTCTCTTGTAAAGTGAGCTGGGGCGTTGCATTTACTTGGGTAGCCGTGCTATCGCTCATAATCAAATACCTGTTATTTTCTAGTGAGTTTGTCCCTGAGTAGGAGAAACACGCGCGTTGGGTTTTTATGTGTTGCTCTTACTCGGATTTTGAGAAATATTATAAACATATACTAAACTTAAGTAAGATGAATAAAAATACATAACAGTGTAAACCTTTGCAAATATAGACTCCGCTCTACTAAAACTATTGATAAAATTATTGTCTTTTCATGGAACTCATAAAGTAGAGTCTCTCACTCTGGGTTACCAGGCTGGAGTTTGGGCATGAGATATTAGCCGCTATCCCTTCCTCCAGTTTTTTTGATTCAGCTATTGTTCAGACGTTGTAACGACTCAGCGCGAGGCAATTCTGGTGTTGACTAATGGTTAGTGCGGCTTGGTAGGAGTCTCAGCTTTTCCGTATTTCATGCCGCCTTGAGAACACCACTTCATGCCCTATGCCCAGCCTTAACCAGCCAGTCAACCATTTTCTAGTGCCCATTCTTCGCTAGGATGAGGATATGGCACTAATTGACATTTTGGGAGCGCCTCACGCCTACGAACTCACGCCTCCCCCTGCATCACCCTCTCCTGTCCTTGTTTTCATTCACGGCTGGCTTCTAAGCCGTAACTACTGGCAACCTTTAATCAAAAAGTTGGCGCCGGATTATCAGTGCTTAGCCTATGATCTGCGAGGATTTGGAGATTCCCAGCCTCAAACCAATCAAGTGCAAGGAAAACCAACGCGCCTCAACGGGAAATTACCCACATCTGACGCGGTCATTTTATCTTCTCCCAGCTACACCTTAGCCGCCTATGCCAAAGATTTGGGTATTCTTCTGGAAAAGTTGGGTATTGAGCAAGCTTGGCTGATTGGTCACTCGTTGGGTGGTAGCATTGCCTTGTGGGGGGCGTCTGTGCTACCTGAACGGGTATGTGGCGTGGTTTGTGTTAATGCTGGGGGTGGCATTTATCTCAAAGAAGAGTTTGAACGTTTTCGCTCGTTCGGTCAACGGTTGGTAGAGCGACGCCCCCGTTGGTTATACTATATCCCTTTGATTGACCTGCTGTTTGCGCGATCGCAGGTGGCACGTCCCATTGCACGGCGGTGGGGACGCCAACGGCTCATTGATTTCGTAATGGCTCACCCTGACGCCGCATTACGAACCTTACTAGATTCCACAACAGAAGCTGAGGTTCACCGTTTACCTCAAGTAGTGTCACAGCTTGAACAACCGGCTTATTTTATTGCTGGAACCCAAGATCGAGTGATAGAACCCAAATATGTGCGCCACCTCGCCAGCTTTCACAACTTATTTCAAGGCTGTGACGAGAATGTGGTTGAAATTCCTAATTGCGGACACCTGGCAATGGTAGAGCAGCCAGACGCTCTTGATGCTCAAATTCGTCATATTCTGGCTAATCATTAGATCTACGAGTCACTGAGAAGAGACGTGGGAGAGTGGGAGAATCTCTAAGCTGCTCCACATCTAGGCAAGCACTAGCGTTGTTGACCAAAATCTTGTGGGATGGGACGCATTGCCCGTCCCAACGGGAGCAAGTTAGATGTGGAATAGCTTACTCACGTCATAACAATATTCAACAAACCATCCCCCCGTCCCCCTCCTCTTTTTCCCTCCTCGCTCAAGGGAAACTGGTTACAGAATGTGTAACAACGAAGTTTTAAGAGCTGAAGACAGCCATATTAGCAACAATTAGATATTTTGCATAATTTACCCCGAAAAGGCTGATAAATCTTAAATAAGGCTTACGCCAATTTCTCACCAAACACGGCGAGAAATAGTGGGGGGTGTAGTGGCTTCCTTATCAGGGCTGCGTCAGTTCTGCTCCAGCTTTTTAAGAATAATTGCTTAGGGGAAAGAATACTTGTATCATTTTTTAGCCAAATGCCATCTTAGGCGTAGTGAATTGGTATAAATTGTATCAATCGAACTGACTTTTTATGAAGTTATTTAACACTTAGGTATTCTTTGAAACGAGGGCCAAGATGAAATTAATGCGGGTTGAGGAGGCGATGCTGAAAAAAGACCCTAGAAACTATCAAATTTTGTTTCTTTTACTCTTTCTAATCTTGGGAATTGGAACAAGGGACTGGACGTTACGACCTGACTTGATTTTAGTGGTAATGCTCACCTGCCTTCTAACACAGTGGTTAGCCGTATCCCTGTGGACAAATCCTCCAGGGAAACTTCTGAATTTACTAAGTCAACAACAGAATAACTCTGAAAAAAATGATGCGGGTTTGGCCAGTTTCCCCCAACTAACTTCACTCAAGAGTGCCCTGATTACAGCTTTGAGCTTGAGTCTGTTGCTGCGGGCTGACCACTATACCACAATGATTGTGGCAGGTTCCCTAGCTATCTTAAGTAAATTTCTGTTTCAAATTGAGCGCAAACATTTTTTTAACCCGGCAAACTTCGGTATTATTGCTGCTCTAATCTTGACGGATGATGCTTGGGTCTCGCCCGGACAATGGGGGGAAGAGGGATGGTACGCGCTGCTATTTGCAGGCACGGGTGGCTTAGTTTTGAAACGGGTGGGCCGCTGGGATACCACGGCAGCATTTTTGGGTGTCTACGCTTTGTTAGAAGCCATTCGGAATCTTTGGCTGGGATGGACATGGGATGTATTCTGCCACCGCTTAATGAGTGGCTCTTTGTTGCTGTTTGCCTTGTTTATGATTACCGACCCTCGCTCAATTCCTAATGCGAGAATTAGCCGAATAACTTGGGCTGGGTGCATTGCTATCCTGACATTCATTCTACGGAATCAATTCTTCGTTCCTACAGCCGTTTTTTGGGCTTTGTTTGTTCTTGCACCCTTAAGTATCATTTTAGATTGTATCTGGCCAGCTTCTAGATTTTCTTGGAGTGATAATTCCTCACGGGTTGAAGAAAGTTTGCCAGAAAAAGACCTGAACAAGGCTGATTTAGAGCCAATAAGCCTGAATTAAGGTTCCGTGACTATTTCTAAGCTCCGCTCGTATTTTTCACTTGGCTTGAACAGCAACAATAGGAAAAAATACAGAGATTTCATCTTATTTTAAAGGAGGTTGTAATGAAAATAGTTCGGGTTTTAGCCGCTATTTTGCTCATTTTTGTGATTAGTGTTAGTTGGCCTCAACAAGCATGGGGATTTTGTGGTTTCTATGTCGCCAAAGCTGACACCAAGCTTTACAACCAAGCATCTCAAGTTATTATGGCTCGGAATGGTGATCGCACAGTTCTGACCATGGCCAATGATTTTCAAGGAGATGTGAAAGATTTTGCGATCGTTGTGCCGGTTCCAGTGGTAATCCAACAAGATCAAGTAAATGTAGGTGACCCCAAAATTTTGGAACGACTTGATGGGTTTAGTGCACCTCGACTGGTGGAGTACTTTGACGCAGACCCCTGTGCGCCTCCCTTACCGCCTATGATGGCTGCACCAGCAAGAATGTCAGGCGGTGGCACAAGGGGTCCTGCGGATGAAAGTGAGAGTGCCTTGGGTGTTACCGTAGAAGCCAAATTCTCAGTAGGAGAATATGACATCCTTATCCTCAGTGCCAAAGAATCTAACGGGTTAGAAACCTGGCTCAAACGCAACGGTTACCAGCTGCCACGAGGAGCCAATCAGCTGCTGCGACCCTATATTCGGCAGAATATGAAATTCTTTGTGGCGAAAGTCAATCTCCAAGTGTTTGAAAAAACTGGTTATCAATTCTTGCGACCCCTTCAGATGGCCTACGAATCACCTAAATTCATGTTGCCTATTCGTTTGGGGATGATGAATGCGACAACGGAGCAAGATTTGATTGTCTATGTTTTATCACCCAAAGGCCAGGCTGAGATTACTAACTACCGGATGGTAAATGTTCCTTCAGATGCTCAAATACCTGTTTTTGTCAAAAACGAGTTTAGTGATTTCTACAAAGCTATGTTCCAGACGGCTTATACTCGTGAAAACAAAAAGGTGGCATTTCGGGAGTATGCCTGGGACATGAGTAGCTGTGACCCTTGTTCCGCTGAACCTTTGAATCAAGAAGAACTGAAGAAAGCCGGGGTTTTTTGGCTCAATTCCAATGAGCCGAATAATGTGTTTATCACTCGCCTCCATGTCCGCTATTCCCGTGATAAGTTTCCGGAAGATTTAATGTTCCAAGAAACTTCAAATCGTCAACAGTTTCAGGGACGATATATCTTGCGTCATCCCTTTAATGGGGAAATGCAATGTGAAGCAGGACGGCAATATCAACGCTCTTTGAAGGAACGATTTGAACAGGAAGCGCAGACTTTAGCCAAACTGACAGGATGGAATATTCAGGATATTCGGAAGAAAGTCAATGTAGCTCAAGGTCAATCTGCCCCTTGGTGGCGCAATCTTTGGCCTTGATTGAACCGTAAATTACCATCCATTCAGTTGCATCAACCCCCTTTCCGACGAGGGAAGGGGGAGAATTTTGATTCATGAGATCGCAATCAGTATAATTACAACCAAACCTTGCTGACCCCTACACCTATGCTACTCCTACCCAAGACTTTACCGATTGAAGGTGCTGTTCGCATTGAATTCGTTGAAGGAATGCCTAAGCATTCAAAATTAAGGACTATATTAACTCTCTCTAAACCTGACGCTTAGAGGTAACGGATGAGTCAACTACAAACTAAACCACCAATTGATACATGGGTAGCTACTACTTGGGATGAATATATCCGAATCATTGAAAATCCGGAGTATGAAAAAGCCAAAGGATACTACCACAATGGACAAATGAGGATTGAAATGTCGCCTGTTGGAAATGACCATGCCAGCGACCACACAATTGTTATCGTAGCTGTGACACTATATGGCGCTATCAAAAACATTGCTCTGAATGGAAGAGATAACTGTACTTACCGAAAACCAGGCGTTAATGAAGCTCAACCCGATGCCTCTTTCTACATTGGTGAAAACGCAGATGCCATTCCTTGGGGAACCGATATCATCGACCTTAGCAGCTATCCCCCACCAACTTTAGCCATTGAAGTTGCTAAAACATCTCTATCAGATGATAAAGGTGAAAAGCGTCTATTGTATGAAGAACTGGGAGTCACTGAATACTGGATTGTAGATGTAAAGAACATCCAAGTGATTGCTTTTGCTATAGAAAATAGTGGAAGCCGAAGAATTCCTCAGTCCCAAGTCTTACCCGGATTGAAAATTTCTCGGTTAGAGGATGCTTTTCGCCGTACTCGTCAGATGAATCACAACCAAGTTGTTGCTTGGTTACTAGCTCAATTTCAGCAGTGAAACTGCTTTCATCGCCTCATCCTGTTTTTTTGTAAAGTTCCATTACTTTAGTCAACGGTAGTCGCGACTGAACTCCTAATGTCAGTGGAGAGGTATGTCCCCGGTTAAGATGATCAGCCGCTGCACAGCCAATCATCGCCGCGTTGTCGGTGCAATATTTGAGGGGAGGGAAGAGTACCCGTAAGTTGTGACTCGCTGCTGCCTGTTGCAAATGCTTTCTCAGTCCACTGTTAGCCGCGACACCACCCCCAACGGCAATCGTGTTCAGTCCGTAGTCTAAGGCACAAGCGATCGCACGTTTGGTTAGCGCCCGCGCTACGGTATCCTGAAAGCTGGCAGCAATATCTTTTACAGGGAGTTCCGAGCTATCCTGTTCCAATTTTTGTACTAACCGCAGCACTGCCGTCTTTAAGCCGCTAAAACTGGAATCATAGGGATGATAGCCGCCACCGGGAACCGAAACCCTGCCCTCTGGGAAGGGAAAGGATTGGGGATTACCTTCTCTGGCTAGTCGATCAATAACAGGGCCACCCGGATAGCTAAGATGCAACAACCGCGCCACTTTGTCAAACGCTTCACCGGCGGCATCATCACGAGTCTCTCCCAGACTCTCATAATACCCGCAATCTTTAACATATATTAAGCTGGTATGACCGCCAGACACCAACAAGCACAAGAATGGTGGCTGTAACTCAGGTTCACTCAGATAAGTAGCGTAAATATGACCTTCCAGGTGATGGACGCCAATAAACGGCTTTTGATGGACAATCGCCAGAGTTTTGGCGGCAGTGAAGCCTACCAGTAGTGAACCCACTAAGCCAGGGGCACAGGTGGCGGCAATTCCGTCAATGCCTGTCCAGTCGAGTTGTGCCTCTACGAGGGCTTGTGCGATCGCCTGATTAATCGTCTCCACATGGCTGCGTGATGCCACTTCCGGCACTACGCCCCCATACGGCTGGTGAACCGGAATTTGAGAAGCCACAATATTACTACAACAGCAGCGATCATTAACAATCGCTACCGATGTTTCATCACAACTCGTTTCTATTGCTAATACGCAAGCCATTGGCGAATGAAATGATTTGAATAAAAAATCTATTTTTAGTTAGTTAAACTTTACTAGGTTTACCCGTCAGAGTAAGATTGCTTGGGTGTACGAATAGTTTCTTCTTCATTTAGTGTACACAAAACTTTTTGTTACTTAACAAAAGGAAACAATTTTATGCGACGATTGTTGGCTCTAATTTTTGCCATTTCTTTGTGGTTTAGCTTTGTAACCCCAGCCTCGGCTGAAGTGTCTGGACTCGTTCCTTGCAAGGATTCTCCTGCGTTTCAGCAACGGGCTAACTCGGCACGCAATACCACCGCCGACCCCAATTCTGGGAAAAATCGATTCGAGCGCTATTCTGAAGCGTACTGTGGTCCTGAAGGCTTACCTCACTTGATTGTAGACGGTCGCTTAAATCGGGCGGGCGACTTCCTGATTCCTAGCGTTCTGTTCCTCTATATCGCTGGTTGGATTGGTTGGGTTGGTCGGGCTTATTTGCAATCCGCTAAAAAGGACAGCAACCCCGAAGAACAAGAAATCATCATCAATGTGCCAAAGGCCATCAGCTTTATGCTAACTGGTTTTACCTGGCCTCTGGCAGCGCTCAGAGAATTGACAACGGGTCAATTGACAGCTAAAGACGAAGAAATTCCCGTTTCACCCCGCTAACTTAGTTTGATTGAATTCCAGTTATTAGGAGAAGTTCATGCAAGGTTTACCCAGGTTTCTTTCAACGGCACCCGTATTGCTCGCGATTTGGATGTCCATTACAGCGGCAATTTTAATTGAGATTAACCGCTTGTTCCCTGACCTCCTTTTCCATCCCATGTCCTAAAGCTCTTAGGGATTATTCGCTTTGAATAAGAGCTAACGCAATCACGGGTTTTATCTTAACAAATTCACAAAGAACCCTGTCCCAATAGGCCGTGGGGACGGGGTTTCTCGCTTAGATACCCAAACAAAACAGGTTTCCCAGTCCTCTGACTGGGGGACGGGGAGATGGAGAGACGCGCAGAGAATTAGTAATCACAAAGACTCAATTCCCCATTCCCCATTACCGATCACGCTTCGCCTATATGCTGAGATAATGGAAAACTGCTCGTTCGTTACACATCAGGGAGACTGAGTCATTCATGGGACGTTTAGCACTGCTGAGTGTGTCTGATAAGACAGGACTCATCGATTTTGCCCGTCAGCTTGTTGAAGAATTTGAGTTTGAGTTAATCAGCAGTGGCGGAACGGCAAAAGCCCTGCAAGAGGCTGGGCTGTCCGTGACGAAAGTTGCAGATTACACAGGTTCTCCTGAGATTTTAGGCGGCAGAGTCAAAACATTGCATCCACGAATTCATGGCGGTATTCTGGGACGTCGGAACTTGCCACAAGATCGGGCAGAGATGGAGGCAAACCAAATTCGCCCCATCGATTTGGTGGTGGTGAATCTGTATCCCTTTGAACAAACGATCGCACGCCCGAATGTCACGGAAGAAGACGCGATTGAAAATATTGACATTGGCGGCCCCGCCATGCTAAGGGCAGCGGCGAAGAATTTCGCGCATCTCACGGTACTGTGCAATCCCGGTAACTATAACGACTACTTGCGGGAGTTACGGCAGAATGGGGGGGAAGCGCCTTTGAATTTCCGCAAAACCTGTGCTCAGCAATCGTTTGGACATACGGCAGCGTATGATCGCGCCATTGCTAGCTATCTCAGCGAATCCTTGCAGGCATCTACTCCCGAACAACCACACCTTCCTGAGCAGTTCTCACTTTCCGGGCAGCGCTTGCAAACCCTTCGTTACGGCGAAAACCCCCATCAACCAGCCGCTTGGTATCAAGCTGGGGCTGTGCCAAAGGGCTTTTCCGGGGCAACTGTTCTTCAGGGCAAAGAACTGAGTTACAACAATTTGGTAGATTTAGAGGCCGCACGGCGAATTATTGCTGAATTTCCTGATACTCCAGCGGCAGCTATTTTAAAACATACCAATCCTTGTGGTGTTGCATTAGGAACAACGCTGGCTGAAGCTTATCAAAAAGCCTTTCAAGCGGATGCGGTTTCCGCTTTTGGGGGAATTGTGGCGTTAAATAAACCCATTGATGCGCCTACCGCAACGGAGTTAACCAAGACATTTTTGGAATGTATTGTTGCCCCAGGTTGTGAGGCACAAGCTCAAGAAATTCTGGCAGCTAAATCGAAAGTGCGGGTTTTAATTTTGCCTGATTTAAGCACAGGGGCGGGGCAAACGGTGAAAGTGATTGCAGGTGGTTTTCTGATCCAAGCATCTGATGATGTGGTAGAGACTCCAAACAACTGGAAGGTCGTTACAGAACGTCAACCAACACCTGAGCAACTAGAAGAACTGCTGTTTGCTTGGAAAGTGTGCAAGCATGTAAAATCGAATGCTATTGTTGTGACACGCGATCGCACGACCTTAGGTGTGGGTGCAGGGCAAATGAATCGTGTCGGCTCTGTTGAAATTGCCTTGGAACAAGCTGGGGAAAAAGCACAAGGGGCAACTCTCGCCAGTGATGGATTCTTCCCCTTCGATGACTCGGTGCGCACGGCAGCAGCAGCAGGAATATCTACCATTGTTCAACCGGGTGGTAGTATGCGAGACCAAGATTCGATCAATGCAGCCAATGAGCTGGGATTGGTGATGGTCTTTACTAGCATCCGTCACTTTTTGCATTAAGAGACAGCAAGATATGGTTTGGGCATTGCTCCTGATTCCCCTTGGAGTTGCATTACTGCTTGGATATGTAATTAGCCGTTCAATGATTGGTCAAAAAGCAGCGGGTAGACATTTGCTGACTACCTCGTTGCTTTTCTTATTGATAGCGGGTGTGATATTTACTTTGCTGGCTCTTCCTCACCCCTGGCAAGATATCTCCTTATCCGTTATATTTATGCTTTTTTCAGTCATACTCTGGATAAGCATCTTGACTTGGCCTCGACGCAAGAGGCAAGCTGGTTCTCTCCTGTGGAATCTAGGACGACCAACAACACACCGGGTTATGTTGTTGGCTAGTGCGCTTTTTGTTCTCAGTGCAATTCTTCAAACCAGCCTGTTTTTCAGCTTAGCGAGAGAAGGATTTTCGGAAGGATATAATCTTCCCGAATATTACCTCTCTCAAATCATTTTATATTGGACAACAGCCTTTTATTTTTATTGGGCTGGATTAAGTCGATTGCAACTGCGGGAAAATGGGATTTACTTTAAATTTGGATTAATTAAGTGGGAGCAAATTGCCTCCTATAAATGGGAAGGAGACAAAAATAATACACTCACCGTTTGGCTTAAGCAGCGTGTTCCCTTATTCCAAACTCGGAGTTGGGTAATTCCTTTGGTTCACAAAGCTGTAATCGAGCGGATTCTCGATCAATACATCTTAGGCGGCACGAGAAGTAGCAAAACCTTTACCTCCTAGGAAAATAGCGAATATTTGTCAAACTCAAACCCAATTGGTATAAGTAGGTAGGCAAAAATAAAGGAAGATAGGTGCATAAATATTAAAAATTCACAACCCTCTTCCCTTTTGCCTTCTGCCTTCTACCCTCTGCCTTGTCTCAACGATAAATATTAATGCCTACCTACTTAGGCATGGCGAAAATCAATCATCGTTTGCCGATAGGCATCTGGCAATCCTGTATCAAAAGACTGTCCTTTGATGAGGTATCCTGTCATCCCTTCATCCTGGCGCAATTGGTCGAGACAGGAGGTTAATTGAAATTCGCCTCGTTCGCGAATGTCGTTACTAATATGTTCTTCTAAATAATCAAAAATTTTTGCTGTAAGTACATACAAGCCGAATACAGCTAAAAACTGGTCATCTGCCATTCCCGCTACACGCAGATGCTTGCGTGCATACTCAATATCCGGTTTTTCATAGAGTTGTGTTATTGAAAGTATGGAGTTCTGCTCTTGCCAAACTCCTGTAATGCAACCTGCTTTCTGAATAATTGCTGCTGGCATTACAGTCAAGCCAATAACAGTTTTCTGGATTTGTTCATAAGCTTCAACAACTTGACTTGCACAAGACTTTTCCGTATCAGACAAGTAAACATGATCGCCCAACATCAGGAGAAATGGCTCATCGTTTACCCATTCTTTAGTACAAAATACCGCATGACCGTAACCTTCCTGCTCTTCTTGGGCGAGAAATGTAATTCGGCTTCCTAAGTCTTGGATATATTGGCTATATTCCTGATTTTGTGGGGATAATTTCTTGAAGAATTCTGCTGAAGGTGGTGCTTTAAAGAAATCCTCAAATAGTTTGCGATCGCCGATTTGCACCACAATACCAATTTCTTCAATTCCAGCACTAATCGCTTCCTCTACAATTGCCAGAATTACAGGTTTCGCTCGTCCATCATGGTCAATTATCGGGAAAAGTTCTTTTTTGACAACTTTGGTAGCTGGGAATAATCGGGTACCGAAACCTGCGGCTGGAATTACGGCTTTGCGAACTTTATTAATCTGCATAAATGGTTAGTTTCAGAGCTTGCATCTGAGGGAAATCATGTTCAATAATTTCAATAACTTTTTGTTGACTTTCCTCATCACCTACGATAAATTGTGCAGCGCCATCCCCTTGAGAACCAACACCTTTTCCTCCCCAAATGTAAGGTTGAATGGGTTCATAGTTCAAGATTTGGTGCAGGGTGGGAGCGGTTAATTGGGAAGGGCAGGCAGGTATCAAATATCGGTCAAATTCAGCTTGTGCCTTTTTCATTAGGATGCCAATGCATTTGGCATCTCCCCTTTGGAGTGCATCAACGGCTTCCTGGGTAATTCGAGCACTGATAGAACCGAGATAATTCTGCACATTCTGCTGAACTGCGTTAGTGGCGAACGGATAGCAGTGATTAAGTTGGCTGAGGATTTCCTGTGTGTTTTTGCTAGCACCGAGGTCTACGATGACAAAGTACAAATCTTTCGGTACATTCAGTTCGATAACATCGGTGCGTGAAGCGAAGCTATCCCGAAGGGAATCGCCATCAAAAACCATCATAATGGGGCGATTCCCGTAAGCACACGCCTGATCCATTCGTCCACAGCGAGATGGTGTAGTAATCTCGCCGAGATAGGCAAACTCCATTTCACCCCGGATGGTCATCTTTAAGTTATACAGGCGATTAAAAGCACGGGCAACGAGGACACAAATCGCAGCACTTGATGAAAGACCCTTTTGGATGGGCAAATCTGTGAGGTAATTGTCGATTTCTAATCCACCGACGTGATAGTAAGTCAGAAATTGGTAGGCAACGCCAGCCGCATAACTGGAAAATCCACCTTTTTCAGCTTCGGCAAGTAAAGTCTGCCGTTCCATAGGCAGCACGAGTGGTTCTTTACGAGTTCCATCACAGAGTGAAGTGCGAAGAATCAGGTGAGTTGGGTGGGGTTTTACCTCGGCATAAAGTCCTTGATTAGTGCCGACAAGTAATGTATAGCCTTTTTCCAGTGCAGGATTGAGGCGGCGATAGCCTCCTGCCCAATCGCTGTGTTCACCGAATAGACAAAGGCGACCTGGAACAAAAATTTTCATCAATTTAGCCAATAAACACAATTAAGATGTTGAAAGGCATTCTCAAATATCAAGCCATTTATGCACTATTTTTGTTATGGTTCACCTTGGTTGTAGAGAAATAATCGAGCAATCAATGGTAGGCTCGATTACTGTAATTTAGACCAACACCCGAACCTGCATTTTTACGTATCCGGGCTTTTCAGGAGCGTTCGTCACTTCGGCTTCTAGAGCATCTGATTGCTTTGGTGAAAAACCCATTTTTAATAGAAAAGTCTTTACCTGCCCGTTTCGCGAACCTGAACGGTAAGGAGCAAGAATAGCCTTTAAATTCTTGTGGGACGCAAAATCAAAAAGGGTGCATAAGAACGCTTGCTCCACTCCTCGTCCCAGAACGCGGCAGCTTATCAGGAGGGTATCTAGAAGCAAGCATCCGTTTTCCGGCTTGAGGATTGCTACACCAACAAGACCATAATCACCAAAGCGGTCTTTGACATTCAGTACTAGAATCGTGCAGGATTTATGAATTTCCTGAATCTCGGTCAAAGAACGGCGAATTAGTGACAGATTAAACTGATTGGTTTTCTGCGTCAATTGGGCTACCCGTGGCAAATCTATTTCCTGTGCAGCCCGAACTTCTACAACTAGTTGCAAGGATTCTAGATAACTTTGAAGGCTGATTGCGTTCTCCTGGGATTCCCGACGCTGTTGCTCCTGTGCCATAAATTGTGTTCGCATTGTGTCTTCGACCGTGATGCGAGTGGAATCAAAACACCAGAGCTTTGAAAGGGTTTCGGCGTAATGGGTGGGTTCCTCCGGCATGGGAACAACGGTTACCATTGGAGCGTTGGTCTCCACTTCCAGTCGCTCGACTGGGGAGTCATCTAGGAAAACAAAAGAGTCCAGACCTAAATTCAATTCCTCGGCGAGCTCGCGTAAATTGGAGGATTTTTCTTTCCAGTTAATTCGATAACCTGCAATGTCCGCTCGGCGAAGCACCATATCGGGGTGGCGATCAAACACATCCCAGACATCTGCCTCCTCATTTTTGCTAGCCAACACAAGCAGAACACCGCGTGTTTTCAGCTCCAGTAGCATTTCCTGAAACATCCGAAAACTACGACCGGGATAATCGTTACTTAGGACTAATCCATCAATACCGTCCTCGCCTATCTGTCCCCCCCACAGGGTATCATCACAGTCAAATGCCAGGACTTTTTTAGTTGGAAGTAACATTCCACGTACTAACCGCGTAATCGCAATACTGAGTCTCTGATAAACGAGCTGTGAATAGGGGGCGCGGGCAATCGCCTCAAATGAGGCATCTCTGGCATTGTTTCGTCCAACTTCCTCAACAACTCCAGCAAAGTCTAAAACATGGACTCCGTCTACTTTTCCCAGTTGCTCCTGCCACCAAAAACGCAGTTTCTCCACTTGTGGTTGCTTGCCATAGAAAAACGATGAAACCACTGGAGGCAAATTTGAAACAATCAAACCCTTTTCCCTTGCGGCGTAAGCCTTGATCGCTTCCAGCAGTTGACCAGCTCGCAGCATTCCATCTGGATCGCGGTCAGAGAGCAAATCCTCTGGGCGAGTAATCACTACATTTAAGCCGTTGTGGTTATTCATAAAATCACTATCCGGAGCAAGAAGAGTTTGCTCCACTTGGTTGAATTCACCGAACTCAACAGAAAAAGGAATGCCAAAGGCTCGACACCAGAGTTCCAGGGCAGAGCCTAGCGGCTGAGCAGTAAAGGTAGCCGTGACTACGATCTTCTTGTCAGAGGCTGCCTCCATCGGTTCCTGGAAGCGACGGGCAAGTACCTGGGTTACGGTTTCTGGATCGTAAAGTGGTAGAAGCTCTGGATTTGCAGACACTTCGGTATCAGGGTCAATTGTAGATTCATCCCCTGACCTACCCAAAAGTTTCTCATCTGTATAGGTGGAAATGAGTTGCTCGATCGCTTGCCAGGAATTCAGTTTAAAGATTTCTGTAGTGGGAACACGAATATTAAAGCGATCATACAACGAAGCAGCAATTGCCATTTTGGCTAGGGAATCCCAGGCCATACAGTTGTCGCCATTGAGATCATCTGTAATTTCTTCTGGCTGCAACTGAATAGCACTAGCGATTATAGAATTCACCTCTGCGCGAGCTATCTGCCGGGAAGAAGGTTTTGGTTCCGCTTCATTCAAATATTCGTTTCGTTCGCGTATAAAAACTGCCGGATTGCCTCCCCAGACCTCGCCACGTCCAATGCGAGTGTACGGAAGCACATTGCTACCCACTTCTACTATGGCTCCCTCTTCAATTTTGACCCCCATGCCGATTCGGGTATTCCCACCAATGGTACTGTTATTTCCAATTACAATCGGTTCCGAAACATATTTAATTTTTCCATTAGATCGGTTGACAGCATGGGCAACAATATGACATTCACTACCAATAACTACATTGTCACCAATGTATGTCAAATCTGGATCTTGCGGCCATATGACTATTAGGCAGCGTTTGCCAACGTGTACCTCTGGAGAATAGGCTCGCATCACCAGGGTTCTCATCCATGTAAGGGCAATGGGAATTATTTTTAAATAATCTACTCCAGGTAATGTACTTATCAATAGCAATAATCTGTAAGAAATAGTTATTGGTGAAAATTGAATCAGTAAAGGTAGATCTTCTAGAATATCAAATTCGAGATTTCTGGGTTTCTCAACAACCAGGAATAGAAGGCTTATACCTAATGTGCTGATACAAAGAAAGCTAAACAACCAGAAAAAGTAAACGATGGGAAATATGGCTACCAGAACTCGGGGACTTATTTCTGGAAACAAGCTGAAAATCAACCAACCCTCCATAACTCCGGCTATCAAAGTTAACATCAACGGATAAAGCCAGTTTAGGGTATCAATGAGCAGTGCAGATAGGATTTTTATCAGTTTCATGGAACAAAGAACTTAATAAATTTACTCTTTTCCTAATTTTTCACAAGCTAGTCTGAAGGACTCGCTGATTTTCAGTATGCCTCCCCTTCACCACTATCCGTACTCCTTTAGACGGTGCCAAGAGAACACCTTTACGAACTGGCTCTACTGGTTCACTCTCCGCTAGTTCTATGTGCCAACGGGACAGCAGTGTCGCCAGAACTAATTTCATCTCAAACTGGGCAAATGCCATCCCAATACAAGTACGATTGCCACCTCCAAAGGGCAAATACTCATAAGGGGTAAATTGTCGCTCTAGAAAACGCTCTGGCTTAAACTGCTTTGGTTCTGGATATAAATCTTCTCGATGATGGGTTAGATAAATGCAGGGAGACAGTATCGTACCCGGCTCAAACTGGTAGCCCATAATCTCTATCGGCGATTTGACCACTCGATTTAAGCCCAACATCGCTACTGGGTAAATTCGCAGCGTTTCCTGGCAGACTGCATTTAAATAAGGCAGTCGCAAAATAGCGCTCAGATCGGGGCTGCTACCGAGAGACTCTAACTCTTGCAGTAGTTTCTCACGCACATGGGGCAGAGAGTGAATCCAGTACAACCCCCAAGCTAAGGAACTGGCAGTCGTTTCGTGACCAGCAAACAACAGAGTCAGCAACTCATCGCGCAACTCAACATCCGTCATTGGCTCACCTGACTCATCGCGTGCCGCCATCATCAACGATAGAATATCGGTCCGAGATGGATCGGGTTGTTCCCTGCGTTCCTGAATTTCGGCATAGATGAGTTGGTCAATTTGCCGCACTTTGTCCATGAACTGTCCCCACGGACTCCACGAGCCTAAATCTTGTTGCAGCGATCGGAAAAGAATCATCAGAGCATACAGCAGGGGTCGCTTCGGATTCAGTGCTGCCGTCAGGAGTTCCTGTATTTTGTCGTAACGGGAACCATCCTCTAAACCAAAGACTGCTTTCAATATGACCCGAAAGGAGATCGCTTGTGTGGACGAAAGGGCTGAAATAGGCTCGTCCATCACCCATTTTTGTGTAACTTGCTCGGTGATGTCGCAAATCAGTTGACCATAAGAGCGCATCCGTTCTCCATGAAAGGGAGGCATCAGGAGCTTGCGCCGTCGTCGATGAGGCTCTCCAGCCAGTGCTAGTATTGATTGCTGTCCCAGTAAAGCCGATTTAAAACCAGCCTCCTCTCCAGAGTCCAATTGTTTCGGATTAGTGCTGAAAATTTCTTGAATCGCTTGGGGGTTGCTAATGAATACTTGAGGCGTAAAAACTGGGCCAATTCGCAGGGTGAACATATCACCATAGCGTTGGGCGCAGGCTTCCATGTAACCTGAAGGATTAGCGAACCACTGGATTGTTTGTAGCCAAGGTAGAGTTTGAGGACCGTCAGGCAGTTTATGTGTAGGCATTTAGGTTTACTCCTGAATGATGGGAGCAATACTGGACTACGGCAATAGCAATTATCTACCCAATCTTAAATGGTCGTTAAGTTGATTTGTAAATCAGGCAGGAAACTTAATGGAATTTGCATCACAACAGCCTAATCTTCAGGAGGTAAAAGTTAAGCTTCTTTTAACAGGGGGACATCAGTACACCCTTTACCTCAAGTCAGATGACCCTCTCCTGCATAGTCTCGTAACGGCGATTGTCGTTCGCTCTCAAAAGCCGGAAACACCTTTTTCCTACTTGTTCCAGATTCCGGTTGAAGAAGGCCGTGCTGCATTGTCTTTTCCCAGCGAACACCTGATTGGCCTAGTTACAGAACCGCCTGTTTATTGGCAGCAACCCGAAGCGACTCAACCTCAGGGTACTGATGTTTTAGAGTCCCACTTTGTGCAAATTGACCATTTCTTAACGCCAGAGGAACAACAACGGCTTCTCGATTACGTGTTACAACAAGAATCAGCGTTTGTTCCAACCACCACTTCAACGGGTGATGTTGACTATCGCCGGTCAATGATTCTCTATTCATTTCCTGAATTTTCTCAACTGATGGTTAATCGAATTCACGCTATTCTCCCCGATGTATTCAGGAAATTACAATTACCCTCATTCCCGATCGCGGAAATTGAAGCTCAGTTAACCTCACACAATGATGGGAATTATTACAAAATTCATAACGATAACGGCAGTCCAGATACAGCGACCAGAGAATTTACCTATGTTTACTACTTTTATCGAGAACCCAAGGCTTTTTCGGGTGGAGAATTAGTCATTTATGACAGTAAAATTGAAAACAACTTTTATGTTCAGGGCGATTCCTACAAACTCGTAGAACCTCGGAACAACAGCATCGTGTTTTTCCTCAGCCGCTACTTACACGAAGTCCTACCCGTTAGTTGTCCAACGCAAGCGTTTGCCGATAGTCGCTTTACAATTAATGGCTGGGTACGGCGTTCCTAAAATCTTCAGATTGCTCTACCTGGCTCAAGGCGAATTTGGGGTTTAAAGAATGGCAGGAAACGACAATCCTTTTCCCTAAAATTTGAAGTAGTGAATCGTTTCTTCTTCTTGAGTTGCTGCCTCTAGCCATTCCTGCATCGCTGGCAGCGACCAAACCGCTTCAACATAGGTTTTTGCCACTGCATCCAATTGCACATCATAGGTAATGAACCGGGAGACTACAGGTGCAAACATGGCATCAGCAATGCTGAACTGACCGAAGAGAAAATCGCCGCCACTCGCAAACTTTTGGCGGCATTCATGCCAGATGTTCATAACCCGCTCGATATCCGCTTGCAGGCTAGGATTTATCCCAAATAGACAAAGTCGGTTGCGGCAATCCATCGGCATATTTTCGCGTAGGTGTTGGAACCCAGCGTGCATCTCAGCACTAATCGAGCGAGCCATTGCTTTTGCTGCGATATCCTCAGGCCATAAATTGGGGGCAAAGCGTTCTGCAATATATTCACAAATGGCGAGAGATTCCCAAACTCTAACATCCTCGTGCAGTAAAACAGGCAATTGCCCAGAGGGGGAATAGTGCCGAATCTGTTGATAAGCTGTCGGCGTGTCTAGGGGGATGCGGATTTCAGAAAAGTCCAATCCTGCCTGCTTCATCGCTAGCCAAGGACGCAGTGACCAGGAGGAATAATTTTTGTTACCAATAACTAAAGTCAGCGGAGCCATAAACGAGCGATCGCTACTCTGCGATTTCCTTCAATCTGTAGAATATATCAATCGCAGGCGGTGCGGCGAGTTTTGCCACTCCCTGTAATGGCAGAGAAGGAGAAGAGCAAGCACATTGGAGACGCGGGTATGTATTGTTTTGCTTCGGAGAGGTTAAGTAAGGTGGCTGACATCTTGCACCAAGCCTCTCCAATGGAATTGGAGGGGCATATACAAACCTTCGTCCGCCTGTGCGGACTCACCAAAAATCAAGGGTTTTGTAACCTGCTCCCGGCAGGTTTTATTTGTATAGCTGCGGTTTCAACCCCCAGGTGCAAGATGTGATGTGGCATACTTGACCTCTGTTGCCTTGGGCTTCCAGCTAGCTTATCCATGCTACCAAGAGCAGCTGTATAGCGGTTCCTGATCGAGTGAGGTACGCTTTATCCTCTAATTCTTAACCCCTCGTTCCTAGTTCTTGTCTCAACCAAGATGAAGTGCACCTAATCGAGAAAGGCTTTATTAGACTGACATCAGGAGCTGTGGATGCATACCCAACTATCAATAAATATACGTAAGTCTGCCAATAAATTTGATAAGCTTTAACACTTCACGAATTGTAGATGAAGTGTTTGTGAAGCTGGAAGATTAGAGAAGACGCTGACAAAATCCGTCGGATATCCTGCATGTGGATACTCAGCAGATTGGCAATTATATCTGACGAAACAATCCGGAAAACTGCAACCTCAGCAGGTACATTGACTAAAGAAGGCTGAAGTGTCCAGGATAAAAAACTTGGAAATGAAAGGGAGAGTTCATACTTCATCCTTCATTCTTCATGCTTTGTTGGACTTACAGGAGCAGGGGCATCAGGATTCACTCTCCAAGTAGAGTGGCTGTGTAAGGTAAGTCTTGAATCTCTTGCTCAAAAAAAGAAGATTCCCTCGCTGACTAGCTAGTTCAATTACAAACCTAGTTCAATTATCCCAAAGGAATGAGTAATGTGAGAAAGACAGGCGTTGCGTACCTGCTCTGGTGTACCTGTTTTTTTGGATTGGCGGGCGTCCATCGCTTTTATGCGGGTAAGTACTTTAGTGGAATCGTCTGGCTGTTTACTCTGGGTTTTTTGGGAATTGGGCAACTGGTAGACTTAGCGCTAATTCCAGAAATGGTAGAAGAGGAAAACCTCAAATATAGGCTACTCCACGGGAACTCTAATAATTTTGCCATTACTCCGCAAGTCGTGGTTAAGCTCGCCGATGAAATTCCTCGCACCTTCCAAGAATCTAATGTCAAAATAGAAACATCAAATATTCAGACAGTTCTGCACCTAGCTAGAGAGAATAAAGGCAAGATATCTCTGGTCGATTGTGTAATGGCTACCGGGAAATCGGCAGCAGAACTGAGAAAGGCTATTGACTACTTATGTCTTGAAGGGGTACTCGAAGTAGAGACTTGTCCGAATACAGGGTTATTGGTTTATAGAATAGTTTAAAAATCAGGTTTGATCAATCAAGAATGTTCGGCTAATGCATTGAATTGCTCTTCATTAATCCGTCCAGCTTGATACAGTGTTTTGGTAATTTCAGAAATCGTTAGCACTGAATGGGCCTGATAACCATTGTCTCGAAGTCTATCTTTGACGTTTTGCTCATGATCGATAAAAACGACAATATCTTCAACGTTTAAACCCGCAGACTTGAGTTTATCGGCTCCTTCCATAACACTCTTGCCACTGATAAGAATATCATCAACTACGACAACTGTTTCCCCTGCCTCAAAATGACCCTCAATCAGTCGCCTAGTCCCGTGAGCTTTCACTTCCTTGCGGGGAAAAATCATGGGGTAATGGAGACGTAACGATAACCCCGTTGCTGTGGGCAAAGAGCCATAGGGAATGCCAGCGATGCGGTCAAAACTCAAATTTTGCAGGATATCGGCATAGGCGCTGATAATTTGATGAAAGATTTGAGGGTTAGAAATGATTTTACGCAGGTCAATGTAGTAAGGAAACGTAGCGCCTGAAGCTTGGACAAATTCACCAAATAGAATGCAGCCAATATCATAAAGTTGCAAAATTAACTCTTGGTAGGGATGTTGATCCAGAAAACAGACATCAGGCATCCACACATCACAGGTATAACCGTCCTGAATAATCTGGCGTCTGGCTTGATTGATTTCCTCTCGTAAAGCCTGGATTGGCACTGCCGGATGTTCATCACTTAACATTTCCACAGGGATGGGGATGAGCAACCCCTCACCGTTGGCATTCAATCCTGCGGCTAGAATTTGCGTAAGGTTACTGCTTCCTGCCCAGATACTCCGTGCGAGGATAATGCGTTCGGGAGCAATGGCACGAATACGAGCTAGCATATCCGCATCCGTGGTTCCTACTTCCAGTCCCAATTGTTCGGGGGTGCCCCAGTTTTTCGCTTCTTTGACGACTTGTAAGTAAAGCGGAGACTCCGATGTAGGATACTGCTGCAAAGCAACAGCGCCAGGATTAGAGGTAGAACACAACACAAATACCGCTTTACCGGGGTAAATCAAAAACGGTGCGATATGATCTTGCCCCGAGTAGGGACTCAGCGTAATGGCATCGGCCTGCCACTGTTCAAACACGGTTTGAGCAAAGATAGTGCTGGTATTGAGATCGCCGTGTTTGGCATCAAGAATAATTGGAATGTCGGCGGGGATAACCTTTAGCGTTTTGTGCAGTAGTTCCATCCCTGGAACTCCCAAGGCTTTGTAAAAGCCAAACGTTGGCTTATAAGCACAGACCAAATCAGCCGTTTCGGCAATAATGAATTGCAGCCAATCCCACAGGTCATCAATGATGCTACCATTGCCCTCGCCTTGAGAGTACCCTGTCGGCATCATTTCCGGATTCGGATCGAGTCCCACAACCAGTAAGCTCTGATTGCGAATGATCGCCGAATTCAATTTCTCGAAAAAGTCCATCTGTTCTAAACCCTATCGCCTCACCCTACAGGGTAAAACTTGTAAAGATATTTTTCAATTATGAGGGTACACTGCTGTAAGTAGGCGGGTGAAATGAAACATCCCTGTCAGGATTGGGCAGAAGGCATAGGGCATAGCAAAGAAACAGTTCTATTTGTCGATGTCCACCGACTTATCTCTTCTTCATCAAAATCATAAGGTTTATAAAAAAATCAAAATAGTGGCTATCAAGACCCACTAATCGATTAATCTTTATCTTTTTTGAAGAAAGATTGCCCTAATTCAGACAGCATTAAAAAAGACTAATAACTAGCTATATCAATGTTTTTTATTCAATTAGATGTCGTTTATACCCCGATCGCGGATGTTAAGGAGTATTCTGAAGGTATCGTCTGTTTAGTGGAAGGCACAGACATGATTAAGTTTGGATGAACCTTTAAAACTTAAAAAAGATGACTTGTTATCTCTCTCTCTCTAAAATTTCCTCTCTAAAGTTCTCTCCTTCGTGTACTCTGAGCCTGGAGTGGGACGCTGCGGCAAGCCGCTACGCGTCTACGTTCAAAATAACTGAACTGGATTAAACCGTAGACATGAATAAACCTCATAAAACACTTGACCCCACAATCAGCCCCTCTCCTCTTAAAAAAGGAATGAGAGGAAATATTTTACGTTTCATCGTGTCTACCAACTTAACGGCAACAGTTGGACTCAGTTTAATCCTACTTGGAGTCACACCAGCACTGACCCAAAACCGGCCCCGCTCCGCCCCACCTGTACTGCCAACAACTCAGCCTAATTTGACATTTAACGTAGAACGTCAATCCGGAAATTGTCCCAAAACCGTCAAGCTTTGGGCTTCATGGCGGTATTACGAAGGAGGCGGAGAACACACCGTTATTGCTGATACAGCGTCAATTGCTGGGACTACCCGGATAGTTTCATCAAACAAGAAGCTTGTAGAATACCGAGCACCCTTGAAAAAGACCTACAATTCCTGTGTCGGTGAAGCCAAGTCTCCGAGTCAGGACTATCCTTATCGGTTTCGATTTCGAGATGGTAATGTTTATTTCCGCGTAGAGTTACCCTCCGACACCCCAAGCACCCCCTCAGAAATTACTTATCAAACTGTAGTCGTTTCCCGCCCTTACGTGCGCTGGGCGATTGCCGACTAATCTCTCAAGGATAAAGATGGCAAATCCAGAGGAAAGTTTTATGTCTTGAACCATTATTATTGACCCGGTGACTCGGATTGAAGGTCACGCGATCCCCTGCCTGAATCCCGCGCTACAGCAGAAACGGTCACCAAATTTGAAGGCTTACCTAGTAGAGCATCAAGGGAGATTTAAGGGGTAAATATTAAGATACTTCTCCCTTGTCCCCCTTATTCTCTCCCAACCTGTCAATTTAAGGTTGACAGACTACTAAGCGCGAGCCTTAAGTCGGCTGTTTTTTACGAAACTTAATCAAAATTAAGCTCAACACTCAGCGATCATTTCCTAATCTCACAGGCTGTTTTTGCTGTAAAAACACCGCTAAATCCTCTCAACTGCGTAGCCTTGGTTCTAACACTTCAGCACGTGGGATATGAAACTTCGTTACTCAATTGCTTACAGAGCTAGCTGAGGGAGTAAAGATAGAACTAGAGGAAAAGGATGGAGGTGAGATTTATGCTCAGACCTGTTCCACTTCCCAATGACCTGACGCACCTGATTGCCCAAATCTGCACCTTAAGTCTGGCAGTACTAATCTGGTGGGTTGTTACCGCACCCAGCGCGGTTTGAAAATAAGTTTACAGTGTAAGTACTATGCCTATTTCTCCTCGTAAGGTCTATTCCAATCTCAGGAAAATTGACCAAGTCGATCTGATGACTAGTGCGCTCTACCGAGAGCTGGCCCAAGATTTGTTGGCTACACCAGGAATCAGCTTAGCCATGAAACAAGCGATCGCCGATCGCCTAAACCAAGCTAATCGCAGACTGGGAACACAAACAACAGGTAGCGAGGATAGTTACTGATACGAAGTGGTGTTCTTAAGCCTGACTCCGCTGCTAGCGGGTAACTGATTTCTGCTGCACTGCCAGGGCGCACTTCTCTTGTGTGTCCTGCCGTCGCTATGAAGGCGTCCTTGTTGTTAGAAATCTTATGGGATGGCCCGAAGAACCCGTCCAAATCTTGCAATTTAAAGGTGGAATAGCTTAGCAACAAAAGAGAATCAATTAAGTGTGTTTCTGTTGCTAGGAAAGAAGATACAGCAATTTTCACACTGGTGAGATACAGTCAATTTTTCTCTCTTCTCATGTAGAAAATGGGCTAGTAGGATAGGATGTACCTTACTAGCCTAGAAAACGCTGTATTAGTAATCAGCAAATCTCTTAAATATTTAACAATTAAAATTAAAAGTATTTTTAAAATTTAGAATCGAAACCGCACAATTATCCTGTCAACTTACCAAACATTAATATCACCTGATTCAAACACAATTCAAGCATTTAACAGGGGGAATAGTCGATGTCATCTATCAACCTGCTAGCGATTTCCAACCCTTCAGATTATTGGCGTGCCGGTTACATCACCGTACCCTGGCAACCCATATATCAACAAGTCCAAATCCTACCAAAAGAACTGGTATTAAGTGACCTGCGCGATCGCACACACACCCCTCTCATTGCCCAAGTTGATCGAGTCGATCCCGACGATCCCGCTCACGACACCCTCATCTTTTCCCTTGCCCATGCGATCCCACCGGGCTCAGACGATGATTCGATGATCTCAGCGTTTGTCAGAGCAGACCGAGGTCAGCCCATGCCCGACGGACTAGGCGAACCATCTTTAGAAGTGGTTTACGGGTTAGATGGGCGTGAACGTGGGGTGAGACTCGTCAACAATCGATTAATTATCTGGTTCAACTTAGTCTGTGCACCGGAAAACGACGAACGGAATTGGTATGCTGGTTCAGCTACTAGCATACAGCTTGACCGCCAAGAACTTCTTGATCCCGTTCATGCTGTCAAGGGTGAGTGGATGAGTCAAGACCCGGAGAAGCGCTGTATGCAGGTGGATCGGCTGCAACTGCCGGGACTGGAACCTAGAGCGCCTTACTATCAAGTCTCTTTGTTCAATCATTCCTATCGACTTGTCGCTCAATCCAATGGCCCCGTGCGAGCCAGTATTACCGTTGCCTCAGAACCTTTTGAATATATAGGTTCTGACCCGACGACCGGTGAGAACTGCCATTTAATGTGTCAACTGTATCGGGTGATCAGCCTGTACGCCGGCGCAGACTACGTGAGCGAGGAACTCTTTGTCAAAGGAAAGCCTATAAACGATAAAGGTGAAGAGAGTGCTGCCGGAAAGACAGTCAATCTTAACTTTGTTGCTCATTACTTTACCCACATCCACATGGAACATCAAGCCGACATCTACCAGCCTCCCCATGTGCCTGGTTGGTTCGCTGTTGGTTCTTCTGCCCCACTCCATCTTGGCTACGGATTTGCTTCAGATGTACACATCGATTCAGTAGCCTACCCACACGAGGGCGATGAAAATCGTTTCTCCTGGCAATTGTTACCTGGTAAGTTAGCCAAGTGCCTGCATCTGTTTATGCGAGGTGAAACAGAGGGATTCGAGGCGAGGCCAGGTCGTTACTGGTACGAATTCATCTATAAGCCACTGAAGGTGGAAGTCTACAAGGAGGCTTTTGTTTCCCAACTAATTCGAGAAGACAGCCTCCTCACTGTCTGAAAGTAACAGGGCACGGTAATCACCTTAAAGCGTCGGTCAAGTCATAAAAATTTGGGTGTTAGTGTAGCGGCGCGTAAGCGCGGACTGTTCATGGTTCATTGTTGAGAGCCCATAGGCCATGAACCATGAGCTATGAACAACACGAAGAACTATTTGCTGCAAATACTTGACCGATGCTCTAGTAGGCGATGACACTTCAATAACTTTAGATGAAGATGAAGCTTTATTTAAGGTTACAAAGTCGCTGCAAGCTAGGAGTGAAATCAGGATAGGATATGGCAGCCGCTTCAGCCCCATGAATGGTGGTTGTACCACTAGCGTTGAGGGCGGCGATAGCAAGACTCATCGCAATCCGGTGGTCAGTATGACTATCGACATCCGTACCGACCAAAGGCGTGCCCCCTGTAATTTCCAGACCATCGGGTAATTCTGTAACCTTTGCTCCCATCTGGTTCAGTTGGGATGCCATAACGGCAATGCGATCGCTCTCCTTCACTCGCAGTTCAGCGGCATCCCGGATTACGGTTGTTCCCTCCGCGAAAATCGCCGCAACTGCCAGAATCGGAACCTCATCAATCAAGCGGGGAATCAAATCCCCTTCAATTTTGCAGGCTTTCAGACGTCCGTATCGAACCCGCAAATCAGCCACAGGTTCCCCTGCGACCATTCGTTGGTTTTCCCAGTCAATATCAGCCCCCATCATCGTCAGTGCTTCTAACACGCCAGTGCGAGTAGGGTTGACGCCAACATTTTCAATCAGCAGTTCTGATCCGGGCACAATAGCCCCAGCCACTAACCAGAACGCTGCTGAGCTAATATCTCCGGGAACAATTACCGTTTGCCCTCGCAAGTGTGCTGGCCCTGTTACGGAAACGCTGTTAGTTTCCGGGTCAATGCTCAGTTCTGCCCCGAACGCCTTGAGCATCCGTTCGCTATGGTCACGGGAGAGGGCGGGTTCGGTCACCGTAGTCTGTCCTTCTACCATTAAACCAGCGAGGAGGATGCAGGATTTGACCTGGGCTGAGGCGATTGGGGAGTGATAGTGAATCGGTTTGAGCTGTTGCCCTTGAATAGCTAAGGGGGCGAGTGAGGCATCCTGACGCCCCCAAATGGCTGCACCCATTTGTTGCAAGGGTTTGACCACACGGGACATAGGGCGCGATCGCAATGAACTGTCTCCTGTTACCGCAAAAAATCGTCCTGGGTGAGAGGCGAGGAGTCCCACCATCAACCGGAGAGTAGTGCCAGAGTTCCCTGCATTCAATACATCTGCTGGTTCTTGCAGATTTCCCAATCCTATCCCTTTTACTGTAACCAGCTCTGTATTTAGTTCAGAAATCTCTGCACCCATTGCCTGGAAACAACTAGCAGTACAGAGAGGGTCTTCGCCTAGAAGGAGTCCCTGAATCTGAGTTTCTCCTTGAGCGATCGCTCCCAACATTAAGGCACGGTGAGAAATAGATTTGTCTCCAGGGACTTTGAGACGGCCCTGTAAAGATATCCCTGAGGCAGGGGTTTGAATGAGCAAACGGTGTTGGTGTTCAGTAACGTTGAGCGTGACAACAGCATCGGGCATTGACATCAGCTGGCATAAAACGGCAAAGAGAATCCTACCAAGCTTCGGTCATATTTATTTAAAACCCCGCGCTGTATTCTCTTTCTTTTTACCTTTACCCTTGGATTTCGACTTATTAACCTCTGCTAGGGCTTCTTGAAACAGATTGTGCAGGTGTATAGGTACGCTAGCTATTTCTGGGAGTTCCGGCTCCACAGGCTTGTTATGTTCTTGCAGCAAGGTCTTTAAGTCATGCTCTAGCTTAAAATCAGAACGATTGAGGAAAGCTTGCAAGACTTTTTCCAGTTGGGTTGGGTACCGTTGAGCTAATTTGTGCCAAATAAAGGCGTTAATTGTTGGGTCTTCTAGGTATTTGCAAACTAATTTATTGGTAACTGGATTATTTTGCCAGTCTTCTGATTCTAGAATTGATTTGAACTGAGTGTAAGTAGGCAGAAACATCTGACCCCAGCGAGGATGGGTAAAAACTGTTACCTGTTCCGCTTTCTTCAGTTCAGCTGGTAACTCAACTTTAGGCATCACCATTTTGGTCTTGCCTTGGCTACTGTCAAACATCTGAGAAACTTCTGTTGAGTCAACACCTGCTTCTTCAGCTGCCGCTTTCAATTCTTCTTCTGTAACTCCAGCTTCTTCTGCAATCTCACAGAGCGATTTTGATTCATCAATTCCTGCTGCTGCTAAACGACGCTTGGTCATTAGCTCCTGCAATTCATTAATTTTCTTGTTGAGCTGATATCCAGGCAGCATAACTTCGTCACTACCAAAAAAGTTAAAAAACTCCTTGTGATATTCCGCAACTGATTCCCAGGCTTGCTCTAGTAAGTCGGGAGCATCGCTGTAGAGAGCATCTTTATAATCATCTTTAAAGTTCCCAATTGCCACCGCCAGCTTAGGTTTACCCAAGCGACCCATCGGCATACACGGGCCAGAGAACATCCAATATGAATCTGTCACGGGTGAGATGCGAGTCAGGAAAATTTCTCCCTCTTTAAACCGTGTCATTTCCTGCAAGGTAGTCGGATCGTTTGGCTTGACTGTGTAATGCTTAGCGGTCAGCCAGTTCATCAACTCAAAGCCATCAGGAAAAATTTTAGTAATGGCAAACAAGCCAATAAAACTGCGCTGCCAGCTACTGATTACTAATCGTTCGTTCTCTGAGAGTCCTGGATGGTTTTCTAAGAATAAATCCAGTGGAGTTTTATCACCGACTTTCCCCTGACTGATAAAAGAATCAATTAGCAGATTCTGTTCATAAGTTGCATCATAGCGATTAGCCTGAGGACGAGACTTAGTGGCAACATATGATTCTAAAGATTCTGCCAGCTTTCCTTCTGCTTCCAAGACAAACTCAATCAATGCTTGCTTTAGTTCGCGCGATCGCTCCAGTATTGCATCCACAGCGAAATCCTTCAGCTCAACAATCTTAGCTTATCTACTTTCTGAATAAAAGAATATAAGCCTCAAGCTGTATAGATGCAAGAGGCTAGCTAGTAAGAAGAGAAGACCTGGCACCGAGCTATTTTCCCCTGGGGCTACCCCCGAGAGTATCTTCGCCGCAGTAATGTTTCACTTCCGAGTTCGGGATGGAGTCGGTGTGGGTCCATCGCGCTGTTGGCAC
>DATNPV010000145.1:0-23237 GCA_036703055.1 Waterburya sp.
TCGCAACAACGGCTGACGCCCTTCTGGGTTCAGCAAAATCTGCACCGTTCCCGTGCCGACTGTTCCTAGTCCTAGTAAACCAACTTTAAAAGCCACAGTTGTTCCTTCTACTCCTTAACCCTAAAGCTTAGTAGATCTTGACTGACTCTTTTACGCTAAGCATCAGAGCAACTCTAGGACTAGGGAGTCAATTCGATTTTTGTTTTGACCACAAGTCCACTGTCTACATGAACGCCAAGAGGTGGGCATGGAGCATCGGGCATCGGGCATCGGGCAAAAAAGAAGCAGTTATCAGCAGCTGATGTACAAAGACATTGCATCATCTTCTCCCCCAGCCTCACCAGCTCAAGAAGCTTCTCACTACGCAACTTGAATGCCGATTAGCTTACCATTTGGGCTTAGACTAGTCACATTGGAATATCTCAAACTACCTCCCGACGAGGTTGTGAAAATCCAAAATCTAAAGGCCTTGCATCCAAAATGGCATTACGTTTATGCCTACCATCTGAGCTGAAGCTTTCAGCCATGAGCCGCTTCGTTTAGCCTTCAATAGTTTAGTTCAATTCTTGACTCAGTCATCGGGAAGAGAAGCGTACTACCTCCTAAGAGAGAAGAAATAGTAGTTTTCACTTTCTAAACTGCAAGTTGCGAACTTTAAATACAAGGGAAACGGTTATGCCAGAAAAGAGTAAGCGTGGATTTGCCTCAATGGATGAAGAAAAACAAAAGGAAATCGCCAGCAAGGGTGGAAAAGCAGCCCATGAAAAAGGCACAGCGCACGAGTTTACCACCGAGGAAGCTAGAGAAGCTGGTCGAAAGGGCGGTGAAACGGTGAGCCAAAATCGTCAACACATGGCTGAAATTGGGCGTGAAGGAGGCAAGCAAAGCCATAAAAATAGTGAGAAAAGTGAAAAATAAAATCACGAAAAATAAGAATAGCCCATACAACACTTGAATAATATTAAGAGCCTCTGGTAATACTGAGGCTCTTATGTTTTTTTGATTATTTTATTTTGTATTATTCTTATTGCAGCATAAAAATTGAATGAATCATCATCATTTAAGTAGATTATCAAATCCAAATATCTATATCGGTTGACGGATGGATTAGTTGAAAAATAACTTAGACAATACAACTTAGCAAGCTCATCAATTGTCTAGCTTATTTGCTTCCATAAATCCCATGGCTAATTCTATAGAATTTACATTATTCGCGCCTTACAACAAAGGAGCTTCCTTAATGGGGTCTTTTTCCGACTGGAAAGAAATCCCGATGGAGAAAGGTAAAGACGGTTATTTCCGGACTCAGGTTGAACTTAAGGATGGAGTTTATCAGTATAAGTTCCGCGTCCAATCGAAATCGTGGTTCTTTGAGCCAGATCAATGGGTAGATGTCAATGACCCCTATACTACCGATATTGATGACCCTACCCAAAACGGTGTGGTGCGGATTAAAGATGGTCAAAAGATTGTTGATACCTACGTTTGGCAACACGACGATAAGCCACTGCCTGCGGATCATGAGTTAGTTATCTACGAACTGCACGTTGGTGACTTCTCCGGTGGTGAGGCTGACCCCTACGCCAGAGGCCAATACAAGCACGTTGTAGAAAAATTAGATTACCTGTGCGACTTAGGGATTAATGCGATCGAGTTGATGCCAGTCAAAGAGTATCCAGGCGACCATAGCTGGGGCTATAACCCTCGCTACTTTTTCGCTACAGAATCCAGCTATGGCACGACTAACGAGTTGAAGCAGCTAATTGATGAGTGTCATGCTCGTGGAATTCGCGTCATCATGGACGGGATTTACAACCACTCAGAAGCCGAAAGTCCTCTGACGCAGATTGATCATGATTACTGGTATCACCACTCGCCGCGTGACCCTGAGAATAACTGGGGGCCAGAGTTTAACTACGAATTCTACGACGAAAACCTGGATACTTACCCAGCACGCAAGTTTATGGGTGACCAAGTACACTTCTGGGTGGAAGAGTACCATATCGACGGCATTCGCTTTGACGCCGCGCGACAAATTGCTAACTACGATTTCATGCACTGGATTGTTCAGGAAGCAAAAAAATCTGCTAGCATGAAGCCTTTTTACTGCGTTGCCGAACACATTCCTGAAACCACCAGTATTACCAATGTCGATGGGCCAATGGATGGTTGCTGGCACGATAGTTTCTATCACTGCGTTCTGGAACATATCTGCGGTGACACCTTTGATATAGAACGCCTTAAGGATGTGATTGATTGCAAGCGGCAAGGTTTCATGGGTGCCACTAATGTTGTCAATTACCTGACTAATCATGACCACAATCATGTTTTAGCAGAATTAGGCGCTCGCGGCATTTTGGATGAGGAAGCGTTTAAGCGGAGGAGGTTGGGGGCTGTCATCAATATGACCGCCGTAGGGGTGCCCCTCCTCTGGATGGGTGAAGAGTTTGGCGAGTATAAGTACAAAACCCAAGAGCAAGCCAAAATCGATTGGACGCTACTCGGTCATGACCTCAATCGCGGTCTGTTTGAGTTTTTAAAAGGCTTGATTCATCTTCGTAAAAGCAATCATGCTCTCTACACAGAAAACATTGACTTCATCCACGAGAATCCAGAAGCTAAGGTATTAGCTTACAGCCGTTGGAATGATCAAGGTTCGCGTGTTGTCGTCGTTGCCAATTTTTCTGATGACTTCTTAGCGGGTTATACCATTCCTAATTTTCCGGAGAATGGCACTTGGCACGAGTGGACTCGGAACTATGATGTGGAAGCTGGCGATAATCAAATAATGATTGACCTTGGAGGATACGAAGCTCAAGTATTTGTCTGGCAGTAATGCAATCAATAGATAGGAGAGTTTAGCTTGGTAGGCACCCTGCTCAAATACCAGTGTGAGCGGGGGTTTTCCTATCTTTTCAAACTAAAGTTGGTCTGTAAACTTGGGAGAAGCAAAAACTAAAATCATTTCTCCGTATTTTTCTTTCTAGAGATTTATTAGTATCTGAACCTGAAAGAAATTATCCCAACACAGTAGAAATTTCATCGACTACAGCAATTCGTCCCCGGCGCACGCCATGAAGTAGGCGGTCTATGGCCCAAAGTTGTTCTTCTGGCAGTGAATCTTCTAATAAAGCCGCCATCAGTCCATACCGATCAGCAACCGTTAGACGACCGGAAACACTAGCTGTAGCAAATAATTCAAACAAAGCTGTTGGGAGAAGTTTTACCGATAACATAGTTAGTTCATAGAACTCATAGTCAGCTATCACTCCAATTTTACGGACTTACGCAAACTACTAAAAATAAATAGGGTGGGTAATACCCACCCTACTCAAGGAATGATGAACCCTTAACTACTGGAAATTTTCGTGGTTAGCAATAGCCGTTTGCATTCTCTCAATCACAGAGGCAACAGAAATGGCTCCTAAATCTTGAGAGTGCTGTCCTGCGGCACGGACACGAATACTAAGCATGTTGGACTCGACTTCCTTCTCGCCCACCACTGCCATCACGGGGATTTTTGCCTTTTCTGCATTGCGAATTTGTTTGGGCAAGCGTTCACCACTCGTATCAGCTTCTGCACGGATGCCAAGCGATCGCATTTTCTCGGCAACCTCCTTGGCATAGGGCAAGAATGCCTCACTCACTTGCACAATTCGCACTTGCACAGGTGCTAACCAGAAGGGGAAATCTCCAGCATACTCCTCAATCAAAATCCCAATCAGTCTCTCCAGTGAACCAAAGGGCGCACGGTGAATCATTACTGGGCGCTTGCGAGTACCATCCTCGGCAACATACTCCAAATCAAACCGCTCTGGCAG
The DNA here is from genome assembly GCA_036703055.1 of Waterburya sp. Taxonomy (GTDB): domain Bacteria; phylum Cyanobacteriota; class Cyanobacteriia; order Cyanobacteriales; family Coleofasciculaceae; genus DATNPV01. The sequence goes on from DATNPV010000145.1 coordinate 3,822, forward strand.
GTTGTAGTCTACCTGAACCGTACCCAGTTGCCACTCGCGATCGAGTGCATCCCGGAAGATGAAATCGAGCTTGGGGCCATAAAATGCCGCTTCGCCAATGCCTTCAAAGTGTTCCATCCCCAGCGTTTCCACCGCACGGCGAATCGCGCTTTCGGCTTTATTCCAGGCTTCATCTGAACCAATATACTTGTCCGATTCTGGGTCACGGAAACTCAATCGCGCCTTAAAGTTCTTGAGTTGCAAACTCTTGAACACAGACAAGATGAGATCCACGACGTTGAGGAATTCGGCATCTAATTGTTCTGGGGTGACAAACAAGTGGGAGTCATCTACGGTAAAGCCTCTGACTCGCGTTAAGCCTCCCAGTTCTCCAGATTGCTCGTAGCGATAGACTGTACCAAATTCGGCTAATCGCATCGGCAGTTCTCGATAAGAGCGCAATTCACTCTTATAAATCTGGATGTGGAAGGGGCAGTTCATTGGCTTGAGGACAAAGCCCTGTTCTGCTGCAACTTCCTCTTCACCCTCCGCCATCAGGGGGAACATATCTTCTTTATATTTCTGCCAGTGACCGGAGATTTTGAATAGATCGACTCTAGCGATGTGAGGAGTCACAACTGGCAGGTAACCGCGCTTGAGCTGTTCTTGCTTGAGGAAGTCTTCTAGAAGAGAGCGCAAAAGAGTGCCTTTCGGCGTCCATAAGGGTAATCCTGGCCCGACCGCGTCAGAAAAGATAAACAGTCCCAGTTCTTTACCTAGTCTGCGGTGGTCGCGTTTGAGTGCTTCTTCCTTACGACGCTTGTATTCTGCTAGTTGCTCCGGCGTTTCCCAGGCTGTACCGTAAATGCGTTGCAATTGCGCTTTCGTGGCATCGCCTCGCCAGTACGCACCGGCAACGCTTTCCAATTCAATGGCCTTGGGGTTCAAGTCTGCCGTGTTTTCCACATGAGGGCCAGCACACAAGTCCCACCACTGCTCACCCAAGTGGTAAATTGTAATTGGGTTTTCTAACCCTTCGAGAATTTCGAGTTTGTAAGGTTCATTATTTTCCTTAATGCGGCGTTCTGCCTCCTCACGACTCACTTCTTCCCGAATGACCGGCAGCTTGCGGTTGATGATTTTAATCATCTCTTTCTTGATGGCCTTCAGGTCTTGCTCGGTAAACGGCTCTGGTTTGTCGAAGTCGTAATAAAAACCATTCTCAATCCAGGGGCCGATAGTCACCTGTGCCTCCGGAAAGAGCTTCTGCACTGCCATTGCCATGACATGGGACGTTGTGTGGCGAATCTTCTTTAAGGTCTCGGATTCACTGGTGCGGGGCAGATAAATTTTTTCAGGTTGCTCTGGGGCTTCTAAGTTGGGCATCGGTGACTGTTCCATTGAACGGCTTTTTTTCCGTTAAAAATTGATTAATTTATCTCTGCCTCCATGATACAGAGGTTACTTTTCTATTGGCGGCTGGTAGTCGGTACAAGTGTGAAAGGGTGTATGAATGTTGTAAAGAAATGTAAAGAAGGTTAATATAAGGTTCAAAGGAATAATTTTTGTTAATTTATGCCTCAATCTCAGCCATCTGAACAAGAATTACTCAAGTCGGTACTGGAGCCATTACTCGAAGATTTCCAATATTGGTTTTCGCGATCGCGCACTTTATTAGAAACTGAAGATATTACCTTTTTGAGTGAGGAGCAACAATCGGATTTACTGGCACGAGTTAACAAAGCCCAGCAGGAGGTCAGTACAGCGCAGATGCTGTTTCAAGCCACCGATGGTCAAGTGGGTATAGAGACTGCCACGCTGGTTCCCTGGCATCGCTTGCTCGGTGAGTGCTGGCAGGTGGGGATGCGATGGCGCAAAGCTAAGTCTACAGAACCCCTACAGGAAAGCTCAGGCGATAGTTAATATTGAGCCCCGAGATTGAGCAAAGATCTAGCTACCTTTGATAAGCTGAATTAATTACTGATAAAAAGCCTTTTCTTATCCAGTATCTAGGCAAGAAATTTACAGAAAACTATTGGGTCTGGAGGACGATGCTATGTTACACCTGCTTTATCTTGTGGCATTTACAGTCATAGCGTTTCTAGCGATCGGCAATTTACTGCGTAGCCTGTTAGCCGTGAGTCGGGATGTGCGCTACTCACCGATGGGAAGGCCACCCGCCGATAAAAGTCAGTCACCATTCAGGGCTTCTCGTTCGCGATACAATTCTGTACCCCACCCAGAACTGTTGGATGACACGGGTAACCCAATCAACGAACCTTTATTGGTGATGCGTTCTATGTCGGTTGACGATGCCCGCGCTCGTTTAGATGCTTTGTACGATTCTTCTCCAGGGAACCCCAGCGAAAAACGGGAAGAAGGTTAGTCAATCGGGTAAGAAAAGCTCTTTACTTTTTTTAACAATATTTTGGGTTTATAAAACTCAACGCTTTCAGTACATTTAACCAAGCAGGCGCTAAGTTGTCGTAGGCTACCGCTTGCGATAGCGGTTACGAAGTTCATGCCGTATTCTCCAGCGCAAGTTAGTAAAAATATCCCACAACGCTTTGAGCAGGAGCAGGGCGAAGACTAAGGCTGCAATGCTGATTGCAGCCGCTTTAGTCGTAGGGTCTGGAGCACCAGCTACTTTAAAAATTAGACCACAAGCTGCGCCAATAAGGGCGGAAATTACTCCTGCTTTGAGAGCTTCAATCAAGAGAACACCCAGAGCCAGTAGTACTGATTGGCCTCCTGTAAATAAGACACCAAAGGCGTTGGTAAGTTCGTCTCCATAATTCCAAAGAAGCCAACCCGCAACAGCAATCGCTGCAAAAATTAGAACGACATTAATGACCCACATGGTGCTTCTCCATTGCACTTGGTCTAAGCTAGCCGCGAGTAGCTTAGTTTTCGAGCACGAGTATTACATGTCTCAAGTATTACTGTCATCCCTAATAACCGTCCAATGACTAACAAGCCAAAAGAAAAGTCAAAAGTCAAAAGGCATGGATAGGTAAAGGGTCTGAGATCTAGCTCTTAGCTGATGTAGAGTCAACAGCCAAACCGATAAACTCACGAGAGCATTCCTGCTACGTCAAAGCAATCAGTCTCCCGTTATGCCGACGCTAAGGTCTCAAGTGTGAATATTTATATTCTTTACCTGCTAGTTATTGGTCTACTCTTGCTGGGAGTCACCTTAGGCTCTGGCTGGATTTCGCGTTTACCTCTGTCCTATGCTCTCATCTACTTAGTCGTGGGTATCGGACTTGGTCCCTACGGTGCTGGACTGATTCAATTACGACCCAACGCTGAATTTCTGGAACGCCTGGCAGAATTTGTGGTTATTGTCTCAGTTTTTGGCTGCGGACTCAAGATGAATCGTCCACTAAGGCTGTGGGCATGGCAAACTCCAGGGCGGCTGATTGGGTTTTTGATGCCGATTTCGATTTTTGCCATTGCTGCCATCTGTCATTGGGTTCTCGGTTTCAATTGGGGTGCCGCCGTTTTATTGGGAGCCATCTTGGCACCCACTGACCCCGTTTTAGCGTCAGAAGTCCAGTTGGCCAGTGTTGCAGATAAGGATGAGTTGCGATTTGGTCTGACTTCTGAGGGGGGGTTAAATGACGCCCTGGCTTTTCCGTTTGTCTATTTCGGGCTTTACTGGCTCAAAGATGACAACTGGGAAAACTGGTTTAAACAATGGGTAGCCGTTGATCTGTTTTGGGCGATCGCTTCTGGTATTGTAATGGGAATTTTAGTCGCCAAAGCTATTGTCTGGATTGATCAACGAGTTCAACGCATTCGAGCCGCCGATGATATTGTGGAGGACTTTATCGCCCTGAGTACGATTCTGCTGACTTACTCCTTGACAGAATTAGTTAATGGTTATGGGTTTCTCGCCGTTTTTGTGGCTGGGGTTGTAGTTCAAGCTAGTTATTACCACGATCAAGAAAAGCGCCTTGCTCAACTGGAATTCACCGAGCAAGTTGAAAAGCTGCTAGAGGTAGGAACGATTTTGATTTTGGGGACATTGCTGCTGATTGACCCCATCATTAAGTATGCAGGTGAAGCCCTGTTGTTAGCAGCTTTGTTGCTTGTTGTGATCCGTCCCCTAGGCGTTTGGATCAGTATGCTGGGCAGTCGTATCCCTGCACCAACCCTGGGGCTTTTTGGTTGGTTTGGCATTCGGGGGGTTGGCTCTTTGTACTATCTTACCTATGCATTTGCCCACGGTTTACAAGGAGAACTTGGAGAGCAGGTGGCTTGGATTACCTACGTTACCGTTGTCATTTCGGTAGTGTTGCACGGAATTACTGCAACACCTTTAATGAAGTGGTACGAACGCCACATCAAGGGTACTAGTAAAGATGTGACTCCAGTAACTAAGCTGGATGAACCTTAAGGTTTGTCACTCTCGCTAGAGCTAAATCTGCAAGCCGCGCCTGGTTTGGGACAATAGTAGTTACCCAGCCTCAGCAGAAGACTTGTTATGACAAGTACTAAGATTCGACTTCCCGGCTACCTAATATTTAACATAATTTACAACGGCTCGCGAACCCAAGTTTATCGCGGACAGAAGGAATCAAACCAACAACCTGTCATCATCAAAATTCTCAAGGGCGAGTATCCCACATTCTCGGAATTACTGCACTTCCGCAATCAGTACACCATTGGTAAAAATCTCGATTTATCCGGAGTTATCCAGCTTTACAGCTTGGAAAGCTATCGCAACGGATTTGCTCTGGTGATGGAAGATATGGGAGGTGTTTCCCTCAAAGAGTATACCCAAGAGCAACCCTTGGAACTGGATGAGTTCCTACCCATAGCCATTCAAATTACCAAGACTCTAGAAGGTTTGTATCAAAACCGAGTCATTCATAAAGATATTAAGCCGCAGAATATTCTGATTAATCCTGAAACTCAACACGTTAAGCTCATTGATTTGAGTATCTCTTCCCTTTTACCCAGAGAAAATCCAGTTTTGCAAAATCCTAATGTCCTTGAAGGAACTCTTGCCTATATGTCTCCCGAACAAACTGGCAGGATGAACCGAGGCATTGACTATAGAACTGACTTTTATTCGTTGGGTGTCACCTTTTACCAACTGTTAACGGGTCAGTTGCCTTTCACTACCACTGACCCGATGGAGTTAATCCACTGCCACATTGCCAAGATCGCGACTCCCCCAATCGAGGTAAACCCAGCTATCCCGAAGATGGTGAATGATATCATCCTCAAATTGATGGCGAAAACCGCAGAAGACCGCTATCAAAGTGCTTACGGAATTAGACATGATTTAGAAATTTGTTGGCATCAATGGCAAGCTCACAGGACGATTGCTTCCGTTGAACTAGGACAACGAGATATTTGCGATCGCTTCCTCATTCCCGAAAAGCTTTATGGTCGAGAAAACGAAGTAGTCGCCTTACTTACTGCCTTTGAGCGAGTGGCACAAGGGACAACTGAAATGATGCTAGTAGCCGGTTTTTCTGGCATTGGTAAAACGGCTGTTGTGAATGAAGTACACAAACCAATTGTCCGGCAACGGGGTTATTTTATCTCCGGTAAATTTGACCAATTTAAGCGCAATATTCCCTTTTCGGCGTTAGTGCAAGTTTTCCAAACTCTGATGCGACAATTGCTCACTGAAAGTGAAGTTCAGTTACAAGCGTGGAAAGCCAGAATTTTAGCAGCTTTGGGCGAAAATGCTCAAGTTATTATCGATGTTATTCCCGAATTAGAAGAAATTATTGGTGCGCAGCCACTCGTCCCAGAATTATCAGGCAGCGCTGCTCAAAATCGCTTCAATCTACTTTTGCAAAAATTTATTGCTGTATTTACTACGCAGGAGCATCCTCTAGTTATCTTCCTGGATGACTTGCAATGGGCAGACTCGGCCTCATTAAGATTCATACAACTGTTGATGAGTAAAGCCAATAATTCCTATCTACTCCTAATTGGTGCTTATCGGGATAATGAAGTGAGCCCTGCCCATCCCCTCATGCTAACTTTAGATGAGATTCGTAAAGCTAAGCATGACGGAGAGGATAGTTATCCCGCTATTCATCAAATCACTCTAGCGCCTCTTGATCAGCTTAACTTAAATCGTTTAATTTCCGATACTTTATCTTGCCCGAAAGAGCGAGTAATGCCTTTGACTGAATTAGTGGCTCAGAAGACCAAAGGTAACCCGTTTTTTACTAATCAATTTCTAAAATCTCTGTACGAAGAGGGTTTAATCGCCTTTAATTTTAGCAGTAATTATTGGCAGTGTGATATTGCTAAAGTAAAGAGTATTTCCGTTAGCGATGATGTAGTGGAGTTTATGGCCACTCAATTGCAAAAGCTGCCCTTAACTACCCAAAATGCTCTAAAATTTGCTGCTTGTATTGGCAATTCGTTTGACTTAAACACGCTCGCCATTGTTAGTGAAAAATCCAAAATTGAAATGGCAGCAGACTTGTGGAAAGCCTTACAAGAAGGGTTTATTATCCCAGAAAGTGAAGTTTACAAATTATTTACAGTTGAGGATTCGGAGGCCACAATTCAGGATTTAGAGAAAGAATCGAATCTTTCTGGCTCCTGGCTCCTAGCGTCTGATTCCTGTTCTTACAAATTTTTACATGATCGAGTGCAGCAAGCCGCTTATTCTTTAATTCTCCCTAATGAAAAACAGGCAACTCACCTAAAAATTGGTCAACGGCTATTGAAAAATACCCTAAACGGAGAACGGGATGAGAAAATTTTTGAAATTGTCAATCAGTTGAATTATGGGGTGGGGTTAATTGGCGAACGCGATGAACGAGAAGCGCTAGCCCAGTTGAACTTAATAGCAGCCCGTAAAGCGATAACCGCTACCGCTTATGGTGCGGCAGTGGGGTATTTAACAGTAGGCAGGGAACTTTTGTCCGGCGATTGCTGGCAAACTCAGTATGATTTAACACTCGCACTTTATGTAGCGGCAGCCGAAGCAGCGTACCTCAACATTAATTTTCAGCAGATGGAAGAATTGGCAAATATAGTACTACAAAATGCCAAAACACTGCTGGATAAAGTGAAAGTTCACGAAGTCCAACTCGCGGCTTGCACTGCACAGGTTAAACCCAAACAAGCGGTTGAGATGGGGCTAGAAGTTCTCCAGTCGTTGGGGATATACTTCCTCGAACACCCCAGTCCTTCCGATGTTCGAGAAAAACTAACAAAAACGGCATCCCTGTTTACGGAAAAGCCAATTGCAGACTTAATAGAATTACCAGATATGGTAGAGCCACATAAGTTAGCTGCACTGCGTATTTTATCGAGTTTAGTTTCTCCTGCCTATATTACGGCTCCAGCACTACTACCGCTGATTGTGTTGGAAATGGTAACTTTATCAATTCATTATGGCAACGCTCCGCTATCAGCTTTTGCTTATTCATTATACGGACTCATTTTGAGCGGAGTTATGCTAGAAATTGAGTTGGGTTATGAATTTGGAAAATTGGCTTTAACCTTAGTAGATCGGTTAAATGCCAACTCCCTCAAAACCAAAGTTTTTTATACCGTTGCCGCACACATTATTTACGGAAAACATCACATCAAGAATGCCTTGCCTTTTTTACAAGAAGGTTATTCTAGAGGACTGGAAACGGGGGAATTAGAATGTGGTTATTCAGCTAAAGAAAAATCCCAACTTTCCTATTTTATTGGTCTGGAACTAACAGAACTCGAACAAGAAATTGCGACGTTTAGTAAGGCTCTCGCTCAACTCCGACAAGATGCCGCCTTAAATTACAATCAAATCATTCATCAATCTGTATTAAACCTCATGGGACGGTGTGAAAATCCATGTCAATTCATGGGAGAAGCCTACAATGAAGAAAAAATGCTGCCGTTTCACCAAAAGGCCAACGACCGAAATGGACTTCACTATTTTCACTTCCACAAAGTTATCATTTGCTATCTGTTTGGAGAAACCCATCAAGCCTTGAAAAATACCATCCAAGCTGAACAGTATTTAGATGGTGTGACGGCAATGGTCAATGTACCAATGTTTTACTTCTATGATTCTCTGGTACGGCTTGCTGTGTATCCTGATGTCTTAACTTCAGAACAAGAACAGTATCTAGTTAAGATAAATAGCAATCAGGAAAAGATGAAACTATGGGCCAATCATGCCCCTATGAATTTCTTACATAAATTCTACCTGGTTGAAGCTGAAAAATTTAGAATTCTTGGTCAATCTGTTGAAGCCATTGATTATTATGATCGCGCCATCACTCTTGCCAAAGAGTATGAATACCTTAATGAAGAAGCTTTGGCTCACGAGCTGGCGGCAAAATTCTACCTAGATTGGGGAAAAGAAACAATTGCCCGCGCTTACATGATTAGTGCTTATTATGCTTATGCTCGCTGGGGAGCCAAGGCAAAAATTGATGATTTAGAGAAACGCTATCCTCAATTACTGACTTCTATTTTCCAACGAGTAAAACCGAACAAAGGGATAAAAAGCACCTTCTCCCACCTAACTACTGAAACAGTCTCTAGTAGCAGTACTAGCGATTCCCAAGTTCTGGATTTATCTTCAGTACTCAAAGCCTCTCAAGCCATTTCTAGCGAAATTGTCCTCGATCAACTGCTCTCCACTTTGATGCAAGTGGTTATCGAGAATGCAGGCGCTCAAAAAGGAGTTCTCATTTTACAAAAAGAAGGCCGTTTAGGGATAGAAGTCATTGCCCTTAGTAGTCCGCCAGAAGTAAAAATTTTGCCTTTCCTTTCTATCGAATCCAGCCTAGACATTCCTATTAGTACCATCAATTATGTTCACCGCACTGGGGAGACCTTGGTATTTGATGATGCCACTAAGCAAACAACTTTTGCCACAGAGCCTTATATCGAACAGCACCAAACTAAATCACTATTGTGTACTCCAATCATCCATCAAAGCAAGATGATTGGTATTCTTTATTTAGAAAATAATTTGATGGCGAGTGCCTTCACCAGTAACCGGATAGAAGTATTAAGATTGTTGTGTTCTCAAGCAGCAATTTCCCTAGAGAATGCCCATCTTTACCAAAAATCCCAACAATACGCTCAGCAATTGGAACAATCGCTGCAACAACTCAATCACGCTCAATTACAAGTAATTCAGAGTGAGAAGATGTCTACTTTAGGCCAACTAGTGGCGGCGGTTGCTCATGAAATTAATAATCCTGTTAGTTTTATCACTGGTAATCTAGGTTACGCTCAGGAATATGTACAAGATGTGCTAAATCTTGTGAAGTTGTATCAGCAACAATTTCCTGAGCCAGGAGAAGAGATTAAGCAAGAGATCGAAGCTATTGAGTTAGATTATTTGATGGATGATTTGCCGAGTATACTTTCCTCCATGAAGGAAGGAGCGGAGCGCATTCATAAAATTAGCGCTAGCTTAAAAACGTTCTCTCGTTCTGATACCCTAGATAAAATCAATTTTAATATTCACGAAGGAATTAATAGTACGCTAACAATTTTGAAATATCGCATAAAAGCCAATGATAAACGTCCGGCTATTGAAATTGTTAAAAACTACGGCAATTTGCCACTCGTTAAATGCTACCCTGGGCAACTCAATCAGGTGTTCATGAATATTATGGTGAATGCTATTGATGCATTAGAGGAATTAAATCAAGAGCGGTCTTATGAGAAAATACAAGCCAATCCCAATCGAATTACCATTCGCACGGAAGTATCGGCAGACCAGCAAAGTATTTTGATTTGCATTAGAGATAATGGTGCAGGAATGACCGAGGCGGTCAAACAGCACTTATTTGAACAATCATTTACAACTAAACCAGTGGGTCAAGGAACAGGATTAGGTTTGTTGATTTCCCGGCAAATTGTCGAAGAAAAACATGGAGGTCAATTGACGTGCAGTTCAACAGTGGGAGAAGGAACAGAGTTTGCGATCGCTATCCCGATTCATTAATTTAATTAGATTGGGAGTTCCCCGTCCCATCACTGGTGTAAAAGATGCTCCAACTTTTGTCGTTTCAATCAGTTGAGTCTGTGCTATTGAGCTAGGGGCAATTGCTAAACTGGAAAACAAAGGGGCAAACAGAAGAGTTAAACATAGAGGTAGATACTGCCGTGCCATGAATCAAAGTTCTCTTACTTTAGGGTTGTAGTAATGGGTCAGCGATTTTCTACTGGAGTAAGAAACGGGGAAAGTCATTTATTTTCTCATCAATCATTTGTTACCTTTTGCAACGATTTATGTAGATATGCAAAAATATCAGCAAATAGAGACAAACTCTAACCCCAAAGAACTCATGTCCCTACAGCCAGTCATTGCCATCAACAATCTCAGCCACTACTTCGGTCATGGGAAGTTACGCAAGCAGGCGTTATTCGACATCAACCTAGAAATTTATCCCGGTGAAATTGTGATTATGACAGGGCCATCGGGTTCGGGAAAGACTACTTTGCTGACAATGGCAGGTGGATTACGCTCAGCGCAGGAGGGTAGCATCCAAGTATTGGGCCAAGAACTCTGTCGGGCAACGCAGAAGCAATTAGTAGCAGTACGTCGGAATATTGGTTATATTTTCCAAGCCCATAATTTGCTCAAAAGCTTGACGGCGCGGCAGAACGTGCAGATGTCTCTGGAACTGCATAATGATATTCCCCTTAAGGAGATGTCAGCTAAAGCCGCTCAGATACTAGAAGCCGTGGGGTTGAGAAACCGCATCGATTACTACCCAGATGACTTGTCTGGAGGACAAAAACAACGGGTTGCGATCGCACGAGCTCTGGTGAGTCATCCCAAGCTAGTGTTAGCCGATGAGCCTACTGCCGCACTCGATAAAAAGTCAGGCCGAGATGTAGTTGAACTGATGCAGCGCCTAGCCAAGGAACAGGGATGCACAATCCTGATGGTGACTCACGACAATCGGATTTTGGATATCGCCGATCGCATTGTCCACATGGAAGATGGGCGTTTGGCAACAGACGCTAGTTCGGAGCGATCTCTCCAGGGGAAAGCGGTTGCTTAAGTTAGCGTTGCGCCTGCTGAAGCATCCAATAGACTCTTATTCGACACTCTCCGCTCTCTTATGTGCGGAATCTATGATCCAGAAATGGGGGCGGTGGGACTTGAACCCACACGACCTTTTACGGTCAACGGATTTTAAGTCCGTAGCGTCTACCATTCCGCCACGCCCCCGCATTAGTTTGCAGTAATTATTAGTTTTACTACAAAACCTGCGTATTTATCTATTGGACCACTAAGTAGGTCTTATAAGCAACTAGGATATCAGCAAACTGGCACACTGTAGAATAGAAAAGTTGAGCCGACCACTTTTAGCGTTACACTGGCGCGAGTCAGGCGCTCACCTCTCAAAGATACGAAGACGCTCAGCGCACTCTTGGCTGGCGCATTCGCCGTCGTTTGTCCCAAACAAAAACTATGCTAGTTGCACTGCTGTACTTGGTTCTGAGTGGAATTTACCTGTTAGTCGTTCCTGGCGCCCTTTACCTCTACCTGCAAAAACGCTGGTACACGGCTAGCTCATTCGAGCGAGGCTTTATGTACTTCCTGGTGTTCTTTTTCTTCCCAGGCTTGTTGCTGCTGAGTCCTTTTCTGAACTTTCGTCCTAAGCGGCGTCAGATTCAGGCATAGAACAAGTGCCACCTGGATTATTGACTAATGCGACGAATTGACGCGATCGGAATCGCCATTGGTGTCTTTGCCGCGGGTGGAGTTGTCTATCTCCTTCTACAAGTCGCTGGATTGGATGGCCTGGAGGCAGGTATCTGGAGTCAGGCGTTACTGGTTGCTGGCCTCATCGGTTGGCTGTTGACTTATTTGTTCCGAGCCGTAACGCAAAACATGACCTACAATCAGCAGCTCAAGGACTATGAGGACGCTGTCTTACAAAAGCGCCTCGAAGAAATGACACCCGAAGAACTGGAAAAGCTACAAGCAGAAATTGAACAAGAAAAGCGTTCCGAGGCAGGAGAGCGGTAAAATTGACTATCGCCGAATGTCACTGACTTAAGTCCTGAACTGAAGTACCTACCCTCTGGGTTCTCCTTCGGAGTACGGGAACGCTACGCGTGAAGCGGAGCTACCGCGCCAGCGTCAAAGCTAAAACCCGTTGAAACGAGTTGGAAGGTTTATGTAGTAAGCTTTAGCTTGACGTAGCTTTGGGGGGTGAAATTTATTTCAAGGCTATACGAGTCAGTGCCATTCGACTATCGCCTCACTCCATACACCCCTAGATTGAGGCTATGGCTCGAGCCAAGACCCAAAATCCAAAATCTACAATCTAAAATTGAATGTCCTCGGTTTCTGCTTGCTTCAAATCCTTACATAATTCTTCCCAGTGTGCTCTGATTCCCTTTATCACCGCCGGTGATCCCGATTTGAAGACGACTGCGGAAGCTTTGCGAGTGCTTGACCAATCTGGTGCTGACCTTATTGAACTAGGGGTTCCCTACTCTGACCCTCTTGCAGATGGCCCAACGATTCAGGCCGCAGCAACTAGAGCATTGCAACGAGGTGTCAGTTTGGATGATGTGCTGGCAATGTTGAAGGATGTTGCCCCGGAGGTGAAAGCACCCATTATCCTGTTTACTTACTACAACCCGATTCTGAACCGAGGCATTGAATCATTTTTAAAGCAAATTGCGGAGGTAGGAGTTAAAGGGTTGGTAGTGCCGGACTTGCCTTTGGAGGAAGCCGAATCGCTCCTCAAACCCGCCGCAGAAATTGGGATTGAGGTGGTTTTGCTAGTTGCCCCAACAAGCCCCAAAGAACGAATTGAAGCGATCGCCAAGCAGTCTCAGGGCTTCATTTACCTGGTTAGCGTTACAGGCGTTACGGGGGTGAGAAATCAACTAGAATCACGAGTGCAAGACCTTCTCCAGCAGATGCGTGCTGTAACCGACAAGCCAATTGGTGTTGGCTTTGGCATCTCTGGGCCGGAACAGGCCAAGACTGTAAAAAACTGGGGAGCTGATGCTGTGATTGTGGGTAGTGCCTTTGTCCAACGCTTGGCAGATGGCACACCGACTGAGGGGTTGTCCGCAATTGGCGAGTTTTGCCAGAATTTGAAGTTAGCCCTTAGTCATTAACTCGCTAATCAACTCAACTTAATTTTTAGGGTGGGCAGTGCCCACCCTGTTGGCGAATCTCGACTAAAACGGCTATTGCTCTAGTCGGAATTGGTATGGGTTTTCTTGTGAAAAGTAAACCCTACTTCTAGCGACCACACTGTGGATTATTTAAACACCTCCAATCTATCCCCCGGACGCTGTCTCCACCCGTTAGAGCACGCATCCCTCCTCCGTTGCTGTTAGCCGGTGAATAGTCGTTGGATTGATTAGTCCTATCCGTAGAGGGCCGCTGATAAACTCGGTCTCCTCCACTACCAGAAGCGGGCTGATTGACGCTACCACTTCCCCCTGTACTGCCATCGGTACTTCCACCTGTAGTAGATGGTTGGTTGCTGCCATCGCTGCCACCCGTAGTAGACGGCTCATTCCCTGGACTAGCCTGCGCTAATCCTTGTACACTCCTGACAGTCGAGTTTGTATGCTCCGTGTGAATATTGAGCCGTTGATTAGAGCCGCTAGCATTAGGACTGCTTAGGGCAAACGATGGCACACACAAAAAGGCACTGGCACTCGCAACTCCTGCCAGACTAACAAGCTTTTTGAGTAAATTCTTGTTCATCTGTGTTCTTATTGAGCCTTTAATTTTCTTGGAAAACAGTTTTGAAGTTCTGCAAGCTCGTAAATTTCCCATACTGAATTTGAACTTTTACCCGCTTAGATCTAACGGTTCCTGATCGAGTGAGGTACGCCTTAGCTCCTAACACCCAGTCTCGACGCCCTATCTCAACCGGGATGTGCCGCATCTGATCAAGAAGGGCTATAAGCTAGCTCAGTTAGAAATCGACGAACCTACTGGTTGAAGCTTGCCAGTCAACCCTAGCTTGATTAATTTTTCGATTCGTCTATCTAAGGAATAATTTCAGATTGAGTGATTTTGTAACTTTAGGTACAGATAGTTTAAAAAAAAATAGGATAAAAGGCTCAATGCCGACATCTTTACCTGCCTCCTGGCTCCCGGAGGGCTTGCATAAGTGGCAAAGGCCAGGGAGATAAATAAATACAAATACAAAGCTATTCCACCTTTGACTTGCCTGCTCTTGACTGGGCATAGGGCATAGCGCACGGGGCATGGAGTACGGTTCTCGCTTGTTGCACTAGATGTGGAAAAGCGTACTACCCAATGAAAAGTGACCTTGGCAATAGAGCGGCAATGAGTAGTGTACAGTGCGGCAAACGGAGCAGGTATGTAGCCTATTAGCAAGAACACTGACAACAAAAAAGTTAAAAATAGCAAAGGGCTGGAACGAATTAGCTTCAGTCCATCGTCTATTTTCGGTATTAGCTACCGACAAAAAGCTAGTATGGAAAGCCTCGCCAGCTAAATGTGCCTCCGCTCCTTCATTTACCTAATACACATTTTTTCTCTTTTGTCAATCAGTGATTGTTATCGTTTAACTAGGAGAAGTTTGAAGCATGGGGTGTCAGAAGTCTAATTCTTATTGGGGGATTCTTTCAGTTGCTCTGTGTGTCGCGTTAGTGCCTTTTTCGCTGGTGACACCAAAGGTGATGGCACAACTCCGCTTCCCACGCACACCACCTGTCGTGGGAGCGCCAGGGAGAACAGTTGGGGGAGGGACGCGCGGCCCAGTTGAGGCGGCTTCTTGCCTCACCGGTAGCCCGACTGTAACAGCCTTGTCTCCTGAGAATAATGTAGTGACAACCGTTTCAACTCATCCCAGCCTGTTTTGGTATATTCCCCAAACTAAGGCAAAATCTGCAAAATTTGTGGTTTTTGATATTGATAATCAAGAGCAGACCGTTTACGAAACGACCTTGGCTTTGAAGGGGGTGCCTGGTGTAGTGAGACTCAACCTTCCGAGAACGGTAACGTTGGAAACGGGTAAACGTTATCAGTGGGAGCTGTCATTGGATTGCAATCCGGATGACTTCGACGAAACAGCCGTGGTGAGAGGGTGGATTAAGCCGATTAGATTAACGACAGAGCAGAAGAATCAGTTAGCGGCAGCCAAACAACCCTTGAAGCAGGCGGAAGTTTATGCACAGGCAGCCGTTTGGCAAGAGACTATTAGCCTTTTGGCTCAATTACGTCGTGACCGTCCCAATGATCCCAGAGTCAATCAGGCTTGGCAAGACCTGTTAAAGTCAGTTCGGCTTGATGCGATCGCCACTAAACCCATAGTTGAGTGCTGTAAAGCCGAACAGTAGCACGCATAAGAGTCTTCAGCCTTGAATCCGGAGCGCGATGGTATGCGAGAACAATTAAAGCAGTTTTTTTGGAACTGGCGTGGGGTGTGGATTAGCGCCCCTACCGTTGCAGGAGTTGTGATTTTGCTGCGGATGCTTGGCTTGTTGCAGTCTTGGGAGTGGGCTGCTTATGACCAATATTTGCGGCTGCGTCCACTGGAATCACGAGATAACCGCATTGTGATCGTCGGCATTGATGAAGCTGACATACGAGCCATCGGGCAACCAATTGTTCCTGATGGAGTCTACGCCCGATTGTTGGAAAAACTTAAAGCCATGCACCCCAAAGCGATTGGCTTGGATATTTATCGCGATTTACCTGTAGAACCAGGTCATCAGCAATTAGTCCGAGTGTTTCAATCGACTCCCAACCTGGTTGGCATTCAAAAAGTAGTCGGAGATAAGAACCGTGAGGCGGTAGCACCTCCGCCTGCACTGAAGGCAAAAGAGCAAGTGGGTTCTAACGACCTAATCTTGGATGCTGATAACAAGGTGCGGCGTGACTTAATGTTCGTCCAGACTTCAAGTGGGGAAACCCTTCCTAGCTTGGGTTTGTATTTGGCGTTGCTGTATCTGGACTCATCGGGCATTAAGCCTGAGTTTATGGAAGGGACAACTAATTTACGCTTAGGCAAGACCCTGTTTCCCCGCTTTCAAGGGAATGACGGAGGGTATGTCTACGCTGACGATGGAGGGTATCAGCTGTTACTGAATTATCGGGGGGCAAGCAAGCGCTTTACCACTGTGCCGATGAGAGATATTCTCAATGACAAAGTACCCAAAGATTGGGGGCGCGATCGCATCATTTTAATTGGTCAAGTGAGCGAAAGTTCTAAGGATTTATACTTGACCCCCTACAGTAGCGGTTTGTTGAGTCTACCGGAACGGATGGCTGGGGTAGAAATTCATGCCAATGTTACCAGTCAAGTTCTTAGTGCGGCTCTTGATGGTCGTTCCCCGATCAAAAGTTGGTCAGAACCTGCCGAGTGGTTGTGGATTCTGTTTTGGTCAGCCGCTGGGGGAGTTTTAAGTTGGCAGAGGCGATACACAGACGGTGTTACCAAGTTTTCTCTGCATCGGGCACTCGGCCCCGTTCTGGCTGGCGGGACTTTAGTAGGGAGTACGTATCTAGCCTTTTTAGGAGGATGGTGGATACCGGTCATCCCACCAACTCTCGCCCTCGCCGGCTGTGCGATCATGATTACAACTTACATTGCCCGCACGGCTCAAGGCATTCGTAAGACATTTGGGCGCTATCTCACTGATGAAGTTGTTGCCAACTTACTCGAACACCCTCAAGGCTTAAAACTTGGTGGAGAGAGGCGAAACATTACCATCCTCACGTCTGATTTAAGAGGATTCACAGCTCTTTCCGAACGATTGTCTCCGGAAGAAGTGATTAAAGTCCTCAACATTTATTTGGGCTACATGGCAGATATCATCACCCAGTACCAAGGAACTATTGATGAGTTTATGGGGGATGGAATTTTGGTGCTGTTTGGCGCCCCGACAGCCCGAGTAGACGATGCGAAAAGAGCGATCGCCTGTGCAATTGCGATGCAGTTGGCAATGGATGAGGTTAATGCCAAAATGAACCAACTGGGTTTGCCGCACCTAGAAATGGGGATCGGAATTAACACGGGTGAAGTCGTCGTAGGAAATATCGGTTCGGAGAAACGGACTAAGTACGGTGTGGTGGGTAGCCAAGTGAATCTGACTTACCGAATTGAATCTTATACCGTAGGGGGTCAAATTCTTATCTCTGAAATGACCTTAAAAGAAGCTGGATCAATTGTCAAAATTGAGGGGCAAAGAGAGGTATATACCAAAGGAGTCAAAAAACCCATCACTATTTACGAGGTGACTGGAATGGGTGGGGACTTTGATCTCTTTTTAAAAAAACAAGAAGAAGAATTCTTTCCCCTGGCAGAAGTCATTCCAATCCAATACGCCATCCTCGATGGCAAGCACGTTAGTGCCACCATGTTAAACGGTCATTTAGTGAAACTGTCCGCTAAAGGAGCCGAAGTCAACTCTCCTCATTCTGTTACGGCTTTGAGTAATATTAAGTTCAACTTATTAACCTTAAATAGCTCACGCTCAGTCAGTGAAGATATCTACGCTAAGGTCTTAGAAAAAGAGACTACTAATGGGAATTTCTTCATCCATTTTACTTCTCTACCTCCCGATGTAGAAGTGATGTTAGATGAACTGTATGAATCTTGTGAGCCACGCCGATAAAAGGTAGCTATTGCAGACTCAAATGGCGTCCAATACAGAGTGAATCACCAAGGAATGAATATAGTTATAGATAAGCTCAGTAAAAAAGCATTTTATATTTTTACAACTCAACTTTTTCAACTGGGAGAAACGTCTATCTCTCTCAGCACTTTAGTGCAACTGATTATATTATTAATCCTTGTTCTTTTTGTTTCTCGTGCGATTAAACAATTATTTAAGCGTAAGCTACTGCTCCAATTAGGAATTGATGAAGGGAATCGAGAGGCGATCGCTACTATTACTAGTTATACCATTGGTATTTTAGGCATTATTATTGTACTCCAGACCACTGGCTTAAACCTAGCTTCTTTAGCGGTATTAGCAGGAGGGTTAGGAGTAGGAATCGGCTTCGGATTACAGGACGTAACCAAAAACTTTGTCAGTGGTCTCACCTTGCTCCTAGAACGCAAACTCAAGGTGGGAGATTTCATTGAATTTGATGGATTGGTAGGCTACGTAAAAGAAATTGCCATTCGCTCTACCATCATCCGTACTCGTGAAGGGGGAGATGTCATTGTTCCTAACAGTCAACTGGTGGGAAACCGACTGCTGAACTGGACTTATGATAGCTTCACAGCTCGAATTCATATTCCAGTTGGAGTTTCCGAGTCGAGCGATCCCCTCATCGTTACAGAAACACTTTTAAAATCAGCGTATATGGAACCCTTTGTCTTATATAACCCACCTCCCAAAGTTCTTTTTAAAGGGTTTGGAGATAGTTCCTTGGATTTTGAGCTTAGAGTTTGGGTCAATCGTATCGATCAAGAACCTGATATTAGAAGCTCATTAAATTTTATCATTGAGTATAATTTACGCCAGCAAGGAATTAATATTCCCTTACCTCAAAGAGCGTTGTGGCTGCAAAATCCTGAAGTATTGACACCGTTATTTTCTCAACAAGAGGTAAAACCTAGTACCGAGCCGTTACAACAGCAGCCACCTATTAATCCTTCTAAGGGGTTAACACTTCGAGACTTACTGCGGCAGGTGTCTTATTTTCATAACTTTACTGACTTAGAGTTACGTCGATTAATTGAAATTGGCTATCGCAAACGACTCAAAGGCGCAGAGATTTTATTTCGGGAAGACGACTCAGGAGATGCGTTTTATATTATATTGTCGGGAAGCGTAGAAGTTTTTGTAGAAAAACTGAATAAGCATCTAACAATCCTCCACCCAGGACAATTTTTGGGAGAACTGTCTTTAATGTTGGGCAGTCCTCGTACAGCAACCGTTCGGGCTTTAGAAGATACAATTCTATTTGTGATTAACCGCAAAGGTTTTGAAATCCTCTTGCAGGAACACCCAGAGCTAGCTGAAGTGATTGTTCAAGAGTTAGGTAAGCATCAAGATGAATTATCTGAGCGACAACAGCAGCTACGAAAGATGGGGTTAGTAGATGCAACAGAAGATGATAAAAATCCTGTAGCTTGGGTTCGTAAACGGTTAAAAAACCTTTTTAGCCTTTAAGCTTTAAGTTAGTCATCAGTCAAAAATTTGCTGATAGCACCGAGTTGGGCATCGAGATACCGCCCCTCAGAGGCAGGATAATCCTAATTACAGGCAGGACGTCTGTCCCACGAAGTCCCTAGAGCAATCATAAAACGCTTTCAGCTTAGGTGCATTTTACTAGTCGAGGGAAAGATGAGCGAGCAAAGGGCAACACAAGAGCAACTGATCAAGGAATTAACGTTACTGCGCCGACAAGTGGCTGAGCTGAAAAGCGTCAAAGCGGTGTTTGATGCTCAAAATGAACTCTTGAGAAGCTTAGTAACAATGTTACAAACCTCGAATGGAACGTTAATGCTGCGAGGT
>DATNPV010000154.1:0-44618 GCA_036703055.1 Waterburya sp.
TAGCTTACTAAATGACACCTGATGTTCAATTTCTACTCGACTTGAGACTAACACGTTCAGGCTCAACTAGTTAGTTTTTTTTGAGATTCGGTATGTCAAACCTAATACCGCTACATATAGCGTACCTGCGTAAGTCCTGAGCTTTGATATTAATGGTCAACCGTTTAACTTTTCAGGATTGCCCTTTGCAGGTCGTGAGGTAGACATTTTAGCTCAGACAGTTCCTAACACTACAAAAGTAGTAAATCAGCAGTTCAATGCCGATACCGTTTTCCTTATGAATGACTACTCGGTGGTACACCTGGCAACTCACGCCGCCTTTGTTGTTGGGCAACCCGAAGAATCATTTATTTTGTTTGGCGATGGCGATCGCGCTACTCTACGAGATGTAGAAACTTGGAATCTTCCCAATGTAGATTTGGTGGTATTGAGTGCTTGTGAAACAGGTTTAGGCGACAAGTTGGGGGATGGCAAAGAAATTCTTGGCTTTGGCTACCTGATGCAAAAAACAGGAGCCAGGGCTGCGATCTCGTCTCTTTGGAAAGTTAGTGATGGCGGTACCCAAGCGTTAATGAATGTCTTCTATGAAGCCTTGAAAGAGAATGACATCACAAAAGTTGAAGCCCTACAACAAGCGCAAATTGCCCTGATTACAGGTAACTATACACCCTTGGGCAACCAGCGAGGCATTATTGTCATGGAACGCATTCGCGACAGTCTCAAGCCAGATGTTGCCAATCATTTGAGTCATCCCTACTACTGGGCACCCTTTATTCTGATTGGGAATGGGTTGTAACTAGCGAACCAGAACAGCTAACTGGTGGCCGGCTTGGACTGACATTTCAGATCAATCCTTGGTCGAATAAATTAGCGTACACCAGGTAAAAATACCTGGTGTACTGAGTTTGAGGAGACAATCATCAATCATCGTTACTGACGTGCAGAGGCAATGGTTTGCAACTCAAACGAGCTGGAGGCTTCCGGCTGAACGGCCTGTGTTTTCGTCCCATTTGTATTTTCCCTAGGACTCAAGAAAACAGCACCTGTGGCAAATACAGCCCCAGCAATTACCCAAAATACTATGTTTAAGAAACTCTTTGACTTCTTCATGGTTTTTCACCTATTTTTGTAACTCAGCCACATTTGAATTTGAATTCAGCGATGCTGCATAGAGTTGATGGCTGAAGTAGCCTACAGGTAAACCAACAGCTAAGCCTAAAAACAAAGCTCCACTTAGAATAGAGGCAATATTTGTGCTGGCATTAGCTTGAGCTCTCCATTTCCAAAATCTGCGCCTTGCCATGACCGGAATCCTCTCCCAACGCTCGTTATACCTTTAATCAAAGCAAAAATAAATAAGAAAAACTTCTCTCTAGTTGCCTAATCCATTAGTCGAATTAAAATCAAAATTAGAAAAGTGGATCTGATACTTTATAGGTAGCCAGAGGGTACTGTTCAGTCGTTAGAGGTAAGCTGAGCCCCATCTAGGCAAGCATTATCGTTGTTGTTAAAACTCTTGGGAAATGGGCCGAAAATCCTGTCCAAATCCTGCAAGTGAAATGGGGAATAGCTTAATACCCTTTCACAGGTACTCAGTTATCTATTGCTCTGAACCATCGAGATAGAGAGAGATGGAGCGAATCTCTATAGCACTTCAAACTCAGAACAGTATGATTGACGAAAAACTTTTACCCAGTAGTAATTTAGACTTAGAAGTCCGGCTGTCTCTTGTTTTCAATTTGTTAAAAAATTTTTAGCAAGCTGAGCTATATAGTCCTTACAATACTGTATTTCAGCTACCCTCTATCTAGAAGTAGAACTCTTTAGCATACGACCAAGTTTCTGAAGCAAAAACTTCTTAAACCTAATCCCCGACAATCCTCTTATGAAAATTTTCTGGAATGCTCTGCTAATTTCATTAGGTCTCTTAGCGCCGATCTCAACTTCAGCCGTTTTAGCCCAGTCCCCAAAAACTCAGGATACTAAGTTGGGGTCAGACGTAGTACTAGATGTAGAAGTCAAGCGTCAAACGTCAAATGTCAAAACAATATCCAGTTCAGAAGCTCAGACAGTACCTCAAGCTCTGAACGAGATACCGCTAGGACAGATGCCAGATGCATCAGACAATACGGTCATCGCTGAAGAGTCATCACCGGGAAAGCCTCCAGAATCTATTGTGGTTCCAGTGATTCCAGCACCGCCTCAGGAAACTCGTCCCACCAGAACAACAGAGGAAACACAGACACCTGCTCAACCCGATGCGTCTAAACAGCCACCAACCCCTACAACACTCAGTTCTCCAGACGCTGCCACTGGCTCCGAAGCCCCTAAGCCAACCGAATCCTCTGAAAAAAAACCCGATGCTGAAGGCTCTGCCGATACCCTAGAACCAAAACTGACGCCCGAAGAACTTGCACGGCAAGAGAAGCTGATCAAAGCTGACCAACTGTTTATGAGCGGGCAATTGGCAGATGCTCAGCAGTTGTATCGTGAAGCCAAAAAGCCGTTTGCCACCGAGACACCAGCAGAGGTGAAAGCGCAACCCGAACCTCTTTACGATCCAGCTAAGCTGCCGGCCGCTGGTGCGGTGTACTGGCGCATGTCGGGAGAAGGTTTAGAACAAAAGCTGGAAACCAAAATTTTTGTGCCGCTTGAGTCGTTAGTGGCACAGTTTCCAGAATTTATTCCAGGTCATTTGCGCTATGCTCAAGCCCTGAAAGATTACAAGCAGCCACAAAAAGCGTTACAGGTATTAGAACGCGCAAGCTCTCTGTATCCGAAGGAGCCAGAGTTACTCAAAGCCACAATTATGGCAATGGGCGAACAGAAAAGATGGCTAGAGGCATCCCTGTTAGCGAGACAGTTTGCACTGCTCTACCCGGATAATCCCCAAAGTAGCGAGTTCACCAAGTTGGCGGATGACGCTTTAGAACACTATAGAAATCATATACGCCAGAAGGTGCGAGGCAACGCGATCGCTAATGCGATTACTGGCACTCTCGGTATGGCACTCACAGGTAACTTATTTGGTCCCATTTCCGCGATTGACTCGACGGTGATGTTGCTCCGAGGAGAATCAGCCGTAGGTTCATCTGTTGCCAACCGGGTGAAACGGCAACTGCCGCTGATGGACGATGAACAAGTTTTGAACTACGTGCGTGAGGTAGGAAACAAACTCACCGCTGTAGCAGGACGGAATGATTTTGAATACGAGTTTTATGTAGTCATGGATGACCGACTCAATGCCTTTGCTTTGCCAGGAGGTAAGGTATTTGTTAATGCGGGTGCTATCTTGAAGACTCGTTCTGAGGCGGAATTAGCAGGATTACTGGCTCACGAGTTATCCCATGCCGTCTTGTCTCACGGATTTCAGTTAGCAACCCAAGGAAACCTAATTGCCAACGTTACGCAATATATTCCTCTCGGTGGCACGGCGGCAGATCTGATTGTCCTCAACTATAGCCGGGATATGGAACGCCAGGCAGATGCGTTGGGTACGCGGATTCTCGCCTCTAGTGGCTATGCTGCCGATGGACTACACAACCTGATGGTAACGCTGGATAAGGAAGAACGCGATCGCCCAATTTTTGCGTGGCTTTCTACCCACCCCGATACGGGGGAGCGAATTCGCAATATTGAAACGCTGATTCAGCGCAATAGCTATAACCGCTATACCTATGAGGGGGTATCGCGGCACGTTGAAATTCAAAAACGAGTGGCACAATTGCTCAAAGAGTACAAAGAACGAGAGAAGAAGAAATAGGGGCGTATTTCGCAACTATTCACCAACCCCATGTGCCAGGGCTACCTTTGAATGGTCCGACAATATCCTTCGTAATCCAACCGCCGTAAAAATTTCCTGGCTGCGGTTGCACCTTTTCATCATCTACATAACAGGCATCCATTAGATAGGCATAGAACGCCAAATAGTCTTTAATCCCAGCAAACACGGGTGTGGGGTTGGGATAAGACCAAGCTGCATTGGTAGTTTGTTTGTCACCTACCACTACCGTATAGTAAACGGCTCCACCCTTCCACTCACAAAATGAGCCTTGAGTCGTTTTGAGCAAATATTCCATCTTGATATCTTCAGGAGGAATGTAGTAAACGGGTGGATGCGATGTTTCCAGTACACGCTTGGCACGGTGGGTATCTGCGATGGTGACGCCATTGAAGATCACCTGAAGGTGCTTGGGTGAGTCTTCTAAGCGAGGTGGACGTGGATAATCCCATACAGACTCTTGACCAGGTTGGGGTTCAATGCGGTGAGTATTCACGCTTTCTCTGTTCTCCTGCTGGTATCACACTGGATATTTTAAAGGTGTTGCGCTCTAATGAGCAGTAGCGCTCTGGCGAGCGCTACTTGGCAGGAATAATTCATTAATAGGCGATCAGGGAATCAAGGGAGAGCCTGTTGACCCTAACCCTTTAGCCTCTACTCAGATCGGTAGGCAGCAGGGAATAATAATACATCCTCCTGAACTACTTGTTGCTTTGAGCGTTTGAGCCGATGCGGCACAAGCCTTGAACCGTTGACGGGATAGTTGAATCGCCGACATCAAGCTTTCTTCTCCCAAAATACGCTTAATGTACATCGAGCAAGACTCGTCACCATGCAAAATTCGATGCGCGCAAGCAAAGCCTTTATGAGGAGAGATATAACTCTGATAGGTCGTGATCGTCTCTATTGCAAGTCTTCGAGCTAGTGGTTCGACGCTGCTACTTAGCACTAAACGTTCCTCCTAAAGAAGTTATCGAGACTTTTATCTCAATACAGCACCTAATATCTCTATCTAAAGGTTTGATTCTTCCAATTAAGGACGTGAGTGTACGTAAACTTAACAAACCTTCGCGATCGCGCCTCTGTAAATTTACGTAAGAACCAAGCAAAAGAAGCAACAGAGCAGTGATGGCGTTGGGTCGGTATTTTCCCGCGTCGCAGCAAGTTCAGCAAGTGTACACCCACCCAACTTGCTCTGAGTGTACTTGTGGCGTCTCTTGCTTTTCATTGCCTGGTGGAATTGCTAGCTTTTGAACACAGTAGTTTACCGGAGATTTCGAAAATCAGCCCAAACAAAAATCCGTAAAAATACGGAACATCAGCGATTCAATATCTTGTAAGCTCAAATAGTCTGTGCTTCAAATATACATCTCACAGAAAAAATTACTTATTCTCAACTAGCCTTTTTAAGATTTCGTGTGAAAAATTCAAGCTCAAAAAATTGAATTCTCCCGAAACACAATAGTTTTGAATAATCAAAATCCTATGACTAAGGAGCCTGACTTAAGAGTGGTTCAGTCACCTTCAAACACTTTGTTAGAAACTCAGTCAAGTACTTTAGGCTGGATTAAAAAGCTAACTCAGCATCTCAGTATTGGTAGCAAGATTGGCCTAGGATATATGCTTGCTCTCAGTATTGCCTTTGGGGGAACTGCTACTGGATTTTTTGTTGGAGGTCACTACCAGCAACGAGCTAAAGAGTTACGAGAAGATGCCCAAGAAGAACTAAATCTTCTCCATCACTTGCAAACTAATCTCCAACAGGAACGGATAGAGCAACTACAACTGATGGCATTAGTGCGTAACTCAGACCTGTTTTATAAGAAATATTTTAATCTTTTATCATCGCACGAAAAAGTGAAACAGGCATTTTTAAACTTGGAATATTATGTAAAAAGTGAAAAAATTTTGCAAGATAAAAATACTAATAACATAGTAGAATTTACAAAAAAGTATTGCTATTTACCCGACTACTATTTGAGTCAATTCAAGCAGATTTTAAGAAATATTGCCCCACCGAACTCTAACACGGAAAGAAGTAACTTAACTCAACAGATACTGTTAAATTTCTCGAACAGTTATGTGGTATTCACACTCGATAAACTAACGGACGATCTAGCTAAAGTCATCGAAGCATCAAATCGGAGATATGACCAGGCAGAAGCTCAATTAATAGTTGCTGAGACGATTCGATTTCAGATTTTTGTTGGAAGCATACTGGTGTCAATTTTAACCGCTACCCTTTTAGCCATCTACACCAGTCGTGCTATTGCTCAGCCCATCAAAGTTGTGACTCAAGCCGCACAGAAAGTGACGGAGGAAGAGAATTTTGACCTTCAAACGTCCATAACTACTGATGATGAAGTAGGTAGATTAGCAGCCTCCCTCAATCAGCTTATCCTGAAGGTAAAGCACCTGTTAGTAAGACAAAAATTATCAACAGAGGCGCAACAAGAGAGCGAGAGGATACTGCGCCAAGTCATTGATTTAGTACCCCATTATATTTATGCTAAAAATGCTGACGGTAAGTATATTCTTGCCAACCAAGCGGTTGCCGATATTTACGGAACTTCTGTAGAAAAAATCCTCAATTCTAAAGATGAAAACTTTGGGAAATCCGCTGGATACGCTTGCCGATTTAGAGAAGCGGACTTGCAAGTGATTCATAGCGGAAAGCCTCACTACATCCCCGAAGCAACGATTACAGATGCCCAAGGCAATATTCGGATTATTCAAACCACAAAAATTCCTTTTTTTGTAGCGGGTTCAGACGTACCAGCCGTTTTAGGAGTATCTATTGACATCACAGAGCGCAAGCAGGCAGAAGCAGCTCTAAGTGAGAGGGAGGAGAACTATCGCTCTGTTGTTGAAAGCGTTAAAGAAGTAATTTTTCAAACCGATGCTGTTGGTTTGTGGATTTTCCTCAATCCCGCTTGGACAGAAATTACTGGGTTTTCGTTAGGAGAGAGTATTGGCAAAAATTTTCTTAATTATGTCCATCCTGACGAGTGCCGACGGAACTTAGGGCTGTTTCAATCCTTGATTCAAGGTACAAAAGAATTTTGTCGGCATGAAGCAAGATATCTGACCAAAGACGGTGAGTATCGCTGGATAGAAGTCCATGCCCAACTGACCTTGGCTCCTGACGATACGATTATTGGCACCTCTGGCACCCTGAGAGATATTACGGAACGCAAGCAGGGAGAAATTGCACTCCAAGAAAGTGAAAAGAAACTACGTCAAGTAATTGATTTAGTACCTCATTATATTTATGCCAAGAACAAAGACGGACAGTTTATTCTTGCCAACAAAGCCATTGCAGAGATTTATGGAACTACAGTAGAAAAGCTAATCAATCACAAAGATGAAGACTTTGCGCGATCGCAGGAAGAAGCTCACCAATTTCGGCAAGAAGACTTGCGAGTGATTACCAGTGGACAGCCTCAACACATCCCCGAACACAGGATTACAGATGCCCAAGGCAATATTCATATTGTTCAAACTACAAAAATTCCGTTCTTTGTCGCCGGTTCAGACATACCCGCCGTCTTAGGGGTATCGATTGACATTACACAGCGCAAGCAAGCAGAGCAAGAACTGCGAGAAGGGGAAGCGGCAATCCATGCTTTGTGTAAAGTGACTTCAGCGCCCAAGCTGAATTTTAACCAGCGTCTGCAAGGACTCTTGGCAATGGGACGGCGGCAGTTTGGTCTAGAGATTGGGCTTTTAGGGCGTGTTGTAGGCAATCGTTACGAGGTGATAGCTGCTCAAGGCTCGTCTCAGTCTAGCTTTGCCATAAACCCAGGTGAGGTGTTTGATTTAGAGCAACTTTTCTGCCGTGACGCTTTTACTTCTAAAGAACCGATTTGTTTTGAGGCAACTAGAGACTCCCAATGGTGCAAGCATCCTGCCTACAAAAAGTTCAGGATAGAAGCCTACATTGGTACTCGCGTGACGGTAGGGGGGCAACCCTACGGTGTCCTGAGCTTTTCCAGTCTCAATCAACGCACTTTAGGCTTTAAAGCCAGCAATCACCAGATTTTGAAACTCATGGCGCAGTGGATTGGCAATGAAATCGAACGCCAGCAATCGAAAACAGCCCTTGAGCAACAATTTCATAGTGCGGTGTTGCTCAAACAAATCACTCAAGAGATTCGCCGCAGCTTAGACACCCAACAAATTTTTCAGACTACTGCCACTCAAATTGGTCAGGCGTTTCGAGTCAATCGCTGTGTGATTCGGACTTATGTAGCTGAACCTACCCTACAAATTCCCTTTATGGCTGAATACCTGGAGCCTGGGTATAAATCGGCTTCTAATGTGCAATTTCCGATTGCTGACAATCCGTATTTCCACGAGTTGATCACGCAAGACCGCGCAGTTCCTGCTCCTGATATCTGCACTGATTCGAGGTTGCAGGTGGTTGCTCCTATCTATCGCCAATTGGAAACAAAATCCATGCTGGCAATTCGTACCTCTTATCAAGGGCAACCTAATGGCATTATTGCTTTACACCAGTGTGACTCATACCGCCACTGGAGTAAAGAAGAAATTGAGCTACTCGAAGCTGTCGCCGACCAAGTAGGAATTGCCTTAGCTCAGGCTTCTCTCCTACAACAGGAAACCCAGCAACGCCAACAACTAACTGAGCAAAATATCGCCTTAGAGCAAGCCCGAAAAGCCGCTGAAGCTGCGACTCAAGCCAAGAGCGAATTCTTAGCCACCATGAGTCACGAAATCCGCACCCCCATGAATGGCGTGATTGGCATGACTGGCTTGTTGCTTGATACAGAACTGACGCCCCAGCAACACAACTTTGCTGAAACAATTCGCTCCAGTGGGGATGCACTGTTGACCATCATCAACGATATTCTTGACTTCTCAAAAATCGAATCGGGCAAGCTGGATTTGGAGGAGCAACCGTTCGATTTACGCATCTGCATTGAGGAGGCTCTCGACCTAGTCGCCACCAAAGCCGCCGAGAAAAAGCTGGAGTTAGCTTATTTATTCACATCAAACACCCCGAACCGAGTTGTGGGAGATGTCACTCGGCTGCGCCAAATTTTAGTAAATTTGCTGGGGAATGCGGTGAAATTCACCCATGAAGGGGAAATTCTGCTTTCAGTAACTGCCCGACAGCTGACTGCGGACTGGAGAATTAGGGAGATCAGAAAATGGGAAGATGGAGAAAAATCTTCCACGACTCCCGACTCTCGACTTCCGACTCCCAGCCCCCGCTACGAAATTCAGTTTGCCCTCAAGGATACGGGAATCGGTATCCCTAAAGAACGGATGGATCGCCTGTTTCAGTCGTTCAGTCAGGTCGATTCCTCAACCTCCCGTCAATACGGAGGCACCGGTTTAGGGCTGGCAATTTGCAAAAGCCTCAGCGAAATGATGGGCGGCAGAATATGGGTAGAAAGTGGAGGCATATTTGCTGGAAATCCACCCCCTGATCAAAGTCAAACGTCAAAACCCAAAGGGCGCGCCTCCATGTTCTCCAGGTTTAGGAAGCAGACTTCCAAACCCAGCGGAGTCAAACGTCAAAATTATTCCATCCAAAATCCAAGGCGCTACTTAAGGCCGGAAGAAGTTTCCGACCCGGACTTCGTCTTGCTACGCTACCCCACTCCACAAACTAAAATCCCAAATCAAGTAGGTTCTACCTTTTATTTCACAGTAATTGTCGAATCAGTGGTTGGTTCATTACAGGACAATCCTCTAGAACAAGTGCCGCAGTTAGGAGGCAAGCGGTTGCTGATTGTGGATGATAACGCCACCAACCGCCAAATTCTCACCCTGCAAGCACAGTCTTGGGGGATGCTCACTCAGGCGGCTCAGTCGGGTTTGGAGGCGTTGCACTGGCTAGATCAGGGCGAAAATTTTGACCTCGTGATTCTGGACATGCAGATGCCAGAAATGGATGGTTTGACGTTGGCGGCGCAAATTCGCCAGCGGTTAGGCTGTCAACAAATGCCCTTAGTCATGTTGACTTCTATGGGCAAGCAAGAACTCCACTCCCAGGGGATAAAGCCAGATTTCGCGGCCTTCTTGAGCAAGCCAGTGAAGCAATCTCAGCTGTACAACGTTGTGACCCACATCTTGAGTGGGCAACCGCTCAAGGTTAATCCCTCGCACTCTCAACGCCTGCAAATTGACCCCACAATCGCCCAAAGGCTACCTCTGCGCATTTTGGTGGCTGAGGACAATAAAGTGAATCAGCAGTTAGCGCTGCGACTGTTTGAACGGATGGGGTATCGAGCGGATGTGGCTGCCAACGGACTCGAAGCGATCGCAGCCCTACGTCGTCAACCCTATGATGTCGTGTTCATGGATGTCCATATGCCCCAAATGGACGGATTAAGTGCGACGCAACGCATTTGCTCTGAATGGGCACCGGCTTCACGCCCCAGGATTATTGCCATGACGGCTAATGCCATGCAAGGCGATCGCGAAAAGTGCCTTAGTGCCGGGATGGACGATTACATCAGCAAGCCGATCCGGGTAGAGGAGTTAGTCCAAGCCTTGAACCAGTGTCAGCCTCAGCTTCGGCAGGAAGTTGAGGAAGGTTCACCGAATCAGGAAACAGAACACTCTCCCTGTGTTCCCCTCAATCCTGAAGAGGTTCTTGACTCTGCGGTTTTGCAAGTTTTTCGCCAGACAATGGGGGCAAACGCTTCGGCTTTTCTGGCACAACTCATTGATATTTACCTGGAAGAGAGTCCTGTTTTGGTGCAAGCGATTAGCACAGCGATTACCCAAAACGATGCAGCAGCAATGATACAAGCGGCTCACACTCTAAAGTCGAGCAGTGCTTCCCTAGGGGCAATGAGTTTCTCTCAACTCTGTCAGGAGTTGGAGACGATCGGGACATCTGCCACGACAGCCGAGGCAGGAATACTGTTCACCAAGATTGAATCTGAGTATGAACGAGTCAAGAGTGCGTTGCAACTAGAACGCCAGCGAACTTAGGCTCCACTTCTGGTGGGGAGAGTGGGGGAGGGGAGATAGGGAGAATTTTCTAAGCTGTTGCGCCTACAAGTTGCATTGTGGCAGTTGCTCAATGTCTCAACCTCCGAAGAGTTCAAGCATTTTACATGACTTAGAATCTCAATCCCTTGAGTAAAAGAAGCCCTTAGCGCGATCGCCTTATTTTTATCACTAAGCAGTAGCGATTTCCAATAAACGTAACACGTCCCGTGTCATTTGTATGCTGCATCCATCACTCCAGATTTTGACATGATTTTACAGGGTTTTAATTGTTATTTGCGTCTACCTCCTTGCTCATCTCTGCGTCAGATGGGGGAGAAATACTTACAACGTTCATTATTCCTAATCTGGAGTATTGGTATGAGCTTGTGGGCAGGCAAGTTACAGGCTGCAACCCAGAACTCTGTTTCTCCCGAAGTCTTTGATAACGGAAATCCTGCGTCAGATTTGACCAAGTCATCCGCAATCCGAGTGAATTACCCTCTTTTTCCAAGGAACCACAGAGGTACAAAACTCGCTCCAGGAGAAATAAGAGGAATTAAACAGACAAAGAGAGTTATAGATGCGGATTTAGTATCAGTCTCTCCAGTTGCCACGTTTGAAAGTCTTCAGTCAGTTAGCCGTCTTAATCAGGATGAAGTAGGAATTATGAAGGATGAAAACAAAAATATCCTTCATTCAGGCGAAAACTTCTCAATTGAGCTGCACTATCCCATAAAATCCCCCATACAGATAGCTGCACCGGAAAACTTTAACCCTGGACTGCGATTACCACCACCACCCCAACCCTTGGCACAGCCGACACCACCATCTGCCTCGACAGAGTCTGTAACGCCTGCTGTCAAATTAGAAAGCCTTACAACAAATTTTCGCCGAGATTCAGATAACTTCAACCAAACTAATCAATTTATTGAAGAAACGGCTCAATTTCGCTTACGAAATGGTAATCGATTTCGTTTCAAAACTGGTATCAATTATTTTGAGCAGCGAGACTTTGAATCCGTTACAAATATTCCTTTGCAAGTTGAATGGGAAGGAAAAATTGACAAAGTTACTGTAGCAGTTGGAGGGGGAGTTGATGTTTTTGATCATTTGCCAACTGCACTCGATTTTAATGCCAGGGTAGAAGCGCCAATTGGAATTAAGGTCAGCCCATCCGGTCAATTGCAATCGGGAGTGGTGGTATCAGCTGTAGTGGAACAAGGCCCGTATAAGTTTAATGCTCAAACTCTAAACAATCAAATTACGGCTTGGCGGTTTGGACCCAACCTCTACTGGCAAATTGACCCGAATACTAGCTTGTATTCATCGTTGCGCTTGGGCAGTTACAACGATGGCAATTTTGAGCAGCAATCGTTTAGCCGCGTCGAGCATAAATTCGGACAATTTTTTGTAGCGGCTAACTTATTTAACTGGAATTATAGACGCGATGTGGAGAAAACGACCGGCTATTTTTCTCCCCCAGATTTCCTGGTTTACAACGGCGAAGTCGGTTGGGAGGGCAATGTCTTTGAACGTCTGCGCTGTCGGTTGGCAGCCACCTTGGGGCAGCAGCGACTTCAAGGGGAATGGGATATTGCCAATTCCTATCAAGCACGCTGTACAGCGAAATTGTCGCCGAGCTTAGAAGCTGACTTTGGTTATGCCTATACGAATGTCCAGAATCGACAGACTGAGAGAAGTGGGTACAACAATCAATCCTTCACAGGACAGCTGCGAGTGAAGTTTTAGGACTTTTTTGCTGTTACTGTTCCCGATGAGCAAAATTTGGCAACCCTAAGCAGATGAGTGAGATGGATTGGTAATGAGATGGGACATCTACCGAGTAATTGTGATGAATTCTGGACTTACGCTTTCATCGGCCTAGTAGCCCCCCTAACCCCCCAAACTTGGGGGGAACAGAATTTAACTCCCCTCAGATTTGGGGGGCATGAGGGGGCAAGTGCATAAGTCCTGGAATTCTGGGAAAGAGGGAAAAAATTTAACTAAAATTCGGCTCCTTTGTTCCTGAGATGAAAAAGCCGGGAACTATAAAGCTATCGACGATAAAGACTATTTACACAAAGGTGCATTAACCATGAATTCTGATTTTGAGCCGCCGCCTAAAAGTTTGTCCATGCTAGCTGTTGTTGGAGGGGTAGTGACTGCGATCGCAGGAATCACAGGGTTGAATGTTTTGTCTAATCACCTTCATAAAGCCGCTTCCTTACAACAGCCTGCGATATCTACATCTCAAACCGATACGCCTGTAGCCAAACTAGACAAGCAATCCATGCAGTTACCTGGAAAATTGGTAACTGCGGAGGAACTGAGTACTAAAACTTCTGATGTAGCCTTTGGTGAGGGAAGCTTAACTCCCAAAGAAATGGAAGTAGCGCGTCAAGCTTGGCAGTATTTCCAATACAACTGGAATGATGAAACAGGCTTAGTGAATTCAGTGGATAAATTTGCCTCCGTGACGATGTGGGATCAAGCGGCTGCGATCGCAGCTTTAGTTAGTGCTAAAGAACTGGGCATTTTACCAGAGACAGAATTTAACACTAAGATGAGTCAAATGTTAAAAACTTTGGCTAAAATCCCTCTCTACAAAGGAGAATTACCGAACAAAGTTTACAATTCAAAAACACTAGTCCCGGTTAACTACGGCAAACTTGATAAACGAGAAGAAATTGGTTGGTCAGCCCTTGATTTGGGACGAATGGCACTGTGGCTCAAAATTGTTGGCTCCCGCTATCCAGAGTTCAACCGTCAAACCAAAGCCGTCTGGAAACATTGGAAAGTGCAGCGTCTGACAAAAAACGGTCAGATGTACGGAACAAGCGTTATCAATGGCAAGGAAACTTATAATCAAGAAGGTCGGTTAGGTTACGAAAATTATGCAGCTTATGGCTTAAAATTGTGGGGACTGAATGTAGAGAAAGCTCTAGATTTTAAATCGAATGTTGCCTTTGTCAATCTCTACAGTAAGGGTGTACCCTACGATAAACGAGATGACAAATCGTCTGGAGCAAATAACTACGTTCTCAGCGAACCATATATTTTAGATGGCGTTGAAACAGGTTTTCAATCCTTACCCAGAGCCTATGCAGACCGAATTTTAGCCGCTCAAGAAGCTCGTTATCAGGCAACAAAACAGCTAACAGCAGTTACTGAAGATAACTTAGATCGCGCTCCTTACTTCGTTTACAGCACTCTGTTTGTCAATGGGCAGCCTTGGGCAACAATTACCGATACTGGAGAAAAGCATAATAATTTACGCTTTCTGAGTGCTAAAGCAGCCATTGGCTGGAATGTCCTCTATAACACTCCTTACACAGGCCAGTTATTTGATTTTGTCCAAGCTAATTTAAAAGCTGATAAAGGTTGGTACAACGGCTTTTATGAATCCTTAAAACAACCCAACAAGTCTTTAACGGCTAACAATAACGGCGTCATCCTCGAAGGTTTACTTTACAAAAAGGTAGGTAAACCTCTTACTGTTTGGGCAGGTGTAAAACCTCCTGGTTTTTGAAAGGAACCAGTAAAACTAAACAATAAAAAGCATAGAGATAACCCCTGACCTTTGACTCCAGATACTAAGTTGCATTCAAACGTATAACACTCTCTTTCTCTTACCTCAGCGCCCTCAGTGGCTCTGTGGTTTGTTAAATCCTACATCAGACTGCAACTCAGTATGAATTCTTCTCGTTTACTAATTCTGTTTCGCCGAATGATGCAACAACGTCATCAGAAAAAGTGGTCAAGACTGATTGCTTTATTCCTAGTGGGTGCAGTTTCACAATCTTTAATGAGTGTTTCTTTGTCTGAGCGATCGCTCGCTCAAACTCCAACCCCAGCACCTTCCGCCTGCGCCCAAATTACCTCACCCTTAACAGTAGAAGAACAAGCCTACGCTAAGACAGCTTGGCAGTATTTTATTAATAACTATCAGCAAACAACAGGATTAACTAACTCCACAGGTGGATATCCCTCCGGCACCCTTTGGGATATCGGTAATTACGTGATGGCACTCAATGCTGCACGCTGGCTGAATTTAATTGATCAGGGAGATTTTGACTATCGCCTCAACCAGTTTTTGAAGACTCTTAGCAACCTTAAACTGTTTGAGGACAGCTTGCCCAATAAAGCTTATAACGCCTCAACCGGACAGATGACGGATTACACCAATAAGCCGATAGAGCGAGGGATTGGCTGGTCTGCTTTAGACTTAGGTCGTCTGTTAGCCGCCTTGCATGTTATTCGCACTTGTCATCCACAGTACAACGATTGGATCAACAGTATTGTGTCGAAATGGAAAATTGATCGCTCCGTGAAAGATGACCAACTTTATGGTGCGATTGTTCGACCCGATAGCAGCACAATGCTAGTGCAAGAAGGACGTCTGGGCTATGAGGAATATGCGGCTAGGGGTTATGAACTTTGGGGATTTAAAACATCTAAAGCACTAGCTCTAGAACCGTATAAGTTTGTGGAAGTTAACGGGGTCAAAATTCCGGTGGATACCCGCGACTACCAAAGTACTCAGGCTAACAATTACGTTGTCAGCGAATCTTACATTTTAGATGGTATTGAATTTGGTTTAGAAGGATATTTAAACGATTATGCTGCCAGCGTTTTAGACGTGCAAAAGCGTCGCTTCGAGTCCACAGGACAGCTAACGGCTGTATCAGAAGACAATATTGACCAAGCCCCTTACTTTCTCTACAACACGGTTTACGCCAATGGGAATTCCTGGGCAACGATTACTGATGAAAATAAGCCTTACCCACAACTCCGTAGTATCAGTACCAAAGCTGCATTTGGTTGGCGCTATCTTTATCCCGATAACGCTTATGCTCAAAAAGTTTTTGAGGCAATAAAAGATTTGCGTAGTCCGGATGGCGGGGGTTTTTACGCAGGACTTTACGAAGAAACCAAGCAACCGAATAAAGCGCTAACCGGTAACACCAACGGGCTAATTTTGGAGATTTTGTACTACAAAGGCAGAGGAAATCGCCCTCTTATTGGGTCAAATTTAGTGACGTTTGCACCGGGACAACCGAGTGGTAATGCTTTGACTCCAGCTACCTCCTCAACAGCCGCCCCAACTCAACCCTCTGTAGGGTTGCAAGGCGTTGCGCCCTCTCCCGCTAACGCTATTACAGTCTCACCCATCCCACCTGTAGGAAAGCCTGAACCCTCAGCTTACCCCAAGCTAGTTAGACCGCTAACAGCCCCAGAACGGCGTTATGCAGAGGCCGCTTGGCAGTACTTTAAAGCGAATTATCAATCCAACACGGGATTGGTGAATGATCGCAGTGACATGAATGGTGCAACACTTTGGGGATTGGGGGATTATCTAACGGCTCTCAATGCAGCACGCACCCTTGACATTATCACCACCCAAGAATTTGACGATCGCACGCGGCATTTATTGGGTGCTTTGAAGAAGCTGCCTCTGTTTGCTGGACAGTTGCCCCACCGGGGTTATGATACCCAGTCATTGCAACCTGTAGATTACGGCGGCAACCCCTCCACCCAGCCCAGCAGCAATCCCACCGCCGAGGGTACTGGTTGGTCAGCCCTGGATTTGGGGCGGGTACTGGCAGCGCTGTATACCCTGAAGAACTACCATCCGGAATACACGAAAGCCGTTGATGAAATCGTGCTGGAATGGTCGTACTCCCAAGTGGTGCGGGATGGTTTGCTGTTCAGTGGCAGAGTAACCAAGGATGAGAATGGGCGACTTTTAACCCAAGGCACGCCTGAAAATCGGCTGGGATACGCAGAATATGCCGCACGGGCATTTCAGTTATGGGGCTTTAACGTCGAACGTTCTGCGGTTGGGGAGCAGTATCAAAGCACCTCCGTCGAGGGCGTTCAGGTACCAACAGGAAGAGGAGATGGAGAAAAGTCTCACAACACCTATACCGTCAGTAATCCTTTCTTACTCTACGGCTTGGAGTTTGGCTTTGACCCTCAAATGCGCCAACTCGTGCAACCGATTCTCCAAGCTCAAGAGTCACGCTACCGTCGCACTGGCAGTTTAACCACAGCCGCCACCACTCTGAGTGACAAACCACCCTACGTAGTCAACAGCACTATTACAGGTAAGGGAGAAGCTTGGGCAACTTTAACGGATGATGGGAAGTCGATACCCGATGTGCGTACTGTAAGTACTGCCGCTGCCTTTGCCTTTCATGCTTTGTTCCCGGAAAACGACTACTCCCGCAAGTTACTCCAGACGACGACAAACCTCTACAATTCCCAACAAGGCTACTACGAAGGCTTGTCTGAAAAAACAGGCAAACCAGAAACCGCTCACAGTGTTAGTACTAACAGCTTAATTTTGCAATCGTTGCTTTACATGGCGACGAATCAACAACCCTTGATTCGTCCTGAAACCGCCATGAATTCTCCCTGGTGGAAGACAGTGGCAGCAGGCGCTCCAGGGCGGGGCTTGCCTCGTACTACGACGCAGACAGCGCGATTGGACTCCTCTGGTGCTTATTGGGTTTCGGATAGCAATACTCCACCCGTTGCTTTAGAACGCCAACCTCAATCCGGAACTGTAGCAACATCAATAGTAGAACCGACGCCTTCCAACGCTGCTACCTCATCGTCAACTCCTACTCAACCGCCTAAACCAAATGCTGTATCTACTGCCTCTCTAGCGGTGGAAACGCCTCAATCTCTGACGCAAGCCGATCGCATTGCAGCACAACGGGCTTGGCAATATTTCGAGCGGAACTGGAATGCTCAAACCGGTTTTGTGAATTCTGCGGATAATTACCCTTGGACGACGCTGTGGGATCAGGGGAGTGCCATTTTAGGGATTCATGCGGCACGGCAGTTGGGGTTAATTCAGCCAGAGCGATTCAATAGCATGATTAATCGCCTGTTGCAGACTCTAGAAAAGCTACCGTTACCTGCTACGGGTTTACCGAATAAAGCCTATAGCACCCGTAGTGGGGAGATGCGTAAATTAGATAATACACCTGACCCCAAGGGGACGAGCGGTTGGTCAGTGTTGGATACGGCTAGGTTCTTGCTGGGATTGCATGTTTTGCGATCGCATTACCCGGAATATGGCGAGTGCATCAACCGCATCACTCAGCGATGGGAACTATCCAAACTAGAGAAAGACGGTTGGCTGTATGGCGGCACTCCTAGCGCCAATGGACAAATTCGCACCGTCCAGGAAGGGCGTCTGGGTTACGAACAGTACGCGGCTTCCACCTTAAAATTGTGGGGTATTGAAGCAAAAAACGCTCTGAGCAATCCCCCCATTCACACGGTTGAAGTTGATGGCATTCCCCTACAAGTTGATCAACGCAATTTAGAAAACTCTGGAGCTACTAATTATCTCACCAACGAACCTTATCTGCTTTTGGGGCTGGAATTGGGCTGGAACGAAGCCATCAAACCTCAAGTACTCAATTTACTTCGAGTTCAGGCACAGCGATTTGAACGAACGAAAATTTTAACCGTCGTTAACGAAGATTCCCTCGACCGTCCACCCTACTTTTTGTACTACAGCATCTATGCCAATGGACAATTTTGGAACGCCACGAATAGTAGGGGAAAATCTTATCCCCAGTTGCGATTTTTGAGTACTAAAGCGGCCTTCGCTTGGGACGCTCTGATGCCCGATGACTCCTACGTTAAGACTCTACGACAAGCGGTTCAAAATCTTGCCAATCAAAACCGAGGCTATTTCTCCGGGCGTTACGAGAATTCCCGATTGGGAGTGAATGCATCAATTGACGTTAATACTAACGCTGTTATTCTCGAAAGTTTGCTCTACCAATCTAGGAGAGGGCATCCCTTGGCACTTTAGTCTGAACCTGCACGTCTACTAGCATCTAACTCACCATGTCTACATCAATCTCAGTTGTCGAAAATTCACCCAATTTTTCCGGGAACATTCGCTCCCGTCTCAAGCATAGAACCTTACTCTTTCGTTATCTAGCAGAAATTAATCTAATTTTCGGAGCTTGGTATCTCCAATGGCGCATTACTCATTCGATTAATTTCGACGCTCTCTGGCTCTCCATCCCCTTACTGATAGGAGAAATTTACAGCTATTTTGGCGGTGTAATGTTTCTAATTGGACTGTGGCGTCCCATTGTACGACAGATTAAATCTTTCCATCAAATGTCCCCTCCTTTACCGGGTTCTGAATGGCCGACAGTGGATGTTTTCATTACTTGCTACAACGAACCTGTTGAACTTGTAGAGCAGACAACTAGAGCGGCTCTCGCGATTGATTATCCTCTTACCAAGCTGTGCGTTTATGTACTAGATGATGGCAATTCTCCAGCCATTCGAGCAATGATAGAAAATTTGAGTTTGGAAGATTTACAATCTCCTAAGCTGCAAGCAGAGGCAGAGCGAATTAATACGGAGCGATCGCAATTAGTGGCACGTCTTCAACAACTCAATAATCTAGCCTTAGAAATTCCCAAAGCTGAGCAGTTTCTTCAGTCGTTCCATCGTCAAGTTAATACCGATTTTAATGCTTTAGGTCAGGTGTTATATTGGTTCGATGAATTAAAGCCATCCTCCATTCCTCCAATGACTTGGATCGAGTGCCAAACTGCACTCGCTGAAGCGTTTGATAATGCTGTTGATCACGCTCATCGAGAACTTACAGCCGATACTCCTATTGATATTGAAGTCGCGATTTTTTCTCAAGCCATAGAAATTCGGGTTTACGATCGCGGGTCTGCGTTTGACTTTGAAAAACAGCTACAAGACTTACCTGCTCAAATTGATGAAATGGCCGAGAGAGGGCGCGGCTTAAATATTATGCAGCAAATTATAGATGAGCTGAGTTATACAAGAACTCAGGATAACCGCAATTGTTTGCTGCTTACCAAATATTATTCTCCCGTTCAAATTCCTGATAGCACCACACTCATTGATACGGTAACTGGATATTTACACAGCTTCCGAAATTTAATTCTTTTGAGTCATGATAATTATCATAAAGTGAGTGATTATTTTACCATACAACGACACTCTTTAGAAAAAGATATTCATCAAAAAGAGTTAGAATTAAGTGAACTGGCTCGCTGTCGCTATATTGCTCGTCCTAAACCAGCGGGTAAGGCCCATCATGCCAAAGCTGGCAACATTAATTACGCCATTTTTTCGGGAGAAACATCGGGAGACTTTATCCTTACATTGGATGCCGATCACATTCCCAAACCCGAGTTTTTAAAGCGCGTTTTGCCCTATTTTTACACCTACAATATCCATACGGGTAAATATGAAAGCAATCTAATTGCTTTTGTGCAAACTCCCCAGGCTTTTCATAACATTCCTCCAGGCGACCCATTTGGACACCAAGCTCACTTGTTTTATGGCCCTATTCAACAAGGGAAAGATGGCATGAATTCTGCCTTCTATACGGGAACGAATGCCGTGTTAAGACGAGAGGCGCTGATTAGTGTTGGATTGCAAAACTTTTCCGATGAATTTGCCAAAGATGAAAAACGGTTAGATGAGTTTGAGTTAGTTGGGGGTGTATCGAGTAACAGTATTACCGAAGATATGAACACGGCAATGCGCCTCCATTCTGCTGGATGGAAATCCGTTTATCATAATGAAGAATTAGCAGAAGGATTGGCACCAGATGACCTCAGTTCTACCCTAAAACAACGGTTACGCTGGGCACAGGGAACAATTCAAGTATTGCTACGAGAAAATCCTCTCACAAAGTCGGGTTTAAGTTTTTGGCAACAGCTGCAATATTTCCAAACAATGTACAGCTATTTCTCTGGATTTTTCACAGTTGTATTTATTGTCTGCCCTATCATCTATTTTTTCACAGGTATTATTCCTGTGCGTTCCTTTGGTTCGGATTTTGCGTTACACTTTATCCCAGCATTTATCCTTAACCGCTTGACTTTTCTTGCTGCCAGTTGGGGCATTCCAGCTAGGGAACTTTGGCGCTCTGAACAATACGCGATCGCTTTATTTCCTCTATTTATACAAGCCGTGTGGAGTGTCTTTACCGGACGACCCATTAAATTTCAAGTCACCCCGAAACAACGCCAATCTGGAGTTTATCTGCGGTTAGTTTGGCCTCAGTTGACTATTTTTATCCTTACTCTTCTAGGAATCTTGTGGTGTCTTGTTCGTTTCTTGATGGGAAATTTAGATAATCCCTGGCTTTACCTGCTGAATGGGGCGTGGGCTGTTTATAACCTATCCCTTTTATGGGTAGTCATTCGAGCGTCCTTCTGGCAACCTAATTCTCCCTAGAGCTAGAGTGATTTGGTTGTAAGTTTTGTAAGCAATTTAAATAACAGGAGTTCAACAGTGAGTTCAGTTGTTAAAGTGATTCAACCTTCCGGTATTTTAGATGGTGTTAGTGCGAACCAATTGCGTCGTGAAATCAATGATGTTGTCGAAAATGGAGCGGATATTGTCTTAGTAGACTTTCAAAATATCACGTTTATGAATAGTACAGGTTTAGGAGCTTTGGTTTCCACACTCCGCACCGTTCGTTCGGCTGGAGGTGAACTATTTATTTGCTCTCTCAATGAGCAAGTACAGATGATTTTTAACCTCACAAAAATGGATCGAGTTTTTAAAACCTTTACGAATCGGGATGAATTTGAGCGAAAAATACTTGCCGCTGGTTAGCTATAACTTATACTAAATCCGGGTTAATTACCCCTTTTTTAGTCGTGGCAAGGCAGAAGGCAGAAGGCAGAGGGTGCGGTGAAAAGGAACCTGCGTCCCGCGTTGCAAGCACCCCGGAGGGGCAGAGGGCAGAAGGAAAAAAGATTTCAGCCGAAAGGGGAGTTATCAAGGCGGATTTGGTAACCTATCATTTCTCTTTGTAATTGTAGGAATATAAGTAGGGGCACGACAGTGTCGTGCCCTTCTAAATTGCCGTAGTTAGATTTATTTCATTCAAACATGTTTTAGTTCAATTGTTATCTCCTTAATCCCTTCTCAATTGAAATTAATTTCTAATAAAGAGAAATCATCATCCAAATCTTTGTCACTACTTAAAGTCTGGATATGATGAAATACCGTGTCTAAGTTGCTGGTGGAACTCTTCTGATAATTAGTTAGCAAATTAACCAAGTTTTTGACTCCCCAAATCTGACCATCGGATTGATGAATCTCGTACACTCCATCGCTAAAGACGTATACAGTGCTACCTGCTGGAATTTTACAAGACTTGTCCTCATACTCAACCTCAGGTAGCATCCCAATGGGCAGACCCGGCATTCCTATTTCTTGCACTGAGGAAGGGGTTGAAGTTCCAGATAGTAAAATAGCTGGTGGATGTCCTGCACAAGCGTAAGTAAGTTGGCGCTTAGTTTTGTGGTAAACGCCATACCAAATTGTGAAATAGTCGTCCCCCGTTTCACCCATTTGGAAAACTTCGTTAAGCGCATTTAAAACCGCGCTAGGTTGATAAAAGTTGGTATGGGGAAGGGATTGCGATCGCAAAACATTGAGTACCGACACCGACAATAGGGCTGACTTCACCCCATGCCCTGCCACATCCAACAAATAAACCACTAAATGCTCCTCATCGAGCCAGCGATAATCAAAAGCGTCACCCCCTAACTGTACCGAGGGCACAAATTTTTCTTCAATCGTTACTCCTGTAGTGAGGCGGCGGGGTAAAAGCGATCGCACGTAGTCTGCTGCTTGGTTCAATTCAGATTGCAAAACCGCATGTTGCCGCTGGAGTTCCTCCTCTGCCTGCTTGCGTTTGATGAACTGACCCATCTGGCTCCCAATTGCCCCCATTACCTTGAGTAAATCGGGATCAGGTGTCTGAATTTCACGGCTGAAGAAGGTCATCACACCCAACGCCTCATTCTCAGCCATAATTGGGAAAGCAAAAGCCGCGTGCAATCCGGCTTTCGCCGCAACTGCACCTCGCAGGAAGTGCGGATTTTCCACCACATTACTCATCCAACTCGGTTCACCCGTCGCCCACACACGTCCCGGCAGTCCCTCTCCCAGCGCAAAGGAAATTTGCTCACTCACTGCCTTAAACTCTGAGACGGCAAGCGACGGCAAATGCCAGGTTTGAACACAACGCAGAACATTCGTTTTGCCGTCTACACTCCAAAGTTCACCAACCGCCCATCCCAAGCTTTCACAGATCGCTTGCAAGATTTTCGGGGTAGCTTTTTCGAGGATGACCGACTCTGCCAAGACGCGAGTGGTAGCATGTTCTGCACTCAGATGCTGTTCTCGGCGTTTGCGCTCAGTAATATCGTTGAGCGTGCCAGAAATGCCGATGGGAATGCCGTCCTCCGTTGAGAGCAGGCGAGCATATACTTCAATGAGTGCCACGCCCCCGTTTTTCGGTAGATAGTGAATCTGGTAGCGGCATTCATCCTGTTGGCGTTCGATCAAAAATTGAAATTGCTGGTCATGAAATTGGCGGTCATTCGGATGAATAAAATCTAAAAAGCCCTTGCCCAGACTTTCCTCTAGGGAGAATCCTGTAATTTCTGCCCAAGCGGGATTGAGAAATACCAATCGCCTAGCTGTATCCATTTGGAAAATTACTTCTTTAAGGTTTTCCACCACCGAGCGATACTTTTTCTCACTCTCTCGGAGCGCCTCTTGTGCCCAACTCGCTTCGAGGAGACGACGTAAGCGCTGACGGAGTACGGGTGGGTGAATCGGCTTAGTTACGTAATCAACGGCACCAGCCGTAAACGCTCGATCTACTGATTCTGGGTCGTTGAGTCCAGTGATCATCAATACTGGGATGCGTGAAGCATACTCCAAAGAAGAATCTGAAAGATTGCGATCGCCATTGTGCGAACTATCCCCGTTGAGGGCTTGCAGGTGAGTGCAGCAAGTGAAGCCATCCATCACTGGCATCACGGCATCCAGAAGTACC
Organism: Waterburya sp.; assembly: GCA_036703055.1. GTDB lineage: Bacteria > Cyanobacteriota > Cyanobacteriia > Cyanobacteriales > Coleofasciculaceae > DATNPV01. Next base: position 23,649 of record DATNPV010000154.1, read on the forward strand.
ATATCGGGTCGCTCTTTTTTGTAGGCCGAGAGACACTGCTCTCCATTTCCAGCCTCTTCTACTCGATACCCGTCTTGTTCCAAGATTTGACGCAACAGCATCCGTGTAAAGCGATCATCATCTGCAACGAGAATCAGGGGAGAATCTTTTTGGAGAGTAGGGTTCATATGACGTTTCCTAGAAAACTCTAGCTATAGCGTTAGGGATGTTCTGTAATACGGCTGATTCAGGCGTTTCCCCAGCAGGGCAATGGATAACTTTCCCGCTTACAGGGAATCAATTAGCTTGGGATGGGAGCCGTTACTTAAGTGAATCTCTTTTAGTATGTCGGAAACACGGAATCCTAAAATCCGTGAAAATACGGTCTATAAAACTTGGAAAATTGAGTAAAGTCAAGACAGCCTATTAATAACTAAAACTATGGACCACAACCTGGGTCTAACTCTAGAGGTGTAACTCAAGCAAGCAGACCAGTTTTCGATCTTTTTAACGAATCAAGTTACAAGTTCAAAAAGTGGATACAGGTTTAGCTCACAATAAAATATTTGTGTAGGAATTGCATGGCTAAAAGCTGTTACTCCTGTAGAACAGGATGAGCTACCAAGAACTTTCTAATCGATAGAACGGGTCTGTCCACCTTAACCTTGAAGTCAAACCGCGCCGTGCGATGAACTCTTTTTTTGTTATACGCGATCGCCAGTCTTCACCCTTTCTCAAATTCTGCCAGAACCTGGAAATTAGGGAGAACTTGAAAATAATCATGACAGATGTATTAAAAATTTACAGGACTCAGGGTATCTCAGTACTCAATAATCCGTGTGCTGTAGATAAAACATCAGAAAGCCTAGATATGAACAGCAATATTCAGAAAGATTCTGCCCTAATCCTAATTGCAGATGACGACCGATTTACACGGATGCTGCTGCGTCAAATCATGGAAGAAGAAGGCTATCAGGTGGAAGAGGCGGGGAATGGAGAGGAGTGTCTCGCGGCTTATATTCAGCTCCAACCCGATATGGTTCTGCTGGATGCCATGATGCCTATGATGGATGGCTTTACCTGCTGCACCCGCCTGCAAGCTATCAGTACAGGTGATTCACCGAACAATGATCGCTTCACGGCTGGCGTTCCAGTCTTGATGATCACCGGACTCAATGATCAAGCGTCTGTTGATTGGGCATTTGCCGCAGGTGCCACTGATTTTGTAACTAAGCCCATCCATCCACCCGTGCTGCGTCGCCGTGTTCGCCGTCTTCTTGAAGCCAGTTGGGCAGAGAGAGCATTGCGGGAAAGTGAGAAACAGTACCGCTCAGTTGTGGAAAACGTCAAAGAAGTGATCTTCCAGACTAATGCGGCTAGCGACTGGACATTTCTGAATCCCGCCTGGACAACCCTCACTGGCTTCACGGTTGAAGAGAGTTTGGGGAAAAATTTCCTCAACTACGTCTATCCCGATGATCAGTGGGTGTCAAAGGAACTGTGGCAAACTCTGATGAATGGTCAAAACGAATCCTGTCGGCACGAAATGAGATATTTGACCAAAGCAGGGGAATGCCGTTGGGTTGAAGTTCATGCCCATTCAACGCTGGTGACTAATGGTGCAATTAGTGGTCTGTCTGGTACTATGCAGGACATCACAAAGCGTCGCGTTGCGGAGTCCCTCGAAAAAGAGAAAGTGAGGCTAGAACTAGAAATTGTGGAACGCAGACGCACGGAAGAAGTCATTCGCAAAACACTGGAAAAAGAACAAGAATTGGGTGAACTAAAATCTCGCGTCATTAGCACAATCTCCCACGAGTTCCGCACCCCTCTAACTACCATTTTGGGTTCTACCGAATTACTCAAAAATTACGGTGAGAAATGGACAGAAGATAAAAAGCTGAAACACTTCCAGCGAATTGTAGACTCTGTCGAACACATGACTAAGCTACTCAACGATGTCATTCTCATTGATCAAGTAAAAGCAGGACAACTACAAGTCCAGCCAACCCAACTGAATGTGACGGCGGTGACTCATGAAATGATCAAGGAGTTACAACGCAGTTTTGAGAACCACCTGGCAGGGCAGAGAGATACTGTTCCTACAGTTGTTTTTTCCTGTCAGGATGCTGATATCTCAGCCAATTTAGATGAAAAGTTGCTGCGGCAAATATTGACAAATTTACTATCTAATGCTATTAAGTTTTCTCCTAGAGGAGGTATTATTCGTTTAGACTTAGTGGTTCAGCAGGGTCAAGCGATTTTCCATATTCAAGATGAAGGCATCGGCATCCCTCCAGAAGATCAGGAGCGAGTATTCGACTCCTTCTATCGAGCCAGCAATGTAGGTACAATCCAGGGAACGGGATTAGGACTAGCGATCACGAAAAAATGTGTGGAGTTACAGGGAGGCCAAGTAACAGTAGAAAGTCAAGTTGGAGCGGGAACAACCTTCACAGTTATACTGCCACTACATGCGGGGCTAACCCCTGACCTCTGACCCTGATTTTTAACAACGTTAGGACTTACACATTGGCCCCCCCTACCCCCCAATTCTGGGAGGAGTAAAATCTTGTTCCCCCCAAATTTGGGGGGTTAGGGGGGCTAATCAACGGATATTGTGTAAGTCCTAAACGTATTAATAGCCAGTAACATCAAGCCGAGTTGTGCGACCCTAGTAGAAATTCGGATTCGTTACCGGCTTCAGCATGGAACTCGAAGCGTTGCTTAGACTTAATCGCACAATTCGCGTTATCGGCTTTGATGATGCCCCTTTTATCCGTAACGCTGGTGGAAATGTCTCAATTTCCGGTGTTGTTTGTGCAGGGACTCGCTTTGAGGGGATGGTTTGGGGACAGATCGAACAGGATGGTTGGGATGCGACTGATGTTGTTTTACAGCTACTGCTAGGACGGAAGTTCCTCCCTCAACTCCATATTTTGCTCCTTGATGGAATTGCTTTCGGTGGCTTTAACGTCGTTGACTTACCTAGGCTTTCCGAGCAACTTAAACTTCCGTGCGTTGCGGTAATGCGGCGGATGCCTAATTTGGCTGCAATGCAACAAGCAATGCGTCGTCTGCCACAGCCAGAAAAACGTCTAGAACGACTGCATCGCGCTGGAGCTATTCACGCACACCCGCCTTTTTTCTTTCAGGTGTACGGTGCCTGTCCTCAGGTAACGCTCTCGGTACTCAAACGCTTAACAGACTGTGGAAATGTACCTGAAGCCTTACGTTTAGCTCATTTAATTGGTGCGGCTGTTATGAAGGGAGAGAGTGGCAGTTCTGCTTAGATCCCATGCGCCTGTGTTAAGAAATGTTGAGGAAAATTTATTAAAAAATGTTGCAGGTCTTCGCCAGAAGTTGTTAAGGTGTGCTTTAAGTGTTGCTTCTGGTAAACCCTTGTACTTTAGGAGATGTACAATCCATGCTTGACATCAATCTAGGCTCTTCACCGATTGACTGATTCCTCAAATAGCTTGAACGATATCTCTCGAGTAGCTTTAGACTTACCTTCCTACAAGATGGCTCTTGAAATATCGTTGTGGATTGTTTGGTTACGCACAGGACAATGTTCCTGATTGACTGGCAAACGTTTGTATGATGCCGCTCACCTTCAAATTGTACAGAAGCTCCACTCTCAAGACACTTCTCACCTTGGCTTACAAAAATGAGTGTTCCCTACGAAATAGCTGAGAAATGTCTTGCTATTAGAGGTTGAGTTCAGCTCATTCACCAATCACGAGTCACTATTGTGTTCACGGCAAGTGAGTCGCGGGTTCCTGTGTTCCCGTCATTCAGTTCAACAGTGCCTCACTGCGCGGTGAAATCTCAACTCCATCCAAAGGTTTTAATTTATGAACATTCAAGGTAAAGTTGCCCTAATTACTGGGGCTTCTCGTGGAATTGGGCGAGCGATCGCCATGGAATTAGCGCAACAAGGAGCCAAACGCCTGTTGTTGGTAGCTCGCGATCGCCGACGCTTAGCGGAGGTGGCAGCTGAAATCGAGGCACTAGGCGTGGAAGTTGTCACCCTCGCATTGGATTTGACGCAACCCGTGGAGGTCAATATTGCGATCGCCAACGCCTGGCGAACTCATGGCCCTATTCATCTTCTCATCAACTGCGCTGGAGTGGCGCACCAAGCGCCGTTTTTAAAGTCTCCTCTGCCCAAAGTGCACGAAGAGATTGCCACCAATTTAATCGGAATGTACACCATCACCCGACTGGTTGCCCGCCGTATGGCAGCACAACAAGAAGGGACAATCGTTAACGTTTCGAGTTTGATGGGCAAAGTAGCAGCGCCAACGATGGCAACCTATTCCGCGACTAAGTCTGCCATTTTAGGATTTACCCAAGCCTTGCGTAGCGAACTCGCCGAATACAACATCCGGGTAAGTGCATTGCTGCCAACCCTGACTGATACTGACATGGTGAGAGATTTGCAGTTGTTCCGCTGGGTAGTGCCGATGACTCCTGAGAAAGTCGCTAAGGCACTTATTACCGGACTGCGGAAGGACTCACCAGAAATCCTCGTGGGATGGCAAAGTCATTTAGCCATATGGTGCAGCCGCATTGCGCCTTGGCTACTGGAGAAGATTTTACACCTCGCAGCTCCTCTGCCCAAGCATAGACAACCGCGTTATCTGAAACTGAAAGCGGCTGGGGCAACTTCCCGTTAAAGCATTTGACTCACGGGGGAGTCTGATTGTAGACTCCCCTGCTTAAAGTTGGAGAATATAGCAATCCTCAATCAGTTGTGAAATTCTATATTCTGTTTCTCTGAGTTCTCTGTGCCTGGAATGGTTCGTTATCACAAAATAGGACTGCTATAGACCCTTTACAAGCAGGAAAGTTAACCGTGAGTCAAAATCACCCAATATTAGACAAAATTGCATCACACGTCAAAGAAATCGTCAAGGCTGAAACAGCGGTTGTGGCGTTAGCTGAGTCGGAGGGAGAAGTAGTCCATTACGCCGCAGCTGTCGGCAAACACGCGGAGGGAATATTGGGCAAAAGGGGGGAGTCTGCTACGTCCGGGTTATGCGGTACAGCCTTTCAGGGATATCAACCTGTGTTGGTATGTAGTACTGAGGGGGATAGCCGAGTCCGGCAAGATTACGCAAAAGCTCTGGGAATTCAGACAGCTTTAGCCGTGCCACTCTACTACGAGGGAAAGCTGTTGGGAGCGCTGATGGCGTTGAATCGTACTGATGGTAGTCAATTTGATGAGGAAGCAGAGCAGGTTTTGGCAGATTACGCTTCTGAAGCTGCTTTAGGGGTTCACCAATACCAGACAGCGATGGAGTAGTGATCGCGTTTGATTGAAATGAGTATGATGTCCGCTTGATTACACTCAATATGAGAAGAACCCCACCCCCAGCCCCTCCCCGCATGCGAGGAGGGGAGCTAAAGCCGCAGTCTAGGGTAAGGTGGGGTTCTCTTGTTATGGGTAACTTGCCGGACATGAATATGAGACATTAATAATGACCCAAGATGAACAGGTAAATCCTAGAATTCCTCGCAATTCCCCTCCCCGTACACGAGGAGGGGGCTAAGAATGTTTGGCTTGGGATTTTTGGTGTGGTAGAGGCAGTGCGATCGCTTGATTATTGGTGAGGGTGCGATCGCTTCTTGAGCAGCTATTTTGAATGCGATTAAGCTTTAGCCCACTGGGATAGAAGCCTCATGATTGTAGGATGAATTGGTTGCAGTGTCCTAGTTAGCGGTAGTGACTTTCTTCCAGGGAATAAATGCTGTTGATATTTGTAGGAATTTACCTAGTAATCTAACTTTTACCTTTTTAGGTAGTCATTATGCCCTTCTTTGGCCCTATCTCCCGCCGTGACTTGATTTCCGCACTACGCAACGCTGGTTTTGAAGGGCCATATTCAGGCGGAAAGCACCAATTTATGGTTCGCGATAGTCTGCGAGTGCGTATTCCGAATCCGCATCAAGGAGACATTAGCCAGAATCTACTGGCGAGAATTTTGAAGCAGGCAGGGATTGACCGAGAGAATGGGAAGATTTGTAGTTTCATGACTCTGAGCAGTAATTCAGGCCGCAGGCTTTACCTTTAAAGTTACGCCATCAAACTCCGGCAAATCATGACCCATAGCAATACCAATGAGAACCCACTCTTCGAGCACTTCCAAGAGTTCCTTACGGCAAGCTTCTAGCGTACTACCTGTTGCCCATACTCCAGATGCACCGGGAATTTCCCCGTAAAAGCCTTCGTCATCCTCAAGCAGTTCATAGTGCCCTGCTGCCATCGCCTTCTGAAGATATTCCTGAATCATTTGCCACCTCTAGGTGAGTCAAACCTATCTTAGTGCGAACTCAGGTTCTGTAGGGTAGAGTTGTGCGATCGCTCTTTTCTGTTTCTAACAACACTGGCACTGACTCACGCCTGTAATCTATTGGTAGGTCATAGCCTCCCACTCATCTACTGTTCCACCCTTGATAATGAAATCCCTAAATTTGAATGACTACCCCTATCCCTCAGCACGGCGAGTAGTAATGGGAAAACGATGTGCTGTAGCAACGAGCCAGCCTCTAGCAACTCTGGCAGGGATGGAAATGTTTTGGGCGGGGGGAAATGCAGTGGATGCAGCTCTAGCAAGTGCGATCGCGCTGACTGTCGTTGAACCTACTTCTAACGGGATTGGTTCAGATGCTTTTGCTTTGGTTTGGGACGGAAAACTGCATGGACTCAATGCTTCGGGCAGAAGTTCTCAAAACTTCACTCTGGAACACTTTGCAGGAATGGAGCAGGTTCCTTCACTAGGTTGGCTACCTGTCACTGTACCGGGAGCGGTATCGGCTTGGCGCAGCTTGTCACAACGTTGGGGAAAGTTACCGTTTGAGCAGTTGTTTGCACCCGCTATTCGGTATGCAGAAGAGGGTTTTCCTGTTTCACCTGTAACGGCGCAAGCTTGGAAGCGTGCAGAACCGCTTTACTTACCCCTTACGGGAGTTGAGTTTCAGCCGTTTAAAGAAGTCTTTTTTCCCCATAACCGCGCACCAGAAGCTGGGGAAGTGTGGAGAAGTGAGGCTCATGCGAAAACGTTGAGAGCGATCGCAACCAGTGGGGGCGAAAGTTTTTACCGAGGGGAAATCGCTCAAGCCATTGCTGACTTTGCGGCTGACACGGGTGGTTTTTTGACTAAAAATGACCTCGCCACACACACGGCTGACTGGGTAGAACCCATTTCTACCACGTATCGCGACCTTACCGTTTGGGAAATTCCTCCCAACACCCAAGGGATTGCGGCGTTGATGGCACTAAATATCTTGGAAGGGTTTGATATCAGCCAATATCCTCGCGAGTCGGTTGAAAGTTATCATTTGCAAATCGAAGCCATGAAGCTTGCTTTTGCGGATGTACATCGGCATGTTGCTGACTCTCGCTTTATGGAAGTTGCCGTTGAACACCTCTTAGACAAAGCTTATGCCCAACAGCGAAGGCAACTGATTGGAGAACACGCCATTCCCCTGGCTAAATTTGGTTTACCGAAAGGCGGAACTGTTTATCTAGCTGCGGCTGATGGGGAACTCATGGTTTCTTTCATCCAATCCAACTATGAAGGCTTTGGTAGTGGAATTCTCATTCCTGGCACAGGCATAGCACTGCAAAACCGGGGCGTTGGTTTCAGCTTAGAAGCCGATCATCCTAATCAAGTAGCACCAGGTAAACGCTCCTTCCACACCATTATTCCTGCTTTTCTCACACGAGAGAATCAACCTCTTGGGCCTTTTGGGGTGATGGGAGCACTGATGCAACCGCAGGGACATGTGCAAGTGGTGGTGAACTTGGCTGACTACGGTATGAATCCTCAATCGGCGCTTGATGCACCTAGATGGCAGTTTATTGCCGGAAGGAGTGTGCTTCTTGAGGAGACAGTACCTCAATTTATAGTAGAAGCATTGGCTGAGCGAGGTCACGACATTCAGGCCAAAACACCGGGGTGGAACTTTGGCAAAGGCCAAATCATCTTGCGCCATGACGGTGTTCTCGTTGCTGCCTCTGAACCCCGTGCTGATGGGGTAGCAATATCACAATAGGGTTGACTTGTCAATTCATGGGAACTCAATGTGGCATAGCTTAGTTAAGTTTTTAACGCAAAGGACGCAGTGGATAACGCAAAGAGCGCAGAGGTTTTGGAGGAAGATTTTTAATGATTCCGAGGCAAGTGGAAATGATCGGGTTCAATGGCAAATTGCTGGAATCATACTATGAGATTAAGAGCGTCCGACCAAACGCGCGATCGCTTTAATCAAATCCTCTGGCTCTACAGGCTTGGAAATGTGCAGTTGAAACCCAGCTTGCAGTGCCTGCTTCTGGTCATACTCTCCTGCATAGGCGGTTAGGGCAATGGCTTTAGGTATAGTTTGGTTTAACTCTAAGAGTTGCCCGTTCTGCTTGGCTAGACCATCCCTTATCTGACGCATGAGCATGTAGCCATCCACATCGGGCATACCAATGTCAGACACTAGGACATCAGGAAGTGACTGGTTCAAGGCAGCCAGTGCTTCTTGTGCGGACGCAGCTATAATAACTTCGGCTCCCGACTGTTCTAAGATAAAGCTAACTAATTCCCGAATATCCGCTTCATCATCCACTACTAGAATACGCAGTCCACACAAATCAGCAGAGTCTTCAAATCTTACCTGTTCCTGAGGAGGTTTTGGCTGCGTGACCATTACGGGAAGCCGGAGTGTAAAGGTTGCCCCTAGTCCTTCTCCAGGACTTTCGGCGAATACAGTCCCACCATGCAGTTCTACTAGATGGCGCACGATTGCCAGTCCTAATCCTAGTCCGCCAAATTTCCGGGTTGTGGTGCTGCTTTCTTGACGGAAGTACTCAAATACATGGGGAAGAAACTCTGGACTAATGCCTTTTCCATTGTCTTTAACCTGAATCTGGGCATAGTGGGTTGAAGGTTGAAGGTTGAACGGTTGAATGTTAGAAGGTTGATTGGAACTTTCAACCTGCAATCGGTCTTCAACCGCCTCTAGTCGAACTTCTACCCATCCCCCTCTGGGTGTAAACTTGACGGCATTGGAGACTAAGTTCCAAACCACTTGCTGTAAGCGGTTGGCATCACCGGACACCTGTCCTACCTTAGAATCCAGTACCGTCTGAATTTGAATATCTTTAGCTTGGGCTGCCAAGTGCACGGTTTCCAGAGCGGCTTCAATGGTAGTCACGAGGTTGACTGGAGCAACATGCAACACCATTTTCCCGCGCAGAATGCGAGAGACATCTAGCAAATCTTCGATGAGTTGGGTTTGTAACTTGGCATTCCGTTCGATGGTTTCCAAGGCTCGATCCGTCGCCTTGGGATCGAATTGACGCGATCTGAGTAGCTTTGTCCAACCTAAGATGGGGTTAAGAGGCGATCGCAACTCATGGGACAGCACCGCCAGAAACTCATCCTTAATCCGGTTCGCCGCCTCTGCTTCTGCTCGTGCGGCTTCACTCACAGCTCTAGCTTGTTGCTCCGCTTCATACAAACGGGCGCGTGTGATGGCCTGACCACATAGGTGTCCTAATGTGATCATAAAGGCTCGGTCTTCTTCACTAAATGGGATGGCTTCAGGAAAGCTAAAGCTCAATCCTCCTAAAGTGCGTCCCTCTACAGTCAAGGGGATGCAAGCGAAGGTTTGATTTCCCGTCATTGTCGGGACATGAGCGAGAATCGCATACCTGGTGGCGAACGCTTCCACACTCTCCAGAAAAATCGGTTCCCCGGTTCGTACCGTTTCTGCGATCGGCACGGATGCCGTAATCGGGAAATGCCGCCAAGCCTCTAGCACCGTTGGCGGCAAGCCAACACTCTCCGCAATTTCTAGGGTTGTGCCATTATCTGTAAGCAGCGCCACAAAGCCAGCCTCTACTCCCAGCGCAGCAATGCCCTGCTTTACGGCTACTTCAGCCACTTGAGTAGAAGTGAGAGCCTCTGAGAAGGCGGCAGTGACGGATTGCAGACGTAACGTGCGTGCTGCGGCAACTTCAGCCGTCTGGCGTGCCTGTTGAGCTTGTCGATACAGGCGGGCATTTTCTACGGCAAGAGCAGCGCGATGAGCCAGTTCTTCAGCCAGTACTAAATCAGCTAGAGCGTAACGACGACCTGATTCGGCGGCAATGAATGAGATTGCCCCCAAGGTTCGTCCCCTCACGACAAGAGGCACCATCATTACGGAGGTAAAACCAACCTCACGCAGAAGCTGCAAGTGTTCGGCATCCCTGGCGGCTTCTACCAACAGATAATCAGGGATATCTGAGTAGAGTTCTGATTGCCCCGTGCGCAAAACCTGAGCGAGACCACGCGGTGCATTAGGGTCGAAAGGATACTTTTGATTAATTTCTTGCGCCCACGCTATCTTGGCTGGGTTGGCGTGAGTCGTTGCGAGGGATTGAACTGAGCCATCTTCTTCAACTAAATGAACGGTGCACCAGTCAGCCACCTGAGGCACAATGAGCTGGGCGATGCTTGTCAGGGTTGTTTGGTAATCCAGCGAACTGGAGAGGACTTGACTGGCTTCAGCCAGAAACTGCTGTGCTTGTTCCGTTCGTTTGCGATCAGTGATATCCATCGAAGTGACCCCCACTCCCAGAACCTGACCTTCCGGTAAACACACGGGATAGTAGCTAACCAGACAATGTCGATGTACTCCGGCTGGATTAGTTGCGCCACTCACCTCCCAATTCAACAAGGGTTCTTGAGTCTGCATTACTTGCTGGGCAATGGTGGCTATTTGAGGAGCCTGTTCAGATAAAACCTCCCAGACTGTGTGCCCCAAATGTTCAGTGAGCGGTAGACCATTAATAGCTGCCAGCGCCTCATTAGCTTGAATGTAACGCAAATCGTTGTCTAGAAAGGCAAAACCAATGGGTGAACTGGCAAGTAAGGCATTGAGCAGGGTTTCACTTTTTTGCAATGCCATCTCCGCCTGCTTGCGCTCATGGATGTCTGTTGTCGTGCCAATCCATTTGACACTATTTCCTACCCCATCCTGGAGCGAGACGGCGCGAACCATAAACCACCGATACAAGCCATCCTTGCGTCGATATCGGCACTCTACCTCTAAGGGTTCTCCCTTTTGTTTGGCTCGCTCCCACTGTTGCATCACCTGAGGCAAATCATCGGGATGGCTAACCTGCTCTAAGCCGCCTGCATTCAGTTCCTCAAGCTTCATCCCTGTGTACTCTAGCCAGCGCAAGTTGACGAAGTCTACCTTACCCTCGTTGTCACAAGACCAAATAAAGTTGGGTACAGCCTCACTCAAAGTACGATAGAGATTCTCACTAGCCCGTAAGGCTTCTTCCGCTCGTTTGCGCTCAGTGATGTCAATGGCTGTCCCGACCCACTTGATCAGTTGACCACTACTGTTGTATACAGGTCCGATAGAGGCGAGATGCCAACGATATTGCCCATCTACTGCACGTTTGAGGCGGTATTCGATCTGATAGCTCTCTCCCGTTTCCACAGCTTTTTGCCACCGGGCTTTAGTCTGTTCTCTATCGTCTGGATGTAGAGCACAAGTCCACCCATCCCCTAGCGTCTGCTCCTGAGTCAGTCCAGTGTAGTTGTACCAGTGCTGGTTACAGTAATCCGTTTGGCCATCAGGCTGTCCAGTCCAAACGAGCTGAGGCAGAGACTCTGCAAGGAGTCGATACCGCTGTTCGCTCTCCCGCAACGCTTCCTCCAGCCGCTTGCGCTCAGTGATGTCAAATGACATGCCTGCAAGCATTTGTTTTCCAGAAGCATCTTGGACGGGAAACTTAAAAGACATCCAATAGTGTGAGCCATCTCCTTGAGGTAGGGTTTCCAGCTCCTCGATTGGCTGGCCTGTCGTGAAGATAGCAATGTCGTTATCGCGGATCGACTGCGCTACTTGCGCCGGCATCAGATCGAAATCCGTCTTCCCCACAATATCAGCTAGCTTGCGATTCACTAAACGCTCACCGACCGGGTTGGTGAACAGATAACGTCCCTGTTCATCTTTGATGAAGGCGGTGCCAGGGATATTATTCATAAAGCTCAAGAATAATTTTTGGCTCTCGGCAAGCTCTTCCTCAACTCGTCTGCGCTCCATGAACTGACCAATCTGGCTGCCAATAATTGCCATCATCCGGAGCAAGTCTTCATCCGGCTCCTGAATTTTATCGCTGAAGCATTCAATCACACCTAAGACGTCATTTCCTAAGCGAATTGGGAAGCCAAAGACGGCGTGCAGTCCTGCCTGATCAGCCAGCACGGCTCTAGGGAAGTTACCCTCTTCAATGAGGTTAGAAATCCAAGTGGGTTGACCACTCGCCCAGATGCGACCCGGTAGCCCACTCCCCAAGGAAAAGGTCGTGTGTTGGTTTGCTGCCTCGAACTCGTCCATGTTGACGGTGGGCGTATGCCAACTTTCCACGTAGCGCAAAACATTCGCCTGACGATCCAAGCGCCAAATCATACCCACTTGCCAGCCTAGACTTTGACAAAGGGATTGCAAAATAGTTGGCACGGCATCCGATAGTGTAGTTGCCTCCGCTAGAACACGAGAAACAGCATACTGTACAGCTACATGCTGCTCAGCTCGCTTACGCTCGGTGATATCTGTGATCATGCCTAAGACGCCAATGCATTCACCGCTATCGTTCACAATTGGGTTGGTGTTGGATTGTACCCACAAAGGCGAGCCATCTTTGCAACGAAAACAAAACTCTGTCTGTTCTCCAATTCCCTGCTGGTGTTGCTTAAATCGGCGCTGGCTTTCCGCCTGGTTCGCGTCGTCCATAAAGTCGAAGCAGGAGCGTCCCAACATTTCGTGAGGACTATAGCCCAGCATCTGCGCCATCCGTGAGTTAACGTAAGTCGTCCGGGACTCGGCATCACTTAACCAGATGCCCTCGTTTGCTGTTTCGACAATTCGGCGGTACTTTTCCTCGCTGCTCTGGAGTTTCAGTAGACTGACCTCAGTTTGCCGTTTCGCCCTTCGCAAGGATGTACTCAACATACAAATCATCAGTGCTACCAGGACAAGAACGCTCAAGCGAAAGAATGTATTGCCTTCTGCAAAGGCTAGGGAATGAACGGGAGGTAGAAATAAATATTTAGTAATGACAGTGGCTAAAACAAGGGATAGCAGTCCCGGCCCCAAACCCCCTTCTAAGGTGCTAACCATCACCGTGGGATAGAACAAGGCAAAAATAGTGGGCGACATCAATGGTTGTAGGAGCCACGTTAGCACTGACGCGATCGCTGTAGCCAGGAAAGCGATGATATAGGGACGCAGTTGGGGACGCATCGCTCTCAACATTTTCCGTTCTTCTTGCCTTTAATAAGTAGAAAAGTACTCAAGTCAACTTTACTGTTCATCTGAAACCTGAAGCGAGTGAAACATTAGCGCTTGCCTGTCGCGAATCTCCCATGACTACAGAGGAAAAGTGCTGTTTTAAGGTCGTTGTTGCTGTTTTCTCTGCCTCTACTAAAGTAATCACTGTAACTTCGGGAGGGCAATTCCAGCGTCCAGGCGGAAAAGTACCCAACCCCCGATTTACATACAAATTGTTGCTTCCTAATGGATGTAGCCCCTGTGCCCACTGCCAGTGCTTCACGACTTTAGGCCACTTGGCTTCCAAAAAGGGTATCCAAGGCCAAAGGAATTTGGGAATTTTCTGCCGTGAAGCATGAATCCAAGTGGGGACAGAACCCATCCCTGGAATCACAACTTGACCGCCGTGAGTATGACCGGATAGTTGCAAATCGATTCGCCATTGTTGCAATATCTCTGCACTATCGGGATTGTGAGACAAGACAATTCGGGGAATGTTGGCATCTAGCTGATCCATCACAGGCGCTGGAGCAAACTCCGGCGACCAAAAGTCAGCTAGTCCTACAAGCGCTAGCCCTTCTCCTAAAGGATAAGCCACTTGATTCCACAAAACCTGAATTCCCACTCCCGTAAGAGCTTGTGTGATTTCTTGTTGAGACTCCGGCAAATAAAGGTCATGATTTCCTAATACCGCATAGATGCCAGCCCTACTTTGCAAGGTTTTGAGCCACTGTGCCAATTTATAAATCGGTTTTGGGCTATGGGTGACAAAATCGCCCGTGAGTACCACTAAATCGGGCTGTATCTGATTACTGGTTTCAATTGCCTGTGCTAAAAGGTTTTCCGATAGCAGTAGACCATCGTAGTGGAAATCTGTCATGTGAACCAGTGTCGCCCCCTGTAGGGTGTCGGGTAGTCCCGCGATCGCAAGGGTTAAGTATTCGATACTCAAAGGCTCTGACAATATATCCATGATGTATTGTTGAATGGACTACAGCAAACAAGTGATCTCACAGTTGCCAACGCACAAATAGAGCAATCTGACCTAGCGCACGCTGCCACAAGGGTCGGCTTTGCCAGTGTTTCAGTTCTATACGACGGCTCTTGGGAAATGCAGACTGGAAAAAATGTTCAGCGAATTGCAACAATCTAGGTTCAGCTAAGGAAAGGTGGAGTTCGTCGTTGTGGAAGAGGCTGCGTGGATCGAAGTTGGCACTTCCCGTACTCACCCAGCCATCATCAATCAGCAGCACCTTCGCGTGCATCATGCTGGGGTGATACTCGTAGATTTCAATTCCTGCCACGAGCAAATCTCGGTAATGCTCACGCACGGCATAGTAAATCATTCTCTTGTCGTTGTGGGGCCCCACCGTTAAGATACGCACATCAACCCCGCTGTTTTTGGCTTTCAGGAGTGCCCTGAGGGAGTTACTGTCTGGGAGAAAGTAAGGACTTGCGATCCACACTCGTTTTTTCGCAGCCAGGACACTGGTGTAAAAAAGAGCACAGACAGAGGAACTGGCAGAGGGGGAATCACTCGGTGTGACAATGATGGTTGAGCCACCCGATAAGGCTGGATTAAAAATGTCTGCTTTGAGGGTTGCAACTCCACCGACATAGAGCCAGTGTTGCATGAAGATGCCTTCCAGGATAGGGACAATCGGGCCAACGAAGCGCACCTCAACGTCCAACCAAGGAGCTGTGTCACCAGCTGCTTTCATCCCATCCCAATGATCGGAAACACCCATACCTCCAACAAAAGCCACCTTCCCATCAATAAGCAGCAGCTTGCGATGAGTGCGGATATTGTAAGTGAAGGGTGCTTTCCAATCGAAGGGATGGAAGAAGCGAACTTTGACTCCTGCATTCCGCAGACGCTTCCAGTAGTCCTGAGAAATCGAGGCCACGCCCATGCTATCAGCAATCAATAGAACTTCAACGCCAGCTTGGGAGCGCTCAATAAGAGCATCTGCAAACTCGTTAATGCGACGCCCTGGAGTCATGTAAAAGGTCTCAAAGTGAATTGCCTGTCGAGCGTGGCGAACAGCTTCCAAACGGGCAGCACAAATAGCGTCAATGTCAAACCAAGCGTCTGTCGAGTAGCCGTGGGTGAGGATGGAGGCGGAAACACCCATCAAGGCTAGAGGAAAATGAGGTTCCTCTAAACCTGGAATATTTTCCATCCTATAAGTAATTTTGTGGTAAAACGCTCCTCGCAGATACAGGAGAAGCAACAGCAGCAACAGTGCGAGCAGGATTAAGCCAGCGCTACCCCACGTTAAGGCCCCAATTTCCACTTTAGTCCCACCTGATGATATAGGAAAAAGGCTGTTGCCTGATTTTCCGTAGTGAATCAAGTAGTTAATAACGTAGTGGCTCTTGTCCTGGTTAGCTTCTCCCTGGAGAAGGACTTTACCTTTTCCAAGCTGTCTTTTGGGGTATGGGTTTCATCGCCACACCGAAGACAAATTTTCTGATCTGCGCTAATATTCTTTGTTATCCACTCAAAGTACTATATTCCGACCGACTAACTGTATTTTATAGAGGCGTATGCTCCATGATGCAGTGGCAGCGATTGATTCAGCGTGGAATACCTCCTGAGTTGAGGCAAAAGCTGACCATAGACAACCGATCCTAGTCCAGATCAAGATGGATACGTTTCTATCGAGTGGAAACGATCTGGAGAGGAGCGATCGCACCCCTCACCCATTGCAGACAAGGCTTAATCACTAGTGCAAGAGGGCAGGATGCAGGAGGCAGAAGGGATATTGCTTGTAGAGTAAGCTTTTAACTTTTTTGAGCTGGCGGGTTATTTCCGCCGTGCTGTACTAGCTGTTCAAAATGATTGAATTCGGAGGCAACCCATGAACACTTATCGCACGAATCACTTTCCAGAAAACTCCTTAAAACCCATTGAATTAATCAACGATACCGAGGTTTTAGGAGCAGATAGACCGACTCAAACTCGCATCCGTCTGCGCATTCCCAAGCAATATAATAATGAACCCGTCATTTCCCGCTTAGTTTCTCACTACGGTATTACTGTTAATATCGCCGCAGCACTTTTGGGAGCCAATGGAAGAGACGATGGATGGTTTGATTTGGAACTGCGAGGCACAGGTCGGCAAATCCAAAGTGCATTAATCTTTCTTAATGAAATGGATTTAGAAATTTGGGGAGAATCCAATCCAGAAGAAGATGGGTGGTGATTTGAATTTTGGATTTTGGATTTTAGATTATTAATTTCACCCTCTAAAATCCAAAATCTAAAATCGACTAAGCCATACTACTCTCGATCGCCCAGCGGGCTAATTCAGTACGGTTGTGAAGACCCGTTTTACCCAGCATGTTAGACACATGACTCTCAATAGTTCGCTGGCTCACATTCATTTGTTCGGCAATTTCCCGATTTGCCATTCCTCTTGCTACGAACTGAACCACCTTCAATTCAGTTGGCGTTAACTCAACATCAAAAGGAACCTGAAGTTTCGCGCCAGTTTCTCCACCTGTACTAGAGTGATGAATCAGACGAGTCGCTTGCTTCAAAGAAGATTCCACCTGCGCGACTAATTCTTCCGGTTCAAAAGGCTTTACCATGTAAACATCAGCACCTTGATTGAGTCCCTTGACTCGGTCTTGACTTTGACCTTTTGCTGAAAGAAATAGCACAGGAATCCAACTAGTGCGGGAATCTTGCCTGACATGCTCGACAAGAGCATAACCGTCCATCTCCGGCATCATCACGTCACAGATGATCATGTCAGGTATTTCATCTTCTAACATCTCCAGCGCTTCTCGCCCATTTTCAGCAGTGATGACTTCATACCCCCGAAATTCTAGATAGTCCTTGACTAGCAAAATTAAGTTGGGGTCATCGTCAATCAGCAGCAGTCGATTGTTCTCTCTGACACCGTTATCTTTCATTTTTTGATACTCGTCATGCCGGATTGCTGAGATTGGTTAATAACGTCTTTATTTTATGTGTTATCCACAAGTTAATTTAGACGTCAAACCCTACTACGACCAGTTTGTGCGGAAGAAACTCTGTTCTTACATGACTTCGGTACATAAGTGGCGTGTAAAGCGATGGTTATGATGCTTGTGCCTTTGTTAACACAGCAATAAACAGGTGTAGCTGAGGAGCTACGCCTAATAGGTGTTGGATATTTTTACTAATGACTATGCTACACCAATGCGAAATTTCCGTAAGTATAGGAAGGTATAAAATTGTGGATTTATTCAACACTCAAGACGGTTAATTCAGAATTCTCTTCAGCCGTTGTATTCTGTGTAGGATTACTGCCAGATTGTTCTTGCTCCTGAATTCCGTTTACAGGTTCTGGAACCGGTTCTGGTAATGGATGAATGGTAATGATGTAGTCTTCTACTACCTGGTTGCCAATAAGATGCTCCTGAATAATGCGTTCAATGACTTCGGGAGTCGCATTATGATACCAAACACCGTCTGGATAAACGACCATGATGGGCCCAGCCGCACAAACTCTCAGGCAGTTCGCTTTAGTGCGAAAGATACAGCCAGGTTGAGTGGGTGTGGATTGGTCAAGTTTTAACTGTTGAAGACGTGTTTTCAAATAATCCCAGGCTTCTAAACCAGCTTGTTTGGAACAGCATTTCGGCTTAGTCTGGTCGGCACATAAAAATACATGTCGCTGAATTTGATTGATGCCTAAGCTTTGGATAGTAGCAGTTAAAACATTTTGTTCTAGAGAGCTGGTGGTTGTTGAAGGTTCAACATTAGACAGTTCTTCTGGATTTTGATCGGTTTGGTTAGCTGGCATTGCTATAGAGTGGTTCTTGGGAAAATATTCCACCTAAAGGCGTCTATAGCAGCTTGCATCTGGATGAGGTACAGGGCTGATGGTTTTAAGGCTCCAAGGCTCCAAGGCAGAAGTTAGCTGTACTTCACTCAATCGAGAATCGCTATAAACGCCCCGATTAATACTATATCTATCTGCATCGATGGCGGGAGCGGGATAAATCATAAGAAGCGTTAAGTGTCCCCCGTCCGCAACGTGAGCTTCCTTGCGCTCACCATCCCCTTCTCAGAATAAAACGCTCTCAGTCCCCCCGTCCCTGAGTCGCCGTAAAGCTTGCCAGAAGTAAGGTTTGAGCCAACGTTCAGTTGTGGGTTCGGGAACCCGTACAACAAAATTTGTTGCGATCACAGACCTTAGTTGAGTAAATTAGCACTCAGGAGCTGAGAGTGCTAAATCAGTCCCAAGAATGTAGATCAGGAGAGATTTATATGGCAGCTGTATCTCTGAGTGTTTCCACTGTTAAGCCATTAGGCGATCGCGTCTTTGTGAAGGTGAGCGCTTCTGAGGAGAAAACCGCTGGTGGTATCCTCCTACCTGACACCGCTAAAGAAAAGCCTCAGGTTGGGGAAATTGTGGCTGTCGGCCCTGGAAAGCGCAATGATGATGGCACTCGCCAAGAACCGGAAATCAAAATTGGCGACAAAGTGCTTTACTCCAAGTATGCCGGTACTGATGTCAAGCTGGGTACCGATGAGTTTGTTCTGCTGTCGGAAAAAGACATCCTAGCTATTGTTAGCTAATTAGTTGAACGTTGGCAAGTTGAACGGTTCAACCTTAAAACCTTCAACTTTAAACCCTTCCAACCCTATAAACCTTCAAACGCTATATTGACTGGACTCGAAATCTATGGCTAAGCGCATCATTTACAACGAAAACGCTCGTCGCGCCCTAGAAAGGGGCATGGATATTCTCGCAGAAGCAGTGGCTGTGACTCTTGGCCCCAAAGGTCGCAACGTTGTACTAGAGAAGAAGTTTGGCGCACCCCAAATTATCAATGACGGTGTCACCATTGCCAAAGAAATCGAACTGGAAGACCATGTCGAAAATACCGGCGTGTCCCTGATTCGGCAAGCTGCTTCTAAGACCAATGATGCGGCTGGTGACGGTACTACTACTGCTACAGTACTAGCCCATGCCATGGTAAAAGAGGGCTTGCGTAACGTGGCGGCTGGTGCCAATGCGATCGCGCTCAAGCGTGGAATTGACAAAGCCACTTATTTCCTTGTTGAAAAAATTGCCGAGCACGCTCGTCAAGTAGAAGATTCCAAAGCGATTGCTCAAGTCGGTTCCATCTCTGCCGGTAACGATGAAGAAGTCGGCAAGATGATTGCCCAAGCAATGGACAAGGTGGGTAAAGAGGGCGTGATTTCCCTCGAAGAAGGGAAGTCCATGACCACCGAATTGGAAATCACCGAAGGGATGCGCTTTGATAAGGGCTACATCTCTCCCTACTTCGCTACTGACACCGAGCGGATGGAAGCCGTTCTCGATGAGCCTTTCATCCTCATCACCGATAAGAAAATCACCTTGGTACAAGACTTGGTGCCCGTACTGGAGCAAGTTGCTCGCGCCGGTCGTCCTCTGCTGATTCTCGCTGAAGATATTGAGAAAGAAGCCCTAGCTACCCTGGTAGTCAACCGTTTGCGCGGTGTACTGAACGTGGCAGCAGTGAAGGCTCCTGGTTTTGGCGATCGCCGCAAAGCCATGCTCGAAGATATCGCCGTCCTCACCGGTGGTCAAGTCATCACCGAAGATGCAGGCTTGAAGTTGGACAACGCCAAGCTGGATATGCTGGGCAAAGCTCGCCGCATCACCATCACCAAAGACAGCACCACCATTGTTGCAGAAGGTAACGAAGCTGGCGTCAAAGCTCGTTGCGATCTGATCCGCCGTCAAATGGAAGAAAGTGATTCTTCCTACGACAAGGAAAAACTGCAAGAGCGCTTGGCTAAGTTGGCCGGTGGCGTTGCCGTCGTGAAGGTGGGCGCTGCGACCGAAACCGAAATGAAAGACCGCAAGCTGCGTCTGGAAGATGCCATCAACGCTACCAAAGCTGCTGTGGAAGAAGGTATCGTTCCTGGCGGTGGCACCACCCTGGCACACCTGACTCCCACTTTAGAAGAGTGGGCAAACAGCAGCCTAAATGGTGAAGAGCTAACTGGCGCACTGATTGTTGCTCGTTCCCTTGCTGCACCCCTGAAGCGGATTGCTGAAAACGCGGGTCAAAACGGTGCAGTCATTGCTGAGCGCGTCAAAGAGAAGGACTTCAACGTTGGCTTCAACGCGGCAAGCAATGAGTTCGTTGATATGTTTGAAGCCGGTATTGTTGACCCTGCCAAGGTGACTCGTTCTGCCCTGCAAAATGCTGCTTCCATTGCTGGCATGGTGTTGACCACCGAGTGTATCGTGGTTGACAAGCCTGAGCCGAAGGAAGGTGCTGCTGCTGGCGCTGGCGCTGGCATGGGTGGTGACTTCGACTACTAATTCTCATTCTGGGTGGGCATTGCCCACCTATTTACTTAGACAGCTGTTTCCTTATGGAGCCAGCTGTTTTTTTTGTTTGAACTAGAGAGCTGGATATTATAGCAAAAGGCAGAAGGCTCAAGGGCAGAAGGCTTTTATGTTTATTACTGGTATGTGGTCGTTTGGGCCGTTAGATCTGTCCTAACCTTTATGGCGATAGCTATAGCGTTTCTCAAATAGATGAGATACACTCACCAGTATTAAGCAAGCGAATTCGAGATGAAAGCATATTCAATTGATTTACGACAAAAGATCATTGAGGTTTACCAAAGGGAGGAAATTTCTCAACGTCAATTAGCTC
>DATNPV010000155.1:0-2894 GCA_036703055.1 Waterburya sp.
TAGCTTACTAAATGACACCTGATGTTCAATTTCTACTCGACTTGAGACTAACACGTTCAGGCTCAACTAGTTAGTTTTTTTTGAGATTCGGTATGTCAAACCTAATACCGCTACATATAGCGTACCTGCGTAAGTCCTGACTTAAAACAGCGGTACTCTCTTTGTGATGAGTTGGTCAAAAATATCGCGGTTATCGCACCTTTAATCAATCAAGCACTCCAATAAACAACTTATTCATTTTTTCGATATCCCATGTTGGCTGCCGTAATTGAATGCAATCCAAAACTTTGGAGCTAAAGATGAAACTCATCTCTCTCAACGTCGGACTTCCGCGTGAAGTCACCTGGAAAGGAAAAACCGTTAGCACTGGAATTTTCAAAGAGCCAGTCAGCGAACGGGTGATGGTGCGATAGCGAAGCGCTGCTGCGAAGCGCAGATCGCTCAATTTAGACGGTGATAGGCAAGCCAATCTAACCGTTCATGGAGGATTAGACAAAGCCATCTATGTCTATCCGTTCGAGCATTATGATTACTGGCAAAGTGAATTGCCTGATACAGAGTTCCCGCCAGGTATCTTTGGCGAAAATTTCACGATCACTGGGCTGAGAGAAGAGGAAGTGAACATTGGCAATCTCTTTGCGATCGGCACGGTAAAACTGATGGTGACACAACCTCGCCTACCTTGCTACAAACTTGGGATTCGGTTTGGACGACCTGATATGGTTAAACGATTTCTCGCGAGTCGTCGAACCGGATTTTACTTCCGTGTTTTGCAAGAGGGCGAAGTCGGAGCTGGAGACACATTAGAGTTGGTGAGCCGGGATGACAACAATATCACTGTTGCCGATATCACTCAACTTTATGTTGGCAAAGAGGACAATCTAGAGTTACTTCACCGCGCTGCTCAACTTGAAGCCCTACCCAAAAGTTGGCGCGACTATTTCCAGCGTTAGCGTTTTTCATCTCAATCAATCACGCGCTCAAGATTGCAACAGAACAATACATCATCACTGACAAGCATCAGACCACAATTTCACCTCTACCAATAAACTCACAAGGAGTAAAGTCATGACCACATTCCGCACGGTTTTGATCGATGGTTTAGATATTCTTTTATCGAGAAGCTGGCTCTCGTGATAACCCGACGATTCTACTGTTGCACGGCTTTCCGGCCTCATCTCATATGTTCCGCAATCTGATCCCTGCGCTTGCCGATCGCTTCCATTTGGTTGCCCCCGATTATCCTGGCTACGGTAACAGTTCGATGCCTACGGTGGATGAGTTTGACTACACGTTTGATCGCCTCGCCGAGATCGTGGAGAAATTCATTACCGCGATCAACCTCAAGAAATACAGCCTCTACGTGATGGATTATGGTGCTCCCGTTGGCTATCGGATTGCAGCTAAAAATCCGGAGCGAGTGGAAGCGTTGATTGTGCAAAATGGGAATGCTTACGAGGAAAGTCTGCGCGAATTTTGAAACCCAATCAAGGCATATTGGCAAGATCGTTCTCCTGAGAATACTGACAAGCTCAGACCCTTTTTCACACTGGAAACAACAAAATGGCAGTACACCAACGGCGTCCGCAATCCTGAAGCGATTAGCCCTGACACTTGGAACATGGATCAACATTTCCTCGATCGCCCAGGAAATGTTGAGATTCAATTGACGCTGTTTTATAGCTATGGCACCAATCCACCGTTATATCCGCAATGGCAAGAGTATTTCCGCAAATATCAACCCCCCACCCTGATTGTTTGGGGTAAGAACGACTACATCTTCCCTGTCGAAGGCGCTTATCCCTACAAACGCGACTTGCCCAACCTTGAGTTCCATTTACTCGATACTGGGCACTTTGCGCTGGAAGAAGATGGAGAGGAGATCGCAAAACACATCCGTCAATTTCTCACGTCACGGCTGCAACCCGCCCCTGCTTAATCAAATTTTGATTTTCGATCCCTCCATTAATTGGTTTAAAAGGAAGGACACCATGACAACTCAAAATGTAACCATTCCAGCTTTGTTAGGGGGCAGTTTTAGCGCCTATCTAGCAGCACCCATTACTCAGCCTCGTGCAGGAATTGTGCTGATTCAAGAAGTTCTTGGGGTCAATGATAATATGCGGCAGACTGCCGATGATTATGCTAAGGCAGGCTATTTGGTGATCGTGCCAGATTTATATTGGCGACAGGAACCCGGTGTGCAACTTGATCCTGAGAATGAGAAACATTGGGCTAAAGGCATTGAGCTATTTGGAGCGTTTGATGTGGATAGTGGCGTAGAAGACCTAAAGGCAACCCTGTCTTTTTTGCGGCAGTATCCCAGCAACACAGGCAAGGTCGGCAGTGTGGGCTTTTGTATGGGCGGTAAACTGGCATATTTCATGGCAACACGTACTGATGCGGATGCCAACGTCAGTTACTACGGTGTTGACATTGACAAGAATTTAGCGGAGGCAACAAAGATTCAGAAACCGCTGATATTGCATCTGAGTGGAAATGACGAGTATGTATCCCCAAGCGCTCAAGCGACCATTCAGCAAGAACTGAAAGACAACCCCCTGGTAACAATCTATCGCTACGAAGGAGTAAGTCACGGGTTTAGTCGCGTGGGTAGTTCCGCTTATCGCCAAGAAGCCGCAGAATTAGCAGGCGATCGCACGTTGGCGTTTTTGAAACAACACTTAGGCAGTGGTGTCATACAAGGAGCAACCGCATGACCAGATACCGAACAGTCTCGATTGATGGTTTAGATATAGCATTTCTCATGGTCATGAGGTACAGTAGCAACAATGAGCGAACCAGTTACGAATATTTGACTGAGTTACCTTAAGCATTGCGTTGGCGATGCCATCGACTAAATCTTTGTAGGTTCTGGCTGCGGTCTTTCTCAA
>DATNPV010000162.1:0-34483 GCA_036703055.1 Waterburya sp.
AGCTTCATCTGTGCTCCCTAATTTCCGGAACTTTGAAGTCTGGCTGTCGCAAGCCTTGGGCGTTTCGCTCTCAGGAAAGTAATAAAAGTTCAACAATCATGATAAATCAAGAAAATCCGAAATATAAAGAAAACATTACGACAGCCTCTACCTTAAGAAATACATGGGATATTTAATA
Organism: Waterburya sp.; assembly: GCA_036703055.1. Classification (GTDB taxonomy): domain Bacteria; phylum Cyanobacteriota; class Cyanobacteriia; order Cyanobacteriales; family Coleofasciculaceae; genus DATNPV01. The sequence goes on from DATNPV010000162.1 coordinate 179, forward strand.
TTAGTTCAAATGGGGTCAGCAAATATAAAGACCCTAAACATATAAAAACCATAATTACTCTCCAGAGCGCTTAGCTTCAAACTTATAGAAGCTGGGCGCTCTAGGTTTTTATAGGGCTAAAAGGCCCCTCGCCAAACCCCTCGCCGCGTCACAGAGGGGGCAGGCTGAAGATTATCCTGTTAGCAACGCAAGCAAGTTGCAGGTTAAAATCAACGCTGCGACAACACTTAACTGTCAACCTTCTACCCTCCAACGTTCAATTCATATCGCCCCATGCCCCAAACGATAGTTGTCAAAGTGGGTACATCTAGCCTCACCCAACCAGAAACAGGTCAACTAGCGCTCTCAACGATTGCTAAGTTAGTTGAAGTTCTCACTCATTTACGCTCATCAGGTCATGGCGTGGTACTCGTCACCTCTGGGGCTGTAGGTATTGGCTGTGGACGGTTGGGGTTAAAATCACGACCCCAGACGATGGCGTTAAAGCAAGCGGTGGCGGCGGTTGGTCAGGGACGGTTGATGCGGATCTATGACGATTTCTTTACCAGTCTGCAACAACCCATCGCCCAGGTACTCATCAGCCGTCGTGACTTTATCCAACGCAGTTGCTACGTCAATGCCTATGCAACCTTTCGGGAATTGTTACAACTAGGTGTTATCCCAGTCGTGAATGAAAACGATACGGTTGCCGTCGAAGAACTGAAGTTTGGCGATAACGATACATTAAGCGCTTTGGTTGCCAGTTTAATTGAAGCAGACTGGCTATTTTTACTCACGGATGTAGACAGGCTCTACTCCGCTGATCCACGCCAATTCCCTGATGCTCAGCCGATTACGTTGGTAAACAGTATGGAACACTTAGCCGAACTTCAGATTCAAACCGGCGAATCCGGTACTCAGTGGGGTACTGGCGGCATGGTAACCAAAATTGCAGCGGCTCGAATTGCCACCAGTGCGGGTGTGCGGACAGTTATTACAGAAGGACGACGCCCAGAAACAATTGAAAAAATCTTGCAGGGAGAACCACTTGGTACTCAGTTTGAACCCCAACCTCGGACTGAAAGCGCCCGGAAGCGCTGGATTGCTCACAGTTTAGTTCCTGCTGGGAAGCTCTACCTCGATAATGGGGCTGTCAGAGCAATTTCTCAGGCTGGGAAGTCTCTATTAGCGGCTGGGATTACGGCTGTTGAGGGAGAGTTTCATCCGTCAGAGGCAGTGCAGCTATGTAATAGTAACGGTGCAGAAGTGGCTAGAGGGTTGGTCAATTACAGCAGCAGTGAACTCCAAAAGATTCGAGGGCACAAATCTGAAGAAATTCCCAATATTTTAGGCTACACGGGTGCGGAGACGGTGATACATCGAGATAATTTGGTTCTGACCAATTAGTTCGGGGAGAGTGGGGGGTGAGAGAGTAGGCGGCATCACCGTAGGGAGAGGTTTTCTACTCATATCCGGAAAATTCCCAACAAACCTTCCCCCACTCCTTGTCTCTCAGTCTCATCGTCAAAAGTACCAATTCTTTGAGCCAGATTTCAGCCAATTACATTTCCCCTACCATTCTTATCATTAGATTGGCAACTTCGCTCAGTCCAGATGTCAAGCCACTGCTAAAAATAATCATTAAAGCTAGCAGCCCATAGGGGCTGTTTTCGAGTGGCTTGAAGCTAGGGAAAATTTCACTAAACACATGAAATCCATCTAGAGGTGGGATGGGGAGTAGATTAAAAAGAAACAACATCAAGTTAATCCGCGCCCCTAGTAAGAGAAATTGGAGACTTAAAATTCCTTCAAACTGCGCCTGGGTAGACCATTTCATCAGGATTACAAACAAAATCCCTAGAGTTAAATTGAGTAATGGCCCTGCGGCGGACACTAAAATATTTCCCCATTTAGGAGAACGAAACTTAGAGGGATTAACGGGCATCTCTCCCCAGCACATGCCACCAATACACAGAAAAATAATGGAATACCAACCCATATGAACGACTGGATTGAAGGTCATACGACCTCGTTTTATAGGCGTATCATCTCCTTGACTAATAGCCGCCCACCCGTGAGCGAGTTCGTGTAAACAAACGGAGGCAATGACGATGACAACTATTCGGAAAAAGAGTATGGGGTCAGTGACCAATTCGTTAATTAACATACTGTGTTCTCTTGCAAGTCCAAGGCGGTAGCTTTGAGAAAACTTCACTTTCTGAAGGGTTTTTTCCAGAAAGGTGGTGCATTCCCTTGAGAATGGCTACAGGTGTAGATGAGGGTAGGTAGCACCTGTATTACTTATCTCTAGTCTTTGTGCCTCTTATGCAAGAACTTTGTTAATTAATCGAATTAGTCAGTTGTACTAGGCTTGTATAAACGCAATTTCAAGGATTTTTCATTTTTTCTAGAATTAAGCGTTCCCAAGTTAGTTTGGATGTCCCTTGCTCCAAATGCCAGCGCAGTAATTTAACCGATTCACCTGCTGCAATTCCGGGCAGATTGATCGCACGTCGAGGTGCTTCCGTAGCCAGTGCGATCGCCTCTTCCACTCCACAAATCCCCCACTCCACTAAATTCTGCACTCCCACCAGCAACGGCAATGTTGTCCCAGCAAGGGTATTGTCTGGCAGTCGTGCCGTGCCATTTTTCACTTCAATCTGACGTGTGTCCCACGGATAAACCCCATCCGGTAATCCAATGGGGGCCAAAGCATCGCTAACTAGAAAAATACCTTTCTCGTAGCAACCCGCACGCAGTACTATTTGCATCATCGTGGGACAAACATGTTGACCATCGGCAATCAGGCCACAGTAGACATTGAGATGAACGAGGGCAGCACCCAGTAAACCGGGTTCTCGGTGGTGCAGCCCTGGCATGGCATTAAAGGCATGAGTTACCATTGATGCCCCTAGGTTAAAGGATTGTTCGGCTTGGGCTGCCGTTGCTTGGGAATGACCCAAACTAACGGTGATGCCCAGCGATCGCAAATAAGGAATCACCTCGCCTGTTGAATCGAGTTCCGGTGCCAGCGTCATCACCTTCACTACATGGGCATAATCTCCCAGAACTCGCTTTACAGTATCAATGGTCAACGGCAGCAAGTACTCGGCAGCGTGCGCTCCTCGCTTTTCAGGGTTGAGAAATGGCCCTTCCAGATGAACACCCAAAATTTGAGCAACTCCCTCTTGCCCTTCCTTACTAAGGGGGGGACAGGGGGGGTGAGATGCCATAAATTCAGCAAAGATAGAGAGCGATCGCTGAATATTTTCAACAGACGTAGTGACCAAAGTCGGCAGGAAAGCATCGACGCCTTGATGCCACAAATATTGACAAATCTTATTCAGTATGTATATATCACCTGAACTAACATCAGTGAACGCTAACCCCAGTCCACCATTAATCTGTAAATCAACGCCACCCAGCGATACCCAGTCTCCCGCCACATCGATAGCCGTCAAATCGGGGGTTACTTCTACAGATGAGGCGCAATTCATTGGCTCAATGCTTTGAATCACACCCTGCTCATCAATCCTAATTTGCTGCAAACCCTGATAACTGGGCACACGAGCATTGATAATATCCAGATTGGGAGTCATTTGTCTTTTATCTGTTGTCAGTTGTCAATTGTCTATTGTCCGTTGCTACTGACCCTTGACTCCTGACTCCTGACCCCTAACCCCTAATCCGTGACGAATGACTACTGACAAACCTTTAGTTGGCATTATTATGGGTAGCGATTCGGATTTACCCACCATGCAGGGTGCGATCGCCGTTTGCGAAGAATTTGGCGTCCCCTGTGAAGTCGCGATCGTTTCTGCTCACCGAACACCCGAACGGATGGTGAAATATGCACAAGAAGCTCATCAGCGCGGACTTAAGGTAATTATTGCGGGTGCCGGAGGCGCCGCCCATCTACCTGGAATGGTGGCATCGCTGACGCCTTTACCCGTGATCGGCGTACCTGTACCCAGTCGCCATCTACAAGGTGTTGATTCCCTCTACTCGATTGTGCAAATGCCTGCGGGAATTCCGGTGGCGACAGTTGCGATCGGTAATGCCAAAAATGCGGGTCTTTTAGCTGTGCAGATTTTAGCGTCTCATCAGCCAGAATTACTTCAGCAAGTCCAACAGTATCGGCAAAATTTAGCTCAATCGGTTCTGGACAAACAAGCCCAGCTCGATGAACTGGGTTACCAACAATACTTAACTAAAATGCCTTAAACCACTGTAGAGGCGAACTGCGGTTCGCCCCTACGAATGTACTTCACACAAGTTACAAATTGCTGTACGACAACTTGAATTTATCGTATCGGCTGAGTTTGGGTGCTAGTGCTGGTCACGTTATTGACGTAGAAGTCAGAACCTACCGTTAGCTGTAAATCAGTCGTTGGGTCAATCACAATCGCTTGGTCTTGTTGGTTGGTGGTATTAGAAGACCGACCCGTTAATACTCCAGTCAAGACATTAATTGCCGCCTCTCCTATACTACGCGGTTTGGGAGCCTGTGCTTGTTGGGCGGTAATCAGGGGCGACGTTATATTGATATCGTTATAAGACTCGTCATCAATAATCAGTCTTTGCCCTACAAACTGAGCACCAAGAAAGCTGGAACCACTGTAACGCGGTACAATCTGACCCTCAATCTCACTATTCTTAGGAATTACGATTTCTCCCCTTGAGTTTTTGATGTCTTGAGCAACCACTAATATCAGATTTCGAGTTTCGCCAGGAGCAACACTAATTCTGTCTGACTGGGGGTATTGCACAGTAATGGATGTACCTCTTGCCACTCTATATTGCCCGGTTTGAATGTTGCCCGTTTGAGTGTTGTTATTCCTTGCCGATTGAGTACTATATCGGTTATTTGAAGAATTCACCCGAACAATATAGTTATACGCTTGCGCTCGGCTGGAAATGGGAGATAAGGCTCCTTGATTCACTAGTGTTTGATAAATAAAAGCCGCAACATCAGCACGGGTTGCCGATTTAGTGGGGTCGAGAGAGGTTACATCCGGATAGTTGACAACGAGTCCTTCTTGTGTGGCAGCAGCTACCGCTTCTCGCGCATAACTAGGAATTTTCGCCGCATCTTTGTAAACGTTTAAGGTATTTTCTACTGAACCCCTCGGAGACAAGCGCAGACCATTAACTAAAGCGACAAGTACCTGAGCTCTAGGAAGTGGGTCAGATAAACGCAGTTGACGGTTGGATGACCTGGTACTGCCAAAGTCGCGGCTTGTCCAATAGTCAGTTGCGGCTTGATCAAAATCTCCTGACAACTGTACATTATTCTCGTCAAACGCTTGCTGAATCATCGCCGCAAACTGAGCGCGAGTTACGGGTTGGTCAGGTCTAAAGGTTTGATCGGAAAATCCATTAATCAGGTTTTCTTGCGCCAGCGCTTCAATAAACGGTCGCGCCCAATGACGTTGAATATCTACAAAGCTAGCCGCTGTCGCTGGCGCTGAAATCACGATGGGCGCCGTTATACCAGCGGATAATCCCAACACTATAAGGGCAGAGCTTCCTGAGTTCCAAACAGACAAACGAGACATATACAACAGTCCTCTAAAACAGAGAATTATCCCACATTACCGAAATATGGACTTTTTGGAGTTCACAGAGTTTGTGTTCTCTACTGCCAGAGGAAGACGAGACGAAAATTTAAAAGTTCCATTTTTGAGAAAATTTTTTAATTACCTAAAAATCTACTGCTCTATTGGAAGGTTAATCCTGAAATTGGTTATTAACGCTTTAGATTAGCAATCCTCAAAGTGAGTTTAGATACAATGTCGGTGATGATTGTTGGAATGCTGCTGTCTTTTTATGAACGCTGGCTTTTGTATTTTGGAAAGTGGCTTCTGTCGCCCCAAAAATGCTGTCAATGTTCTGGCGCAGAAGTTGGTTGCCTTCTCTGCAAAAAATGTGCCTTGATAAACGAATTATCGTGAGATATATGTAGATTTATTAATACCCAATTATCGGTAGTCTTTAATACAGAACTTCCCTTAAATAATTGATGCAATCAAAGTTCATAACCCAAAATATTTGCCTTGTAGGTAGAAAACAAGTGTTGGACAACAGTATGACTCCACGAAGTCGATCACGACGGCATGGGCTGTTATCCGTGAGCGACTCGCTAAAACGGTTAAAATTTAGATCTTCTAGTCAGTTGGGTCAAGCCCCCCGCTCACATTTACCTCGTCTACTGGCACTGACTATCAGAGCAATGGTTTTTGCTGTACTTGCTCTTACCATCATTCAAGCTGCTGACCCGCCGACCCTAGATTCTCTAGCTAAAACAACAACCAATCTTCAGGTTTCTATTGATACAACCTGGGTGCTGCTAACGGGATTTTTGGTTTTCTTTATGCAAGCTGACTTTGCCCTGTTAGAAGCAGGTTTAATACGTCTTGGGTGACCTGATTTACAGTACGATTGGTCTATCGGTAAGGCTCCATTTTCCAGATTCGTTCTAAGGTTTCAATTTGCTGAACGAGAATCGCTGCCCGATGAGCACGACGCCTTCTGTACATCAATCCGATCAAAATATAGGTCATAAAGACGAAGGTAACGGCCAGTCCACCCACCGTGTTACTAACTTGATCGGTTTGTGCGGATACATTCGCTGGGATAGACTCTTGAGTTTGAGAAGTAGCACTAAGAGGGCCAGATTCACTATTGTCAGCGACGGCTTGAGCTTCTTGCCCCACTTTTTGAGTCTGAGCTGATGTTCTACTAGCTTCCTGACGGTTATTCACGTCTTGCACCACAGTTGATGATTCTTTTACATTGGCCTGAGGCTCAGCGCTATGGGCAAATGTTTCTTGTACTGATGTCAGTAATACCGAGGTTGCTAGAGAAGCTGTTAAGAGTCCATAAAATTTACTTTTCATAGTTCATAGCGGCAATTTGCTGGTCAACGACTAAAAACTACGCTCAAGCGTGCCTATGCCTACTTCAAACTTTTTGCCTAAGACTACGCTTCATATACATAAAAAAAGGGGATATTCTGTATCCTCCTATACTAGGATAGACCTTTTTAGGCACAGATGCGTATATCTTTGGTTGAGTCATAAACCTTGGGACAAGAGCATCGGGTTGGGCTATTGGCTGGCTTGATCTCAATCCTCTGGCTGGCACAAATCGAATCGGGAAAATCTTCCGTCCTTTGCGAACACTTAAATCCGTTCGATGGATTTATTTATATTTTTCTAAGAAGTTAGACTCATTCAACTTTCTGTAGTTTCTGATACAGAACAGCCTGTCAGGAAGTTGTGTAATCAGATACATTTCTGACCGGTGATAGAGGTAGAGGACACAAAGAAGTGTTAAAAAAAGTTCTGATGACGGGGATAGTCGCCTTGTGGCTGCTGGGCGGTCCTCTTACGGGGAGTGCGTTAGCACAAGCGGCAGATGCGAATCCAATTAATAGCGGCGACACAGCATGGATGTTAGTCTCGTCAGCCCTTGTTTTGTTAATGACTCCAGGGTTGGCCTTCTTTTATGGAGGACTGGTGCGATCGCGCAACGTCCTCAACACCATGATGATGAGCCTCATTCTGATGGCTGTGGTTGGTGTGACTTGGGTTTTGTGGGGCTACAGTCTAGCTTTTGCACCCGTTTCAGTGACACCTGGCGCAGGCGGAGCGGCTCCTACGATTAATGCCAATCCCATCATTGGCACCTTAAACTGGTTGTTTTTGAATGGTGTTGACTTCGATAAACCAGACCCAGTGGGCTATGCAGCAACCATTCCGCATCAAGTCTACATGGTCTACCAGATGATGTTTGCCATCATCACCCCTGCCCTAATTTCAGGGGCCATTGTTGAGCGGATGAGCTTCAAGGCGTACTTCTGGTTTATTCTCCTTTGGTCTACCTTTATATACTCACCCTTAGCTCACTGGGTTTGGGGTAAAGGTTGGCTGGGTGCAATGGGAGCCTTGGACTTTGCTGGCGGTACAGTTGTTCACATTAGTTCTGGTGTGTCTGCCGTAGTTGCTGCCTGGGTGATTGGTCCGCGCAAAACCTATCCCGATCACCCGGCAGCTCCCCATAACATCCCTTACGTCTTACTGGGAATTGGTCTGCTGTGGTTTGGTTGGTTCGGGTTTAACGGGGGAAGTGCTTTATCCTCAGGCTCACTGGCAGCAGTAGCCTTTGTGGCTACAACGGTTGCTCCTGCGGCGGCTGGTCTCACCTGGGTCATCCTAGAGTGGGGGTTAAGAGGCAAGCCAACGGCACTTGGAGTTGCTACCGGCTTTTTAGCCGGGTTAGTCGGCGTTACTCCGGCGGCTGGTTTTGTCACTCCGATCGGAGCCATTCTCATCGGTTCACTCACTTCGGCTTGCTGTTTCTTCGCTGTCAGCATCCGTGCCAAAATGCAGTTTGATGACTCGTTGGACACCTATCCGGTTCACGGAGTCGGGGGTACGATTGGCGCGATTTTAACCGGGATTTTTGCGACCAAGGCTGTGAATCAAATCAAGGACGCTTCTGGGAATGTGACCAATCTTGGTCTGCTCGACGGAAATGCCAACCAGCTGGTCACTCAAATTATCGGGGTGGTAGCAACTTATGTGTTTGCAGCAGCGGGTACGTTTATTATCCTCAAGCTCTTGAGTTTAGTAATGGACTTGAGAGTCAAGCCTATACAAGAAGAACAAGGTTTGGATATCAATGAACATGGTGAAGAGGGTTATGGAGAGGAATTTGCCGCTGGACTCGGTCTTGCGGGTGCTTCGGGTGAAAAGCGATAGATCAGCCTGTTCGTCCTTTCCCTTGAGGTGTCATTCTCGTCCGGCTGATTCAGCTCTCAGCCTAGGATGCGCGCAGTTGGTCTGAAAGTTTGATTTGTTAACTGCAAAACTGATTCAAGTCCGCCGCTTTGACTGTACAGGACAAAGCAGGCGGAATTTTTTTTGACGAAAGCTATAGCTGCCAGACTCAAAGAGAACTCACTAATCCAGGACTTACGCAATATCCGCCGAGCCAGCCCCCCTCACCCCCAAGCTTGGGGGGAACAAGATTTCACTCCTCCCAGAGTTGGGGGGCTGGGGGGGCAAATGCGTAAGTCCTGTAATCGTAAGGTGGGCCTTGCCACGATAACTCCTCTAAACTTGACAAAAATTAATTTATATGCATTTTCTTCCCTGCAACTAGTACTCCATACCCCATGCCCCATGCCCCATGCCCTATGCCCAGCCCTTACAGTCATGTTTAATTTCACCCACTTACTTACTCACAGAGAATTAATCGCAGAAGTTTTGTTTGAGTGGAGGAGTGCAATACCACTAAAATCTGATTCAATACCCGATGCTAGATTGAATCAAGTGTCCACTCAGTCGAAGACGTTTCCTGCTTGGGTGTTTGTCTCCCTCGCTGCTAATGGATTTTTCCTGCTAGTGATCGCTTTAGTGCTACTACGCCAGTATGATCGCTCAATGGCCTCTCCCATTCTTCACTCAGCAGCGCTTATGCGCTTATCTGGCCCAACATCTGCTAACTCAGCGTCTGTACCTGACTTAGGGCCGCGCCATCAGCTCAATTATCAACAGTGGGTAGAGTTGCTAGGGCGAGAGGCTGAGGTAGCCGCCAAACAACAGCCCAAAAATTTAACCATTCTCGCGGGTGACTCTCTGAGTTTGTGGTTTCCGAGCGAGATGTTGTTCCCAGAACGAACCTGGCTCAATCAAGGGATTTCTGGTGAAACGTCAAGGGGCTTGCTCAATCGTTTAGATCTACTCGACAAGACTCAGCCCGAAGCGATTTTTGTCATGATCGGCATCAATGATCTGATTCGGGGAATCGAAGACGAGACCATTGTGGCAAACCAAGAGCTAATTATTCGCTACTTACGGCGAGTTCATCCTCGATCCAAGATTGTTATCCAGTCGATTTTGCCCCACAGCGCCGAAAAGGTAACTTGGGAAGGACGCGATCGCCTCCTGGCTATCCGCAATAGTCGCATTCGTGCCATTAACGAGCGGCTGAAGGCGATCGCCAAGCAGGAAGATGTAATTTTTCTTGACCTTTATCCCCTCTTTGCTGACAGCGAAGGCAACCTGAAACGTGAGTTGAGTAGCGACGGCTTGCATCTGAATCCTCAAGGCTACTTAGTCTGGCGTAATGCCCTCCTCGTCTTCAATCAGCTCGTCCTCGAACCTCTTGCTATGAAATAAAGACACAACTCACTCCGTTGATACATTGCGACATTTTATGATTGAGGGGAATTAAAAAGTTGTATACAGTCATTGCGTAGGACAAGCTGCATGGATACCAAAGCCTTCAAGCGCTCACTCCACAGTTCAGAAAACTACCATCGTAAGGGATTTGGTCACGAAGCCGAAGTAGCCACTCAGCTCCAGTCAGAATATCAAAGTAACCTAATTCAAGAAATCCGCTCTAACCACTATCGGCTGCAACGGGGAGATGTTACCATCCGGCTAGCGGAGGCGTTTGGCTTTTGTTGGGGTGTAGAGCGAGCCGTGGCGATGGCTTATGAAACCCGTCAACATTTCCCCACCGAACGAATCTGGATGACCAATGAAATCATTCATAATCCCTCAGTCAACCAACGCTTGCAGGAAATGCAAGTGGAATTTATCCCAGTTGAGCAAGGCAAAAAAGACTTTTACATCGTCGATCGCGGAGATGTAGTGATTTTGCCGGCATTTGGTGCCAGCGTTCAGGAAATGCAGCTGTTGAACGATAAAGGCTGCAAGATTGTCGATACCACCTGTCCCTGGGTGTCCAAAGTCTGGAACACGGTTGAGAAGCACAAGAAAAAAGATTACACCTCGATTATTCACGGCAAGTACAAGCACGAAGAAACAGTCGCTACCAGTTCCTTTGCCGGCAAATATCTAGTGGTGCTGAATCTAAAAGAGGCAGAGTATGTTGCCAACTACATTCTCAACGGTGGCAGCCGAGCTGAGTTTATGCAAAAGTTTAGCCGTGCTTGCTCTAATGGCTTCGATCCGGACAAGGATTTAGAGCGCGTTGGCATTGCCAATCAAACCACCATGCTCAAGAGCGAAACCGAGCAAATTGGCAAGCTCTTCGAGCACACGATGATGAAGAAATATGGCCCAGACCAACTTAATGACCATTTCCAAAGCTTCAACACCATCTGCGATGCCACCCAAGAGCGGCAGGATGCCATGCTAGGTTTAGTGGAAGAGCCGTTAGATTTGATGGTCGTGATTGGTGGTTTTAACTCCTCCAACACCACCCAGCTGCAACAAATTGCGATCGAGCGGGGTATTCCTTCTTATCATATAGATAGCGCCAAGCGAATTGGGCCAGGAAATCAGGTAGAGCATAAGCCATTAGGGCGTGATTTGGAAGTGACGCCAAATTGGCTTACCTCTGGGGAGATTGTTGTAGGGGTGACGTCTGGAGCCTCAACACCCGATAAAGTAGTGGAGGATGTAATCGAAAAGATTTTTGAGCTAAAGGCAGCAGTGGCGGTGGCTTAGCGTTTGACTTGATTGGCTATAGCCTTAATCATCAGCTAGTTTTTTAAACCGTAGATGCACGCAGATGAACGCGGAGTAAATAGAGGGTAGTCTGCGTTCATCTGCGGTCAATCATCTTAAGGGGGTTTTGAAACCAGCGATCGCACCGCCTTCATTGTTAATTCGCTTTTTCCGCTCAAGTGATACATAGTTGAGCAGAGGAGATTGTTATACTGCGACTGGAACCCTAAATTTTAATCAAAATTTCATTATAGGAAATGCAGCCCACTGACCCGAACAAGTTTACTGAAACAGCTTGGAAAGCGATCGCTCAATCCCAAGACGTTGCTAAACGCTTCAGAAATCAAACCCTAGAGGTCGAGCATGTCGCGATCGCAATGCTGGAACAAGAGGGGCTGGCAAGTCTGATTCTCCCGAAAGTCACGGTTGATACTGCGCGGTTGCAGCAACAACTGGAAGCCTTCGCTAGCCGTCAACCCAAAGTGAGTAGTGTTGACCAGCTCTACTTGGGGCGCGGATTGGATATCATGCTCGATAAGGCCGAGACGTTCCGCACCGCGTTTCAGGATGAATACATCTCAGTAGAGCATTTACTGTTAGCCTTAGCCGAAGATGACCGGGTGGGACGGCGCTTGTTCAAAACCCACAATGTAGAAACTAACAAACTAGAAGCCGCGATTAAAGCGACACGAGGCAGTCAAAAAGTCACCGACCAAAATCCTGAGAATCGGTATGACGCCCTAGAGAAGTACGGGCGGGATTTAACCGAACAAGCCATAGCGGGGAAACTTGACCCGGTAATTGGGCGGGATGAAGAAATTCGTCGGGTGATTCAGGTACTGTCTCGCCGTTCTAAGAATAACCCGGTCCTGATCGGAGAGCCAGGGGTCGGAAAAACTGCGATCGCAGAAGGACTCGCCCAGCGTATCGTCAATGGCGACGTTCCCGAATCCCTGAAAAACCGTCAGTTGATTTCCTTAGATATGGGGAGTTTGATCGCCGGAGCCAAATATCGGGGAGAATTTGAAGACCGACTGAAAGCGGTACTGCGGGAAGTCACCGAATCCGATGGTCAGATTGTCCTATTTATTGATGAATTGCACACCGTCGTCGGTGCCGGGGCAACTCAAGGGGCAATGGATGCGGGAAACTTGCTCAAACCCATGCTGGCGCGGGGAGAACTGCGCTGTATTGGGGCAACCACTCTAGATGAATACCGCAAGCACATTGAAAAAGATGCGGCACTCGAACGTCGTTTCCAACAAGTCTTTGTCAGTCAACCCACCGTCGAAAACACCATTTCAATTTTGCGGGGACTTAAGGAACGCTACGAGGTTCACCACAACGTTATCATTACGGACTCGGCACTGGTGGCAGCGGCTACCCTTTCTGACCGCTATATTACGGATCGATTTCTGCCCGACAAAGCCATTGACTTGGTGGATGAGGCAGCAGCCATGCTCAAAATGGAGATTACCTCCAAGCCAGTGGAATTAGAAACCATTGAGCGGCGGTTAATGCAGCTCAAGATGGAAAAACTGTCACTGGATGCGGAAAGCCAACAGCAGGCACTGCCCGTTACCAGTAACGCCTACCGCTCCTCGCGAGAGCGTTTAGACCGCATTAACCAAGAAATCGAGAATCTGGAAGAAAAACACGCTGTCCTCGAAGAACAGTGGGAAGAAGAGAAACAACTGCGAGAAGAAATCAACGGTCTGAAAAAAGAAGAAGACCAGCTCAAGGTGCAAATCGAGCAGGCAGAACGCGCTTACGACCTGAATAAGGCGGCTCAACTCAAGTATGGCAAACTGGAGACGCTACAGCGCGATCGCGAAGCGAAAGAAAGTATGCTGCTCGAACTCCAAGCGCAAGGGCGTGCTTTATCCCGCGAACAAGTCACTGAAGCCGATATTGCCGAAATTGTTGCCAATTGGACGGGTATCCCGGTTAACCGACTACTCGAGTCAGAACGTCAAAAGTTGTTGCAGTTGGAAGGACATTTGCATCAACGGGTGATTGGGCAAATTGAGGCCGTTACCTCGGTTGCCGCCGCCATTCGTCGCGCTAGGGCGGGGATGAAAGACCCCGGACGCCCTATTGGTTCCTTCTTGTTCATGGGGCCAACCGGTGTGGGTAAGACGGAACTAGCGAGGGCGCTGGCTCAGTTTCTCTTTGATAGTGATGACGCCCTAGTCCGAATTGACATGTCCGAGTACATGGAAAAACACGCCGTCTCACGACTGGTTGGTGCGCCTCCGGGATATGTGGGTTACGAAGAAGGGGGACAACTGTCCGAAGCCGTGCGTCGCCGTCCTTACTCAGTAGTACTGCTAGATGAGGTGGAAAAGGCACATCCCGATGTTTTCAACATTTTGCTACAAGTTCTCGATGACGGACGCATCACTGACTCTCAAGGGAGAACGGTAGATTTCCGCAATACCATCATCGTAATGACCAGCAATATTGGCAGCGAACATATTCTCAATGTGGCTGGAGATGATTCGCAGTACGAAGAAATGCGCAAACGGGTTACGGATGCCTTGCGCAAACACTTCCGTCCCGAATTTGTGAATCGAGTGGACGATATCATCATCTTCCATACCCTCAGCCGCGATGAACTGAGCCAGATTGTGAGCATTCAACTCAAACGGATTGAACGTTTGTTAGCTGACCAAAAGATTAAGCTTGAACTTTCATCAAAAGCACGAGACTACATCGTTGATGTGGGTTACGATCCGGTATACGGGGCGCGTCCACTCAAACGGGCGATTCAGCGGGAACTGGAAAACGCGATCGCGACTAAACTTCTAGAAAATACCTTCGTTGAGGGGGACACCATCTTGATTGATTGTGTCGATGATGCCCTCACCTTTAGCAAAAAAGTACTGCTCAAGGCATCCCAGCCACAAACTATCTCTTAATAGATTTGACCAATTGGCTGCGACCAGGAAAGCTCAGTAATGGGTAATGGGTAATTGAGGAAACGTTCTTGCTATCACCCAATTCTTAATTACCCATTCCCTATTCAATCGTTTCCACCTGTATCAGAATTATTAGACATCTTCCTAAAACACTGCGTCCTCTTTGCGTTACCCTTTGCGTTAAAAACATAATTACTCCGATGAACGGATTTGATACTACTCACTCCCTATGACCCCTATCGACCGTTCCACGCCCGCCCAAATCAGGGATATTCTCCACACGGCTCTAGGAAAAATTGAACCCTTTGAGCAATGTGCGTTATTGGATTATCCTAATTATTTTAATATTGGTGACCATCTAATTTGGCTCGCGACAGTTTTTTATATCACAGAAGTTTGTCAAGCCAAGATTAACTATGCGGCAAGTTTGCACGATTTTTCAGAAGAGGTGATGGAAAAGCAGGTGGGAAAAGCACCCATCATTCTGCAAGGGGGCGGCAATTTTGGTGACATATGGAGCCACCATCAACTCTTTCGAGAGCGGATTATCTCCCAATACCGCGATCGTCCAATTATTATTATGCCGCAATGTATTTATTTTAAAAATCCAGACAATTTAAATAAAGCAGCAGCTATCTTTAACGCCCATCCAAATTTAACCCTGTTTGTCCGTGACAACTACAGCTACGAGCTAGCCTGCAAGCACTTCTCCAACTGCAAAATCATCAAAGCACCTGATATGGTGTTTCATCTAGCAAACATGCCGCTTCCGTCCTTCAAATTTAACCCCAGACGCCCAATTCTATATCTTTGTCGAGACGATAACGAACTGAGCCAGAACTTTTCCCCAGCCGCTCTAGAAATCCCTAATTTAGCAGTTGAAGAATGGATTACCAGTAAATGGATTTACCGAGGTACAGAAAAATTTAGAGAGTTGAAAGAAGGGTATTGGCGTCTTCCGGGAATGGTTTTACTTGTTCGGGAAGGCTGGCAAAGGGGTTTATCTAATCCCAGGCGTTGGATTTCTCAGCAGCAATGGGAGTTATTGCATCCCTATGCCCATAAATTAAACACCTTATATAATCCTGCAATGCATCGCTTATCGTGGAGTATGATGCACGCAGGAATTTACCAATTAATGCACAGTCGATTAATCATTACAAATCGCTTACACGGGCATATTCTCTGCGTTTTACTAAAAATCCCCCATATTTTCCTACCCAATGCCTATTACAAAAATGAGGCGTTTTATGAAACTTGGACTAGCCAGATTCCATTTGCCAAATTTGCTAAAAATAGGACAGAGATTAAGCCCCTAATTCAAGACGTATTGCTATCCTATTCTTAGAATTTCTCCAAAGCCTCTCCGTTACTCATAACTCCGTGTCCTCTGTGTCTCTGTGGTTCAATTAAAATGCCGAACTCACAAATAAAATAGGATTCTCATAGTCCTCAAACGCATCTATTGAGGAGTAACCTAAATGCCACTCATTTCTGTAATTATCCCTGTTTATAATGGTGAAAAAAGCATTAAAGAAACCCTTGATTCCATCTTGCATCAAACCATTTCAGACTTGGAAATCCTTATAATTAATGATGGCTCACAAGACTCAACAATAGAAATTGTTACAAGTGTTCAAGACCCACGAATCCAAATATTTTCCTATCCCAATGCAGGATTAGCAGCGAGTCGAAATCGAGGTATTAAATTAGCTTCTACTGACTATATTTCCTTTATAGACGCCGACGATCTCTGGACACCAGATAAGCTAGAAGCCCAATATAAAGCACTTCAAGAAAATCCCCAAGCGGCTGTAGCTTATAGCTGGACAGATTATATCGACGATTCCAGCCAGTTTCTCCGTCGAGGCAGTCATATTACAGTCCAGGGTGATGCGCAAGCTAAGCTATTAGTCATGGATTTTTTGGAAAATGGCTCCAACGCCTTAATACGCAAGCAAGCATTAATCGATGTAGGTGGCTTTGATGAATTGCTTCCTGCGGCTGAAGATTGGGATATCTTTTTAAAGTTAGCCGCTAAATATTCTTTTGTCGCTGTGCCATCCTCACAGATTCTATATCGAATATCTGCCAATTCAATGTCGGCAAATGTGGTTAGGCAAGAGGCGGCTTGCCTCAAAGTTTTAGATAGAGCCTTTACTCAGGCTCCTGAATCACTTCAGTGTCTAAAAAGGCACAGCTTTGGTAACCTTTACAAGTACCTGACAGCTAAAGCTTTAGACGGGTATCCGGATCGACAGCGAGGCTTGACAGCCGGTAGGCTGTTCTGGAATTCTATCCAGCAAGACCCATCTCTCCTGTCAGCACGAGTTACCGTTAAAGTGTTGTTAAAAATTGCAGCAATGGTCTTGTTGCCGCCTGCAATAGCTCAGACTTGGCTGATAAAAAATCAAAAGTTAACTAATACAAACACTTTACTAGGATTATTGCAATTTGACCTGTAATTTTAAAATTAAGTTAGGGAATCAATATGCCGTTAATTTCTATAATTATTCCAGTTTATAATGGAGAAAAAACAATCCAAAAGACTGTTGAATCAGTCTTAAAACAAACTTTTACAAACTTTGAAATCATTGCTATCAATGATGGTTCGCAAGACTCCACGCTGGAAATTCTCAATCAGATTAAGGATGAACGGCTGCGAGTATTTTCTTACTCAAATGCAGGAGTATCCGCCAGCCGTAATCGTGGATTGGTTTTAGCTAGGGGTGAATTTATCTCCTTTTTGGATGCAGATGACCTCTGGACGCCCGATAAACTAGAATCGCAGCTAAGAGCGCTGCAAGCTCATCCTCAAGCGGCTGTAGCGTATAGCTGGAGTGATTGGGTTGATGAATCAGGCCGATTTTTACGAGCAGGGGGGCATATTACCGTCAATGGTAAGGCTTACGAAAAGCTATTAGTGAGAGATTTTGTAGAAAGTGGTTCCAACCCGTTAATTCGTAAACAGGCTTTGGATGAAGTCGGTGAATTCGATTCATCAGTGACTCCGGCTGAAGATTGGGATATGTGGCTAAGATTAGCAGCTCGATATGAATTTGTTACCGTTCCATCCCCGCAAATTTTATATCGTATTTCTCCCACCTCAGCTTCGTTTAATGTGTGGAAAATGGAGGCAGGTAGCTTGCGCGTGATTGAACGTGCATTTACAGATGCACCTGAATCTCTACAATCTTTAAAGAAAGAAGTTTTGGCTAGTCGCTATAAGTACCTGACCTTTAAAGCGATTGAGGGGCTACCAGAGCCTCAGAAAGGGTTAGCGGCTATCAAGTTTCTTGGGCAGGTATTTCGCTATCAGCCATCCAGCTTGCCACAAGGGCGAATGATGTTAATCGTATTATTTAAAATTGCCGTAGCGATTCTCCTACCGCCTCAACTGGCTCAGGTATTACTCAAGGCAGTTAAGAAGCGCTCTAGTTCACAAACTCTAACTGGAGCCACAACATCCGATAAGCAGACGGCAAGCTAACGCTTGGAGGGAGCGACTAGAGAATTGTATGGCTAATTTTTTAATTATTGTCGATCCTGAGCCCGAACGGCGATCGCATTTCATCCAAATGATTGAGCCATTACTTCCACCTGTAGAAGGCTTAATCACTAACTCCTGTACTAGCAATGATTTTCACGCTATTTGGGCTGCTCACCCCAGTGCCCCGGTGAGCTGGGTTGCCTCTCCGGAGGGGGCGGCAGTGGTTTGGGGAGAAGCGATTATTCCCGGTGAATCAACGAGAATTAATGCCGAGTCCCTGAGAAATATCTGGAAAGAATCTGCCAATCAAACGTTACCGCCTTTCGATGGTTTTTATGCGGCTGTTGCTTATCACCCTCACTATGGTGTTACCGTTACTGCTGACATCTTGGGACTCTTCCCTATCTACTACTACACAGACGGTAACGTAGCCTTAGTCGCTTCTAGCCCTGAACTTTTCCGATATCACCCACGATTTAAAGCAGAATTTAACCCAGCTGGGTTAGTCGGAATTCTCCTGACAAATGGAGTGGTTAGTGGTCAAACCTTATGGCAAGATGTCCAACGTCTGGATGCCGGACATGCGCTAATTTGGCAACCGGAAAAGACTCCCAAAGAAGCTCAACAGTATGAAATTCCTAACTCAACCCCGGATGAATCCCTCGCTAACCTAGCGTTTTCGGAGCACCTGGATTTAGTCGAGCAACTGTTAAGTCAAACCCTCAAGCGCCACGCCCCAGTGGGTCAAAATTATAGCCTTCTTCTCTCCGGTGGATTAGACTCACGGATGCTAGCCGGATTTTTGCATGAACAAGGGATTAACCCAGTCGCCCTCACTTTGGGAAAACGTAGCGATTTAGAAATGAAGTGCGCCGTTCCCGTTGCTCGTTGCCTCGGACTGCAGCATCACACAGCAAACATTCCCTTTGAGAACTATCCGAACTATGCCCAGACACTGATGCAGTGGGAGCATCTGACCAATGGTAGCAACTGCATTATGGATTGGGGTATCCATACTCATCTGAACCATTTAGCTCCTAGGGCTGTGGCAGGCTATTTACTAGATCGAGTGATTGGCGGTAAAGCGACTTACTCACTCTCGATTAGCTCTCTGTCCTTCGAGACATTCTTTAATGAAGGGGCTAATCGTTGGGGGTTTCGACCTGAAATTCTAGAAAAACTGTTAAGTAAGGAGGTGTTTGATGGACTCGTTCCCCACACCCTTGACCAAATTCAGACCGTTTACAATAGCTACGCCCAAGAAGAGTTTAAGCGAGCCTGGTGGTTTGAGCTGCGTCATCGACAACGATTTCATGTTGGCTGTGCAGCATGGCAAGCTTGTTTTGGTGGATGGCCTGTTCTTCCAGTGCTCGATTTGCAGCTTCTCAACACCGCAGCCATTCTACCAGAGTCAACCCTGGCTGAGCGTCGAGTCCAGAAGGAATTAGTCTGTACCCGATTTCCCAAACTTGCTGCACTGCCATTAGACCGGAATGATTATGATGTGGAGCCACTAAAACCCAGCCAATTGCGTTCCTCACTCGCTCGCCTGTATCGCTTACAGCGTCGCTGGCGGCGATTTCAGCAGAAACTAGGGATAGAACCACGCTACTACTTCCGGATTTATGACATCAATAACCCCGGATGGCAAGAGGTGCGGCGACAGGCAGAACCGTATCGTCCCTTAGTCCGGCATCTTTTTGATGAAACAATTTTTGATTCTTTGGTATCGCCTCCCGATGTCCCCATCCAGTTGCGTCGCGATCCCATTACTGAAGCGTCTGCGATTAAGGCAATGCTAGGATTTTTGCTTTGGTCGAAAGAACACTTATAAGTAGGTGGATGGAATTAAACATCACGGTGAGGACTGGGCATAGGGCATAAGGCATAGACAAGCAATATAGCCAGTCTAAAGAAGGAATACCTAAAGGGCGGTTAATGCGGCAAATTCATCTCTGGCAAGAAGAAGCAACCCAAGTTGATGGTTTCACAACCGTAAGTGTCACCATTGAGCAGCCTAATCAGACTCCCTCGCGCTTGTGGTATCGTCTCCCCTTGGAGTACAGTCCTCTCATAGCAAAAAGTTGTGACCCTTTCGTCGTCGCTACTATTTTCTTGGCGATGGGGCAATCAACGGATTTAGTCGTGCATGGAGACGTTTCGCCGTCGTTACTCCAAAATCTAGCGGAATTTCAGGCGGCTTGGGCTTGCTGGTGTCCTCAACGGTATCGGCAAGTGGAAATTACCGCAGAGGTGGAACAGGAGCAGTTTAAGGTAGAGTCAGAAAAAGCGATCGCAGCATTCTCCGGTGGAGTTGATGGCTGTTTCACCCTGTGGCGTCACCGGATGGGACGTTGTGGCAGGTGGCAGCGCAATATCCAAGCGGGTTTGATGGTTCACGGGTTTGATATTCCGTTGGCACAGGAAAAAGCCTTTAAGCTTACCTTGCAAAAGTCAGGAGCAATGCTAGCGAGTTTGGATGTAGAACTCATTGCACTTGCCACCAATTTCCGCGAACTCCAGCAAGATTGGGAAGATGCTTTTGGTGCTGCGATTGCCTCTTGTTTGATGCTGTTCCAGGGAGGCTATAGTGCTGGTTTAATCGGAAGTTCCGATCCTTACCAGGCCTTGAATCTGCCCTATGGTTCAAACCCAATCACTGACCCGTTACTCTCTAGTCAGTCGTTTCAAATTATCTGTGATGGTGCCAGCTGCACCCGGTTGCAAAAAGTGCAGGAAATTGCCAATTGGCAAGCCGCAATGACCAACTTGAGAGTGTGTTGGGAAGGCAATCAATATGACAAAAACTGCGGACGCTGCGAGAAGTGCATTCGTACTATCCTCAATTTCCGAGTTCTGGGTTTGGGTTTACCTGCCTGTTTTGAGCAGGATGTGACAGACGAGCAGATTTTGGGGATGAAGAAATTGAAAAAAGCCCAACTCATAGAACTCTATCCCATCCTAGAAGCTGCAAAAGCGCGAGGGATTACTGAACCTTGGGTGAAGAGCTTAGACCAGTTTATTGCAGCAAACCACCGTCAGGTTTGGCTAGAGGAGTCTCGTGCCATGCTGAGAAAGAGATTACCATCCAGTGTGCGATCTCACTGGCAAACGGTGCAAAAGTGGTTGGGTAAGGGGTAATGGGTAAGCAAGTTAAAACCTCTAACCTTCAACCTTCCAACTCTCTGAGAAATGAAGTAGGGAAATCCGAATGAGAGGAGGTAGGGCAATCCCATACCAATTGAGGATGCGATCGCACAAAATCAGGTTTGATGACCCTTTCCATAAATTAGGCGACACCTATGACGATATTAGAACAGGGCAATATCACTATTCATACTGAAAATATCTTTCCCATTATCAAGAAGTCTCTTTACACTGACCATGAAATCTTCTTGCGGGAACTCATTTCCAACTCCGTTGATGCCATCCAGAAATTAAAGATGGTATCTTATGCCGGTGAAGTGGACGGCGAGATAGAAGAGCCGGAAATTGTTATCAGCATTGATAAAGACAAAAAGACCCTTTCTGTCTCCGATAATGGCATCGGCATGACCACCGATGAGGTGAAAAAATATATCAACCAAGTCGCCTTTTCCAGCGCTGAAGAGTTTATCCAAAAATATAAAAAAGATGCTGACCAACAAATTATTGGTCACTTCGGTTTGGGCTTCTACTCCTCCTTCATGGTGGCGAGTAAGGTAGAAATTGATACCCTCTCTTACAGAGCAGGAGCGCAGGCGGTTCACTGGTCGTGTGATGGTTCACCCGCGTTTGAGTTAACAGACTCCAGCCGTACCACCAGAGGCACTACCATTACGCTTACCCTTCAAGACGAGGAACAAGAGTACCTCGAACCGATGCGGATTAAGCAGTTGGTCAAAGCTTACTGCGATTTCATGCCCGTGCCCATCAAGTTGGATGGTGAAGAAATTAACAGGCATCGGGCACTGTGGAAAGAATCACCGCAAAACCTAACCCAAGAAGATTATTTAGAGTTCTATCGCTACCTTTACCCGTTCCAAGAAGACCCACTACTGTGGATACATCTGAATACTGACTATCCCTTCTTGCTCAACGGCATTCTCTACTTCCCCAAACTCAAGCCAGATGTCGATGTGACCAAGGGGAATATCAAGCTATTTTGCAATCAGGTATTTGTCAGCGACCACTGCGAAGAAGTCATTCCCAAATTCCTAATGCCACTCCGGGGTGTGATTGATAGCCCGGATATTCCCCTAAACGTCTCCCGCAGTGCCCTAACGAATGACCGGACGGTACGGCGCATTGCTGACTTTATTGCCAAAAAAGTGGCTGACCGTCTCAAAGAGCTCTACAGAGACCAGCGTGAGGAATACATTCGTTGTTGGCAGGATGTTGGCACTTTTGTCAAGTTTGGCTCTCTCAACGACGACAAGTTCAAAAAACAGGTTGAAGACATTATTCTCTATCGCACCACCTACGAGCCAAAGGAGGGTAGCGCAGGGGAGACATCACAGGCCGCTGAAACGCCAGAAATACAAGTTCAGGCTGAAGCCGGAGATGCTTGGCAAGAGGTCACTCCACCAACCTCTTCAGACTCCTCGGTGAGTAAGTGGGAAAAAGGATATTACACCACGCTCAAAGATTATCTAGAGCGCAACAAAGAACACCACGAAAACCGTGTCTTCTACTGCACCGATGAAGCCTCACAAGCGACCTATGTAGAATTGCACAAAAACCAAGGTCTGGAAGTCCTGTTTATGGACTCCTTCATCGACCCACACTTTATCAGCTTCTTAGAGCGTGAATATTCTGAAGTTAAGTTTTCGCGGGTAGACTCTGACCTGGACAATACTCTAATTGACCAGGATAAAGAGAAAGAAATTGTTGACCCCAAAACCAACAAAACCCGCAGTGAAGTGATTAAAGAGCTGTTTGAGCAAGCCCTCAACAAGCCCAAAGTCAACATCAAAACTCAAGCGCTCAAGTCTGATGACCCCCAAGGTACACCCCCAGCGATGGTACTCTTACCAGAAGCGATGCGGCGTCTGCGGGAAATGACGGCACTGATTCAGCAGCAGATGGCTGAGTTCCCTGAAGAACATGTTTTAGTGGTGAATACTGCACACCCGCTGATTGAGAACCTGTATGACCTGAGTCAGAGTAGTATTGTCCAGAGTGGAGGTCAGTCGCCGTCGGGTGAACTCGCTAATCTGATTTGCCAGCACGTCTACGATTTGGCACTGATGGCTCAAAAAGGCTTTGATGCCGATGGAATGAAAGCGTTTGTGGAGCGCTCTAATCAAGTTCTCACCCGCTTGACTCAACGTTAAGGTGACGGGGTTGAAGGTTAAAGGTTGCAGCATGTAGGGCGGGCACTGCCTGCCAGAGCTGGAAATGCTGATTCCGTCGTTGGCGTGCAGTGCCCACCTTACGGTTATTGAGAATGGTGCGAAATGTCAGGCTACAAACTTTTAACGTTCAACTTGCCAACTTCCAACTCTTCTCCTCACCACCAGTAGATAGGAACTGGCAAGATATGATGGATGTCGGACTACTATCTGGAGGTTTACTATGGGACGCAAATGTCAGCTAACCGGCAAACAGGCCAATAACGCCTTTGCCATTTCTCACTCTCATCGCCGTACCAAAAAGCTCCAAGAAGCAAACCTACAGTGGAAGCGTATTTGGTGGCCTCAAGGTAATCGCTGGGTGAAGCTGCGGCTTTCTACTAAGGCCATCAAAACATTGGAGAAGCGTGGTCTGCAAGCGATGGCAAAAGAAGCTGGGATTGACCTCAATCGCTTTTAAAGGCGGTCACAGAGTTTCTCCAAAGAGAATTGACCGTTCCGAACATGTAGGGGTAAGGTATGCCTTGCCCCTATATTTTATTAAATTGACACCAACAACAGGAATCCATACCCCATATCTCATATCCAGTCTCATCAATTTGATATTTTTTTCTGGGGTTGATAAGTTTTCCCAAGCAAGTGGGTACGATAAATCCAGTTAGCTAACCAAAACTGATTGTTAAGCGGTGTTAGAGTCCCACGCCACTTTTATCAGGGTTTGTCAATCTACTTTTTGAGGGAGTGAAAATTTCCGTATTCGTTTTGACATACGGATAGGGACTCCCTAGCTCCGGATTGTCTGGAGAAGACTTTAACACACAGGGGGCTCCTTCACCTTCAACTGAATTGATTTAGATATCTACTTGACGAAGCCGTTTTAGACTGCGATCGCTAAAGTAGAAGCTAGGGGGTTATCGATTTTTCTTTTCGGGAACCTTAGCCGCTACCCAAGCTAGGGGTATAGGCCATGTCCTCACTCATCTCCAAATGGCTGAGTACGGCTAAATGCTAGTGTGTTGCTTTTAACCTTCAGGAACATCCAACGTTTGACAGGAAAGTCACCATGTCAACTCGCAAAAAACCAAGAAATTTTTTCCAGCGTCTCCCAAGAAGGATTTGGCGACTGTTTAGTACAGTGACCAAATCCTTTATCAATTGGGTTTTGCGCAGTTTAATGGTGTTCAAACGCCGCTCACGCCAGAGCCAAGCGGGTTTCGTGCTACCAACAGTGGTGATGGTGCTGTTAGTCGTCGCATTGCTCACCACCGCGATCGTGATTCGCTCGTTTGACCGAGCGAAAAATGCGAGTAATTATCGCGTTAATGAAGCGGTAATTAATGCCGCTAAACCAGCACTAGACCGTTCAAGAGCCAAAATTGACCGCTTGTTTTCAACGGAGGAAAACCGTTTATCAGGAAGTACTCCTCCGGAATCAGGAGGTGCAGGCAGCATTGAAGATGTTCTGAACCAAGCTGACTATACCTTTGGCGATGAAACTCGGCTCAAAATAGTGGCGACGGACAAGGCTGGTACAAAACAAAACCTGACAACGGTTTGGAAGTTCCCAACGGATACCGATAACAACGGCAAGTTTGATAGCTATACACTCTACGGGATTTATTTTCGTAATCCCTCTGCTGTTAATGGCAAGGAAACCAGACCGAGAACGCCTATAGAAGCTAG
Source organism: Waterburya sp. (assembly GCA_036703055.1). Lineage (GTDB taxonomy): Bacteria > Cyanobacteriota > Cyanobacteriia > Cyanobacteriales > Coleofasciculaceae > DATNPV01. Next base: position 25,071 of record DATNPV010000162.1, read on the forward strand.
AGGTTTACCCCAAGCAACGGGAGAGATAGGCGGATGCGAAGCGGGAAGCGGAGGCGGTGCAGAAGATGCCGGTTGGTATGAAACCAGTGGTCAACTGAAAAAAGCATTTTTTACTTATGTAGCGTCAGTTCCCATCTCTCAGACCGATATTGGCAAAGTTCCAGCCGCCGATCAAGTTAAGTACGAACCCTATAAGGGCAAGCAAGGCTTTTCGGCTTTGGAAATGCAGCAAGACCAGGCCCGATTTGCACTGGATAACAATGCTGTATGGTACGACGACGACTTGGTAATTGCTAATGTCCCGACCTTGAGGCTGAATGGTCGGATGCATACCAACAGCAACCTAATGCTGGGTAACTCAGGCAGTGAAGACACCGACTCGATTCTCTTATATCAAGTTAGTAGCGTTTATTCCTGCTATTACAAACCAGAGAACGCCAAAATTATTGTAGGTGGTAATGTATCGGCGGGAGATGTGACGGGTGACACCAATGGCAGCCCAAGTGATGCTGATAACGATTTAGTCAAAGTTGACCTGTACAAGGGAACTTATCAGCAGCTAGGCGGGGGTATAACAAATACTAATGCAGTAAATCAAGATAGCGTCAATAAAACTAACAAGACAACCAAACAGAACCCACCTCAAGTAGCGTCCAATAGCAACGCTTATGCCAAGCGCCTGAAGTTATTAGTAGACGCAGCGCTCTATAAGTACGATGGCGGCAATATCCCGAAAGATGTTACTGACGCTGGGGTTAAGGCGGCATTCCCTGATGAAGTTTATACAAGCTTTCACAGTAAATTCGATTCTACAAATCCAGGTTCAGCAAGAACTATCCTGACGCGGGCTCTAGAGTCTTACTTCGCCAATCGTATTCGTCGGGTTTCCTACATCGAAGTTCCTTTTGGTACTGATCCATTGGGAACTTATACCGTTACTAATGTTTTGTCTGCTACTTTTGAACCACCAGCTCCTTGGACTTCGATCGCTACGACTGACTCCAAGATTGATGTGAACATTAGTGGGGCACAGATGAAGCTGGATGCTAGCAATCCCCTCGACACAAATAATACGGCCAAAATTGAGTACAACCTTGGCGATCGCATTTTAGTGGGTAACGCCTTACCTCGTGTTTGGAAGAAGGCTGACGGAACCGTTGCCAAGCTAGGAGATCATCAGGACATCACTAGCGTTAATTGGAATCGCGGTGGTGGACAACGATATCGTGTCACTCGAGTCAAACCAGTGGACGACTTAGGAGATACCTCCAGGGGAGGCTATTGGGAAAGAGCAGCGTCGCTTACTGGTCCGGAGTTTCAAGGTACAGGTGCCGAACTGGCAGGTGGCTTACGGGTGATCACGGGTGCAGGGATTTATATTGATGATCAAACCTTGGGAGCCAGCGTGGGCACTGGGCAACGAGGAATCAATTCGTTTTTACCTGCTCCCCCCAGCGTGCAAGAGCTGATTGCGATGCAGGATAAGAATCCTAAAGGACTCAAACTTCCCTCAGAGATTGTTGCTAACAAAGCAAATACCGCTAAACTAGCGGACTACAGGGTGGTATGGCCGGATTCGATGCCCATGTATAGGTGGGACGACATCGGCACAACCCCTAATGCTTACGATGCAGGCGACAAAATCTATAAAGGCGATCTGCAAATGAGAGCCACCGTGGTTTACCACTATAATGCCCCTACTGGTAATAAAGGCTCTCAGCAGACGCCAATCGCTTGCATCAGCAGTTACTACGACCCGACTAACGCGGATACAGCACAGAATGCCGCAGGTTTACCGCAAAACCCAACCCAAATAGCTACATTAAAGGGTGTCTCTAACAATGGCATTGCTTATCCCGTGTCTGTCTCAAGAGCAGTCACACCCGTCCTGCGAAAACAAGCGAACATGCTTTTCCCCAATGGGCGTTGGGCGAATGAACCCTTGAAAAAGGCAGTAGATAAGTTAGATGGCGGAAAAACAATTAGCGACCTCACTTTAGAGGAAGTTGCTGCTATTGATGCTGCCAACTGTGCTCTCAGTATTTTGTATACTCCAACGAGTTTTGCAACAAATAGCTACGTGCCTAATTTTGCCATCCAAGAGCGAGCCTTTTTGGATGCCAGACAAGTTAAGGCTCTCCACAAGAGCGATACGGATGAGGCTGGGAACACACTCAAGGTTCTCTCTGGTGCTGCTGTAACCAACATTACCCGTGAAACCAAGCTGGACTTCCTCACCGATCCAGCCAAGATGAAGATTGCGGAACTTGGTGAACTCGCCACATTACCCACGGCGCCTGAGACTGGGGCACTGACTCCTCCTCCTTATTACTCCGTACCCGTTGAGCAGCGCCAACCCTTAGAAATTCGGGTGACAGAAATTGACTTAGGAGACAAAGTCGGCACTTACCCCACTGGATTCAGAAAAACATCGGCTGGCACGGTGAATGGAAACCAAGAATACATGCTGCCGAATAGTGGCATTATCTACGCCACTCGGGATGATGCGCTACTTGATATCTCTGACACGGAATTCGACTCGACCAAGCCAAACTATGGACAAGACAAAGGGGGTTCAGCCACAGACTTTAAATTAGACCCAACCCGTCGTCCTACTGGCATTCGACTAGTCAACGGCAAAACTCTAGCGCGGGAGGATAACTACAGAGCGGCAGAGAAAGGATTAATTCTCGCCTCAAACTTACCGGTTTACATTAAGGGTGAGTTTAATCTCCACATTGGACCTGACGGAACAGTAAGGGAAGAATTTACCGACCCATTGGACTTATCAGATTACAGCAACTTCTATACCCGAGGCCAAAGCGGCAATGCAGCAAACGGCTATAACAAAGATTACAACTTTGCTTGTCGTCCAAATGCCAGTAACCCAGGTAAGTGTACCAATGGCGATCGCTGGCGAGCCGCTAGAATTCTTGCGGACGCAGTAACCCTTTTGTCCGGTAACTTCAGAGATGGCTACCGCACTGAAGGAGACTACGACGTCAACAATAATATCGGTAACTTAGCTGTAGCAACTCAGCTGAAAAATGGTTTCTACTGGAACAGCTTTGCTACCAGTGCTCAGTGGTATGAACCAACAACGGGAATATATCCAAAAGACTTTGATACATCAGCTGCTGCAACAGGAATTCAAGGCAGCTCTTATGCCACGAATGGTGTAACACCCGTCCAACGTCGGACGACGTTCCCAGAGTACAGGATGGAAATTTGCCGGAAACTTCCTGTATCAGCCTGTGGTCCGCAAGATTGGAAATTAGAGACTCCTGATCCAGGCAATGCAGCTACCCTAGGAAAAATCGGTTCTGGAACAACAGCTCCTATCTCCGATACCCAAACAGACATTCACTATGTACCTATCCCTGATCGCATCTATCCTCGTCGTCTAGCCTTTAAACGGAACCCCGATGGGACAATTGACATGCCAAAGTGTGATGTACACACTACGGGTCAAGTCAACTGCCGAGCAATACCTATAGGGGTTAGCGCTGCCAATGCCAATGTAGAGCTTGTTTACAACGGCATGGACAAGACCTATACACCACCAGCTGGTACGACAGTAAATGATGATCTAACTGCGCTGAGATCGGCAACAAATGCGCTTTGGTATTGGACAACAAAAGTCCCCACCAATCCTTCAGGAGTTGCAACAAGCACCAATCTGATCAATCCCGCACAAGATGTTAGCTACAACACTGGTAAGCTTTACTATTTCCCGGACGAGCCAGAGGTTCCAGCCGTAGTAAACCAAAACTTAGTCCACGAGCGGCAGCTCCTTTTACCCGGTGCGCCTGAATTACCTGAAGCCTTATTCCCAGGAGCTAAAATCCCCGCCAACCAACTCTCGCTAAACGGAGAGACCCAAATTGACCCGTCAGACTTTGGCGTGTGTACGACCCAGGGATGGTCTATGTCTTACAAGGTGTCTTCCTTACAAGCTGCTCCCTGCCAAATTCTAGCGGTTGAAAATGTGAGGAAAGCATGGCTTGATACAAGCAAGTTGCCAGAAACTGCGGATATTCCATCGGCATCTGTACATGCAGAACTGATACAAGCACCACCCGTTCCACCAAATCCTCCTCCTGCCGCAATTACGCTAACGGCGAAAGCAAAATACAACATTTATACCCTAGCCACATCGCCTAGTGACATTAAAGCGAATGTAAGAGGACAGTTCACTCTAGATCCGGGAAGTCAGCAAGACCCAGTATTTGTCTTCCGAACCCAGCCCACTGCAACACAAGGCATCAACTTTGTAGGATTTACTTTGACTCTCAATGGGGTTGATCCCAACAATGTTCTCTGGGTTTCAACGGGTGGAGTGTACTTCAATGACAGTGTGGCAAATACAGTAGCGGGTACTTTTGTTGGCGCTGGTTCCTTAGTCCCTGCCCAAGCTCCCTTCGTACTCTATGGTGGTGACTCAACAACTCCCAAGCTACAAATCCAAGGGGGACGGATATTGGGATTTGCTGGACTGTTCTATGGGAATACGAGTACTCCACTGTCGCTTTCAACTGTCAAAATCACAGCGTTGACGGCAGCAAACCAACCACTACTTGTCCCCGTTGCCCAATTGCACTCCCCTCAGGGAGCTCCAAGTAATGCCGCAGGGACAGCTTTTGGTGGCGTACCCATCAACTCCAACTATTGGGTACAGCGTGTACCGAGTGATAAAACGGAAACCTATAATGCCGTCTTCGTCATGGGTGATTCGCCCTCCAGGCCATTCCCAAACAATCCAGCTAACCTCGGTGAGAGTGGAGGCGGTTTGGGTAACTTCCCTCGTTTTCTAGAAGTTTGGCACGATACTGGGAATGATGACGATGCAGCCTCCAAAGGGAAAACGAGGATTGTGGGCAGCTTCATCCAGTTCAAGAAGAGTCTGTACGCCACAGCTCCGTTTGAGCAAGTAGATGACCCAGCGAAGGATAATTCACTCTTCTTCGACGGTGCAATGCCCGATTACAATGCCAGCTTCGCTCCGGCAACCGGAAAACCCTACATATACAAAGGTGGTGCATCAGGCCGGAAAGCCATGTACTACCGACCTCCGCAACGACTTTGGGGTTATGATGTCGGCCTTTTGTCTCAATCAGCGGACTTGTTCTCCAGACGGTTTGCCAACCCAACCGCAGGAACTCCTAACGAATACTATCGAGAAGTGAGTCGAGATGATGCATGGATTCAGACGTTATTGTGTGCGGCTGAGCCAACAACAGGAACAAACTATGACTGGGCAATTACTGACCCGAAACAACGTCCTACCTCTTGTCAAACGGCAGCGCCAGGAGCTGATTACAGGAGCTGACATCGGTAAGTTTTCTGAGCTGTAACTGGTGAATAACTCATGATCACATCTGCACGAAAGCCATCTAATCCATCATCGACCCCATCGGGATTTACGCTCATTGAGTGCTTGCTCGCGGTTATCATCGTCAGCCTAATGTTGGCAGCTGTCGCACCTGCGGTTGTCCTCTCGGTAGCCACGAGAGTCCAGGCGCGGCGAGTGGAACTGGCAACCCAAGCGGGTAGTGCTTATGTTGATGCTGTTCGTACGAAAACCCTGCCGCCGCCTCCAAATCCAAATTTAGTCGTGCTGGCATCAGGCCAGACGGCGTTCCCTCAGGAAGGTCAACCAGGGTTTATTGGTGCACCTACAGCTACAGCAGGGTGGACTTGTACACCAACCGCTCCCCCTGCTGATCCAACTAAGGGAATCACGCCCGTTTACTGCTTGGATGGAAGCAGTAAAACCTATCTCTTCTTGGTTGATCTAGATAAGACACCTGGGCTGAGTAAGGGAGACTTTATCGTGCAAGCCTTTCGCAGCGTCACCCCCGACCCTACCGATGCGACTCAAACACGACCGAATCTGGCAGATAACGGTGAACAGGGCTATCTTCTGGGTGTCCGAGTTTACAGGGCAGACGCCTTTAATGGCAACGTCGTCTTGAAGACAACAGCCGATCCCATGAGAAGTAGAGCAACCGCTGGGGGAGTAGGCGATCGCAGAGTTCCCGTAATACAAATGACGACTGCCATTCGACCGGCCGCTTCGGCTGACGGAGGGGCTAGTAACTATAACAGTCTCAAACAGCGCCTGGGCATTAAGCCCTCGCCAACTCCAACTCCAACTCCAACTCCAGCCGCTGGTTCATAACAGCTAGAGGGTTGCCAGTCAGTGTTTGAGTGCTCAAAACTTGTGAGCCAAAGGGTAAAGAAGACCATGCTTAAACTACTTAAATTCCTTCTCACCTATCAGTTTAAAAACTCACGGTCCCATCAAAAAAATGGTGGTTTTACCCTGATCGAACTGCTAGTCGGTCTAGTCATGGCCTTTTTAGTCATCATCCCTTTGCTCGGGTTCATGGTCAACATGCTACAGACAGACCGACAAGAACAAGCCAAAGCTAATACTGAACAAGAAGTGCAGGCAGCCTTGAGCTACATTGCTCGAGATGCAGAGCAAGCCGTTTATTTTTATGACAAAGCGGGTCTTGACGCCATCAAAGCTGAACTTCCCAAAGCTAGTGACTCTAACTACGTTCCTGTACTTGTCTTTTGGAAACGCCAATTTATCCGAAACATTATTCCTACGGGAACGGTAAATAGTTGCCAAACTGACGCAGACAAACAACAGTGTAATGATGCCTTTGTCTACTCCCTTGTCACCTACTATATAACGAAGAGTGACCCTACTACCTGTGCTAGAGATGCTTGGTCTTGTACAGCTCAAATTAGAAGGGTTGAAATTCGAGATGCTGTTAAGGGTAAAGACAATCAACCTATTTCTTCAGACGAAAAAGTACAAGCCAGTCCTGGTTTTCAATTGTTTACAGTCGGTCAATCTCCTGACGTAAAGACAATCATGAACACTTGGAAAAAGGGAGCTGGCAACATTGATAGCAATGTACCAGAAGTTTTGATTGATTATATTGACAAAACTCCCGTTAGTACAACTGATCCAACTCAACTGTGTCCACCTCCAATGGAACTAGTTCCTAGTACGGCTAGCTTGGCTAATTTATCGAGTGGCTTTTATGCTTGTGTTAACGTCAAAGAGACTACAGCCCAAGTATTTATGAGAGGAAATGCCTTGGCTCGCCTCAGACAGAAAGCAAATCCTCCCTCCTATGTAGACAGGGAATCTGTCGCTTCCTATTTCCCCAAAGCCAGTATTCAAGTAAAAGGACGCGGCTTGTTTAATGTTGTTCCAACTGATCAATAATTAAATAGCTTTTTACTGATGAGCTGAACAACGGCTATAGGCAGATATTAAACGGCAGGGCATTATGAAAAGACCAGCTTTAAAATTGAAACTCATACAGCATCTTTATCAAAAAGAAGTGAGAATTAACCGTGCTTCTGATATGGATGATTCAGGCTACACATTAATTGAACTGCTGGTCGTCATTATTATAATCGGTGTTCTAGCCGCCGCCTCGGCTCCTAGTTGGCTTACCTTTGTCAACCAGCGCCGAGTTAGTTCTGCCAATGAAATTATCCTCAGAGCACTACAGGAAGCACAGAGTCAGGCAAAAAACAAAAAGGTGAGTTATAGCGTTAGTGTTAAAAACGAGAATGGAGTTCCATCAGTAGCCGTTTACCAAGCCAAAAAGTCTGATGGCACCAATTTTCCACCTTATAACTGGAAGAGTCTGAATCAGGAGTTAACCCTTAGACCAGGCCAAATTTTGCTAGGCACCAATCTCAGCGGCGAAAACCAGGTGGGCTCCCTTTCTTACAACTTGAGCAATGCAAATAACTACACCATTACTTTTGACTACCTAGGAGCATTGGCTGGGGATGTAAGGCTAGACGCTAATAACCCATTAACAATCGCGGTAGCTGTGCCCAAAAATAATAATTCTACAGACCCAAATGAATCGATTATGCGATGTGTAAAAGTCACAACGCTTTTAGGAGCAATCAAAACGGGTCGAGGAAAATCCGACTGTTTACCGACCAGCTCAGCAGGGAGTTGATGGGGTTGCTGATTAGAGCAATGATACAGTCGTAGGGCGGGTCAAGATGCCCCCTCAATTATGTAAGTAAAGCCAATCTCAATACATCCGGGAAAACCCTGACTTTTTCTAAGTCAGGGTTTTTTATTATTCAGAATTTTCACGCTGTTTAGCCTGTCAATAATTCAATTAAATCTTAATAGAGCAAATTCAAAAAACCTTGCTGGGAAAGTGAATCAGCTCTTGCCAACGAAGTAATTGAAACAGGGTGACTACCAATGCTAATAAATTCTCAAAACGCCAACAGAACGACTCCTCCAGCCGCGACTGGATTTACACTCATTGAACTCCTCATTGTCGTATCCATGATGGGAATTTTAGCGGCGATCGCAGCTCCTAGTTGGTTAACGTTCATCAACCGTCAACGCCTCAATAGTGCCCAAGGCCAAGTATACCGAGCCATGCAGGAAGCAAAAAGCAACGCTATTTTACAAAAAGTAACCTGGCAAGCCAGTTTTAGGCAAGGACTCGTGGGTGGGAAACAAGTGGTTCAATGGTCAATTCATCCTGCCAGTATTACTCCTGTCCCTGCCAGATGGCGTAACTTGGATGCCAACCTTCGTTTGGATGATGAAACTACCTTGCCGCAATCAGGAGGGGTACGGCGAGTTCGATTTAACCACTATGGTTGTCCCGTTTATCAAATTAATGATGAGTGTGGACAGACATCTATTTTATCACAAGGAAGGCTCACTCTCTCCTACCAGCAAGGTGGTAAAGCCAAGCGATGTGTCATTGTTTCCACCCTCTTAGGAGCATTACGCACGGGAAAAGAAAATCCTAAAAAGCAGGATGGCAAATACTGTTATTAACAGGACTTACGCATTCGCCCCCCGACGCCACCTTGCTTGGGGGGAACCGGATTTACTCCCCCAAAGTTGGGGGGTTGGGGGGGCAAAATGATAGCGTTTGCGTAAGTCCCGATTAATACGCTAATCGCTATTCAAATTGCATCTCCCCGTCTCCCCGTTATTTCGGTAATTCCCATGATGGAACTTAAAGGCACATCAGCTTAAACCCTTGGCTGGTAAAAATTAGTAGGGGCGATTCATGTACGCCAAGGGCGTACATGAATAGCCCCTACGATTGGTTCTATGCAACCGAGAACCACTAGAAAAGCGAACTAACTCAAGCGCTCATTACACCTGTTGAGCTTGCAACACCGCCTGAGTTTTCTCACGGTTTAACTTCAGAATCAACACCCCCAACGGCGGCAAACACAAGTCCAACGAGTAAGGCTGATTGTGGAAAGACCACTCATCCGTCCACTTGCCTCCCAAATTCCCCATATTGCTACCACCGTATTCACGGGCATCGCTATTAAACAGTTCCGTGTAAAAACCGATTTCCGGAACACCTACACGATAG
>DATNPV010000183.1:0-30815 GCA_036703055.1 Waterburya sp.
CTGGTATTCACTCGATTCGCAGGTTTTACTCCAGTTCTTTTCCTCCTGTGCCAGCCATTTGTGAGCAAAGATGAATCTCTTGTCAACAAAGATGAATTTCGCCAGCAGTATCAACTTTGGGGGAACATGAGTCAAAGTCCCCCAGGATTGGGGGATTTAGGGGGCGTTTCATGATTGATGCAGGAGGTCTAATACACCAGCACGTTATACCAATTCACAAAATGCTTGATACAAATAATTTTCTTGCTCCCCCCGGAGTTCGGGGAGTTGGGGGGTCGATGTGTAGCGCATTAAAAGTGAAATGGTATTACTCACTCGGCACCACAAACACAGGAATCTGCCGATTTGGATTCGATGGAGACGACGGCGTCGGAGAGCTAGGAACTCCTACCGATGGAGTCGTTGAATCAGTTCCAGGCTTGGTAAAAATCAATTCCCGTTCAGGAGATGATGGCGGGGGTGGAGGACTAGAGAGTGGAGGGAGAGGATTGGATGGTAAAGCGCGAGGCGGGGGACTCGACTCTCGGGCGACAGGGGCTGATGAATCAGTGGTGAGATAGATATGACCTAAGGCTTTGCCTTGATAGATTCTTCTCGTAAACCGCCAGCCCGGATTGAGAAAAATTTTCTCAAAGCCATTACCCATGCCTTTGGTGCTACCGATTTCAACCTCTGGGGCAGTGCGGTCTACACGGGGAGTCCCAACCAGCACCAGTTCCCCATTGCGCTCCACAATTCTGAGGAGGTAGTCTAAACCGAGGTCTTGACCATCCATACGAATTGAATAGCCGTTACTATCGGTGCTACGTCCACAAACCCCTGTAAAGTCAAAATTTAATAGTAAAGGATCGACCGTAACCGGGTCGCTACCACTTTCACGCCAGCAAGGCCGCTTATTGGAGAGTTGTTCAATAATCAGCAGTTGATGCTTGTTGTTGCCGTAGGGAGCGGCTACAGCGATGAAACTATCGGGGTTAACTTCTGTGTTGTCAAATGTGGCAGCCGTTGTCGGACTGAAAGTTCCGACGGTGAACAAAGAAGCTGTCGTGAACACAGCGACCCGGAGCCATTGTGAAATGTTCATGGTTCACTCGCATTCGCTAATTTTGGCAGTTTAAGTAGACGCTCAGCGATCCAAATTAGATCCCTTATGAGTGGGGTTGAGCTTCGACAATTCCCTATCCTCCCATGGCACAATGGGTTGCCCAAATTTGGCAATCCTCACCGACCCAAGGCAAGCCCAAACTTCTTCAGAATTTAGCTGGGATTGAGCGCTGTGGGTTGGACAGAAAACGTGAGAACAGTCTCATCCACACCCTTAAGTTTGAGGGGACTGAACTTGGTAATCTCATCATCATCCAACCAGTCAGCAACAGAGGCAGAGACCAAAATAGAATTCGGTTCAGCGGCTTCTTGCAGCCGTGAGGCAATGTTAACAGAAGGTCCGATCGCGGTATAGTCAGACCGTTCCTTGCCTCCAAACATTCCCACCACAGCCGTTCCTTGGTGAATGCCACAGCGGAATTTCACGGGGGGTGGCCCATTTTCCCCAACGATACCCAGTGCTTTCCATTGCTGATTGAGCTTTTGGAGAGAATGCAGCATTTGCCGTGCTGTTGCCACAGCTCGTCGGGCTTGCTCGTGTGGGGTAAGTTCCTCAGGTGCACCGAAAATGGCTAAAATCCCATCTCCCATGAACTTATCCACTGTACCGCCATTATCGAAGACAGCTTGGGTCATCGCTTCGAGATACTCGTTGAGTAACTCGGCTATGCGACGCGATCGCAAGGTGTTTGCTAGCTGAGTAAAACCTACAATATCACTGAACAACGTGGTGATCAAACGAGGTTCTGGGCTCAAATCTAGCTCCAGTTCACCCCTTGCTGCTCTCTGCACCATTGCCGGAGGCAAAAAGCGCCGCAGCACCGACTCCGTCAGATACGTATTCAACTCAATCACCCGTTGCTCATTGGCTTTGAGCGCTAGTAAATTTCGCACTTCTGCCAACAATTCCCGGTCATTAAAAGGCTTCGAGAGATAAGCATCTGCTCCCCGTTCCGTGCCTTCAATCCGCGAGGCTTCATCCGCTTTTGCCGTGAGCAGGATGATCGGCGTCCCTTTCAAATCCTGGGAGTCGCGAACCATATGAATCAGATCCAAGCCGGATACGGCGGGCATCATCAAATCTGTCACAATCAGATGAGGACGACACTCCAAAGCGACTTGGAAGCCTTCTCCCCCGTTACAAGCTGCCCGAACCTGATAACCTTTCAACTGAAGAATGCGAGACACATAAGCGCGTAAATCCGGATTATCGTCTACCACTAAGATGGTTGATGGTTGAAGGTTAGGAGGTTCAACCTGTAACCCCTTCTCCGGAGGTAATTCAATTTCTAAATCCGCCAATTCCACCGTGGCACGACTCGACTGAATTTCTGTGGGCACTTCCAGAACCTGATCGACCGGCAAGTGAGAGTTTCCGGTTTGTAGCCAAACCGTAAACGTCGTGCCCTCCTGATAAACTGACTCGACCGAAATTTGACCCCCATGCAGTTCCACCAGTTCTTTCACCAAGGCAAGCCCCAACCCACTGCCCTCATAACTGCGATTGACTGACCCTTCTGCCTGTCGGAACCGATCAAACAAATGGGGAAGTTGTTCCTTTTTGATGCCAATGCCGGTGTCGATCACCTGCATCCGCACATGATCTCCTGCCGGTTCCACCTTGACAGTAATCCTCCCCTTAGCCTCGGTAAACTTCATGGCATTGGACAGGAGGTTGTAAAGCACCTTGTCAAATTTTTCTAAATCCAGATAAACCCTAGGACAGGATGATAGCTGAGTTGAGACGCTGATTTGCTTTTTCTCACAGTAAGGTCGAAACGCTTCAACGATTTGGCTAACAAACTCGACCAAGTCACAGGGACGGAAGCTAGCTTGCATCCGACCAGCATCAAGCCGGTGTAAATCCAGCAGTTGGTTCACCAAACGTAATAAGCGTCGAGAATTGCGCAGCGCGATCGCACTCTCCTGATACGGCAAATCCCGATGCTGCTCCACAACTGACTCCAGTGGACCGATCAGTAGGGTCAAAGGAGTCCGGAACTCATGGGAAATATTTTGGAAAAACTCGGTTTTCTGGCGGTTTAATTCCTTCAACCGCTCAGCTTGCTGCCGTGTTTTCTGATAAAGTCGTGACTGCTGAACAGCGATCGCGGCCTGGGCGGCAACCGCTTGAGCCAAGTTAATTTCTGACGGCAACCACTGGCGGGGGCGGTAGGTTTGCCGCAATGTAATGCTGCCAGTAATCTTACCATCAGCCAGTAGAGGCACGACTAAGAGGGCGCGTGCAGGTTTGCGCAGTGGCAAGTCGAAGCCCCTCATTTCTAAGTTCACCGCTAGGTCATTAATGACGACGGGCTGTTGTGTATTCACGAGCTGTTGCAGGACTGGATTCCCGGAAATGGGAACGATTGACTGGGGTAGCTGATGAGTGCTAGACCCCGAGATGGACGAATGCTCACTCAAGGGTGAATTGGATGGTGAACTCTGTGCGCTCTCAACTCCCACCACTTGAGCGGATTTCCCGTCATACAGTCCCACACATTGGACAAACTCATCCTCCTCTCTCCAGAGCGATAAAGCACAGCCATCCACCCGCAATGCTTGTCCTAACTGTTGAGTAATTGCCGTGAAAATCTCTTGGGGGTCTAAGCTAGAGCGAATCGCATTTGTAATGGTGTTCACTAAGGCTTGCTGGGTTGCCAATGCTCGTACCTGCTCATAAGCTCGTGCCTGGGAAAGCGCCAGCGCAGCTTGATCAGCTACCATCACTACGAGCTGAATCTCATCATCCTGCCAATAGTAGGGTTCGCCGCACCGATGCAGTGCCATGACCGCCATCAACTCTTGATGACTGAGGAGCGGCACGACTAGCGTGGAACAAATATTGAGCTGTTGGAACGCCTTCAACCGATGAGCTTGCTTGCCAGGAGTGCCTCCTGCTAAGCCGGATGTGTTGCTACTGCTAACGCTTTCCTCTGCCGACAGCGCTAACCCTAAATTTGGGAGTTCTTCACCTTCACCCCTAAAGCGCTGATCGGTCAAAACATCATTAATGACTTCGACCTCACGCGTCTCCCACACGGTTTGCTCTAATAAGGAGGAGTCAAAGGTAGATGGGGGCGTGGAGAACGTAGAATTCCCTGTGTCCCCATTCCTTGGCGTCAGAGCCTCCTCTTGCCTAGTCCCAACTCCTGAATCCCTAATTACTCCTGGCATTGACCCGTTTACCGTATCTGAGGGGCTATTTGTGCCGTTAGGGGCTGTCTGTGTTTGGGAGGGGGATGCCGCCTGATTTTTTTGATAACCGAACCATTGGTCTACCAACCGCTCATCCTGAAAGGGCCGCAGAATGCAGATATCAACTTCCAACAGGTGACCTACTGATTCAACAATCCTTTGCAAGATTTGCTGGAGAGGAGAATCCCCATTTTCGGAAAACTGAGCATTACGAATTGTGTTGGTAACAGTATTGAGCAGCGACTCTCGACGGAGGGCTCGACACAGCTCTTTGGTGCGAACTTTAAGGACATTGTGAGTATCCATAGCTTGCCGCACTACAGCTTTGAGGTCATCAGAGTTCCAGGGTTTTGTGACAAACTTGAATACTTTCCCTTGGTTGATGGCCTCTACCAAGTCTTCTACGTCCGTATAGCCGGTCAAGATAATCCGAATGATATCGGGGTATTGAGTAGCCGTAAGGCTAAGAAACTCCGTGCCGCTCATTAGGGGCATTCGCTGATCGGAGATGATGACCGCTATATCCCCCTCATTGGCTAATATCTCTAATGCAGCAGGCCCATTATCTGCCCTCAACACTTGGTACTCTCGATGGAAAGTCCGATAAAGCAAATCAAGATTGTCTGGTTCGTCATCAACTACCAGAAGTTTGGGCCTACGAGGTTGTTGGGATGTCATGCACCGCTCTCCTGCTGCCAGGGTTTGTCGGGTAAAAAAAGTCTGCACACTCTTCACAAATTTTGGGATGAGGGACGGCTCGATTAGAGATTAGGGCTAAGGTGATCAGTCTTCATGTGGTATCGATGTGGATGCGGGTTTTTAGCAGCGTGTTGGGTCGAGACCCTCCACGGCTGTCGCTATACTCGTGGTGCACCCCAATAGATTTTAATTTTTGTTTTCCGATATAGTTGTATCCTTTTGAAGGAGGATGATCAAAGAGTTACCGATTGTCGTCTGTTTGTGTGCGCCTCAAGCACCAGTCTCCTGCCTCAAAAAGTGCCTCTGCCTTACCTGTGAACACTGAACATTTAACTAAAAATCCTGACTGGATGAAGAACTCCCGTGTGGGTTCCCCATCAAGGTCACAGATGTGGGAAGATCACGCACGAAAGATGGAGAAGGCAGATGTGAGAGCGGCAGGCGACAGATTGAGTGAATTTAACTGATGACGATGCCAACATAGACCGACGGCTTTCTCTATCCCTAAGGTTACTCGCTGAACATTTGGTTCTAAGGTTATTGTTGTTTTATTAAGTACCGACTAATGGGGTGACGGTGACAAACCCTGCTCTTTCTAGCATCGTCGGGGAAAACCAGGCTGTTAAAAACATGGCTTGCTGATTTGGGTCTATCTAACCCGCGAGCTGTTGACGCAGTCCGAGCGCAGCCTTTTACTGAGCTTTGACTGTTTTTGGTCGATGCACTACTTGTACAATACTATCCTTAGGCTCCAACAATTTGGCACCTGCCAAACTACGACAGTTGTTGTACAATCGCCTGACAGACTCCTGTTTGATCTAAACTTTGTCACCTGTTGCTCCTTCGTTCGTGTTGAACGCTTTTAGTTGTTCTTTTCCCAAACCGTTTCTGTGGTTGTTGTGGTTGTGAACCCCTGCTTCTCGTTTTTGACGCCCTACGAACAAACCCCTGCTGGACAGGATGCCCTTAGTGCGGGTGCGGATCACTTTGTGGTTCGCACGGCTCAAGTTCGGGATCTGAGTGCTTTGGCGGACATTTTAACCGACAGCTTTCATCCTCCAACTGGGTTTATGCGTTGGGCTTACCCGATGCTGCGATTGGGGATTTACGAAGATTTACGAAATCGGCTGCGCTCCAATTCACCGCATTATGTGTGTTTAGTGGCTGTTGCTAATGTGTCTACAGCCACTAATTCCTGGGAAGCCCTGGCAGGTACTGTCGAAATCGCACTTCGATCTCCACCGTCTTGGCAACCCCGTGCCTCACAATATCCCTATATCTCTAATCTGGCTGTGAGAAAGTCGTGTCGGCGACAGGGTGTTGCTCGACAATTGCTCCTCGCCTGTGAGCGAACCTCTCAGGAATGGGGGTTTCCAGACCTCTACCTTCATGTGTTAGAAAACAATCATCAGGCACGACAGCTTTATCTTAAGGCGGGCTATCAACTGCGACAAGTTGAACCCAGTTATAGTGCATGGCTGTTTGGTCACCCTAAACGCCTGTTTTTGCACAAGCACCTCAATCCTCCTGCCACAGGATAAAGACAAGCCCACAGAATCAGCCGGCTATGGCCTTAGTAGAAGATTGGACTATGAGCTTTCCCCTTCTGTATTACCGTTTTTTCAAGTGTTTTTCTGTTTTATAAGGATTTGTTAACAATTGTGCCCAAGCCGTTCTACTCATCAATCTTCTGAGTGTGATCTTTCCTGCACCCAAGCACCATGCCATAAAATGGAGTTACAAGGTTGACAAGCAACGAGACTGAATCTGAGTTTGTTTGATAGGGTAATTAAAAACAGATGCTAAACTAAATCTTTCTTGTGTATCTTCAAGAACTTACACCAATTGAGTTTGTCGGTCGTGCTTTCGGTCTGGGTGCCTCCCTGCTCAGAGAAATTAAGCAATACGAGTTGAGATGGAGAGCGAAAAGAAACAGCGTAGCCAGACAGCTCTTTACGAAGAGGAGGTGCTTGCCCGCCGTACAGGTTTCGCCGACTCTCAAGGCTATATTGGCATGGAACAGGAAACAAGCCTGAACCCTAGTAAAGATCAGATTCAAGACTCACAGGCAACGGCAGTCCTAAAACAGTTGCATGATAAGCAATTGTTGGTCGTCAATAGTCGGCGTCGCAATGGTCTAATTCTCTATAAGCGCTACCATGCCGAGTTTGCAGGGCCTGGCTCCGCTGTAGGTGGGCTATTTGATTTGGATTGTCAGCGAGTGCTGCTCGTGGGGAATTTTTCGCTAGTCTATCCGGAATCGCCTGAAGAACGACAACGCGCCTTTGCCCTGCGGCGGCAGTGGATTCGACTCACTAAACAAATTACTGATAATCCAGTCCCCATACAACGCGCTCAAATGATTCTCAATCAGTTTGAACACTATTTTGACTCGGAGACAATTGCTAAAATACCCGACGAATCGTTTGCCCTTTTAGTGGGCGTCTTGCCTCATACAATTAGGAAGGTACGGAATATTGCTGACCGTGAGTTCTAATCACGCCAAGCGCCACTCAAGTTTTGACTATTTTTTTAACTGCCAAAGCTGGAGTTCACTGGGGTTGAGTGGCTCGACCTTATAGTTATATAGTTTTTCAAGGCCAGATTTTAACGTCTTAGATGGGTTGAAGACAAAAATATCACTAAATTCCTGAGGAATCTTAGGTATATTGGGTTCAGAGACTAATTGCAGCTTCACTTTGGGGTTGAGCAGATAACTCATGGATAAAAGCTCGCCCAGATTAGATTGATAGTAACTGGTAATGATGAGTGGGCGATGAGTTTGATTAATAAGCGTTGCCGCTAGTACATGCGTGTCACTTGGTTTTTTATTCCACCAAACATCTACTTGGGAATAGACGATACAGGATACCACTCCCGCAGAAATTAGAAAAATAAGTATGAATTGCCATAGTTTCTGTAGTAAAAGAGAGCTGGTAAAACCGATTTTTTTGCAAAAAAGGTAAGCAACAGCTAACAAAATCCATAAAAAACAGGGAACGAGATACCGAGGAACCGTTGACCGCAAACCTCCTGAGATTAAATCTGGAATCGCCAAACTCAGGAAAGAGATAGCTAACTGAATGAAGATAAATAGATAGACGTTGGGTGAGGTTTTACGAACAAGAAAATAAAAAGAATAACCTACCAAAATAACCAAAACTAAGACTGGAGGAATGGTGTAAATTGCTGGAGCATTAGCATCAAGATTAATATCAAAAAATACACGGCTAATGTTGCCAGCCCAGCTTTTGACTAAACGTGATAAGGGTACTTTTGTAGAAGACCAGGCGGTTGAAGCTTGGGCTTTCGTGAAGCTGTTAAACGTTAGTAAAATCCAGGGTGTAAATGCCGAAATTCCTACCATAGAGGCTAGAAGATAAGCCATAATTGTCTTTCTCCCCTGCCACCTTTCTCGCAACACGACATAAAGTCCATGTCCAACTGCTGTCAGTACAATTAAAGGAAGACTGTAGAGTCCAAGTATTAAAGTGGCTGCATAAAGGCTCCAACTTCTCTTCGTTTTAAGCCGCATGGCTCGTAAAAGCGCAGCACTCGATAGGAGGATGGTAACCATCAGCAAACTGTACTCTCGTGCTTCTTGGGCAAACACTACGTACACAGGTGCAACTGTACTGAGTGCGATCGCAACCCATCCGACGAAGGACGACTCAAATAATTCGATACACAGCCAGTAAATGCAGGGAAACACAAATAAGCTAATCAAGGCAGATACGCTTCTAATCACTGCCACAGAATTACCGAACCCCTGCATCCACAGCCGTGCCAATATATAGTAGAACGGTGGATGTTGAGGGTCTTCCGTGATCAAAACCCGAATCGTATCCATCAAGCTAGTTCGAGGAGTGGGATACTGATACTTCAGTAAATCTGAGACACCAATGACACCGCCGTTAAAGACTTGCTGCCGCACGTCTTCCCCAGTGTATCCAGCCAAGTGTAATGAGGTAATTGTCTCGTCGTGCCAGTAAACTTTGAGGCCAAGATTTACAAAGCGAAAGAATATTCCTAAAACTAATAGGACGATGATTAGAAACCGTAACCAAGTAGGAGGTAGCGCCCAGTGCGGGCTCATTGTGCGTTTCATAGCTTACTTGGCAGTACTAAATTTTACCCGAATGATATGCTAATCACTCTACTCCTTTTTCACGCAAAAATTATTGATGGGACAGGATAAAAGTAGGAAAAGAGGAGATAGTTAGGCTTTAACGAGAAGAGAATTAATGGTTCATTTCATCAAATTTTAAGATTTTACTAATTTCCATAATCTATTCTTTGGAACACCTTCAATCGGTTGTATTTTTACTCTATACTCTTTCTCGATACCTGATTTTAAAACAGGAGAAGGGGATACAAAAAATACATTTATAAAGGTTTTGGGTATTTCTGTAGTTGTATCTTTGGGGATAAACTTAAACTGTACCTCTGGCTTGAGTAGATAACTCAGAGAAACTAAATTAAAGACATTATAGCGAGGGGGAGAAGAAGCAACTTCCTGAATAATTAGTGGATGCGTAGCTTGGTTGATAATTTGAGCTAGTTGTTCGTTATGGGTATCCGTTAAATTATTCCACCAGGTCTGGGCTTGAGACACGACAGTACACGATATTATCCCACTGGTGAGCAGTGCCATTAGGGTGATATTCCAGAATTGATTGTGCCAATTCTTAAAAAGTATCGAGTTAAGCTTAGAACCTAAAAGGTAAGCAATGGATAACTGAATTCCTAAGTAAGACGGAATCATATATCGACCTGTGACTGAAGTCCGTCTTCCCAAGACTAAATCGGGAATAATTAGGGCTAATGAGGTAAATCCGATTAAGATAAAGATAAATAACCAAGTTTTTTTCTGGCAATAACGAGCCAGGAAGTAAAGAGAATAAATAACTAAGGCTGTTATTAATACGATACTGATACTAGGAAAAACTAAACTAGGCCAAGGAACGGTAAAAGGCGAACTTGAAGAAAAACCTGTATCAATGAAGTTACGGCTTAGATTCCCCAGCCAACTTTTTACAAAATATAGGACAGGCGGTCTTATTTCTTGAGCGGCTGTCATTTTTAAAGCTTGTTGGTAGTTTTTTAAAATCACTACAATCCAGGGTAAAAAAGCAATGCTTGCTACCAAAACGCTCAGTGAATAAGCTTTTAGTCTTTTACGCCAACGGCAGTTGTTAATGACGAAGACATAGATAGCATGGGCAATGATAACTAACGCAAAAAATAGATGAGAATACAACCCCAGAGCAACGGTTGCAGCGTAGATAGCCCAACTCCTCCAAGTGTTGACGCGCATTGCTCGTAGCAGTGAAGTACTTGATAGTAAAATCGCCACAGTCCACAAACTATACTGTCGTGCTTCTTGGGCGTAGACTAATTGAAAAGGGGAAACAGCCAGTAAAGCGCAGGCTAACCATCCTACCAACGATGACTCAAATAATTCTAAGCACAGCCAATAGAGGCAAGGAAACGCCAGCACACTCAGGACGGCGGAAAAACTTCTGATTACGGTGACTGAATCGCCAAACAGTTGCACCCAAAAACGCACTAATACGAAATAAAGAGGGGGTAATTGAGGTTCTTCAGCCGCTAAACCTTCAATGGTATCAATAATATTTTTGTTCGGACTGAGACGCTGATATTGGTGTAAATCTTGAAGGCTAACAATTGGCCTTTCTAAAAGGTTTTCTGCGACTTGTGTCTCTGTGTAGCCAGAAATTCTGAGTGAGGTATAAGTCTCATCCATCCAGTAGATTTTTCGGTCAAGGTTGACAAACCGAAAAAATATACCCAGTACTAAGACAACACTGAGCAAAAACCGTAACCAAGTTAGCGGTAGTCCCCGGCTTGGGAGCAATTTACTGTTCATCGAATAACCCTGAAGTTGATAGCAAAAGCCACATTCAACACCCAAAAACCACAGGAGAAACGGTTCAATCTCTTAGTGAGTGCTAATGGTTGCCTTGTGAGCTAGCCAAAATTGGATAGATGACTTTAGCCTTAACATAAGGCAATTAGAAGAAGTAGTATAGCTAAATCCAGGGTTATGTAATCGGTCTTAAGTTGGATATTTCCAGCAGTTTTTCCATGGGGAAAGTTAAATCCCCCATCTCCCTCTCTCGTATTTAAACCAGAGTAAACACTGTAACTTCTGGTGGACAAAATAGGCGTCCTGGTGAGTAACTTCCCAAGCCACGATTTATATAAAGCTGATTTTGACCAACCTGATGCAGTCCCTGCGCCCATTCCCAATGCTTAACGACCCTAGTACAAGCTCTCATGAAAGGAATCCAGCGCTGCATCGATTTGGGCACATGCGTCTGAAGTTTTTCCATCAAAATTGGTCCTGGTCCAATGCCTGGAATGACCACTTGGCCTCCATGAGTATGGCCCGACAGTTGCAAATCCACTCGCCATGGCTGCAACAATTCAGCAGTATCAGGATTGTGAGACAGAACAATGCGAGGCATTTTCGGGTCAAGCTGGTTCATCACGGGTGTGGGGTTGAACTCAGGCGACCAAAAATCGGCTAATCCTACGAAGGGTAATTCTGGCCCTAATGGATAAGCAATCTCATTCCACAATACTCGCACGCCAATACTTTTGAGGGCGTCGATGACTTGTGTTTTTGATCTACGGTAGTGAATGTCGTGGTTACCCAGTACGGCACAGATACCCACACGGCTTTGTAGGTGCTTCAATCGTTGCACTAAGGTGTAGATGGGGTTTGGGTCATCTGTCACGTAGTCACCGGTTAAAACCACTAAATCCGGTTCAGCCTGATTACTGACTTCAATCGCTTCAGCCAGTAGGTTTTCTGATAGCCGAACGCCATCGTAATGGAAATCTGAAAGCTGTACGAGTTTCGTACCTTTTAATGATGTCGGTAAATCGGCGATCGCAATGCTGACCGCTTCGACACGTAAGGAACCCGAAAATATCCAGTTCATATGGCTGACTTTCCCTCCCCACAAAACGCGCTTCCAGCATAGCTTAGAGACACCAGCTCATAGGAAGTATAAACAGAGGATGTGAAAATGGTTTTACAATACTCTGAAAAGTTCGTTATGCCTAACGAAACAGAGTATTGAGGAATACACGCATCTGGTAAAATAACCAATCTGCTTATGACTCGCTAAAGCTTGGTCAATAGCGATACACATCAAGCCAGGTGTATGGCGAGCATATCGCTTTATCCTTAATACGCCTTGTATATCTATATTTCAGGAATTTTTTAGGGTACAGGTTTAAAGCCAAAATACATATCGCGTGTACTTTTTCGGCAAAGATTTACAACCCCAGTAAATGCAGCGTAGTCGGTAAAGTGTCCTGTTCTGGCATTATGAACTACTATTCAAAAGTGGAGGAGTTAGCGAAATTTTTTAACTGCTATGTGCAAGTTAGGTCACTCTTGATTTAAATCGTTTTTCAGAAATGAAAGAAATAGTTTTAACAAACCCGCTGATTCTCTTTTTCATCATAGCCGTTGCATTAATTTACTTTTTCGTAATTTTCCATTACGTAGGCAGAAACAAAAAACTAGCATCAACTCTAGAAATAGTTTTTTATGGAATACTGCTGATTAGTATAGCTGGGGCAACGGGAACCGGAATTAGTCCCTTTGACAAATTACATCCCAGAGCTTTGATGCTGATGTCAACTACCCTTCCCACTATAGTGGGTCAAATTGGCTTTTATAGTATTATTTTTTGCTTAATTATTTCCAGACTTCGTTATACCCTGAAAGATTATATTAATGTTTTATCTATTATTGCTTTCAAAGCGCCTTTTTTCTCTATATTTATTCTTTTTGCTAGCTTATCTTGTTTCTGGGCTAATGTTACATTTCTCAGTTTAAAAAGTGTTTTAGTTCTTTTAGAACTTACGGTCTTCGCAGTTTACTTTGGCAAGCAATACTCCTGGAAGGAAATTTATCGTTTTTGGCGATGGATTAACTTAATTATAGTAATTCTTTGCGTTTTTTACGCCCTAAAAGAGCATCAAAGCCCCGACTGGTACGGAGTTTTAGGGCACAAGAACCAATTTTCTTTTATTATGGCTCAAACCACAGTATTGTGGTTAATGTATGCCTTTTATTATCCCCAGCAAAGGCCCATGTCTCTTGGTTTTACTGCCCTCTCATTTGTGGCGTTAATTAAAGGGAATAGCGGAGCTAGTAAAGTCTTAATAGTAGCATTGTTGAGCCTGTGGGGATACTTCGGTTTTGTCAAGAGGCTAAAGGTAAGATGGGCCTTTGTTTCTGTAATTCTTTTTATGATTGTGAGCATTTTTCTGACAATTATTGTTACAGAAAATATTAAATTTATTGTTGTAGATACCCTGAATAAAGACATGTCCCTAACAGGACGAATGGATTTCTGGCCAATGATTGTTGATAAGATTAACCACCATCCTATCTTTGGCTATGGATTGTCTGGATTTTGGCAGCCGTGGCGAGGAGCAGACAACCCTGGTGCTGACATTATCGTCGCCAAAACTCAGTTTCGACCCGCCCATGCTCACAATGGATTTTTAGATCTAGGTTTGGAGTTAGGTTGGCTAGGTGTGGCGTTGTTTGCTTGTTCATTTTTTAATAATGTAGCCAAAGCCGTTGTTTATCTAAGTAGAACTCGTTTACCAGAATCGGGACTACCGCTTTTACTATTAACGTATAATCTGATGACGAATATGACGGAAACAGGTCTGGTAGGAATTACCAGTATGTGGTTTTGGTATGTGGTGACTACGGTTCGATTAACCTTGGATACCTCAGAAAATGGCTACAGAGAAACTACGCAAACCTGGGAAATCGATCCATTTTCTTTAAGGAGATGATTCAAATCAAAATATAGTTACGATAGTATTTCCTCGTATTCGTTAATACTGGCTTACCCAGTTCTTCAGCCACAACTTTTTTGTAAGGGAGCAAAACCTTTTGATGCTCAACAAGCTCACTGCCGCTAGTCAAAAGCTTAGCCCTAATTTGCGTAAGATTCTTGGTAACACGGGTTGGCTCTTTACAGAAAAGATTGTACAAATGGTGTTGGGTCTACTGGTTGGGGTGTGGATCACCCGATACCTGGGGCCAGAGCGTTTTGGTCGCTTCAATTACGCTATTGCCATTGTCGGACTATTGATTCCGTTTGCCAAGCTGGGGTTAGATAATATTGTCATTCGTAATCTAGCGCGTGACTCGTCCGATAAAGATGAAACCCTAGGAACGGCTTTTGTCCTCAAGCTCATTGGCAGTAGTTTGGCCTTTTTTGTCACGCTTGGAATCATTACTTTTTCTACTCCTAGTGATTCTCCTAATTATAGGGAAACGATTTGGTTAGTAGGGATTGTCGCTAGTGGAACCTTGATTCAATCGTTTGAAATCATAGATTATTGGTTCCAATCGCAAATTCAATCTAAATATTCAGTTCTAGCGAGGAATGCCGCCTATGTGCTGATGAATGGTGTAAAAATCATATTAATCCAGTTCAAAGCACCCCTGATTACGTTTGCGATCGCGATGGTTGCCGAATATCTTTTGAGCGCCATCGGAATGATAATTGCTTATCGATTTCAGGGGAATTTGATGAAAACATGGCGAATAAACTTCACCCTTGCCAAATCCTTACTCAACGACAGTTGGCCCTTAATTCTTTCAGGCATTGTCATCATGATTTATATGCGGATCGATCAGGTTATGTTAGGGCAAATGGTAGGGGAAAAGTCAGTGGGTATCTATTCAGCGGCTGTCAAAATATCGGAACTATGGTATTTTGTACCCGGTGCGATCGTCAACTCAGTATTTCCCTCCATCGTCCAAGCCAAAGAAATTAGTGAAGAAATTTATTACAAACGCTTGCAAAAACTTTTGGCTGCTGTGGTAATTTTGGCTTACGCTGTTGCCATTCCGGTGACATTTTTAGCGCCTCAAATTGTCACACTAATTTATGGACAAAATTATGCTGAGGCCGGGAACATATTAAATATTCATATTTGGGCAGGTTTGTTTGTATCTTTAGGAGTTGCCAGAGAAACGTGGATTACCACAGAAGGATTGATGAAGTTTTCGGCTGTGACGGCTGCTACTGGTGCTGTTGTTAATATTGTTCTAAACTATTTTCTCATCCCCCAATATGGCGGGTTAGGAGCAGCGATTGCCACTGTGATTGCTCAAATTGTAGCCGCTTACGCTGTTGGTGCAATATATCCCCCTACTCGGAAAATTTTTATCCAGCAGACAAAAGCGATTACACTAATTGGATTGCTCAACAGGTGAGCCAGAGTTATTAAAATATTGGAATCAGACCCATTCAAAGGTTAATGATTAGTTTAGCGACTAGCCGATGAAAACGCCTGTAGTCTTGATTATCTTCAATCGACCCAATCATACGGAGAGGGTTTTGGAAACTATTCGGCAAGCTAAACCTTCTAAACTGTTAGTTATTGCTGATGGACCTCGTGCCAACCGACCCGATGATCACCAAAAGTGCGCTGCTGCTCGTGCGATTGTTGAGCGTGTAGACTGGGATTGCGAAGTTCTCAAGAATTACTCCGATATTAATTTAGCGTGCGATCCCCGGATTATCGATGGCTTAAATTGGGTGTTTGATATTGTTGAAAAGGCAATTATTTTAGAAGATGATTGTGTCCCACATCCCACATTTTTTCCTTACTGTGAAGAATTGCTAGAGCAATATCGAGATGACAAACGGGTGATGAATATATCCGGTCAAAATGTCTTATTCGGACGTAAACGAACCGAGTACAGCTATTACTTCTCTCGCTTCACGCTTTGCTGGGGATGGGCTACTTGGAGGCGTGCGTGGCAGTATTTCGATACGGATATGAAACTTTGGCCTGAAGTTCAGGAAAGAAAGTTTATGAAAGATATATTAGAAGACCCGTATGCCGTAAAAGTTTGGACAAGAACTGTACAAATGCTTTATGATGGACGGCTAACTGGCTGGGATTTTAAATGGATATTTGCCTGCTGGCTACAAAATGGATTATGTATTATTCCCCAGGTAAATTTGGTAACGAATATTGGTTATGGTGTAGAGGCGACGCATAGCCATGATGAAGAAGACCCATACATCAAAATGCCAACAGAAGCGATAAATTTTCCCTTAAAACATCCTCCTTTTGTAATTCGTGATCTAGAAGCTGATAAGTTGACCCAGAGAACACTTTTTGATTACGACCCAAATCTCTTTAAAAAAGCTAGTAATAAACTTAGGAAGATACGACAGAAGATTTTTTAAGAGTTAGTATAATTTTTTCTTCCTTGAGATAGATGTAAGGCCCGAAAAACAGGGATTCAATCAGTACAGCCTGCTAAGGAAGTGAAGGACACGAAAGATTCAGGGAAATGGTAGAGGAATAAATCTTATGAATACCCCCAAAGACTATTATGACGAGAACGGTTATTATATTTTTGAAAAACTTATTCCAGAATCCTTAATTAATCAACTCTTAAAAATTTACGCCTCCGACATACTTCCTTCCGATAACTACTTTTTTAGACAATCCAGCAACCGCTGGGAAAGAAATAAAATTAACCCGTTTGGATATTGTGAAGAATCTTTTTTAAATGTTCACGATTACCCAAACTATGCCGCCTTTGATGAGGCTATTAAAAAAATTATCTGCTCTCCCCAGATAAGAGATGCACTGCATCAACTCACCGCTAGTCCAGAGCATAACCTGATGCAGTCCATGTTATTCGATCTGAATGCGACAACCCCAGCTCATCAGGATTGGTACTATTTAGACTCTATGCCTAGTGGTCATTTATTGGCGGGATGGTTTGCACTAGAAGACATTCAGGAAGAAGCCGGTCGATTCTATGTTTTACCTAAATCTCATCGAGTTGAACTAGATTTAACGGATGATGAAAAAGTCTCAAATACTCCTTACATGAAAAAATTAAAGGACTATGTAGAACAGTATCAGAACGAGATTTATGCTCCTGCCTTGAAAAAAGGAGATGTCCTTTTCTGGAATTCTGGAACAGTTCATGGTTCTTTGGCAACCATTAATCCTAAATATTCCCGCAAGTCTTTAACCGCTCATTATCTCCCCAGTCAATACCCCAGCGGCAGCCGTTATGCAGACAAGCCGAGTATTATCGACTACGGCGTGTACGAAGGAATGAAGTATCGATTAGTTCCTGTGCACCAGAAATACTATTCACCGACTGCCAAACTTAGAACAGATGTGTGGCAGTATGTATGGAATAAACCCCAGTTGGCGCGAATGGCTCAAGCTTTAAAGAAAACCTTGAACAGATCGTAGTAGAGGACTCAAAAATCGTAAAGACGTGCCAGGGTACGTCTTGACAAAGGTCAGGAGAAAAGAATTTCTTTCTTGGGTGCAATTAATTATAGGTGCCTCCCTTGAAAACAACACATCACCGCCAGTAAAATCTTTTGATGAAAGTATTGCATCTGAGTGAATCTGACGGTGGAGGAGCAGGACGGGCAACGTTACGGTTGCATCAGGGTTTACAGCGTATTGGTGTAGACTCACAGATGTTGGTGCAACTCAAATACAGCGACAATCCAGCTGTATTGGCACCACGCTCTACGTTGGGAAAATTTTGCGCCAAGCTGAAATTACTGGAACACTTAGATGCTTTGCCCTTAAAGTTTTATCCTCAGCGCAAGGCACGGGATTTTTCACTCCAATGGCTTCCTGATAGACTTGCCTCAAAAGTTGCTACACTGGCTCCTGATGTGGTGACTTTGCATTGGGTTTGTCATGGCTACTTAGCCATTGAAACCATCGCAAAACTGAATAAACCCTTAGTGTGGTTCCTCACTGACATGTGGCCTTTTACAGGCGGCTGTCATTATAATCAAGAATGCGATCGCTATCACAAGTCCTGTGGTGTCTGTCCTCTACTCAACAGTCACAGAAAAAACGACTTATCTCACTGGGTATGGCAGCGCAAAGCTAGAGCTTGGAAGGCTCTAAACCTAACCCTTGTTACTCCGAGTACCTGGTTAGCGAAGTGTGCTGCTTCTAGTTCTCTTTTCAAGGATCGGCACATAGAGGTGATTCACCCAGGTATGGATTTGACCAAGTATAAGCCCATAGAGCGACGCTTCGCACGAGATGTACTGAATTGGCCTCAAGACAAGCAAATTGTTCTATTTGGAGCATTGTATCCTACCAGCGATCGCCGCAAAGGGTTTCATCTCCTTCAGCCTGCTTTGCAAAGCCTGAGTCAGACAGGATGGTACGAAAAAATAGAAGTGATGATTTTTGGCTCTGCTCAACCTGAAACTCCAATTGATGTTGGTTTCAACTCCTACTATCTCAGCCAATTGTATGATGATCTTTCACTAGCAATGATCTATTCTGCGGCTGATGTCATGGTTGTCCCATCAATTCAGGAATCATTCGGACAGACAGCATCCGAATCCCTAGCCTGCGGAACACCAGTCGTTGCCTTTAATGCTACGGGATTACAAGATATCGTGGATCATCAGCAAAACGGCTATCTCGCTCAACCTTACCAAATTGAGGATTTAGCGCGAGGAATTGTCTGGGTATTAGAAAACAAAGAGCGTTATCAAAAATTGTGCGATCGCGCCCGCCAAAAAGCCGAACAAAAATTTAATGTAGAAATGCAGGCTCGTCGCTATGAGTCTCTTTATCGCACTCTTCTATCAAAGTGAAGATGCAAACAGAGTCAGTGTTCCTAAAATTTTATAAGAGTTGAAAACTCAATTTATGCAGGTTGTGCATCTTAGTGAGTCTGACAGTGGAGGAGCCGGACGAGCAACGTTACGGCTGCATCAGGGATTACAGCGTTTTGGGGTAGACTCCCAAATGCTAGTGCAATTGAAATACAGTGATAATTTAACCGTATCTTCCCCTCAGACAATTCAAGGGAAATTAAGTGCCAAATTGAAACTCCCTGAGCGTTTAGATGCTTTGCCCTTAAAATTGTATCCGCAGCGGGATGCTACAGATTTCTCCCTCCAATGGCTTCCGGATAAAATTACGGCAAACCTGGCTAAACTGGCTCCCGATGTCGTGAATTTGCATTGGGTTTGTCATGGCTACGTAGCGATTGAAACCATCGCTAAATTAAATAAACCCTTAGTGTGGACGCTTCATGATATGTGGGCGTTTACGGGTGGGTGTCACTACACTCAAGAATGCGATCGCTATACCCATTCTTGTGGGACTTGTCCACAACTGGGTAGCCATAAAACCGGGGATTTATCGCGCTGGGTGTGGCAGCGGAAAGCCAAAGCTTGGCAGGATTTAAACTTAACCTTAGTTACTCCCAGCATTTGGTTAGCCAAGTGCGCTAGTTCGAGTTCTCTGTTGCAAAATTTGCGTGTTGAAGTGATTCCCAACGGGCTCGATACTCAACAATACAAACCTATCCCCCGACAGGTAGCGCGAGAAATCTTGAATTTGCCTCAAGATAAGTACCTTATCCTATTTGGAGCCATGTATCCGAATAGCGATCACCGCAAGGGATTTTACTTCCTGGAGCAAGCCTTACAAAACCTCAGTAAAACAGCATGGATTGAGCAAACAGAACTGGTAATCTTCGGTGCATCTCGACCTAAAGAGCCAATCAAGTTGGGATTAAACTCTCATTATTTAGGTAGACTGAATGATGATATTTCCCTGGCGGTGGTTTACTCGGCAGCGGATGTATTTGTTGCGCCTTCCACTCAGGATAATTTGCCCAACACCGTAATGGAAGCGCTCGCGTGTGGCACTCCTAGCGTCGCTTTCAATATTGGCGGGATGCCGGATATGATTGAACATCAGCACAATGGCTATCTGGCTCAACCTTTAAACAGTGAAGATTTAGCCCAAGGTATTATTTGGGTGTTAGAGAACAAACAGCGGCATCAAAAATTGTGCGATCGCGCCCGTGAAAAAGCTGAACAAGAATTTACCTTAGAAATTCAATCCCGTCGCTACAAGTCTCTTTATCAAGAGCTTCAGTCTTCCTGAGTGGGGGAAGCTGAGGGAGTGATTTGTAGCAGACATTGAGCGACTTGATGTAAGAGGAAACGAAATTTAGTAAACAGTAAAACGAGAACCCCCTTTTGCCGCATCACCTAGCCGTATTAGCCCCTTGTTGCTGGATCGATTACCCTAACAATAGTGCATCTAATCAATGTTTAACGCTTCCCCCGCTCCCAGTACGGGGGATTTCGCATTAACAATTAACCGTCAAAACCTTGAGCCGCCATTCCTCTCTTGACTAAACGCGTAGAGCTTCCTGGCGGAGGATTGCGATCGCATCGAATCAGCCAACCAGCTAAATCCCACTATGTCTGACTCAATCCACTCCGAAGCGCGTCGCCCATCATCTAACAACGATCTGAATTTAGAACAACTCCTGTTAGACCTCACCCATCTAAAGGAGGAAATCGCCAAGATTCAGCAAGAAAAAGCCGACTTAGAAATCATGCTGGACGCCATGACTGAACATGCCAACCTGGTAGAGGAAGAACTCTATGAGGAGGCAGTAGTAGCAAGGCAACAGAGTGAAGAGCGCTTTCGCCTCATTGCCGAAGCCGCTCCTGTAACGGTTGTCATTTCGCGTTTAGTCGATGGCGAGGTTCTATACGCGAATGCGGCTGCCAGTTCCCTATTTGGGTTGCCCGTAGAAGAGCTGTTGGGTTGCTCCATGTTCGACGTTTATGCCAACCCGGATGACCGTCAGAAGTTAATCGACATCTACATCAAAAATGGCTGCTTACGCAACTACGAAATCCGCTTTAAAAAGGCAGATGGGACGGTATTTTGGGGAGCGATATCGATTCAACCGTTTTCTCTGAATCACGAGGATGTTCTACTCAGTGCGATTCTCGATGTTACCAAACGCAAACAATCCGATGTAGATCGCATTCGCTTTACCCAACAACTGAAAGAAAAACATACTCAATTGCAGCGCTTGAGTGTGCAGAAAGATGAATTCCTGATCAATACTGCTAGCGAGCTGCGTACCCCGCTTGATGACATTGTTGGCGCGATTCAATCGCTGTTGATCGAAGAAGCAGGGGAACTGTCCCCGGAGCAACGACAGAAGTTGTCAATGGTGGCTCAGAACGGACATAAACTGCTCAGTTTAGTTCACAACATCCGTGACATTGCCCAGCTCCGACAAAGAGATATCGAACTGGAATTGCAACCAGTGAACGTGCGATCGCTAGTCGAGGTGGTGTTGCAATCGAGCCAAACCCTAGTCGGTGAAAAAGACTTGCAGCTTGTCAATTCCATTCCCGCCGATTTACCAACCGTCTACGCCGATGAGCGACGCCTACAACAGATTCTGCAAAACTTAGTAGATAACGCGATTAAAGTTACAGAGCGTGGCGTTGTTGAAATTTCTGCTGGGATGGGCGAGTTTCAGACGAACACTCAAACGCATCAAAACCAGATGGCAATTACCGTTACCGACACGGGGGCTGGAATTTCTGAAGCGGAACTAGAGGAAATTGCTGAGCTATTTCAGCAAGTGGATCACTGGGCAATTGGACAGTCGGAAACCAAGAATTTGGAGTTGAGCATCGCTAAAGCCTTGGTGGAATTGCACGGGGGCAAGATTTGGGTGGCGTCGGAAGTGGGGTTTGGGACTCGTTTCACCTTTACCCTGCCTATGAGTGCATCGATTGCCGCTACAACGACGAATGCAGAAATCGGCTCAACTCCCACCAGCCTGCAACCCCGTGAACTGCTCCCAACGCCGCCCTCAACTCCGAGTGTCACAGATACAGAGGCGACATCAGAGGAGGTTGTCCTAGCAGAACATTTGGTTCCAACACCGCCTATCCAGAAGCGTACCCGGAGCAAGGTAGTGCGGACACTGGGGCGAATTCCACTGCGAGTCATCCTGATTGTTCCCTTTGTCACGCAAGTGGTGGGGGCAGTTGGATTAGTGGGTTATCTTTCATTTAGAGATGGACACAAAGCCGTGAATGACTTAGCCAGTCAGTTGCGGAGTGAAGTCACTGCCCGAGTGCGCGATCGCATCCAAGTCTACGTTGAAGTCCCTCAACAGGTGAATCAATTTAATGCTCGCGCGGTGGAACTGGGGCTATTGGACTTTCAGAAAATACGAGAAGCGAATCTTTACTTCTGGCGGCAAACTCAGACTTACGAGTCTGTTGGTAATGTTGGCTTTGCCAATGTCCAAGGACAGTCTACCCGTGTCGGTTGGGTCAATCGCCTGTCTACTTCCGAGTCCCCTCAAATTGCCGAACAACTGACTCCTGGTGGCGGCACGCTCTACTACTACGACATCGATCAGGATGGGAATCGAATTAGGATTGCCAAAACAGTGCAGGATTATGATGCACGCACTCGCCCCTATTATACCGCTGCCGTGAAGCAAGGACGAGCGACTTGGAGTGAGGTTTACGTAAATACAGGCTATGACTTTCTACAAGTCAAGGCTAGTCTGCCAGTTTACAACCGTGATAGCCAGCTGTTGGGCGTTCTCGCTTGTGAATTGGGGCTCAAACAAATTGGTCAGTTTTTGCAGACTCTCAAAATTGGTCGCACTGGGCAAGTCTTTATTATTGAACCGACAGGAGAGTTGGTGGCGACTTCGGTCAACAACCAACCCTTGCTGCTGGGAAACAGCAAAAACCTTAAACGGATTCGAGCCGTAGACAGCAATAATCTGCTCATCCGTTCTAGCGCAGCTTATTTACGCGATCGCTTCAGCAATCTTAGCGACCTTCACAAAGACTATCAGCTCGAATTCATGCTAGAAGGTCAGAGGCAATTTTTGCAAGTGTCTCCCTTTACTGACCGATACGGTTTGGATTGGCTGATTGTGGTGGCTGTTCCAGAATCTGACTTCATGCAGCAAATCGATGTCAACACCCGTACCACTATCCTGCTGTGCTTGGCTACTTTAATTGTCGCGATCATTATTGGCATTCTGACTGTGCGCTGGGTAACAGAACCCCTGATTCGGCTTAACTTTGCCGCCAAGGATATCGCCAAAGGAGAATGGGATAAAGCGGTAGAGATTGACCGCACCGATGAAGTTGGGCAACTTGCCAAGTCTTTCAACGATATGGCAGGGCAACTCAAAGAATCCTTTGAAATCCTAGAGAGCCACAAGAATTCCTTTGCCCGCTTCTTCCCCCTGGAATATCTTAAGTTTCTCCAGAAGCAATATGTAACGCATGTCCATTTAGGCGACCATGTCAGCCAAGAAATGGCGGTGATGTTCTCCGATATCCGTTCCTTCACCACGATGTCAGAGAGCATGACGCCCCAAGATACTTTTACCTTCGTCAACGCTTATCTGCAACGAGTCGGCCCAGAGATTCGCAAACACAACGGTATCACCGTCAAATATCTAGGGGATGGCTTGA
This sequence comes from Waterburya sp., assembly GCA_036703055.1. Lineage (GTDB taxonomy): Bacteria > Cyanobacteriota > Cyanobacteriia > Cyanobacteriales > Coleofasciculaceae > DATNPV01. Next base: position 23,391 of record DATNPV010000183.1, read on the forward strand.
TGGCAATTTTTCCCAATGGTGCCGATGATGCCGTGCAAGCTGGAATCGCCAAGCTCAAGAAACTTCGGGAATACAACCAACAACGGCAAACTAAAGGCTATCCATGGATTTATATTGGCATTGGCATCCACGTTGGTCACTTGATGGTGGGTATGGTGGGAGAAGAGAATCGGATGCAGGGCGATGCTCTTTCCGATAGCGTTAATTTGACAGCGCGGTTAGAAGGCTTGACTAAGTTTTATGGGGTATCTATGTTAATCTCCGAGCAGGTTTTGGAGCGGTTAAGCGACCCCAGCCAGTACGAAATTCGATTCCTCGATCGCGCGATTGTCAAAGGTAAGACAGAACCCATCTCGATTTATGAGGTGATGGATGGTGAGCCTGAGGAGGTGAAAGCCATGAAATTCCAAACTCAATCGGATTTTGAGCAGGGATTGGAACACTACCGTCAGCGAGAATTTGCTGAGGCGAAACGGTATTTTGAGCAGGTTTTGGCGGTTAATCTTGGGGATAAGGCGGCGAAGCTTTATCTGGAACGGGTTAATCAGTTAATGGAGGAGGGTGTATCGGAAGATTGGGATGGGGTATGGCGGTTTGTTCAGAAGTAATACCATTTTGGATTTTGGATTTTCAAAGTCTTGCCAGGAGGCTGATGTAGGGGCACGATATATCGTGCCCCTACCGTTTTAGGGTATGTATAGCTGTCGCCATCAAGGTTAGGACTTCCCTTAACGGCTCAAACGACCACGTACTAGTGCAAGGCGGCGAAAGTTTCCCACCAGCTAGGTGAAAGGAGGGGGGGAGGGGGAGAAACGCCGACAAGAAAACTGGTGGATTATTTCTGCCAGTCTGCACTAGTAATAAACATAAAAGCCCTCTGCCCTCTGCTATCACGAAGAACTGCTCTAAATGCTCAAACCGAATGGTAAAGTCTTAAATTACGAGGACGAAGAGGAAGGGTGCATGAAAGCGCAGGTATTCCGAGGGGTCAATCAACTGAATTACGAAGAGGTGCCAGTCCCGGAACTGCAAGCGGATGAGGTGCTGGTGCAGGTGAAGGTGGTGGGACTTTGCCAGTCGGATATCAAGAAAATTCGTTATCCCCTTTATGACCCTCCGCGTATTTATGGACACGAAACTGCTGGTGTCATTGCGGCTGTTGGGGAAGAGGTGACCCATTGGCAAGTAGGACAACGGGTGGTTGTGATGCACCACATCCCTTGTATGCGCTGTGGTTACTGTCTCAATGACAACTTCTCGATGTGCGAAGTCTACAAAAAGATTACGACAACGGCTGGGTTTACCCCTAGTGGTGGTGGTTTCGCGGAGTATGTCAAAGTACCGGGGCACATCGTCCGTACTGGGGGGTTAATTCCTATCCCTGAGGGGGTGAGTTTCGAGCAAGCCAGTTTTGTGGAACCCACTAATTGCTGCCTCAAGGCGGTGAAAAAAGCCCAAGTGGTGCCGGGGCAAACGGTTTTAGTGACTGGTGCGGGCCCGATTGGGTTAATGTTTATTATGCTCGTGAAGTACTTCGGGGCAAAGGCGATCGCAACCGACCTGCTCTCTTCCCGGATCGAGAAAGCAAAGGCAGTGGGCGCCCAAGCCGCGTTTGATGCCCGCGACCCCGATTTACAAGCTAAAATCTTCTCGCTTACCGATGGCATGGGTGTTGATACCACCCTACTCGCCGTTCCGAGTGACAAAGCTTTTTTCCAAGCCTTAGATTGTACCCGCAAAGGTGGCAAGATCGTATTTTTTGCCGAGTTCCCGGACGAAATGGAAATTCCCATCAATCCCAATATTCTCTATCGTCGGGAAATCGATCTGATGGGCAGTTACAGTTCCTCGTATCGGCTTCAGTCTCTGGCAACAGATATCGTTTTCAATCGGCGCATTGATGTAGATGCACTAATTAGCGATCGCTACCCCTTGCAACATTTAGCCGCAGCGGTTGAACAAGCAATCTCTCCGACACCCGACACCTACAAAATCTTGATTTATCCTTAGAGGTCGGGGCTGAGAGTACAGGTAAGCTGTGTATGCCTGTAAATTGCATAATCTTCTCCCTCTGCTTCCAGGAACCTCTCACCCTTCACCCTTCATCCCTCACCCCCCTAGTTAAATAGCGACGTAGTAGCGCTTCTAGGTCATCAATAATATAAGGCTTCGTCACATACTCATCACAACCTGCGGCTAAAATGCGCTCTCGGTCTTCTCCTCGTGCCATCGCCGTCACCGCAATGATTGGCGTCTGTGCCGTTAAAGGATTTTGCTTGAGGCGAGATAGGACAGTAATCCCGTCTAAATCGGGCAGCATCATATCTAGCAAAATTAGAGAGGGTAGATAAGTTTGTGCTAAATCGAGAGCCGTCTTCCCCTCAGCTGCTGTGATAATCCTACAGTTTAGCTGCTCTACCAGGAAAGCCAGCAGTAACAAATTATCTTCATTGTCATCTACGACTAAAACCAGTGGCTTTTCAGCCCCAAACTGCTCACCACCGCTCAGGGAAAATTCCATATCCACTTTCATAACTTTTTTTTCCTAGGAAGCGTGCAGGCTTCCTACCACATTCTCTATTGCAAGTGGACAAGGCAATCCCTGAGCGGCTAGACGGCACTGAGTTCGGATCGGCTTGTACTGAATCAGAGCTAACTTGAAGCAGAGGTGTAATGTTGAGATTCGTCAAGCAATACCTCTATGCTAGGTACATTTTACTAAAAAACATCCAAAATAGAGCGCTTAAGGTCAAAATTCAGCTTTTTTGGTTTACTAGTAACTTTTATTTTTGGATCATGACTCCTGAGAGGGATAAATCCTTCTGTATACAGAGTCACCCTAAATTGTCAATCATCTAGAGTAATTGAAAGTTAACACAAAAATTCTTGAAAAATCTTTAAAATATGCCATTAGATCGTTTCGTTTTCAAACAACACCCCTATATGACACAGGAGTCCTCCAAACCCACTCGAGGGCAACTAGAACGTACACTCTCACAGCGACTCCAGGCTCTTTACCGCGATCAGTTAGGGCATCAGCCCAGTAAGGTAACGTGCCAACTCTTTGATGAAAAGCTAGCGATTATTGTGGAGAACTCCATTACTCCACCTGAGCAGCTTCTGGCAGATAGGGGTCAAGCTAAATTAGCTGAACAGGTTCGCTCAGAATTGGATGAGGCCATCCAACCTCAGCTCAAATCAGTGATTGAAGAAGTGCTGAGTGTTGATGTCCTTGATCTGCTTATCGATGCCACCCTGGAAACCGGTCGCACAGGTATCATCGCCGTCTTGAATGCTACGCCAGAGGTTCGCAATCCGGAGGCAGTTCCCAAAATTAAGAAATAGAAACGGGTAAGCGAAGATAACGCTGCACCAACCCTTCCACATCTTCCACCAGGTAGGGCTTGCTGAGGTACTCATTGCAACCAGCTTGCAAAAGCCACTCTCGGTCTCCTGCCTTAGCTAAGGCGGTTACTGCAACCACAGGAATCGTCTTAGTTTTTGGATTGTTCCGCAGTTCAGCAAGGACTGCAATGCCATCCATGCGAGGCATGAGAATATCGAGAAAAATTAAATCCGGATGGCAGCTTTGGGCTCGGTGTAGAGCGGTTAGACCATCGGAAGCTGTCAGCAAGCAACAGTCAAACGGTTCTAGGATGTAGGCTAACAATAATAAATTGTCTTCGTCGTCATCAACAGCTAATATGGTCGGCTTTTGGGTATTAGCACATGGGTTACCCATAACACTGCCATATCTGAGTTCACAACAGGGGAAAAATCTCAACTCATCCATGTTGTCCTTAGGAAGATCCAATACGACGCTTAAGTCTGTGTAGCTACAAGAGTGGACAAGGCACTCCCTAAGCGGCAATGTGGCGCTCTGTGTGGGCCGATTCGCGAGCGAGCCGCTAGGTTGTTAAGTCTCTGCTGCAAAATTTGGGAAAAAACTTTTCAAGCTAGCATTCTTATTATCTCCTCGCACATTGTAGTGTAACTCGCAAACAAAATAAATATTTATTTAAGATTTACCTACTTGAAATTTTACAAAAATTTGCAATGGAGTTGCCACCTAGGGCATCTAACAAGATTGTGTAAAGCAATCTACATTATTGGCTTGTGGTCAGTAAGGGTGGGATTAGACTAGGAAAACAACAGCTATCCCCATCGAGTGGGGTGGGAGAACAAGGCTATGGGTATCGCCACGATTAACCCAGCAACCGGGGAAATCATTAAAAGCTTTGAGGCCGAGAGCGCCGAATCAATTGCACAAAAGCTAGACCTGGCACAACAGACGTTTGAAGAGTATCGCCGCATCCCAATGGCTCAACGAGCCGAATGGCTCAACCAAGCCGCTGAAATTTTAGAGCGCGACAAAGTCAGCTTCGGTAAGATTATGACCACTGAAATGGGGAAGACCCTGAAAAGTGCGATCGCAGAAGCTGAAAAGTGCGCCTGGGTTTGCCGCTACTACGCTGAACACGCGGCTGAGTTTCTGGCGGATGTTTCCGTATCCACTGATGCCAGCCAAAGCTTTGTGCGTTACCAACCAATAGGGATTATTCTCGCTGTAATGCCTTGGAATTTTCCCTTTTGGCAGGTATTTCGCTTTGCGGCACCCGCCTTGATGGCAGGAAATGTCGGGGTGCTGAAACATGCCTCGAACGTGCCGCAATGTGCGTTAGCGATCGCAGACATTTTCACAAAGGCGGGTTTTCCGGAAGGTGCGTTTCAAACCTTACTCATTGGCGCGGACCAAGTTGCAACGATTATAAACGATCCACGAGTTAAAGCCGCAACCCTAACCGGTAGCGAACCGGCGGGGGCGAGTTTAGCCGCGGCAGCAGGTAAACAAATTAAAAAAACTGTATTGGAATTGGGGGGAAGTGACCCCTTTATCGTCCTTAAAAGTGCCGATTTAGAGGCGGCTGTCTCCACAGCGGCGACAGCGCGTTTGCTCAACAATGGTCAATCCTGCATTGCCGCGAAACGGTTTATTGTCGAGGATGCGATCGCTGATGAATTTGAGCGACGCTTGGTGGAGAAATTCCAGGCGTTAAAAATCGGTGACCCCATGGATGAAAATACCGATATCGGCCCCTTAGCCACACCTGGGATTTTGCAAGACTTAGACCAGCTTGTCCAAATCTGCATTGAGAAGGGGTCAAAAGTTCTCATAGGCGGACATCCCCTATCTGATCGTCCCGGTCACTTCTATGCACCCACCATCCTCGCAGACTTCCCGCCTGGAACACCGGCAGATGAGGAGGAATTTTTTGGGCCAGTAGCGCTACTGTTCCGAGTACCGGACATTGACGCAGCGATCACACGAGCCAATGCTATCCCATTTGGGCTGGGAGCCAGTGCTTGGACAACCGATCAAGCAGAAGCTCAGCGCCTGATTGATGAAGTTGAAGCCGGGGCTGTATTTATTAATGGCTTAGTCAAATCTGACCCGCGTCTACCGTTTGGTGGCATCAAACGTTCAGGGTATGGGCGAGAATTAGGAATCCAGGGTATCCATGAATTTGTCAACATCAAGACAGTTTGGGTCAAGTAATCCTATCATTCCCAGTTGATTCAGTTTGGGATAAGCGCCTAAAGCATCGGTCAAGTATTCACAGCAAGTCGTTCTTTGTGTTGTTCCTAGCTCAGGGTTCATGGGCTTTCAACAATGAACTATGAACCATGAACAGTCTGCGCTTACGCGCCGCTACGCTAACACCCAAATTTCTATTACTTGACCGATGCTCTAGTCATTGGCTCATTGGTATTTCTGAGTTTAGAGCTTTACCCTATGAACAAGCATGATGCTTTCCGGAGTGGAGTTCAGAGGATTTAATTTCTCGAAATACCTTGAAGTTATAGGGTGTATTACATTACGCTCCTAGTAAAGAATAGTCTTTTTTAGTCCCTCAAAGCTGAGAGCTTCCTTTCATTAAAAGAATCTTAGCAACCAATCCAATAAAGGCCAGGAAAAGTGAAATGGGCGAAATGAACACCGCTGAACTGTTAGTACGTTGCCTGGAAAATGAAGGAGTCGAGTATGTTTTTGGACTCCCTGGAGAAGAAAACCTCCATGTCCTCGAAGCACTCAAACATTCTTCCATTAAATTCATTACCACTCGTCATGAACAGGGTGCAGCCTTTATGGCAGACCTTTATGGACGGTTAACGGGAAAGGCAGGCGTCTGCCTTTCTACCCTCGGTCCAGGGGCGACTAACTTAATGACGGGTGTTGCAGATGCTAACTTGGATGGAGCACCGCTAGTTGCCATTACGGGTCAAGTGGGAACCGACCGGATGCACATTGAATCGCATCAATATTTAGATTTGGTGGCAATGTTTGCCCCTGTAACAAAGTGGAATGCCCAGATTGTTCGCCCTAGTAATACAGCCGAAATTGTCCGTAAGGCATTTAAAATTGCTCAGAGCGAAAAACCTGGAGCTGTTCACATTGATTTGCCGGAAAATATTGCAGCCATGCCAGTCATCAGTCAACCGCTTACTAAAGATGAGCGAGAAAAAACTTATGCTTCGTTCCGGAGTATTGGTAAGGCAGCCGTTGCCATTTCTAAGTCGAAAAGCCCCATAATCCTAGTAGGAAATGGAGCAATTCGTGCCAGTGCGAGTGAGGCGTTAACGGAATTTGCCACTCGCATGAATATTCCGGTTGTCAATAGCTTTATGGGGAAAGGCGTCATCCCCTACACTCATCCTCTTGCCCTGTGGACGGTAGGATTACAGCAGCGTGACCTCGTTAGCTGCGCCTTTGAGAAAGCGGATTTAATTATTGCCGTGGGTTACGACTTGGTGGAATATTCACCCAAAAAGTGGAATCCAGAAGGCAAGATTCCGATTATTCATATTGGCATGACTCCCGCAGAGATTGATAGCAGCTATATTCCCTTAGTGGAAGTGGTTGGGGATATTTCGGATTCGCTGACGGAAATTATGAAGCAGGCGGATCGGGAGGGCAAACCCGCCCCCTATGCGGTGGAATTACGGTCAGACATCCGAGCTGACTATGAGCAGTATGCTAGCGATGAGAGCTTTCCCATCAAACCGCAGAAACTAATCTATGACTTGCGGCAAGTGATGGGGCCAGAGGATATCGTAATTTCTGATGTGGGCGCCCACAAGATGTGGATGGCGCGTCAGTATCATTGTGATCGCCCCAACACTTGTATTATTTCCAATGGCTTTGCGGCGATGGGCATTGCCCTGCCAGGAGCAATTGGTGCCAAACTCGTGTATCCAGAGCGGAAGATCGTGGCGGTGACCGGTGATGGGGGCTTTATGATGAATTCCCAAGAACTGGAGACAGCACTCCGGATTGGCACCCCCTTTGTTACCCTGATCTTTAATGATGGGGGCTATGGCTTGATTGAGTGGAAACAACAAAATCACTTTGGTGAATCGGCCTTC
>DATNPV010000188.1:0-12890 GCA_036703055.1 Waterburya sp.
CCACTTCATGTCAAACCACTGTCCGCCAAACGTGTTGACCAACGTGGACACAAATCCCATGTTTTCGCCCCAACCCGGTTTTCCACGCAGACAAACACCGTAGACTCCGTGAGTTGGATCGTGAACCTTACTTGCCCATTCTCTGATCTGGGGATAGGTTGGCTGTTCAGGAACCGTAATTCCTGCTTTAGAAAACAAGTCTTTTCGGTAGTACAGCATGGAACTCTCTCCATAGAACGGCACAGCATAGAGTTTGCCGTTGTTGGAAAGCCCTTCTCGGATGGGTTTGAGCAGGTCATTTACGTCGTAACTGGCGGGTAGATCTAATGGTCTTAACCAATCCCGTCTCGCCCAAATCGGCGTTTCATAGGAACCGATTGTCAGGACATCAAATTGCCCACCTTGGCTTGCAACGTCTGTAGTGGTGCGTTGGCGCAACACGTTTTCTTCTAGGACAACCCACCGCAGTTGAATGTCTGGGTTAGCTTGTTCAAACTTGCTTGAAAGCCCTTGCATGACGACCATATCGCCATTATTGACAGTAGCGATCGTCAGTCTAGTTTTCTGTCCTGCTTGCGAACCTGTCGCACAGGCATGTAGCAGTTGCACCAGCATCACTCCTGCGAGGAATGCAATTAGTACTTTCGCGAAGCGGGGGATACGCATCGCATGACTCCTTTGATATAAAAAAATCAGACGACTAAATTTTTGATTTTATGCTCTAACTTTGGGCAAAAGCTCAATAATAGAAATCATACCAGCCCCACTTCACAATCAAGAACTTAACGGGCATTTGCAACAATTCTTCAATTAGAGGTTGAAACGATGACGGCGAAAGCAACGTATCACTTTGCGGGCAAAACTATCCTGATTACAGGCGGTGCGGGAGAGATTGGAAAGGCAACTGCACACCGCTTTGCTGCCGATGGGGCAGGTGTGGTTCTTCTAGATTTAAATGAAGCGAAGATGGCTGATGTGTCTGGGGAACTAGAGGGCTACAACGTTCCCATCGGCGCGTTTCGCTGTGATGTTACGGCTTCTGACGACGTAAATAAAGCCTTTGCTGGCGCTATAGAGCAGTTTGGGCGGCTCGATTATGTCTTTAACAACGCAGGCTATCAAGGCGCGTTTGCCAAGACGGACGAGTATCCCGAAGACGACTTCCAGAAGGTTATCGACATCAACGTTATAGGCGTTTTCCACGTTCTTAAGGCGGCTGCACAGCATTTACGCGATTCGGGTGGAGGAGTCATTGTCAACATGGCAAGCCATGCAGGGGTAGTTGGTCCGCCAAATATGCTCGCGTATGCCGCTTCAAAGTTTGCGGTGATTGGAATGACTCAGACGGCAGCGAAAGACTTAGCTCCCTACAGCATCAGGGTGAATGCGCTCTCGCCGTCGCTGATTGGTCCCGGCTTTATGTGGACGCGACAGACTGAATTGCAGGCGGCTGTGGGGTCGCAATACTTTGATGCCGATCCTAAGGTGGTCGAGCAGCAGATGATCGATTCAGTGCCGATGCGCCGTTTAGGAACTCTTGAAGAGGTTGCCAATGGTGTAGCGTTTCTCATGAGCGATGAGGCAGGCTACATTACTGGATTTAACTTGGATATTACTGGCGGGCAATAGGGAAAGGGATATTGCCAGGTTAGCAATATTTTCAGTCCCTAATGGGTTGCTGCGTTCGAGTTTATTCAAAAGCCTTTCATCAATAAAAGATGTGATAATCTATACATCTGAGCTTGAGCAAAAAATCACTATTTAGGCAGACGCTCAAGCAATCTATTTACTCTTTTGGGGGATGCAGACTTCCTACAGGTGGAATATGAGAGAACCTTTCTCACAACAGCGTGATGTTAGCAAAGTTGGCTTACCCCTTAGGGCTCGCAAGTTGGATCTTGCGGCTCATGCGGCTTGGCTCTATTACATCGCTGGGAATACACAGGAAGAGATTGCAACAAAGCTGAATGTGTCTCGGCAAGCGGCACAACGCTTGATTGCACTTGCGGTGAGTGAAAAGCTGATCAAATTTCGGCTCGATCATCCCTTGAGTGAATGCATTGCTCTGGCTGAGTCGTTACGCGATAAGTTCGATCTGTCGCTTTGTGAAGTGGTACCGAGTGATGCAGGGAACGGTGATACGCTCAATGGGCTTGGGGTGTGTGCTGCTACGTACTTAGAGACGTATCTTGTGGCAAAAACGCCGACAATACTAGCGTTTTCATCAGGACGCACATTGCGCTCGATGGTGGAGCAGATCCCATCAATGGACCAACCCCAGCATAAGATTGTCTCAATTATTGGGAATATGTCTCACTATGGGCGTGCAGGTCGTCACGAAGTGGTGATGCATTTGTCCGATCGCGTTGGTTCTCAAGCCTATCCTGTTCCAACTCCTGTGGTTGCCACCAGTATTGAAGAACGAGAACTTTTGCAGACTCAGCGCTCGTTTATTGCGGTGAAGACTCTGGCAGAGCAAGCCAAAGCAACGTTTGTCGGGATTAGCCAAATTGCCTGGAATGCGCCATTACATCAAGATGGCTTTATCAACGATGATGAGGTAGCTCAATTGATTGAATTGGGGGCAGTGGGAGAAATTGCGGGTTGGGCATACGATCGACACGGCGTGTTGCTTCAAGAGGGAACAAACAGGCGTGTTGCCAGTGTACCGCTCGAACAACCTGCTCAACGACTGATTATTGGTGTGGCAGGCGGTGTGAAAAAAGCGGAAGCCATTCTGGCGGCTATGGGTGGCAAGCTAATTACTGGACTGATTACCGATGAAGCGGCGGCCCAAGCGATTCTTGACAAAACCTAAATCTAGCGAGATACCCTTCATTTTGTAGAATTAGGTCATGCCTTGAGATTCCCATATTGGTAAGAATGGAAGGGCCATAGCCACCTGCCGCTAGTGTCACTCCTAGCAGATGATATAGCAGAAGGCAGAAAGTCCTCGTTGCGTTTGGTTCACGAGTCACCCGGAACCAATTGTGTCACGAGCTGGAGCACTACAGACCATTGATACTTGCTCAAGCTCATCTGGGCGGCAATAGCAGAGCGCTTAGGCTGTGCGAAGCCGTTTTCGAGCGCGAGTCCCTGATTTGGTGGGCTTTTGGGTATTCTTGGGTGTGGATTGGGTCGGGGACTTTGCCCGGTTACTGCGACGTTGATTGGAGCGCTGAGGCTTCCGTTGGTCTGCCTTCGGTTGGGCAATTGACGTTGGCTCGTATCCTGGAATCACGTCTTTAACAAGGGTTTGATTGAGCAACCGTTCGATGTCTTTTAGGAGTGGATATTCATCGCCACAGACCAGGGAAACAGCTCTTCCAACGTTTCCAGCCCGACCTGTGCGACCAATGCGATGCACGTAATCTTCTGGTACATTGGGGAGTTCAAAGTTGACCACATGAGGGAGCTGATCGATATCTAGACCTCTGGATGCCACGTCTGTGGCGACTAATACCCGCACTTTCCCTTGCTTAAAGTCTTGCAGAGCACGGGTGCGGGCTGCCTGGGTTTTGTTACCATGAATTGCAGCTGTTTTCAGCCCGTCTTTAGCGAGCTGCTCGGCTAGGCGGTTGGCTCCGTGTTTCGTGCGGGTGAAGACCAGTACCTGTTGCCAATTTTGGAACCCGATCATATGAGAAAGCAGTTCTCGCTTGCGATCGCGATCAACAGGATGAACCACCTGTTCTACCTGCTGTGCGGCAGTATTGCGAGGAGCCACTTCGATCTGAGTTGGAGACTTTAGCAGGGTGTTTGCAAGCTGCTGGATCGCTTTAGAGAAGGTAGCGGAAAACATCAGCGTTTGCCGAGATGGAGGTAGTTTCGCCAAAATTTTGCGGATGTCGTGGATGAAGCCCATGTCTAACATGCGATCGCATTCGTCCAACACCAGTATCTCTATCTGGGAGAGATCGAGGGTCTTTTGCGCAAGGTGGTCGAGCAACCGACCGGGAGTGGCGACTACAATATCAACTCCCCGACGCAGCATTTGAATTTGCGGTTTAATTCCAACGCCGCCATAGACCACTGCTGATCGCAGAAACAGGTATTTGCCATAGGTTGTAACGCTATCGTTAACTTGGGCTGCCAGTTCGCGAGTGGGAGTGAGGATGAGGGCGCGAGGCGTACGATGCCCCTTGTTGGAGTTTGTGGTACTCAGAAGTTGCAGTAGAGGCAGGGTAAAGCCAGCCGTCTTGCCTGTTCCAGTTTGGGCACTAGCGAAAATGTCTTGCCGGAGCAGGATAGCGGGAATGGCTTGCTGCTGAATGGGGGTTGGCTCCGTGTAGCCTTGGTCAGCAACAGCACGAAGTAGGTCAGTGGAAAGACCGAGGTTACGAAATGTCATGGATGTGATCGCTCCTAGTGGTGCCCCTATCCCAAATCAAATGCTTGGGGCCAGTCTAAGAGCAGGAAATCTGTGGTTCAGTTGGATGGCTTGAATGAGCAAGTTCCAATGCGCCAGCAACAGACCGGAATGTACTGACGGATATTGATAATAACACAAATTAACACAAATCTCTGGAGGATGTCGTGGAGTTCAGCATCCCTCTCGCAGATTATTGTGAATTTACCTAGTCCGCGCCTCATCTAGTTTCTCGACAAGGGATTCAGCGATCGCTTAAGCATGTCCCAAGCCATATTTCCTTACCCACAGTGGGAGGACTCGTGCCTCGTCGAGAGCCTCAACAAACTCTTGTGCGATCGCTTTTGGCGCTGCACTTTGCGCAATCGCGCGGTCAGAGGAAGGATTCTGATCGGTAATCAGCTTCCTGTCATGCACAACAAAGCTATGACCTGCAAAATGTCACAGAAAAGATGAAAGTTGAGTTCAGCGAGCAGATGAAGAGAAAAGATAGGCTGATTGACATACAGAATGAAATAATCGCCAATAGGGAAAGAATGATTGCAGAGCAGGCTAGTGCAAGGCGGCGAAAGTTTCCCACCAGCCAGGTTAAAGGAGGGAGAGAGTGGGGGAGGGGGAGGGGGAGAAACACCTATAAGAAAGCTGGTGAATTATTTCTGCCAGTCTGCACAAGAATCTCACGCCTGAAGAGCGAGTAGAGGTTCTTAAGTCTCGCATAAAGGCTGCTGATAAAAATATGGAAGCCAATGCGTTGAGAGAGTATGAAGAAGTTCAACAAAGAATTCAGGCAGCTCTCTTAGGATTTAAGTTTTAGTTGATGAAGGAGTTTCTCTGGCATATAGTGATTGCGACGCTGTTGCAACCGCTCTTGAATCAACTCATAAGACCCTTTGAGGTAGACTAACTCGATGCGATCGCTATTCAATACAAGAACTTAGCAATCGCTGTGTTTTAGCTCCAAACCCACCAAAATTTTTGCTAAGTTTTACGTTCTTCTTTACTTGCTCGAATCGATTTGTCTAGATTCCGTAGCAAATCTTCTTCTTCTTGGGCATCACGCTCTTGCTTGAGTTCTCGAATCATTTCCTGACTCGAACCAATCAGTAAGCCAGTAACGGCACCAATGATGGCATATTTTTGCTCCAAATCTTTATAAATTTGACTGGTGTAGGGACAAGGAAACAACTGAGCAGCAGCAAAGCCAATTCCTACGCCCAGAAATGCGGTTACAATGCCTGAGAAAGCGATTAACTTAGCGTTCATTTGCTTTCCTCCAATGCTCGATACCCCTGTAAAATTGTTAGGTCACACTTTTATTGTCTTAGCCTCTTACAACGTCGCCGCTTAATCTTTACCTCCTGTAATATCAATCGTGTTGCATTCATTTGGTTGAACAAGAAATGCAGAAGGCAGGAGGCAAAAGGCAGAAGGGAAAAGATTGACTGGTCAAGATTTCAGTATTTGGCAAGAGTCAAGAGTCGCCTTGGCGATTGCTATACCATGTGTGTTCGGCTTGCTGAAAGGGTGTAGGGTCTGAGTCCACCCATACATGCGTCATGTTCCGTGGCAAGAATTGGGTGGGGTGAAGCCTTATCCCTATTCTTCCCTTCTACCTTCTTCACTCATTAGGCGTGTTGCCATCGCCGGAGTGTCTCCTAAGTGCAGCCGAACTTTGCTGAGCAAGCGCTGGCGATTGGGCTTCCTCGCGTTCACCTGAGGAAGGTGACCCAGATCGAGGAGGTTTGCGCTTTAAGAAGCGTTCTTCCAAATTTTTGATAATGACGTACAGCACGGGAACGATAAGCAAACTCAAAATCGTTGACACGAGTAGCCCTCCAAACAACGCCGTTCCTAACGACCAGCGCGAGGCAGAACCCGCTCCTGTAGCGATTACGAGGGGGAAAAATCCGAGCAGTGACGCGCTGGAGGTCATGACAATGGGTCGAAACCGCTCTCGTGCAGCAGTCACTGCTGCCTTTGAAATCGACATGCCTTCTTCAAAAGCTTGATTGGCAAACTCAACGATCAGAATCGCGTTTTTCGAGGAGAGTCCGATCAACATCACTAATGCCACATTCGCGTAGACATCGTTCACTAAACCGCGCAATGCCAGCGCACTCAACGCACCCAACAACGCTAACGGTACGGTCAACAGAATAATTGTGGGGTCGATATAACTTTCATACTGGGCGGCAAGCGTGAGAAACACCATAATAATGCCGAAGCCAAAAATCAGAAGACCCAAGTTCCCTGCGGCTAATTCTTCGCGGGCGGTTCCCGTCCAATCACTGCCAACGCCTGGTATAGCTTCTTGGTTCACCACTTGCTGCATCGCCTGAATTGCTTGCCCGCTACTGTAGCCCTGTGCTTCTCTGCCTTGCAGACTGATGGCGCGGAAGCCGTTGTAGTGAGAAATTACGGCTGGCCCTGTAATGGGTGTGAGTTTTGCAACCTCACTCAATCGAACCATTTGGTTGTTTGTCGATCGCACGTAAAGCTGATTAATATCATCCGGCGATCGACGGTAGTTGCCTGCTGCCTGAACATAAACGCGATAGCTCTGCTGTCCGAGTGTAAAATCGTTGACATACTGCGACCCAATCGCCGCTCCAAGCGTGTTAACCGCTTGCTGAAAATCGACGTTGAGTGCTTCGAGACGATCGCGATCGAAGTCGATTTCAAACTGGGGCGTGCTGGCAGTAAACTGGGTAAACACGTTGCCTTTAAGGGCGGGTTGTTGATTCGCTTGCGCGATAACCGCTTGGGCATTTGCGAAGAAATCATCGATCGTCAGCCGTCCGTTGGTGCGGTCTTCAATCTGTAACTCAAATCCACCCAACGTACTAAAGCCTTGAATTGGTGGGGGATTTACAGCGGTGATAATGGCTTCTGGAATCGATTGAAATGCGCCATTGATGCGACCCAAGATTGCAGACGCACTTTGCTCCGGTTTGGTGCGCTCTTCCCACGGTTTAAGCTTGGCAAAAAACACGCCTCGATTTGACCCACTGCCTGCAAAACCAAATCCTGAAGTCGCGAAAACGTTGTCAATCTCTGGTTCTTTTTGCAGAATTTGTTCGAGCTGTTCAATTACGCGATCGGTATAACTGAGAGAAACTCCGTCTGGAGCTTGAATAATGCCTAACACAATGCCCTGATCTTCACTGGGAACAAATCCTGTTGGGACTTGCGTAAACATCAAGTAGGTTGCGGCTAAACCCACCACAAACAATCCAATCACCGCGTAACGAAGATAAATCAGAGAATTGACGATCGCGATATACCGTTCAATAATCCATGCCAGCGTCTGATTAAATCGATTAAAAAACCAGCCAACTGGCCCGTGTCGAGGCTTTGGCGGGCGTAGCAAAATCGCAGCCATACTGGGACTGAACGAGAGCGCATTAAACGTCGAAATGGCGACCGAGAATGCAATGACTAATGCGAATTGTTGATACATTCTCCCCGTCGAACCGGGAAAAAACGCCACTGGAATAAACACCGCCATCAACACAAGCGATGTTGAAACGACCGCCCCAGTAAGTTCATCCATTGCCTCAACGGACGCTTGATAAGGCCTCACTCCCTGTTGAATTTTGCCAGCGATCGCCTCCACGACGATAATGGCATCATCAACGACTAATCCTGTCGCTAAGATTAATCCAAATAACGTTAAATTGTTCAGTGAAAATTTAAAAACGTAAGCAAATGCCAACGCGCCGATTAGCGAAACAGGAATCGCAACAAGTGGGATAATAGTTGCTCGCCAGTCCTGTAGAAACAGAAAAATCACCAACACGACAAGCACGATCGCTTCAACAAGCGTTTTCAACACTTCTTCGAGCGATGCTTGGACAAAGCCAACGGTATCGTAAACAATTCGGGCTTTTAATCCCGGTGGAAACTCTTTCATCAAGTCATTCATCTGCGCCTGGATGTTTTCGGCAACATCTAGCGCATTACTGCCAGGTGACTGATAAATTGCCATGCCGATCGCAGGCTTACCATTATTTCTCGCATTACTGGCGTAAGTCTCGCTCCCTAGTTCGGCACGACCCACATCTCTGAGTTTGGTTAAATTACCATCACTTCCGACTTTGATGACCAGATTCTCAAACTCCGAAGCATCTCTAAACTGACCATTGACTCGCAGGGGAATTTCATAACTTTGACCCGGAGGCACAGGCTGTTGACCCAAGGTTCCGGCTCCGGCGAGAATGTTTTGCGATCGCAGTGCCGTCGAGACATCTGTTACGGTTAATTGCCGACTCGCCAATGCATTCGGATCGAGCCACAGCCGCATTGCATACCGTCTTTCACCAAAAATTGTCAGATCGCCAACTCCCGGCGTTCTTAACAGTTGATCGCGCAAATTGAGGTCAATATAGTTACTAATAAACAGCGGGTCATACTCATTATTTTCTGAATAAAATGTATAGACCAATAAAATACTTGTAGACGCCGTTTGCGCTGTCACACCCAGTTGTTGCACCGTTGTTGGCAAGCGAGGCGTAGCACGGGCGATGCGATTCTGCACGTTTACTTGATCGATGTTTTTATCGGTCTGCGCTCCGAAATACACCGAGATTTGACTACTGCCTGCTGAACTGTTCGAGGTCATGTACTGTAGTCCCTCGACACCATTAATTTGTCGCTCAAGCGTGTTCGTCACCGCCGTTTCGACCGTTTCCACATCCGCCCCAGTATACGAAGCTGAAACCTGAACGCGAATCGGCGCAATATCTGGCAAATAATTGAGCGGTAGCAGCGGAATACACACACCCCCACAATCAGAATCAGTAGGGTACAAACGGTAGTTAACACCGGGCGTTTGATAAAGGTATTCGCGATCGACATGATCGGGTGTCCTGGATTTAGGATTGTGGTTGAATGGGTGTGCCTTCTCTAAGTTTGAGAATGCCAGAGGTCACGATCGTTTCGCCCGGTTGAAGTCCTTCGAGGACTTGGTAATTCGAGCCTTGAATGTCACCGAGGCGCACTAAACGCTGATGTACAATTTGCTGCGGTTTGCCGTTTACGGTCGTGTTTTCGGTGACAAATACAAAACTTTGCCCGCCAATCCGAGAAATGGCGACGGTGGGAATCAATATCCCCGGTTGTCGATTCCAAATGACGCGAGCTTGAACGTATTGCCCATCGCGCAGCCGCCCTTGTGAATTCGCAAAGCGTGCCTTGCTCAAAATCGACTGCTGATTCGAGTTCACTGTTGGAGAAATGTAGTTAATCGCGCCTGTGCCGATTAATTGTTGCGTGGTGGGGTCGAGCAATTGAGCGGGCAATCCAATTCGCAGTTGCTTCAAGCGATTTGAGGGTACAGAAAGATTGAGATCTAGCGCATCGTTTTGCGTCAGTGTGGTGATGGTTTGTCCGGTGTTGACATAATCTCCAACTTTCACGGGAAATTCACCGACTACACCAGCGATCGGTGCTACAACTTGTTTTAGATTGAGATTGACCTGTGCGGCAGCGGTACCCGCTTGGGCTTGACGCGCATTGGCCTGTGCTTGCCGAATAGCTGCTTGGGATGCCGCAACTTGTTTGTCTGCGGTTTGCAAATCGGCTGTCGCCGTTTGTAAATTAGTTCTCGCAATATCCAACTGCTGCGTTGCCAGCGCTCCCTGGCTGACTAATAGTTGGGTGCGATCGAACTGTACCTGTTGAAGCTGAACATTTGCGGCTGCCCTAGTTCGCTGCGCCTCGGCTTGTTGAAGCTGTGCTTGAGCAGTTCCTATCGCCGCTTGCGCTGCACTAGCGGCCGCAACGGAACTGGCGACATTTGCCTGAGTCTGATCCAAACTCAACGAGGCAATCAGCGTCCCTTTCTGTACCACCTGACCGCTAGAGACAAGAATTGCTTCAATTCGACCCTGAGTTTGCGGTTGTAGCGTGACTTTTTGCTGCGCCTCTAACGAACCGACAAAGTCGGAACTGTCCTCGGTCATGCTAGTGCCAACTGTCTGAACCTTCACCGGCAATGCTGCGTTTTTAGCATTGCCTGTGGTCGCACTCTGATTGGGGGCAGCCGAACGCCGAATCGGGAAACGAGACAACATCGTCATCCCACCAACAGCCAGGAGTATGCCAAGCCCCAACCCAACCCATAAACCCTGCCGTCCTGACAGCTTTCCAGGAGTAGAATCACTAATTTTAGAAGTCTCCATTGGCTTACCCTCCAACTACCCCAATAAAACTAACTAGACGTAAGGAACGTAACTCAGTAGCTAGGGGGTGTTTTCTTTACCTACCGTAAAAGTAAAAAATTCTCCCCATCTCTCCTTAACAAAACAATTCTTTCTTTCCTCTGTGTTCTCTGTGCCTCTGTGGTGCGTAAAAAAAGACTTTGAACACACACCCTAGGGCTGAACAATAATCCTCGAACCTCAGCGGCAAAATCGTCTTCTCAAGTGCGGACAGTAGACCTCATTCTCGCCCTTTCGAGAAGTGCATCAATACTCCAGACCCCCGATCCTCGCGCCGCGATGTAAAGGAAGAGGAAACAGTAAAGGACAGCTAACTCACCATGATTGACAATTGGCAGAAAACCTTGCGAAGCGTGCGTCATAAAGTAGGCAACTGCCATCTCGCCACTGGCAATGAAAGCGGCATAGCCAGCCAGTAACCCCAAAGCAATCATCAATCCACTAATAAGTTCGATCGCTCCGCCGACTCCCAAAAATGAGGCGAGGGGTATCGGCGGTTTGTTGCCTGGGATGCCGAACAACTTCTGGCTACCATGCATGGCAAACATCAAACCTGCAACTATTCGCAAAATTGCGTAGATGTACAGCGAGTATCTTCCGAGAAACTTATCCATCTGGAATACCTTGAAATCCGATTCATCGCACAGGGACTTGTCATCACTTTTAGTAGTAATGACAATCGCGTTCATCTCCCGCATGAGCTACCTTGTGTAACAGCAACTTGTTGCCGTTGTCACATAAAGTAGCTCGGATGGATTTAGACCCGTAGTGATCGCTAGATCTAGGGGCTTGCCATTAATTCACAACCGTTGGCTTTCAAGAGCTTAGCGAACGGCTTTAAGGGCTTCGTACAATATTTTGTATCGCTGAAACGCTGCGTCGTACATAGCATTGACTTGTGGCTGTACTATCTTTCCCTCCTTTGGCAGCATCTTGAATGCAGCCTCTAAATTCGGGAACGCACCAACCCCCACCATTGCCAGAATTGCTGCTCCATAAGCCGCTCCTTCTTCTGCTCTAGGAGCGATGAGTTCTGTTTGCAAAACATCTGCCAAAATTTGCAACCAGATACTCGCTCGCGCCCCTCCACCCGTTGCCAACAGTTGATGAACGGGAGTAATCTCATTAATTACCTCCAACGCTGCCCGCAGGCTAAATGCAACACCCTCTAGTACGGCACGAATCAGATCGGCTTGCGTATGAGCCAATGACAGATTCACCCAGGCACCACGCGCATCTGGATCGAGGTGGGGACTGCGTTCTCCTGCAAGATGGGGCAGACATAGAATGCCACGAGCACCGGGCAGCGAATTTTCTGCCATATCCATCAGCTCGGTGTAGGCAATCTGCGGTGCAAAGGTGTCTCGATACCAACGTAGAGAGCCACCTGCCGCCAATGTCACCCCCAGCAAATGATATCCCCCATCCACATGACAGAACAAATGCACCCGACCTTCGGGATCGGGAATCGGGCGATCGTATGGTGCAAAGATAACACCCGATGTGCCGATACTCAGACTGCCTCGGTTTAGGTGACTTGATGAAATGCCCAAGCCGACTGCTGCTGCCGCATTGTCGCCTCCTCCTGCAACTATGGGTAATCCGGCTGGGAGTCCCACACGAGCGGCTATGTCTGATTTCAACTTGCCCGCGATCGCAGTAGACTCGACCACGGAAGGGAACAAATCTGAGCTGATATTAAGAGCATTGAGAATATCCGTGTCCCATTGCCGACTAGCCAGGTTTAAACATCCAATACCAGACGCATCAGACGGCTCTGTCACTCGTTCGCCAGTCAGCACGAATGCTAAATAATCTTTTGGCAGTAGACTCTGCCGGAGCAAAGCATACGCTTGCGGTTCTTCAGTCCGCAGCCACACCAACTTCGGCAGTTGAAAGCCTGTAATCGCAGGATTGCCAGTGCGCTGAATCAACTCGTGACGGGGAATGGCGGCTTCAATCTCCTCAACCGCTTTCCCAGTACGCTGATCATTCCACAAAATGGCTGGTCTAATGACTCTACCTTCTGCATCCAGCGGAACCATGCCATGCATTTGCCCAGACAAGCCCAGAGCAATCGCTCGGTGCCCATCTAGCTGTTGAGCGACATCGGATAAGGCATCCACACTGGCTTCAACCCAATCCGATGGGTTCTGCTGCGTCCAACCGGGCTGTGGTGTTAACAGGGGATAGCTTCTCGTCGTCTGAGCGATAATTTGCCCTTGCAAGTCAACCGCGATCGCCCGCGCTCCTCCTGTACCCAGATCTAAGCCAATTACTACGTCAGCCATTGCTCCTTC
>DATNPV010000197.1:0-8106 GCA_036703055.1 Waterburya sp.
TAGCTCACTAATTTCGGCAGCAGTATTCTTTTGACTGCTCATCTCTTGCAAAAACCTTGGCAAATGAGGCAAGACAATGGCAAGAAAAAAAACTAGATTCTTCCCAAGATTTCAACACCTGCTCAAGCAAGTACGGGCAAGAACACATCGCCTAGGAATTCTACTGCTCCTTTTTGCGATGTTCCTGAGCGCGGCAGTAGTGCCCACTTATGCTCATGTTGCAGCAGAAAACGCCATTGTTCAAAATGCGCCCGATGCCGAAGCGTTGGAGCAACAAGGTAGAACCCTTTACGAAGCAGAACAATTTTCTGACGCAGTCCAACTATGGCAACAAGCAGTGGATGCCTTCAAAGCCCGAGGAGATGAACTGAGTGTCGCTATGACATTGAGCAATCTATCTCTGGCTTATCAGCAGCTCGGACAGTGGCAAGAGGCAGAGGAAACCAGCGCCAACAGTCTAAAGCTGTTAGAAAGTGAGCGAAATCTGGGCGAGGCAAAAGAGACAGCGCAAATTCTCGCTCAATCCCTCGATGTTCGCGGTCGCTTGCAATTATCACGAGGACAAACAGAAGCAGCCCTATCCACTTGGCAAAAAGCTGAGTCTATTTATGCACGAGTGGGTGATGAAGCGGCACGAACTCACAACTTGATTAACCAAGCGCAAGCTCTGCAAGTTTTGGGACATTATCGTCAGGCTCTGCATACATTAACTCAGCTCCAACAAACGCTGCAAAACCTGCCCGATTCTTCTCTGAAAGCTACGGGATTGCGAAGCCTTGGCAACGTCCTCCGACTGGTAGGCGATTTGGGTGAATCGCGGCAGGTTTTGGCGCAAAGCTTGCAAGTTGCTCAATCGCTAAAATCTCCTCAAGCTGTCAGTGATACCTTACTCAATCTGGGTAACACGGCTCGTGCTCAAGCTGAAAACAAAGCCGCTTTAGAGTTCTATCAACAGGCAGCTGCCGCATCCACTTCACCGACTAAGGGAATTCAGGCTCTACTCAATCAACTGAGCTTATTACTGGAAACCCAACAACTGAGTCTTGCCCAATCGCTGTTGCCCAAAATCCAGCCAATTCTCGCTCAATTGCCCCCCAGCCGAAAAGCCGTCTACGCCCGAATTAATTTTGCTCAAAGTCTGACACGACTGAAAAAGAATATCACCACAGATACCCCTTCAGAGTTGGATATCGCCCAGTTATTGTCAGTTGCGATCGCACAGGCAAAAAGCCTCAAAGACCCACGAGCAGAATCCTACGCCCTCGGTACGCTTGGCGGGCTATACGAACAAACTCAGCAGTTAGCCGATGCTGGCGACCTAACTCAGCAAGCCTTACTGATTGCCCAAGCGATCGCAGCACCCGATATTGCCTATCAGTGGCAGTGGCAGTTGGGACGGTTAAAGGCGAGAGACGATATTAAAGGCGCGCTTGCCGCTTACGATGAAGCATTCAAAACTCTCCAGTCCCTTCGTGGCGATTTGGTTGCCATTAACCCAGAGGTTCAATTTTCCTTCCGAGAAAGTGTGGAACCCGTCTATCGGCAGTTCGTCGATTTGCTGTTGCGGCCTCAAACCCCCCCTTACCAAGGGGCGACAGGGGGGGAGCCAAGCCAAGACAATCTCCAAAAAGCTCGTGAGGTTATCGAAGCACTTCAGTTGGCAGAACTGGACAACTTCTTTCGGGAAGCTTGTTTAGCACCAAAGCAGCAGCTTGACAAAGTCGTTGACAAAGAGGCTCCAACAGCAGCAATTTTTTATCCGATTATTCTGCCCGATCGGATTGAAGTTATCCTCAAGCTGCCCCAACAACCGCTGCGCCACTACGCCACCCCTGTACCCCAGGCAACAGTGGAAAGCACAATCAAGCAACTGCGGCAAAAACTCACACAACCCTTCACGACTCGCGAGGCTCAAGCTTTATCACAGCAGGTTTATAACTGGTTGATTCAACCGATTTTGACAGAACTGATAACTAGTAAGAGTGAGACTTTGGTCTTTGTGCTGGATGGCTCCTTGCGGAATATCCCTATGGCAGCTCTCTACGACGGCAAACAGTATCTTGTGGAAAACTACAGTATCGCTCTAGCCCCCGGTCTACAGCTTGTTGACCCCAAACCCTTGAAACAGGAACAGTTGAAAGCTCTAACGGCTGGGTTAACTGAATCACGCCTGGGATATTCTCCACTACCCAATGTGGAGCGGGAATTAGAGCAAATCAAGTCTGAGGTGCCTAGTCAGGTGCTTCTCAATCAGCAGTTTACCAGCACTGCTTTCCAAAATCAGATTAACTCGCAATCGTTTCCTGTGGTTCACCTCGCGACTCACGGTGTATTCAGTTCCAACGCCGATAAAACGTTTATTCTCGCCTGGGATAAACCGATCAAAGTCAATGAGTTAAATAACTTACTCCGAACCAGAGACCAAAGCAGACCCGATACGATTGAATTGCTCGTCCTGAGTGCCTGTCAAACCGCTAAAGGAGATTCACGAGCTGCCTTGGGACTTGCTGGGGTCGCAGTACGGGCGGGGGCACGCAGTACCGTCGCTTCGTTGTGGAGCATTAACGATGAGTCTACTGCTTTGCTGATGAGTCAGTTCTATCAAGAATTAGCTAACCAATCCCTGACTAAAGCCGAGGCTCTCCGTCGTGCTCAGCTCGCTCTTTTGAAGAATCCTCAGTACCAACGTCCGTTGTTCTGGGCTCCCTACGTTCTCATCGGTAATTGGCTCTAGAGCGCCGCTCTCAAAGATTGATGAGCTGTTTAGCATTTAAATAGGGTCTGAGGATTTGGTGAAAGGGAACGGGGAACAGACAGTACTTCTATGCCTAAATTTTTATCTAAGGTCAGTAAGCGGGATTTCCAACTTCTTTACTCAAGTAGTTCCATTAATGATAAACGCGATATTTTGGCACGGCTAGGACCTTTACAGCAAGTGTTTGAAAAATTTATTGAAACGGAAGACAATACTGAACCTATTAAAAGTGTCGAATTAATAGATTTTTTTGATAGCTGTAGTGGCATTACTCAAAATATTGAATCACTGACAGAGACGCTGCGAAAAATTGCACCTGGGAACGGAATGGTTGGCTTTCGCCAAGTCAATCTTCTTGTCGATTACTTGAGAAGAAAGGTTTGGAGGTATCTCCACTACAATGGGTATAGTTTTGACCTCATCCCTCACGATCATGCATTTGGTAGTGGAGGTGATTTTATAAAAACAATGCACGCAACTACTAGTGCATCTATTGTCGCTGCTCCTCTAGTGACTATTTGTAAGACTGGAACCACAAATGTAACTTCTCATCATGGGAGTTATCAAGCCATGAGAGAGCTTGGATATAACCAAATCGAAGTTAACCCAGCTCACTTAAAAAACCTACTTGTTAAATACAATTTTGCTTTTGTTTCACTCGCCGCTCTAGGTTTTCCTTATTCAGATGCGCTCAAGGAAGCCAGAAAAAAACTATGGGCTAAAAATTTGAGTGAAGTTAATCGTAGATATAGACCTGAAAAAAATAATTGGCAAGAAGTTGTGAAAAATCTAGATATACATCTAGATATAGATATTTTCAAAATAGTAGCGCCGAATGCACAGGTTTTAAATCCAGTCCATCACTCTACAGGAGTATGCCACTTGGGAATGATACCTTACGTTATTGGCATATATCTACATTTGGGTAATGCTGGTATGATTTATCACTGTTATGACGGAATTGATGAAGTATCCAATGCGTCTGTCAATGTTTCGAGGGATGTTCCTAACAATCTAATTGTCAAGGTTGACTCAGAAAGTATCACAATTGCTGAGTTCTCACCAGAGGACATTGGTCTTGAAAGAGTGAGTATGGAAGAAATTAAAGAAGAAAAAGACCTCAAGGATGAGATTAATATCTTCTGGCAGATCATTTCTGGTGAAAAAGAATACTTAAAATCAAAGAGAGACTTCATTGTAGCGAACGCTGCCTTGCTGCTTGTCACTGGTAACAAAGTCCCCAATCTTGATGGAAATATTGTAAATCAACTCAGAGCAGGAGTTGACCTAGCTCAATATTTAATTGACTCAGGTAAGTCTCGTGATAATTTTAGTCATCTCTTATTGGAGCTGCGTAACAGCCAGGTTTAGGTTAAAAACATACAAGGGTTACTCTAGCAGTATAAATAAGTTTTCACATCTCGGATACTTGCTCCAGAAAAGCTTTTGAACACTATTTGGCAAATCATTTATAACTACATTCTTAGGTCTAAACAGACTTCCATTAATTTTGATATTGATATTTGGCTTATTGGCAATATCGTTAAATAGTTCTGCATTTTGTATGTAGTACCCTTGCTCACACTGAATATACCGGACTCGATCATAGGTATGTTGAGCAGTGCCTCCTTGGGTAACTTCTGCTTTTACGTAAAGGCAATCCTCTAGAGATCTAGTCCTAGGGTCTTGCCATATCTCATCAAACCGTTCGTTGATAAATCCACCTACCGGTGAATCAACAGGTAACCTTAATTGCTTTCCCATAGTTGTAAGCTTACCAGAACGGAAGAAGGTAACAAACAAGTTTGGGGCACACATATAAATAGCTAGAGATGGACTAGTGTTGTACAACTTAACTCTTAATTTGTCGGGTTTTCCCTCTTCTGCCAATTTTTTCCTTATTTTCTGGACTTGGCATAAATTAATGTAAATATTCTCTTCAACGTTTATATTGCTAAATTCGGGAGACGTATCCTTTAATTCCTTTGTACGTGCTTTGACTAAATCTCTATTCTCTGGATCGAGTAGCAAAATTTCAATCTCAACATTATTATTAATAATAGAGTTTAAAATTGCATTGACAATTCTTTCTCGGTAATCTTCGTCTCTTAATAGCTCTGTCCAGGTTTCCATTATTCTAATGGGAACCATATTATTTTGAGAACCTATATTGTTGAATTTGGCTTGATAAACTGCATTAACAAATTCAGATTTTTTAAAGAAATCTAACTTAACTCCTTGTTGTTCCTCTACTTCTTTAAGCTTCCTGAAAATAATTTCAAAAGCTATAAAAGCAGCGACAGCTCCGAGCAAATTATATCCAAGATTTTGCGAAATAACAGAAAAATTAAATTCTTCTCCCAAGAAGTAGGGGAAAGCAATTAAGGCTATTGATAAGATACAAAGACTAGAACCAACTAAAAATGATGGAGAGCGCAGGAAGCTTTTAAGCCTAAGAATCGTAAAAGTAAAGTTTTGCTTTTTTAATTTTGTGCTTTGACTTGGAAAAATACTGCTTCGAGGTTTCATTAGGGTCTTCCTTTCATCAAGTAGTATTATCAAGCGTTAACAAGGCTCATTTGGGTAAATCCTTGCCAACAATTTAGTTATTTTTTGATGCAACTGTTTGATTCCTGTTTCATAAATAAACATTTAACAGGCAGGAAGAGTAGGTTTAAAAAAGATTTATTTTCAAGGAGTAGAGTAGGTAGCCCTTGACTCAGCAATCATTTCTTTAATGGTTATCCGAACTAACTCTTCTCTAGAAACATATGGACAAGTAGTAGGTTGTAACTTTAACTAACTATTGACTGAAATCCTAAATCCTAAGCGATTATCGTGTTCATTCGCTCTCTTGCAAAAGTCAATTTGGCTAGGACAGGCGAGAACGCCTGTCCCACACATTAGTACATATCTCTCAAGGGTTTGGCACTTATGCAAGAAGTCTATTTGCTTTTCATCCCCGTAAAGCAGGGCATGTTAGCAACAGTGTAACAGTTTTACCTAGATTTCGTTTCTTTGGAGTTTAAACTAATGTCACAGCTAGCGTATTTGAGAAGATTTTCACCCAAAAAACTACTATTTATCTGTGCTTTTTAATTTAGCCTAAACTCAATTTTCTAGGCATAGCTACTGCGCGGTCGCTAACCCAACCTTTCCTGACTTTTCTTTACGTTTCTTAAAATTGTGTCCTGGTACTATAGCGGCTTGCGAGCGAGGCAGGAGTTCCGATACCCAATTTAAGTACGGCTGTAGCATCTACCTTCGTTTGCACAGTTGGTATCAATTTTCCGGCTGGCAGCACTCTACTATCGGCTCTGTTGCGATCGCATCCAAACCAACATCTTTTAACAGGGCAGTCCAATTCGTATCGTTCGCGTTGGTGCGGTGAAGCTCGGCTGAAAGACTCAGTGCATTATACCACAAACCCTCAGCAGCATACAAGGAAACGCGCTGCTGAGGTGTTGCTTTTTCTAACTGGCTATTCAACGTAGGGTTCGGTTCGGCTCTTTTAATCCATCCTTCAACAAAAACAGGCACTTGTTCTGGCTGACAGTAAATGTTGAAATACCAGCGATACCGCTTTCCAATTTCTAACGGTGCAACTGTGGAGGGAAGGGAGAAACTAACCACTCCTGGTGTTCCTGTCATGGTTAATCGAGTTTGGTAAATAGTGCGCTCGGCTTCATCTTGGAGCACGAACTCTCCGGAAAGTTGGCGCGAATAAGCCACATAAAACCAAAATGTGGGGCGATCGCTAGTTGTCAATCCCCAGCCATTACTCGGTATCAAGGCTATGAGCTTTTGCTGTTGAGACGAAGTAGGCTGCTTTTGCTCATCTTCAGACTCACAACCTCGTGAGCCACCTCCGGTGGTTGTTTGAGGCTTCCCGATGTCAGGTGGTGGTGGAGGGGTATTGAAAATCCGAGGTTGATTACTCCCTCTCATGGGTTTTTCAAACTGTGCCCCTACTGGCAACGAGCCAAGCAATGCCACAGTGATTGCAAAGGCAAGTTTGATGAATGGGAGATGCAGTTGGAACTGAGGCATCACTCTTGCGTTATAGAGATTTGCTTGTGTGGTTCTTGCTGAGACGCACCGTAAGCTAGTATCGTTCTGCCAGTAGCAACCAATGCGATCGCTGCTGGGACGAGGGGTACCCAAACGCCTTGGGTGAAAAAGCCAAAGCTAAGCCCGCATAACACTCCAAGTGTAACTCCGCTTGCTACGCCCAACCATCGAATTGACCCAAAGCGCCAAACTACCACACCTCCGACTACAGACCAACCCCAAACCCACAAGACATCCCCCCACCAAGGGCAAACCCACAGGAGTACTCGCCCATCTTTGACGGCACTGAGCATCTGACTCACCATCTGAGCATGAACGATGACTCCTGGCATTGGCTCGTAAGTCCCCTGTCCGGTACTGTAGGGGGTAACAAAGCGATCGCCACTACTTTCAGCGGTAACACCTATCAGGATAATCCGGTCTTTCACTTTATCAGGTTGAACCTTACCTGCCAGCACGTCTTTGAGCGTGACTTTCTCGGCAACCTCTAGGGGAGAGTGATAGGAACGACGGTAATTGAGCAATAGTTGGTATCCCCAGTCATCCACTTGTTGATAGCTGCCCATGCGCGATCGCAAACGCTTGAAGATAACCTTGCCTAGCTGCAATTCCTGTTGGGGAGTGTACTTGGCAACGATGCCCTCGTCTTCCAGGTAACGGAATGCTAATCGAGCACTGAGGGCGTAAGGGGTTGTACAAGGGGATGTGGCATCGGGATGCATTGCTATTAGATGGCGGCGGAGAACGCCATCCGAGTCCTGCACAAAATCGCTGAATCCCTGGCGTTCTGGGGAAATTTCCGGCGGCGGTGCAATGCCAGGATTGTTCAGCTTGGGCATACTGACTTTGCAAATCGCAAAAAAGCGATCACTGTTTCGCAGGCGAGAGCTTAAATCGCTCTGGTTGGGATCTACGGGAAAATCGCGATAGATGTCTAAACCGATGGCTCTTGGTTTATAGGGCTCCAATTTCTTTAGGAGTCGAATTAGTGCTAAGTCAGATATCGATCCTTTTCTCTGCTGCTGCTCCGAAAGCTGAAAATCTGATTCCGTAATGGTAACAATTAATAAGCGCTGGTCTTGTGGTTCATCCGATCGCAACCGTAAGAGTTGATCATAAGCTTGGAGTTCTACAGGCTGCAATATTCCCAACCAACGCCCACCCATCACCAAGGCAGTTATGACTGCACTCGCCACAAGCAGTGTTGAGAAGCGTTTCCTACTGGGCACGAATTGACGCTGTTGTCGCTCAGATGTGCTTGTAGCGGAATTACGCTCTTT
>DATNPV010000198.1:0-13119 GCA_036703055.1 Waterburya sp.
TATAGCGGCTCTCAATTACATGAGGTACACCTTGAAGCTCAGTGTGAGGTTCCAGGCGCGTTTATTGCCATGAACTATGAACTATGAACCATGAACAAAAACCTAGATGTTTGTACCTCACCAAGGTGAGAACCGCTATAATGATTTGCCTTCATCTGCGTTCATCTCAAATTCCCCATGGAACCCCCAATCGATCGCATTAAACTCTCCCAATCTGCCAAAGACCAACTCACCAAACTCAAACGCTCCACCAAAATCGACCAATGGAACATTCTCTGCCGTTGGGCTTTTTGCCGTTCTCTGGCTGAACCCACCATCCCCTCCCCTGTTCCGATTATTACCGATAGCAATGTTGAAATGACTTGGCGAGTATTCGGCGGAGAACTATCTGATATTCTCATCATCGCTCTCAAGCAGCGGTGTCATAATGATGGCTTTTCGCTCGACCAAGAAAGCCTTGCCACCCAATTTCGCCTTCACTTGCATCGGGGGATTGGCTACCTAGCGGGCGACCCGAATATCAAAAAGATCGAAGATTTAATTTTCATTGCCCTGCCGTCTCAAAGCTAAATTAATTATTTGCGTAGCGGTAAATTCTTGTGACGGGGGGTATAGTAACTGCAATGCTCTTGCTTCAGTTATGGTTATGGTCGCTCCAATCCCAGAAGCCCCTGAAATCGAGCGTCACCGAGCTGCCATGGTTCGGACTGACCTATCTAAACCGATCAAATTGGCGATAGAAAGCGCCATCTTAACTAAAGATACCACGATTTTTGACTACGGTTGCGGGCATGGGGGTGACATTGCTCGCCTGGGTAAGCAAGGATACATCAGCCTGGGTTGGGACCCGTACTATCAACCCAACAATCCCCTCACGAGTGCCGATATCGTTAATCTGGGCTACATCATCAATGTGATTGAAGACCCAGCTGAGCGGCGTGAAGCGTTGATCAAAGCATGGGAACTGACTCAAAAAGTTCTCATTATTGCCGCTCAAGTCTTAATTGACAATCGTACGAACAGTCAAATAGCCTATGGCGACGGTATCGTCACCCGCCGCAATACCTTTCAAAAATATTACGAACAAGAAGAACTCAAAGCCTACATCGACCAAGTTCTCGGTGTTGATGCGATTCCTGTTGCCTTGGGGATTTACTTCGTTTTTCGGGATGAAGCCCAAGCCGAGAGCTTCCGTGCCTCACGCTTCCGCTCTCGCACCACTACTCCCAAAATACGCGCTAACGTTAAACGGTTTGAGGATTATCAGGAACTCCTCGCTGGGTTAATGGCCTTTGTCACTGAGCGCGGACGCCTCCCCGCCCTGACCGAACTTCCCAGCATTCCCGATATTCTGGCTGAATTTGGCACCCTGCGCCGTGCCTTTCAAGTGATTTTGCAGGTCACCGACCAAGCGGAATGGGATGCCATTTCCGAAAAACGCCGCCAAGATATCTTGGTGTACCTCGCTCTCACGCAATTTGGCCATCGCCCCAAATTTGGCAACCTGGAAAGCGTATGGCAAAACGATATCAAAGGGCTTTTCGGCAACTACAAACAAGCTTGTGCCGCGGCGGACTTGATGTTGCTGAGTGTGGGCGATTTGCGCCTAATTGCCAACTGCTGCAAACAAAGTGCGATCGGGAAACTTCTCCCTAATGCTCTTTATGTCCATGTCTCGGCCTTAGAAGCGCTCAATCCTCTCCTGCGACTTTACGAAGGATGCGCCAGTCGTACGATCGGACGAATGGATGGCGCAACTTTAGTGAAATTCCACTTCAACGTGCCAAAAATCTCTTATCTGTTTTATCCCGACTTTGACTATGACCCCCATCCTTCCTTGCATACTAGTATGCAGATTGATTTGCGGGATTTGCAGGTAGTTTATCGGGATTATGACTTGTCTGAGAATCCCCCCATCTTGCACCGCAAAGAGACGTTTGTGACGCCAGACTATCCTGATTATGAGAAGTTTGCCAAACTTACCCGCCAAGAAGAAAAGTGGGGATTGCTGAATGAAACTAGTACGATTGGTACTCGCAAAGGTTGGCAAAAATGTTTGAAAGACCACTGTGCTGAAATTAAGGGGTATCGCGTTTATTGGCGCAAAGATGCAGACCCTTATCGAGTTAAACTTCTCATGTCTGCTCGGAATCGTAACGGGCGGATTGATGTTTAAGGCAATTGAAGCAAGAATTCTCGTGCTTTTAGGCCGAGGAGCGTCAACGAGAAGCAAAGCGACGCACCGCAAACAAACTTCCCATTAACCCAACTGAACCTCCAAGACTGAATAAAATTAACGGCAGCAATACTATCTGTAGAGGGTTAGGTTGCACTCCACCTGCGATAAATTTGATGAAGTCTGGTCCAGCGGCTAGCGAATTGCGGAGAAATTCCTGGACGCCGGTAATTAAAACCCACGCGATCGCAGCCCCCACCACACCAAACACGATACCTTGTAAAATAAACGGCAGATAAATCCAGGAATTGGTGGCGCCAACTAACTGCATAATCTCAATTTCGCGGCATCGAGCCATCACAATCAAACGAATGGTCGTGGTAATGACAGCAACAGCCGCCAATGTGAGCATACTGGTAATGGCAAGACTGACCCAACTCAACCCCTGATTCAGTTGTTGCATCCGTTTGATCACGTCATCCATATATTGAACATCATCCACTCCCGGTATTTGAGCTAACTTTTCAGCTAGCTTGGGCACATCTTGGGATGTTCGCGCCTTAACCTTAAGTTCATCCACCAAAGGATTACCCTCTAATTGCTCCGTCGCCCCCTCAATAGCCGACAGTCCCAAGTCCTTGACTAAAGAAGCCCAAGCCTGCTCTTTAGAAATTTTTTGGACATGAGCCACATTCGGGAGTTGTGTAACTAGCGGCATCACCTTTTCCACAGGTGCACCTGGAGCAAGGTAAACGGAGACTTCCACCGGAGTCCCGAACTGCGTGAGCAATCCTTCCATCTGCCAAAATGTCTGCAAGCTCATGCCAAACAGAAATAACAAGACAGTGACAGTACTCACAGCTGCCCAGTTCATCCAACCCCCCCGCCGTAAACCCAAGAGCGTTTCCCGCAGGAGGTAGTCGAGTTTGGTGAGAAATTGGAACATGCTTTGCGTTTTGAGGCTGGTAACTCGTAGTGTATAGATGATATATGGATATAGATGATTGCCTAATAATAATGGCATCAAACACAATGGCTTAGGCGGTTATCTAGAACAGCTCAAGAGAAGGAAACTGTTAGTATTTAAGAGACACTATACTGTGTAAAATCTAGCAATCTTCTCGAGTTCCCCCATGACTGCCCAACTTCTCGTTGAAAAGAAAAAATTAGAAAATCCACCTTTAAAGATTCATTATCTAGGCGATCGCGTCTTACGTCAGCCTGCTAAGCGTATTGCTAAAGTAGACCAGAGCATCCGGCAGTTGGCACAACAGATGCTCCAAACCATGTACAGCGCTGATGGCATTGGCTTGGCTGCCCCTCAGGTGGGGATTAACAAGCAGATGATTGTCATCGACTGCGAACCAGATAACCCAGAAAACAAGCCTCTAGTACTGATTAACCCAACCATTAAGGGCTTTGGTAGCCAGCTGTGTGATGCCCAAGAAGGGTGTTTGAGCATTCCTGGTGTTTACTTGGATGTTACGCGCCCCGAAGAGATTGAAGTGGTTTACAAGGATGAGAACGGACGCCCCCAAACGCTTAAGGCGGGTGGCTTACTAGCCCGTGCTATTCAACACGAAATGGATCATCTTAATGGTGTGATGTTTGTGGATCGGGTAGAAAATAATCTGGTTTTGACCGAAGAACTAAATAAGCACGGGTTCTCACCCCAAGCTGTCAAACCTCTCGTTTAAACCTGTTCCATACTTCATACTCTACACTTCATACTTCAGATGATGACGCCAAAAAGTGGCATATTTTTGATGGGTTCCTGTGTGGCTGCGATCGCCGCTGTTGGCTCGATTTTTGAACTCTCTTCTGGAAACCCCCAGTTAGGTTCTATAGTCACTGGGATTATCCTAGCGGCGAGTATTCCCTTAACTGGAGTATTTTTCTATGCAGCGGTTCGCGATGCTAGGGCCAATCAATAATGGTGTTGGTTGTTTGTTCGCCTTGATGGGTTGCAGGTTGACAGGTTGAACGTTAACAGGTTGGAAAGTTAGCCAGTTGCAAGGCGTGCAGGTTAGTCGGTTAGTAAGCTACAAATGATACATCCAATCGTCCAACCTTCAACCCCCAATTCTTCAACCCTCAACTCTTTCACAATACCCAACGAAGAATAACGAATGACTGGTCAAGGGTATAGCGGATTTCTGCGGCAACTAGCTACAGGTGGTGTGGCTGAACATTTGCTACCCCCTTATCCCTTGTCTCCCGATCAGGAGACGGTAATTGGGCGCGAACCTAGTTGCCACATTGCCTTAAATCCCTATGGGTATATTCTTGTATCCCGGCATCATGCCCTGATTCGCCCACTCCAGCCTCAGGAAAATGGCTTACCTCGCTGGGAAATTTGTGACTTGAATAGTGCTAATGGCACTTATGTGAATGGGCAATACGTGAAAGAGTGTCAGCTCTTACAATCAGGCGATCGCATAGAATTAGGTCAAGGTGGGCCGCAATTTGTCTTTGAATGCCAATCGAACTCCAGCCTTATCCCCACGCCGATCCATTCATCACCTCAACCCAGCTCCTACAACGTCGCATCCAACCTACCGCTAACCCCGCCTGTCGGTAGTGTTGGACAACCGCAGCCCAATGCTGTCACCTTTACCCAATTGTTTCCCCTCGCTTCAACGGGACGGGATTTAAGGCAGAAAGCATTCTTGATACCGGGCATCGTGACGGTTGTCTTTGTGATTTTGCTGTTTGCCGCCGTCGGAGAGCCCGATGCCTTTAACCTACTGCTGGCTATTTATATGGCAGGGGCGGCTTATTTCTTTATTTACCGACTTTGCGGTAAACCCAAACCGTTGTCAGTTTTACTGTTTTGTGCCATTTCCACGAGTTTAATTTTAATCGGGCCACTCCTACCCCTATTTATCCATATTTTCCGCGAACTTTTGCCGGGAAGCTTGCCCCAAGAGGGACAAGAAATCAGCTTTATGGCGCTACTGATCCGGATGTTCTTTGGGGCAGGACTGATGGAAGAGTTGCTCAAGGCATTGCCAGTATTAGGGTTATATATCATTGGTGGATTTCTGCGTTCCCCTTGGCGAGAACGAATTGGCGTTTGGGAACCGCTAGATGGGATTTTGTTAGGAGCAGCCTCAGCGGTTGGATTTACGCTGATAGAAACTTTAGGGCAGTATGTCCCCGGCATTATTAATGTGACATTACAAGCTGGACAAGGAGATGCTCAGCAGTTAGGGTTACAGCTGCTGATTCCTCGGATTCTCGGCTCTATTGTTGGGCACATGGCCTATAGTGGCTATTTGGGGTATTTCATTGGGTTAAGTGTCCTAATACCGAGACAGCGTTGGCAAATTTTGGGTATTGGCTATGTATGTGCTTCTGCTCTCCATGCCCTTTGGAATACCACTGGATTTGTAAGTCCTATACTCTTAGCCGTCGTGGGAGTGTTATCCTACGCCTTTTTAGGTGCGGCAATTCTTAAGGCGAGGGCACTCTCACCCACGCGATCGCAAAATTTCGCTACCCGCCTTTTTGGGAAATAGGAAATAGTTCCAAGGGTTTAAGAATTGATCGTTTAACTCGCCCCCTGCGACAGCGGAATTTGAATCACAAACTCTGTCCCCTTCCCTAGTTCGCTACAACAGTAGAACTTGCCACCGTGTTTTTCTACGACAATTTGATAGCTAATCGATAACCCCAAACCTGTACCCGCACCGACGGGTTTGGTGGTAAAGAAGGGGTCAAACAATCTCGCTTGGACGACTGGAGTCATCCCTAGTCCATTGTCAGCAATGCGGATGGCTATCTCGTTCTCGTTCAAAAGTTCAGTGTGGACTCGAATAAAACTCGGATTAGCCTGAATTTCTTCGGGCGATCGCTTCTGGTTGTATTCGTCAATGGCATCAATCGCATTGACGAGTAAATTCATAAATACTTGATTGAGCTGACCTGCATAACACTCCACTTTTGGCAAGAGGCCGTACTCTTTAATCACCTGAATTTCTGGATGCTTCCCTGACGCTTTTAAGCGGTTTTGCAGAATCATTAGGGTACTATCTAACCCTTCGTGCAGATCAATGGCTTTCATGTCTGCTTCGGCAACACGGGAGAAGGTACGCAGGGCGGCGACAATCTCACAAATTCGCTCTGCTCCTACTTTCATAGAAGACAGCAATTTCGGCATGTCTTCCATCAAGAATTCTAGGTCAATAACTTCAATTTCCTCCTGAATGCGTGCAGCAGGTTGGGGGTAGTGCTGCTGATAAAGCTCGACTAACCCTAACAAATCGTGAGTGTAGCCACTGGCATGGGTGAGATTGCCATAGATAAAACTAACAGGGTTGTTAATTTCATGAGCCACGCCAGCCACTAATTGTCCCAGGCTGGACATTTTTTCCGTTTGGACTAAATGAGCTTGTGTTTTTTGCAGC
The DNA here is from genome assembly GCA_036703055.1 of Waterburya sp. Lineage (GTDB taxonomy): Bacteria > Cyanobacteriota > Cyanobacteriia > Cyanobacteriales > Coleofasciculaceae > DATNPV01. The sequence goes on from DATNPV010000198.1 coordinate 6,586, forward strand.
TCGATTAAGGCTTGCTCCAGTTTTTGCGCTTGTGTACGTGCTTGGGCGGTGGCAGTGCGACTTTTCTGATAAAGTTCAGCTTGTTGAATGGCGATCGCGACTTGATCAGCCACTGCACAAATTAATTCCACCTCGTAGTCTTGCCAATAGTAGGGATGCTCCTCCTTGATCAAGCCCAGACTGCCCCAAACCGAGGCATTAAAGTATAGTGGCACGACTAACCAAGCCCCAGGAAACGTTCTTGCTAAGTTTTTATTGATGGGGTATTCACAAGTATCTGTATCGTGAATCTTAACGATTTCCAACCGCTTGAGGCTCTCGGTAATGCCATTCGGTTCATCCGGGATTTCTCTACCTAAAGTGGTTAGCGAGTCTGGTGATTGCCGATATTCGCAGACATTTAACCATACCTTACGTTCCGGTCGGTATTGCAGGATATGAGCTCGCTCTACTTGCAGCAGTTCGCCAATCTTTTGCACGGTTGTGGCAAAAATAGTTTCTAAATCCAGGGAACTGCGGATAGCTTGCGTGACTTGATTGAGAGCTTGTTCTCGTTTCGCCAACGATTGAGCCTGTTCGTACAGTTGGCTTTGGTAGATCGCGATCGCAGCTTGAGATGCCAAAGCCGAGAGTAAGTCCATCTCCCATTGCTGCCATTGCCGAGAACTAGAGCAATGATGGGCAATCAACAGCCCCCACAACTGATTTTGGTTTTTGGATTTGGAATTTTGCCGAGTGGGTTCGCTTTGCAAGATCGGTACAATCAGGTTAGACCGTACTTGTAGCTTTTCGAGTAGCTCGATATGACACGGGCTGAGATGAGCGGTGTAGATATCTTCAATTGCCTTCACCCGCCCCTGTTGGTACAACTGGATAAAGGCGGCCTGAAAACAAGGGTCGTAGATTTTTTGTCCTAAAATCGAGAACTCCTTAGACGTCACTGATTCTACGCTCACATTTCCACTCCAATCAGGCTCAAAGCGGAAAATGATCACTCGATCAGTCTGAAGCACTTGTCGCACTTCAGCCACTGTGGCGTTGAGAATCTTTTCCAGCTTCAGAGACTTGCGAATACGTCCTGCGATCGCTCCGACTAGACGTTCCCGCTGAAACTGCTGTTGTAGAGCATCTTCGGCTTGCTGACGTTGGAGAATTTCAGTCTGTGCCTGCTGATACAGCTCAGATTGTTGGATGGCAATGGCGGCTTGAGTGGAGAGGCTCTTGAGTAAATCGATTTCCAACGGTTGCCACTGTCTGGTTCCACTACACTGCTGAGCAACCAGCAATCCCCATAATCTCTCTTCGTGGACAATTGGAACGACTAAGTTGGCTCTCACCTGAAACTGAGCCAGTAAATCCCGGTGACAGGCGGTTAAATCGGCTGTATAGATATTCTCTACTGCTTGGACTCGCCCCTGTTGGTAAAGTTGGATATATCTTTGGGCAAAGTAGCCATCGTAGATCACCGTTCCTGACAACGGCATCCAGTCACAACCAACCGACTCTACAACAACTTTTCCACTGCCGTCCTCATGGAGGCGGAAAATAATCACTCGATCACATTCGAGAAACTGTCGAACTTCGGCAACCGTGGTGTTGAGAATCTCCTTCAAGTTCAAAGAGTGATGGATGCGTCCTGCAATGGCGCTAATCAATCGCTCTCGCTGAAACTGCTGTTGTAGCGCATCGTCTGCCTGTTTACGTTCCGTGCTGTCCATGGCGACACCAACCATCCGGGTCGGATTGCCACTTTTATCATAATAAACTTGGCCTTTATTCCCGACCCAGTGTACACTTCCATCACCCCAGACAATGCGGAACTCAATTTCGTAATCTGTGCCTTGTTGAATCGCACGAGTCACAGCTTGAACCACAGCGTCCCGATCTTCGGGATGGACGTAATTGATAAAGTCTTCAAAGGTTAAATGGGCGATACCTGAGGGCAATCCAAATAGTCGTGCAAGTTGGTCGCAATATAGACCCTCATTGGTTACCATATTCCAATCCCAAGTCCCCATGTGAGCCGCTTCTAAGGCTAATCTGAGTCTGGCTTCACTTTGGCGCAGTGCTTCCTCTGCCTGTTTCCGATCCGTGATGTCGCGGGAGGCAGCATGAATCTCCAAAATTTCCTGGGTATCGGGGTTGCGTAAGGTGCGGCTGGTGGTTTCAACCCAGATATAACGTCCATCCTTTCGCCGCATCCGATAAGCGACGGTGTAAGTTACCGATGATTCCAAGATGGTGGAATGACTTTTTGCGATCGCACTGATATCGTCAGGATGGAACAACTCATACGGTGAATGTCCAATTAACTCTTCAGGTTCGTAGCCCAAAAGTAAACGGCAAGCGGGTGAAACGTAAAGGTATCTCCCATCCGGACTGTGTTGTGAAATGATATCCGTTGCATTCTCCGCCAGTAGCCGGAAGCGCTTTTCACTCTCCCGTAGGGCTAACTCCGCCTGCTTACGCTCGGTAATATTTCTTGAAGTAATCGCTATTCCATCCGAGAGGGGAACGACTTGATGATGTAACCAGGATGCTGTGTTCCCTGGTGCTAAAAGCGAAAATTCTTCTTCGAGCACTTCTTTTGTTTCTACCACTCGAACATATTTCTCAAAAAACCCCTCAGTTCGATTAATCGGTAGCAGTTCGCACAGCCGCTTGCCAATTACCTCTTCCCTAGACAGGGAAATCAGCTTTTGAGCGTTCGAGTTTAAATCGACAAAAACAAAGTCCTCAATGCATCCTGCCTCATCTCGCACACTTTGGAAGACAAAAAAGGAATCTAAACTCCCCTCGACAGCCGCTCGGAATCGCGCCTCACTCTGCTTGAGGGCTTCCTCTGCCTGCTGGCGTTCTGTGATGTCACGAGCGAAAGCAAAGTTATATTCTTCTCCATTAAATTCTAGATAGTTCAATGTGAGTTCGACGGGGATAATTTTGCCGTCCTTTGTGCGGTGTCGAGAGGAAAAGGTTATCGTTTGTTGCTGTTTTAGCGATTGCCAGTGTTCACACCATACCTGTGGAGGAAAATCAGGATCGATATCGTAAACGCGCATGGACTGAAACTCTTCGCGGGAGTAGCCTAAAACTTGACAAGCCGCCTCGTTGACGCGCACTACACTGGCATCCCGCTTGATCCAAACAGCAGGGATGGCATAGCGCTCAAAGGAGAAATTGGCTAGTCGTAGCATCTCCTCGGTTCGCTTGCGCTCAGTGATATCTTCAACCACCGCCACAAAGTATTCTGGCTCACCTAAAACATTACGTGCTAAAGATACCGTTTGGTGACACCAGACTATAGCACCGTCTTTGCGAATGTAACGCTTTTCTAGGGAGTAGGAATCAATCTCACTAGCTAGGAGCGATCGCACATAGTCTAGGTTAAGTTCTAAGTCATCGGCAACGGTAATATCCCGGAAGGTGAAGCTTAGTAATTCTTCTTGGGTGTACCCAACAAGCTCACAAAACTTTTGGTTAACTTTAAGGAACCGACCCTTTAAATCGCAATGACTCATGCCAACCGCTGCCTGCTCAAAGGTTGATCGGAAAAGTTCTTTACTTTCCCGTATCGCCTCCTGCATCTGTTTTTGAGCCGTGATATCTTCACAAACTAAACTAATGATTGGATTGGATTGGGGTTCAACCACCAAACGAGCCCTCACCCTGACCCAACTCATGACATGGTTCTTGCCAATGAGACGAGCTTCCCATTGCATAACCTGAGTAGGCTGTTGTTGTAACTCTCTCAACTTAATCGAGTAGTTGACTAAATTTTCACCATAAAAAACTTCATCGGCGGACTTTTGGATTAACTCAGCGACATCATAACCTAAATAATTAGCCCCGAACTCGCTAATACAAAGAATTTTAGCCTCTGAGTTGAGAGCGAAATAAATACAGGGAAGACTTGGAAAAAACGCCTGCGAACCCTCAAATTCAGCTTGTTCTTTTGGGTGAGATTTATTTTTTTTAGATTGCCACTTTTGGCTGCTCGAGTTAAGCCGCCCAGGTTGTCTAAAGTCAGCTTTTTTCTTGAAGTGACTCATGCCAATTTAAAAAGAAATTGGAGTGGGTGATTCAGATGCTAGCCCTCGATTTAGTAGCTTTTTTCAAAAGTTAATAGCATGATTTTGCAGGCCATTTTACCTGAAAAATCCGACTAAAGCAGTCAAAAAAAGCCTTGTAATACTTCAAGGCAGCCTATTAATAGCTGTTTTGGGCTTCTGATATTTTTAAATAAGTGTTGCGTAATTAAATTATACAATTTGAGTGAATTAAACGCTAACTCTTCGCTAGCTGGCAAGCGGCACTAGCGTCACGCTACTGCACCTAATCTTGACTACTGCTTTCAATAAAACCCCTGGGCTTTCTTGGTCTACCACATGCCTGATACGCAAATAACACTGAACTTCAAGACAAAACTCCTTTTAATTTAGGCTAAGCTTGAAGAGAACAATTCACAAATTTGTTTGCCTCATTTGCTAAAGTAATACACAATTAAATCCTAATAGAATTTTTGTTGCATAAATTAAAGAATGTTTTAAAAAATTGAAGAACTTGATTTCCCTTTTAAAGGGCTAAATCTGTTCTTGTCCCAGACGAAAAACTGAATGAAAACCGTCTAAAACGAGTAAAAGTCAAATCTGATAATAAAATATAAAGCTTTCGTCCTCCACCCTACTGTCGGCCTCCTCCAACAATATAAGAGAGGCTCCTTCCTTATTAACTCCCTCTGCGTCCTGGAGTGCCTCTGCCGTTCATTAATCAGGCTCAAAAGTAAAATAGGATAGCGAGAAGCTGAGGAAGCGAACGTCAGAAATCGAGTGGCGATAGAGAGAAACAATAATCGTTCCCCTCTGTTGCGATCGCTCACCGATTAAGAAGTTTTAGATGGCCCCCAGAACCCGGAAATTGCTCAAATTATTTTTTGAGTTCAAGCACTCAACACCAGGCTTTCTTCCCTGACCTGGCTTGGAACAACAACAGTGTGCTGAATATCGATCGCGGTAACTCTCACTCGTTTAAGAGCCAAAAGCTTTCTTGAAATCTCCTGTGGTGTTGCCTTGCCCAGTATGTCATAGGCAGCGAGTAAAAAATCAGGGGTAATACTGTTCAATCCGAACGTCAGAATTTTGGGATTTCGAGTCACAACCATAACAGGCTTACCTGAACACGAAATGAAGGGTGGCTTGGCACAGTTAGGGTTAAACGGACTGTAAATTCCCTTAAATCCACCATACGGACTAGAGCCATTATGGATACTCGTTCCAGAAGAGGAACTACCGTAGAAGCCCCTAGGATTCATGATGGAGTAGAACGAATAACGATTGCTCTCTAGGCGACCTAAAAATTGTCCGGAGGCAGACCAAAGCTCTGCAACACCATCGAGATTTTTGAGAGATTCAATGTAAGCCTCTACAGTTATCATGTTTTACTCCGGTAAGCCGATAATCGCCACTTGCGTCTTTAGATTCATGAGCCTCACCTCTATTTAGAATCGCTGTTTCTGCCTCTGATTTACATAAAGCAACCTTGAGGATAAGCAAAAATTCAATGAAGATTCAGTAAAGTACTCACCGTTTTTCGCGCCATAATAAGCTTATTGCTGGGTAGCTGGAGGCTAAATTTTTCTATGCCTCACTCTATAGGTCGAAGAGTTTTTTTGCAACAGAGCGTTCCTCTACTGGGGTTAACGGGGCTAGTCTTGGCAAGCTGCCGCGCTGCCAGCAACGGCTCATCCACCTCCTTGCAGCCGCCAACAAAACTGGTCATGAAGACAATGAAACTAGAGAGTAAAGCGTTTACCGCCAACGGGATGATTCCATCCCTCTACACTTGCGACGGTCAAGATATTTCCCCAGAACTCCACTGGGATACCCCACCAACTGGGACACAAAGCCTTGCTTTAATTGTTGATGACCCAGATGCCCCAAGCCGAATCTTTGTCCACTGGGTTCTCTACGATATCCCCCCTGAAGTTCGCCAGTTACCCCAAGCGACTGACACTACAAGTACGTTACCCGGTAGAGGTACACAGGGAAAGAATGATTTTGGCAAATTGGGCTACGGTGGCCCCTGTCCTCCAAGTGGCGTCCATCGCTACTTTTTTAGACTTTATGCCCTTGACCGCGACCTTGAACTAAAATCCGGTGCTACAAAAGCGCAATTGGAAGCAGCTATGAATGGTCATATTCTGGCTAGCGCTGAACTCATTGGACGGTATGCACGCGCTTGAATTCGAGGAGGGAAGAAGATAGAGAGATGTGGCTAGTGCAAGCAGAAGGCAGAAGGCTCCAGGGCAGAAGGAAAGAACCCTTGTACAGTAACCTTTTTAATCTTTTGCAACTGGATAGTTATTTCCGCAGGATCTGCATTAGTAGAAAATATCACCTATAGCGTTTCTCAAATAGATGAGATACACTCACCAGTATTAAGCAAGCGAATTCGAGATGAAAGCATATTCAATTGATTTACGACAAAAGATCATTGAGGTTTACCAAAGGGAAGAAATTTCTCAACGTCAATTAGCTC
>DATNPV010000213.1:0-4707 GCA_036703055.1 Waterburya sp.
TAAGCCTCTCGCTGGAGTTGCCCATATTCTGAAAACGAAAAGGCTACAGGTTGTCTTATATTACGTGCTACACCATCAAGGCGCTTTTTGGGTCTGGGCATGAACTTGTAGTCAAATGTAAGAATTGATAATACAAGCGAAGAAATGCTCATCCGAAGAAGCCCTCTGCAAGAGCCAGCCGTCGCCGTCGTCCCAAAGGGACGTTATGTGCGTAAGCGCATATAGGCGAACATGGCTGGCGTATAACCGGGAGCCGGGTGCTGTATGACCAGACGGAGTGTCCCCAGGAGCGGCTAACCCCAATCTACCGGGAATTTCTTCGCCTGGGTCGGCACTTAAAGCGAAAACTATCTCTAGAGTGAAGTCAAAAAATTTGCTTTTTGAGTCTTCATATTTCTTCTCTATCTTGGGTTAGAGTCAGACCCCTCATTTTTGGTATCGCTACACAACCGTTTTGCAAAAAGTTGACTAGTCCTAAGGTTAGAGGACGAGTAAAAAATCCCATAATATTGCGGGTTATAGCGATTGAAAAATTCTTTCCTCTAACTCAAGACAAATAGATCTTTTTGGGGACAGAGTGTTAGGAATTTGTTAGATGAATTTGGGTTAATTTCCGGTTCACTTCCAGGTCGAGTTACGGCTACTTTGTGGCTAGTTTGTGGCGACGGTAACTGATATTAAGTCTCAGTTAGAGTGCCGAATTGTGCCGGGAAATGTCTTAAACAGTATCAGGGTGTTGTAAGAGTGACCACAAGGTGACCGAAGAATGACCACAGGGTGACCTCCGGCTGACCATAACTTGTTTTGTTTTGAATTGAATTTTTTTGGAATTAATCAACTTAATTGCTGTGAGTCGAAAGAAAAAAAACGCTTTTCCAGATTTACTGATTGTTTTGGACTTTGGTGGCTCACTCACCAAAGTGGTTTACATGGGTTGTGACAAACAACCTAAGTCATTGTGCATGGAGCCTGAAGTTCTCGAACTCCCGTCTGCTTCTCTTCTAATTTACGAGGACCAAAAGATGGGTATGGATGGCTCATTACCCGGTGATAGAGCTTGGGTTGGTAGCGATGAACGATTCTATGCTGTAGGGTATTTAGCACGAGAGCAGTTTAACGGCAACGCTGGGTTATCCCAGCTAAAAGTCGAGAGAGCAGTTCCCAAAGCCTTGGCGGCTGTGTGGGCGGCTTCTGTTGATTTACAGCTAGGGAATGAATTTTCAGCTGCCGTTGGCGTTCTCCTCCCCCCTGGGGAATTTGAAAATGCCTTGCGACTGAGAGCATCCATTGAAAAGGGATTAAAGGCATTTGAGACTCCCAGTGGAACGTTAAATGTTACCCTGGCTCATTGGGATTGCAAGCCTGAAGGTGGTGGCGTGTATTTGATGCACACTCGTAACCTCAATAGCGCTCTTATAAAGCACAAGTCTATAGCTGTTGTGATGGTTGGGTTCCGTAATGCTTCTATACTCTTGTCTCAACGGGGAGCTGTGACAAAGCGGGTAACTTCAGATTTGGGCTTCATCAAGCTACTGGAAAAGGTTATGAAAAAAACCAGTGGTTTGAATGTTAATCAGCTAGCCGAGTCAATCTCGCGAGCTGGTGAGCCTCCCGATTTTAAAGCTCTTATTCCTGTGTTGAGGTCAACAGATGAGTTGCATCGCAAGAATGATTTACTTAAACTCAAGGGCGCTATCATGACATCCCGGCAGGAGTACGCCTTGTCTTTGACGAGCTGGTTTAGAGAGGTGTTGCCGCAGCGCTTAGACGAAGTAGTACTTTGCGGTGGTACATCTGATTATCTTCAACGAGAGCTTTCTGATTACTTCAAGGGTACGACGATTGCGTGGCACGGTGTTGAACTCCCGAATGGGTTATCGAGTTCGCCACAAGGCAATCGAATGTGTGATGCTTTTGGTCTGTACGAATATTTGCGTAATGCGATTTGGCTTGAAGTTTCTCAAAGTGTAAGAACTCGTTCTACTTCAAAGAGTACTTCTTCTAAAGCGGAGGTGGCACGAGGTGCCTAAAGCTTTAAAACTGCAAGTGCCTGTTTATCTCAACATCAGATTTCGCTTTCGTCCTCAAGCTGACTCGGTTGATAGCGAGACGCTCAATTACCTCAAGTCATGCTCGAAAGAGTGCAATCAGATGACGCTGGAAGCAATTCGAGCTTATTGGATGCCTGTAGCTTGTGGAGAGCGTTCCTTTGTTAAAGGTGAGGCGTTGAAAAAGTTAGCCGTCCAAGCCGTAGCTGCTTTGTGTTCTCGCGCTCGTTACTTGTGTGCCACGTTTGAGTTAGACCCTGCTGCATTTGGATTGTCTGTTTTTATAGCAGGTGTTTCTCCGTCCGGTTTTCCTGCTCAATCAATTGTCACCCAAGCTAGTAACGAGAAGGAGGGAACTCTAACTGAAGAAGCGTTTGAGGAATTAGAAGGTGCTGAAGGTTACTCAAATGCGGCTGATATGAGTTTCAATACGGCTGGTTTGTAGTCGGCTTCTAGTGTTCAAGTTGCCTATATCTTGGCAAAGCCAAGGGGTTGCCAATAGGAAACCCCTTGTACCAATTCCTGACACATTAAGCTGCTGTGCATCTAATTACGGCTATGTGTCAGGCTCTCCAAGGTGAACCTAAGCTTAAAAGCCTTCAACATTCAACATCGTATCTTCTTACCCTGGAAACATTCCGTAAAAAGAACAAAATACGGAAAGTTAGATAAATCAACGAGTCTCAGCTTTTGAGTTTCTTAATATCGTCCGTGATTTGCTATCGATATCGCTATCAGTTGATGAACGATGGGCAGAAAGCCTACTGAACCATTCGCCGCGAGCGCCTGCTATAATTCATCAACGCTTAAAAAATGAGGGGTGACACCCCTCAGGCTCAAAGGCGACAATAAGACCAGTAGATGCACCCTGATAATCGAGAGAGTCACTCTCGTGGCTCTCTATTTTTTTATCAAACTGAGAACTTGCGCCAGCTAGGCGAGACAAAAGCGTGAGCGTACAAGGCATTAATCAACAAACCCCAACAGAACTCAAGTCTAGGTAGAAATAGGACTAGTTATCGCTACCGATATCCTCCTGACTTGACCGTAAACGAGTAGAAACGTTACCCCTCGTCAGCTTAGCGACTACAGCAACTAACAACTTAGGTTCTAAGGGTTTAGTCAGGAAGACCTGGAAACCCGACTGGAGCGCGAGAGTACGTGCCTCCTCAGTCGCATGAGCCGTTAAAGCCACCGCAGGAATCAGACCGCCCTGTTGAGGCGACAAACTTCGGATGCGGTGCATCAACTCATAGCCGTTTACTTTAGGCATAACAACATCACTGATGAGCAAGTCCACCAATACATGCTGAATAATTTCCAGCGCTTCCACAGCTCCTAGAGCCTTAATTACATTCGCGCCCGACTCGGCAAGGATAAAAGTAATCAGGTCGAGGTGATCGGCGTTGTCATCAACGGCAAGTACCCGCTTCCTGTTTATCTATCAATTACTGTTGCCAATTTGTTTGAGAGCTGAGAACTCGCGCCAGCTTCGTCACTAACTTTTCGGGGTTAATCGATAAAGGAATGTGTGTGTAATAACCATCTGCTCGCAGCCGTGCAAGGTTTACGTTTCTGTCGCCAGAGGTGAGTGCCACGGCCAAGATACTCCGTCCCGGCTTGGGAATAGCTGCCTTGACCAACTCAACCAATGAATAGCCATCGAGGTCGGGTAACAATAGGTTGCTCAGCAGGATGTCTGGCTGGTCAGGTGCCAATAATTTGAATAACGCTTCTTCTGCTGAAGCGGCTGTTATTACTTGAGCGCCTGCTATGTTTTCCAAGACGAATGTCAATAGCTCGGCTGAATACGGTTCATTTTCTACTAGGAGTATCCGCAAACCCCTCAGTACACCATCTGGCTCAATCGTCGTTCGTTCTTCCTGGCTATCTAACTGAGGTAGACCTAACGCATGGGACTGAGAGTTACTCACCTTCATACTTACATACTTAAGTTTTTCGGGTTAAATTAGGCAAAAAAGCCCCGAATCCTGGGGCTAATACAGTGATTCGTCCTTCAGTGAAAGTTTTTATGCACTTTCAGGGGAATCATATTCAGTTGAGGAACGTTTCCTCGTCTATCTGAAGAAGTACCTGAGATGGAGAAGCGTTTGATTCACTTAACTCAGCCTTGTGATAGATGAACGAACAAATTAATTAATTGATAACAACAGAGGGTTGTGAGCTGGAGCGGGACGGGCTGCTCGCTCGCTCGTAAGGGGTGTATTTTGGGAAAAAACATTATAGATACTTGCCAGCTTTTAGAGCGTTATGCCACTGGAGACAAGAACTTTTGTCGAGCTGATTTGAGGGCTACATATCTATATCGTGCTAGCCTGAAAAGCGCAAAGCTAATGTTTACTAATTTAACAGAAGTTCAACTCTCCTATGCCCATCTGGAAGACGCTAATTTATGTTGCGCCACACTTGAACTTACACAATTGGCTTTTGCTAATCTGATTGCTGCTGACTTATGGGGGGCTAATCTGGAGGGGGCGAATTTAAGTGGCGCTAATTTAGGCGCAAATATAGCGAAGCTGACACCAGCCGCAAAGTACCCCTTCAAAACTTTGCCTGACAAGGGATTGAGTGTTTGTTTCTTTCCGACTGCCTCCAGTTTTTCAAGAAGCCTCTTGGTCAATCAACAGCCGCTCATCCA
>DATNPV010000221.1:0-5266 GCA_036703055.1 Waterburya sp.
CAAGATGGCAGAGTATGCGCGTAAGCAGACGTTTCAGGAAGAAGTTGATAGGCAAGTTCAGTTAAACGCGCAGTTGCCGCAAGAAGACATTAAAATCAGCAAGTTACCTCAACCTTCCAAATCGACAAAGGCATCTTCTAACCTTAATCCTGGAAACCAACTTAAAGATGTTACGGCTATTATGAAGAATGTTGGGAGCAAGAAAGTGAAACATGAAAAGTCAAAAAGCTTGTTTTGACGTTTTACTTTCCCTTCCACTAAGTGGAATAGCTGTCCTAACTATAAGTAAGTGGAAAAAATTAAACGTAAGGTGGACATTGCCTACTAAAGCTGTTGTAACTCGTTTACCGAGAAAAAATGGGCATTGCCCACTCTACACGTATGTTGAGTTTATTGACGTCTAGTTCAGACTATAAGCTGACAACCACGCGATCGCGTCCCTCGGCTTTTGCCTGATACAGTACTTCATCAGCGGCAGCAATCAGCGCTTGTGGTGAACTATCAGAGGTCGGTATACTACAAGCGACCCCTAAGCTTAGAGTGACGCACTGACTCATCGGAGATTGGGTGTGAGGAATTGCCAACCGCTGAAGGCTTTGTCGGATAGTTTCGGCTACCCGAGATGCTTCTGTCAGATCGGTATTCGGCAAAATCATCGCAAATTCTTCGCCGCCGTAACGAGCAACCAAATCGGCAGGACGCCTCAATACCTGACGCAGAACGCTGGCAACTTGTTGCAAGCACAAGTCGCCAGAAAGATGACCGTAGGTATCGTTGTACAGCTTGAAGTAATCAATATCGCACAAAATTAGCGATAGAGGTCTTCGTTCTCGTCCTAGCCGTCGCCATTCAAGGTTAAGATACTCATCAAATCGGCGTCGGTTTGCTACTTGGGTCAAACCATCGACACAGGCAAGGCGTTGTAACTCTTGGTTAGCAGCTTCTAACTGCTCAAACAACGAGGACTGCTGAATGGCGATCGCCACCTGCATTGCTAAGGATTTGAGTAAATCAATTTCCAAGGGCTGCCATTGTCGAGGATGACTACAATGGTGAGCAATCAATAGTCCCCATAAGGCTGGTGCAGCCGTTTCTGAGCGGGGATGAGGAGGAGAGAGAGTAAGACGGTGAGATTCCCCCACTCTCCTTTCCCCCCCCTCTTCTCGTTCCCCACTCTCCCACTCCATCACTCTTGCACTGCCCCACTCTCCTCTTCCCCCAGTCGCCTGATTACTCACGCCTTGCAAAATCGGTACGACTAAATTGGCTTTAACCTGAAACTGCCTGAGAAACTCTCTATAGCAAGGCGTTAATCCTTCTGTATCAATATCATTGATGGCCTGAATGCGTCCTTGCTGGTAAGGTTGGATCTGGAGTGCGCCAAAACAGGGGTCATAAATGACCATGTCTAAGGTACTCAGATACTCAGACACCACAGACTCAACCACTACTGTCCCAGTCCAGTCTGGCTCAAAGCGGTAAATCAAGACTCGGTCAGTGCCCAGAAATTGCCGTACTTCCTCAACGGTGGTGCTGAGAATTTCCCGAAGATTCAGAGATTGACGAATGCGATCGCAAATCCGCGCAATTAGCAGTTCTTGTTGCAGGTGTTGGCGTATGGATTGTTCTGCTCTAGCTCTCTCAGTAATATCTCGAAAGCTCCACACTCGACCGATAATGTCTGTACCGCTACGTTGAGGTTGGGTAAAGCACTCAAAAATTCGACCATCTTTTAATTCGAGTACCTCGTAGCCTTCCGCACTGCGTTCAGTGTAAAATTGGTTGACTTTTTGGATATAACTTTCCGGGTCTTTCAACTTCATTTGAAAAAAGTTGAATCGTTCTTGATGATTAGGCAGAACTAAAATTTCGGGAGGAATTCCCCACATCTCGACTAACTTTTGATTAAAGGTGACAATCGTTCCGGTGGTACTCACGGCAACAATGCCGTCTGTGGTTGAGTTCAGTGTGGCATTGAGTAGAGAAACGGATTGCTTGAGTTCTTCCTGAGCTTGGCTTTGGATGGTGATGTCTCGAATAGCCGTCACTTTTACCAAGCGCCCTTGGTAAGGAATCGCTTTACTTCGTACTTCAGCGGGGAATGTTGTCCTGTCTTTTTTCAGACAACGAGTTTCGTACATCTGCTCATCGTGCAACGCCGTGAGCTGCGGCACACTAGACCGATATTCAGGGACTAAAAATTCTGCAATGTTCCTTCCTATAACTTCCTCTGCTTCGTACCCAAATAACTGGGTAAAACTACTGTTCACTTGACATAATTTCCCCTGCTCAGTAATCAAAACCGCTTCAAATGTTGCCTCAGATAAACAGCGAAATTGCTCTTCACTCTCTCGTAATGCCTCCTGTACGCGCTGATGACTAACAATTTCTTGTTGCAGTTGTTCATTCGTTTGCAGGGTTTCGCGAAGGCTTCCTTCAACTAGCTCTTCAAGATGCTGTTGATAATTTCTCAGTTGCTCTTCTATGACAGCACGGCTGTTGATTTCTTGTTGGAGCTGTTCATTCATTATCGTGAGTTCAGCCGTCCGTTCTTCTACCAGTCGTTCTAGTTCGTCATGGTATTCACTTAATAAGAACTGGTGATGCTGCCTCATTTGCTTTTGTGTCAGGATGCGATCGCACGCTTCCAGCGCCAAAGCAACCAGAGTCGCGATCGCCGCCACAAAATTTTCTTCGATTAACGTCCACTGACGTTGTGTACCGATGTGTTCATAACCAATCATTCCGACCATTTGACCGTTGAGCCAAATTGAGGCATTTAATATTGAGACGATGCCATTTGGCCTGAGATAAAATTCCGATAGTTCTTGACTTCTAGGGTCAGTTTGAGCATCAGGTATTGCCAGGAGGCATTCAGTGGCTAATGCCTGGAAATAGATCGGATAATTTTCAACCGCCAATTCTATTTCGGATGTATGGCATCCTCGGCTTTGCTCGTACAAGTCAAAGCATTTCATGCGTATTCTGTCAATACCTTGAGCTTGATTTGTTGAGCCGGACGATTCACTGCGCTCCGCCAGAGCCTCATGAATTTGGGTCAAGAACCAAAACGGTAAGGTTTGGGACTGAGGATTGCCTTGATACAGCCAAATACTAACCCGCTCAACCGCCAAAAGGCTCGCGGAAACTTCAGTAATCTCTCGAAAAACCGCTTTCAACTCCCCCCGGTCAATGGTGTTGCTCCTCGCTAGTGTTACTAGGGCTTGAGTTTGTTGGTTTAGGCGCTGCTTCACGAATTGCTTGTGTTGTTCAAATTGTGAACTCCCAGCTATGTCATCCTGATTAAGGAAAAACATCAACGAGGCATCAGAAGGTAAGGGGGAAGGGTTGTTTTCTGGGTTACTCACTCCTGTATCCTCACGGCTTGGAAAGAGCGGGGTGAAAAACGAATACCTGCTTCTCTCATTGAGCAGAAGCAATCCTGCTATTTCACTCGGCTTGGAGAAAACTGCGGTCTGCGCTTAGCAATGGACGCTGAAGTGTCCCAGGAGTTCCAATGGAGTCGCTTGTGTGGTAGACGCCGCGACGCGCTCAAGAACTATCGTGATCGCGCCTCATTGCGCTAACGTTAAAGCGAAATCAGTTTGACCTATACGGTACAAACGTGATCATTCCCGCTGCACCCAGGGTGAAGTAGACGAGTAGACTCTTATCCTACCGACTTTTATCCGGCTTCAGGTCGGCAGTTTGTTGAGGTTGGGACAGAGATAGGAGAGATTAGTGTGATCTACCTCACTCTATTTAATAGAAAATTATCACTTTCTGTAATGCAGTTTTCGGGAATAGTTAAACTTATCGAGTTCAGTGGTGGTAGTAATGCAGTTTCCTGTTCTTCTGCCCGGTGCGCTCTCTGACCTTTTTGCTCAGGTTAGTAGCTCTGGCTGTATGACAAAAGCTGACCGCTACGGATTGATGGCAGCTGTAATGACGGAAAACCTAGGGACAGAAGAACGTAGTGTTATTGACCGCTTACTGTATTCTGCACGTCGGGGACGCTTAACGTTTGTGGATGAAGTTTCAAGGCTAGCCTAAGGCCCTGTATCTCTGTTGCAACTATACCGATGAACACGACTAATGTATTGTCAGCCATCATTTTGGCAGGAGGGCAGAGTTCTCGGATGGGGCGGGATAAAGCCTTGATTCCTCTTCAGGGTGTGCCATTACTACAACAGGTTTGTGAGGTTGCCCTCAACTGCACCAGTGAAGTCTATGTGGTTACTTTTTGGCCCGATCGCTACCGGGATATTTTACCGAATGGTTGCCGTTTAATTCAGGAAGTCTCTTTACCTGGCGAAACAGAATCTCATGGTCCTCTTGTAGGATTTGCTCAAGGGCTAGCTCAAGTTGAAACGGATTGGGTCTTGTTACTCGCCTGTGATTTGCCCCAATTGCAGGTTAAGGTTTTGCAAGATTGGGCAGCAGGGTTGGAAAAGACTGGAAATGATGCGATTGCCCAAAGCGCACTGACAAAGCCGATCGCACTACTTCCACGACAAGCAAAAGGTTGGGAACCGCTATGTGGTTTTTATCGGCGTCAGTGCTTGCCGATGTTAACAGAATTTATTCAAGCGGGGGGGCGGTCATTTCAGCGTTGGTTGGCAAAACATTCCGTACAAGAACTACCTGTCACTGATACTCAACTCTTCTTTAACTGCAATACCCCGGCTGACCTAGAACGCATAGATTCACTACATCACGATTAACACCCTGACAGCAGTTTGCTAGTAGGGACGCACAACCGTGCGCTCTTAGATAGCGTGTATTTCATGAAATTACAAACGGCTGTAATGCATCACGGTCGCCATAAAGGTTAGGACAGAGCTAACCGCTGAAACGACCACGTACCAGTAACGAACATAAAAGCCTTTTGCCCTCTACCCTCTGCTGTAACCGTTGAGTTGCTAGTCTACAGAACTCTGTATCACTGAACACTAACGCATCTATTGCCTCAGACAGAAGAGCATCCATCCACCAAATACCTACGCTTAAAACATAGCTCAGCCAAGGGAGTGAGGGTGACAACCTAACAATGCCCAGAGCGTTAAAGGACGAGGACAATGCTAGATGCAACAAAAACAACGTTAACCGATGCCGTGCGTAAAGTCGCTCATCCTCTGACGGGTGCGGCAAACGATTACGAGCCGTTGATGGAGTTGATTGGCGATGCTCGCTTCGTCCTGATTGGTGAAGCCTCGCACGGTACTCACGAATTCTACGAGCAGCGAGCTGAAATTACCAAGCGGCT
>DATNPV010000228.1:0-20998 GCA_036703055.1 Waterburya sp.
AGTGGGGTTATTTGTGTTTATCAGGAGGGATTATCCATTTATCTGGGTTGTGAATCATGCTAACAAGCATAGCGAGAATCGAATTATAGGTTCGATAGAGGTCTCGTCCGGCTTCAACATCCAGATAATTGCACTGAACGGCAAACTCTAACCAAGTCTGAGTTTCTCCTGCCTCGGCTTCAGCGCCACTCAGCTTAGCGATGAATGCTGCCTCATATCTACGTTTACGCCATGCTTCTGCTAAATTAGCGCACACCGAACGTGAAGCGCGACGTATCTGATCGGTCAGAGAATACTTTTCTTCAATAGGGAATTTCTTAGA
The DNA here is from genome assembly GCA_036703055.1 of Waterburya sp. Classification (GTDB taxonomy): domain Bacteria; phylum Cyanobacteriota; class Cyanobacteriia; order Cyanobacteriales; family Coleofasciculaceae; genus DATNPV01. Next base: position 323 of record DATNPV010000228.1, read on the forward strand.
CAATCCAAAAATCTGCATGGCAGAATCAAAGGCCATTTGATGTACCTCCAAATCTCTATGACCCTTGATTGACTCTCTTCCCATTTCCCCCATCAACCAATAAACAGACAACATTAGTCAAAATATACTCCCCCACTCCCCCACTCCCCCTGCTGTAGCCAAGAAAATTTTTTCAAGGGGGTGATAGGAAAAGGAGAAAGACTGGGTAAGCTACATGCAGGTGTCATAAATCAAGCATCACAGACCTCAAGGAGAGAAGTATCTATGAAGCCGGAATTTCAGGCCAAATTCCTGCAATACCTGGGCAAGAAGAAGAAACAGGATGAGGGCTTCACCCTGATCGAACTGTTGGTCGTCATCATTATTATTGGAATTCTGGCGGCTATTGCTCTACCTTCGTTGCTCGGTCAAGTTGCTAAAGCCAAGCAGGCGGAAGCGAAGAACAATACTGGAGCCATTAACCGGGCTCAGCAAGCTTACTATCTGGAATGGCAATGTTTTACGACATCGCTGACAGACTTAGGTGTTGGTATTAAAACCCTAACTGAAAATTACCAATACACGATGATCCCATCACAGTCTGGTAGTACCTGTCCTACAACCATATCGAGCAAAGCACAAGCTAGAAAGCCAGCGCTCAGAGCGTATGTAGGGATAGTTGGTACAACTACGGGTAATACAGAAACCAGTGAACCCTTGACCATCGCCTTCGCTTGCGAGTCGCTGAAACCCACCACAGGTGATCCACCTACCGCTACTGATGCCACCACAAGTTGCCAAGCCATCGGATATAAGGACTTGGCTTCAGCAAAGGGCGGTGGAAGCTAAGGAACAACCAAGGTTTTGGCTTAGGTATTGCTAGCCCGTGGCAGCTAAACGTTTTCAGAGAAGTGGGTAGTTGGAGCGATAACTACTCACTTTGTTTTGTTTGGAGTCTTTTTTCATGAGTGTTCAATCTTCAACCACAACTCCAGGGCAATGGCAGGAGCAAGCCTATCAGTTCTTGGTGCGAGGAAACTACAATCAGGCGGCGGCGTTGTACGAGCAAGCGATCGCAACTGAGCCGGAAGTTAAGTCTTACTATTGGTACCTGGGGCTGGTGTTGTTGTTGCAGGGGCAAGAGGCAGAAGCCCAGACAACTTGGCTGATGGGCATCATGGAAGGGGAACCGAGTCAAGTTGAAGAATGGACAGAAGAACTCAAAGAGGTACTGCAAACGGAAGCAACCCGCAGACAGGCTCTTGCAGAGGATGCTGTAGCTCAGACAATTCGACATCATATTAGTGAGCTTTGTCCAACAGATATTGATAATTTGTTACATCGAATTCAACTCGCCATCAAACAGGAAACTTATACGGGTGATGAGTTAAACGATTTAGGTGTAATTGAACTCCTCAAATCTGAGCCAACGATAGACGTAGACTTGGAGTTGTTGCTTGATGTGCTGCAAAGCGTTTTAAATTACGCTCCGTTGCACCCATCCTCGCTGGAATTAGCAGAAGCTTGTTTGCCCTATATCAGCTCACAAGCGACCTGTGTAACATTTCTAAATACCCTATTGAGAGCAGCAGTAAACATTGCCTACTCCAAGAAGCAGCCCGGTTTAGGGGCACGCTGCCTTGAACTAGGTTTGCGCTTGGATGCTAAAAATGTAGAGTATTTACGCCACTTAGCGACTTGCTATCAAAATTCCGAGCAATATGAACGGGGCATCGAAACTGCTGAATTATTATATTCTCTTTTAGAATCACTACCTGATAAAGCGTCGGCTAACAACATTATTCTTCGGGGGTTAATGAGTGCGGGTGGACGTTGGCAAGAAGCGGAGTCGATTTGCCAACGTCAGCAGTCACTCCTAACATCTCTGGTAGAGGAAAGACCAATTCCACTTGACTTAATTACTATCTCCCGCCTCCTCAATTCAAATTTTTTTACACCGTATTTTCGGGATGAGCCAAGAGAATTTAGAAAGCTGCAAAATCAATTAGCAGAGTTTTGCCAAGCTAATACAGAAATTCAGGAAAAGGAGAAAGTAGAAAAATATCGCCAGCGACATCTAAAGCAGCGGGGAAGAGGCATTACTAATAAACCGCTGAAAATTGGCTACCTATCTTACTGTTTAAGACAGCATTCAGTGGGTTGGTTAGCGCGATGGTTGTTGCGGCATCATGACCACGAGCGCTTTCAAATTAATGGGTATTTCGTCGCGTGTAACCCAGTTTATGACCCTTTATATGAGTGGTATCTCGGTCAGGTTTCTCATGCCTTCAATTCATCGAGTAAAACAGAAATTGCTGAAAAAATATTTGAAGACGAAATTGATATTCTCGTTGACTTGGATAGCCTGACGCTGGACACAACGTATCAGATTGTAGCGCTCAAACCAGCACCGATCCAAGTCACTTGGTTGGGTTGGGATGCCTCAGCCATTCCAACTGTGGACTACTTTATTGCTGACCCTTATGTGTTGCCAGAGTCGGCTCAAGAGTACTATGAAGAAAAAATTTGGCGCTTACCTCAAACGTATATTGCGGTAGATGGTTTTGAGGTGGATGTGCCAACGTTGCGGCGGGAAGACTTAGGGATTGAGAATGATGGGGTTGTTTATCTGAGCGCACAACGCGGATTTAAGCGTCATCCTGAAACGGCACGACTGCAAATGAAGATTCTCAAGGAAGTGCCGAATAGCTACTTCTTAATTAAGGGGGGAGCTGACGAAGCCTCGATTAAAAGCTTATTTACCCAGATAGCCCAAGAAGAAGGGGTAGAGTGCGATCGCCTACGCTTCTTGAGGGGCGATCTGTCAGAATCGATTCACCGTGCTAATTTGGGCATTGCCGATGTTGTGTTAGATACCTTTCCCTACAACGGAGCCACTACTACGCTCGAAACCCTCTGGATGTGTATTCCTTTGGTGACGCGAGTGGGTGAGCAATTTTCTGCTCGTAACAGCTACACGATGATGGTGAATGCTGGTATTACAGAAGGCATTGCCTGGACGGATGACGAGTATATTGAGTGGGGTGTGCGCTTAGGGAAAGATGAGGCGCTACGGCAACAGATTTCTTGGAAACTGCGGCAATCGAGGCGAACTGCTCCTTTGTGGAATGGAAGGCAGTTTACCCGTGAGATGGAAAAGGCATACGAACACATGTGGCAACGGTATGTTGAGGCTTCTAGCTGAGAGGGGGTGGCTCAGGTGTTCACCAAGTCTCATTTTGGATCAACCACAGAGGCACAGAGGGCTCAGAGGTAGAAGAAAAGGAGAGGGTATAGGTTGAGTTTTTTGCTTCCACACAGGGAGAAAAGGCAGGCTTTAGCTGGCTGGAAGGTTACCATATAGGCAAGTTGAAAAGTTCAATGTTCAACGCCTCTCCCCTGCTAATTGGGCTAGAACTCCAGCGACTCGTGCAAATACTCCTGCCCAATCTCCAGGTTTGTTTTGGCGAAATAGACGCATACTGGGATACCAAGGACTATCCTCGCGATCGCGCATCCATCTCCAGTCAGCCTCATAGCATAGAAGTACCCAAACTGGACGCCCTAAGGCTCCAGCGAGATGAGCAACGGCGGTATCGACAGAAATCGTTAGATCGAGCTGTGCCACTACTGCGGCAGTATCCGCGAAATCATTGAACTGACTACTCAAATCTTGGAGTGGTACTTTACTTGAAAGCTGGGCGAGTTCCTCGACTGCTGCTCCTTTTTGCAGACTATAGAACTTAATGCCTAGTATGTGGAAAATTGGCAAAAAGTCTTTTAGTGAACAGGAGCGAATATGATCAGTTCGATTGTCTGGACTACCCGCCCAAACAATCCCGACTTTCAGGCAAGTTTCTGGCGGTTGCTCCAATCTCAAGTTAGGAGAGTGAGGCGGATTGAGGTAGGGAATTTGAGCTGGCACTGTTTCTAGGGTTGTCCCCAAAATATGGGGTAAGCTGAGAAGCGGTGCATGGACATCAAATTCAGGTAACGGTGTTCCTCTGGGAATGACTTGCTCGACACCAGGAACGGTTTGCAGCAATCGAACCAGCGACTGGTAACATTCCACAATCACATGACCCCCACGCGCTTGTACTATAGGGGCATAGCGGATGAAGTGAATCGTATCACCCAAACCCTGTTCAGCATGGAGTAAGATGGTGCGCCCTTCAAGATTTGAGCCATCCCAAAGGGGTTGAGGAAAAAGGCGTGGTGGAGTCTTCTCCCGTTGCCAGCGCCATTCGTAATCCGCAAATCCTTCTTGATATCGTCCTAAAAGCAGCAGTGCTAAACCCCGATTCCAGCGCGCCCTCGTGTGGTTGGGATCGAGTTCAATGGCTCGGCTGTAGCAAGCGATCGCTGTTTCCAAGTCGCTTCCTTGTATCACCCAACCCAGGTTATAGTGAGCTTCCGCATAGTCGGGAGCAATTGCAGTCAATCGACGGAAACAGGCTATAGCGTTCTCGGTTTCAGCCTTCGCCTGAAAAATAGCACCGAGGTTTTGCAGCGCTAACACGAAGTTCGACTCCAAGGTAAGAGCTTGCTGGTAGCAATTGAGCGCCTCCTCTAGCTTGCCTTGCATGTGAAAGGCAGAACCTAAGTTGTAGTGGGCTGTAGACTGATTGGGATTAAAGCTAAGACATTGCTGGTAGTGTGCGATCGCCTCCTCCAGCTTCCCCTGTTTCTGCAAAACTAGTCCCAGCTGATAGTAGAGACTAGCGTCGTTTGGCTCCAAGGTAAGGGCTTGCTGGTAACAATCGATCGCCTCCTCTAGTTTCCCCTGCTTAACGAGAGCGATGCCTAAATTTTTATACGCTTCAATATTTGTAGAATCTTGTTCTATAATTTGCCCATAAATCTGCTCGGCTTGCTGGAATTGACTGGCTTGGAGGCGTTGAAATCCCTCAGTTTCTAATACTTTAATCAGTTCTCCTATGCCTGCCTCAAACTCCTCTAGATTCTGCTCTAAAAGTGAGCTGCACCAAACAGCTTGAGCTTCTGATTCGTTTCCGGCAAGAAGCAGAGCTAGTCCTAATTGCCAATAATTTGACAGCTCATGAGGATTAGCTTCAATGCACCGCTCGTAGAACGCGATCGCCTCAGCATAGTTATCTTGCTCCAAACATTCTGTAGCCTGTCTTTGCCAATCAACATATTCCATAAACTACCGGGTTTGGAGAAGACTATCTACTTTATCTACTGGGATAGTTGCTACTGGAAGAGCAGAGATTGCTTCTTGATTTTCATTTTCTAAAATAATTCGCGCTTGGAGATGAGGCAAAAGAGCTTGCCACTGACTTGTTTCTAACTTTCCAACTAAAGAGATTTCAAGGTCTTCAATATTCAAATCTTCTTCTAAGAGAAGATTCATCGCAATACCCGATAGCAGCAGATTCGCATCTTCCTCTACAATGCCGTTCGTGTATATCAGTAGGGTTATCTGGCTGCGCTCCGGATGGCTTGCGATCGCTTGGATGACACTGGCAAGCTCCTGCGCGAGGATGTCTTCTGATACACTCCAGTCTGGGACAATAATGTAATTAATCTCTCGTAACTTGAGAGCCTCAAAAAGCTCAGTGGATTCCGCTAAAGCCGATTCTAGACGTTGCAGCATGTTCTGCGCGGCAACAAAATTCGGTACAACGCGCAAAATATCCTGTAAAGCTTGTTGTGCCACAGAAAAATCGTTGATTTTTTCTGCAATTTGTGCTAAGTACCAAGCAACCCGCCAGTGATTGCAGCCCAGATTGATAGCCGCTGCGAATTCGGAGATAGCCTCGGCATTTTCGCCCCGTCGCTGCTTCACCAATCCCGACCATAACCTCAAGTAACCATCATCGGGGTAGTAGGCTTGGTATTGAAGGAGTCCGCCCTCACCCATAGCGAGTAAGATTGATGAGTCGGCAATTTCGTGATCGGCCTTAAAAAGTTCGTCAAGACTTGACGAAGTCAGACTGACAGTAAATTGCGGCGCTGTATCTCCCAACGATTGAATAAACGCTTGGGCACCAGGGAATTCCTCCGCTTCTCCGATCAAGTCCTGAAGAGAAACGGGCTGTTGAAGTAAGCTGACACTGGTAACAATCCCCCATTCTCGCTCTCGCTTGGGCCATTCCATCAAGCGCTCATAAATCGGATTAAGCTGCTTGGCAGCATTTTCTGCGCCGAAAATTTGTTGGGCATACTCTCTGGCATTGCGACTCAACCGACGCCGTTCTTCAGGATGATGATATAGGTATTCAATGGCATGTTTGTACTCCAATTCGCTGTGGACAATCAAGCCAGTATAGTTATTCACAACCAACCGTTTCACACCACCGTAGGGAAAGACGACTGGCGGGACTCCGGCGTACATTACCTCCTGTAAATTCAACTCGGAAGCGGCATAAGTATCTTCACATAAGGGGTAGGCATAGACATCTAAGATTTCAATAACTGGCTTGATATCTTCGACATAACCGCGAAATTCAAATCGTTCCGCTACACCAAGTTGCTGGGCTTGCTGGTATAAATAGTCATTGATGCCACCTCCGCACACAATAAACCGCACATTGGGGATGTTAATTTGTGCGCTCATCGGCACATAATTCGGGTGCAGTTTGGCAAAACTAATATGACCGATGCAGCCCACATTAAATGTTGCGTGGGCTCTTGGCTCTACATCAGAAACTCGCTCAAAGTCAGCTGCCCCATAAACCATGCCAGTTTTTTTTAGTCTCACCTCGGCTGGCAGATTTTGAAACACTCGATGTTCATAAGTATACGGGCTACACGCTAAGGCAAAATCTGAGAAATCAACCAACTCTGGAGTAAGAATTTGCGGCGGTTTGTCCCCTGCGACATGAAACCAAATTAGCAGGCGCATTGCCGGAAGTTCTGACCGCAGGAAGTCGTACATCTGAGGATTGTTCCAAAAATGGAGATGTACGATATCCGCATTTTCGATCTCGCTGAGTAAAGGATCTTGCTCAGGCGTATTAACGACACTCAATCCTGCTTCCTTCGCCAGTTCTATAGCGGTAGGGCTAGCAGGAGCGAGAGAAACAATACGGTGCTGGAAACTATCAAATTTCGATGAGTTCTTTGCCGTCGCGATCAAGGCTCGACCCGATCCGCCACTGTAGAACCCTTGAATGATGTGGAGGATTTTGATAGGTTTTGTCATTCTTTAGGTTCAATTTTGAGGTTTGCGATACACCCGAATAGTCGAAAAAACACCTGGAATAATGGGCAGATAGGGCTGGGTTTGAGTTGGATCGGTTGGGTACAACAAGGGAAGCTCTAAAACTTCACAGTGATAGGTATTTTCCATTAATTCCTCACAAGCTTGCCTAATCCCCGGTTCATTGCCTGCATGGTGGTACAGTATCGCTTCCCGATTTTCATCATTAAGTGGTGGCAAATAATCGTGAAACACCATAATGCCTCCCGGTGCTAGCAGAGGGAAATAGTTAAGAATATCCTGCCGCACGCCTTCGTAGGTGTGGTCACCATCTACAAAAATCAAGGTGGGCAAATTACCATCTTGCTCAAACATCTGCTGCAATTGAGGCAAAGCTTGATGGGAGAACATGCGCAGGTGCGTTACATCATCTTCAAGATGTTGGAGAACTTTGTACAACTGTGGATGCCCCTCTGGTTCTACGGCAAATCCCTGTAACTGAGGGACAATTCGTTTTAAGGCTTTACAGGTCAAAAACAGGGAACTGCCTGCAAAAGAACCTATCTCCACAAAGCGGAAAGGAGATGAGGGTTCGGGTAGGAGTTCGCGGAGGGTGTAGTAAAGTTGGAAGCGCTCATTGGGAGACATTTGACTTTGAATCCCATAAGCTACCGGGTCATCCTCGGCAAACTCAGCCACTAACATTAGCTCCAAGTCAGGATTGATCGGAAACTGGTCAGGGCAGGAGAACCAGACACCGTTTCCATCAATAGGATTGATGTCAAACTCAATCTCGCGCAGGGCTTCAAATTCATGAACCGCTTGACGACAGCCTTCCCAGTGACCGTAGTCATCCACTTGGATAACACCATCATTCACCACTCGGTCATATAAATTGTGCAGAATTGCTTTTGTGGATTCATACCAATCGCCGTCCATGTGCAAGAGGGCAATCATTCCTACAGAATCGCGCATCTGCGGTAAGGTATCTTGAAAATAGCCTTTGACAGTGTGCACAAGATCCGAAACCCCTAGCTTCGAGCAAATTTCACGGACACTCGCTTCAGGGGCAGCACAGGTGCCAGTTCCCCAACCCGATGCGTCAGCCGGGATTCCACCTTGGCTATCTTCTTCAGTCGGGGCTGGCATTCCTTCAAACGAATCAAATGCGTACAGCCAGCGTAGTTGCTTTGTATAGCGTTTGATAACAGCCGCCATCAATGCTGTTGAACCGCCCCCCGCAACCCCACATTCCACAAAATTGCCGGGAATATTTTCCACACAAATCCGCTTCGCCAGACAGAAAAGTGAATATAGATGTGCCTCGCTCAACATCGTATATGGGCGGACAACTTGGAGCAGTTCTTGAAATTCGGGATCAGCAATTTTAATAGCAACCAACTGTGGGTATTGAGTCGAGAGCTGATTGAGGAGATTTTGGGCTTCAGTATTGTTCGGGAAATAGCGAAGTTCTTCATATAAAGCTTGCAGGGCAGCACCTGGTCGGTTCATCCGGACAAAACAAGTGGCTCGCAAATAATCAAGTCCGACAGTTGGTTTCCTAAAGGATTTGGCTTGGTTCAACCTATTGAAAGCATCAGAAAGTTTATTACTATTCAATGCTTGGGTTGCTTGTTCCATGAAATCCCCGATAAAGCCTGGTCTAATTTCGTTCAGTAATAGTTTGGCTTTTTTGTGTCCGGGTGTAGTAGCTAATAAATGCTTCAAAGTGTCAACCGCCTCATTGGTGTACCCAAGTCGCACTAGAGCAATGGCTTTGCCGTAATTAAGCCCTGGTCTATGTGGAGATTCGGCGATCGCTGTCTCTAAAAGGCTCAACGCCTCGGTATTTTTGTTGGCATTCAGTTGTTCAATCGCTTGATGAATGGCTAAATCTATACTTTGTGTTTGGGCTGGCTTTAAACCAGGGCCACTGAATATAGTTTTCTCGGTAAAATCATCAGCTTGAGTGTCACGAATCATGAAGGGCGGATATTGAAGAGGAAAACTCATCTCTTCAGTGGGCATGTTTGCTAATTTACTTTCAGTTTTAGTGTGGGTTGCTTCTGGCCCAAAACCAATGTTAGAAACTAAGTTTACATTAGGATGAATATTCAAGCCGTTATGAATCCAGCAGGCAAATGTCCAAGAATAATCCCAAGTATTGAAACCCTCATAGACCCCTTGAAAAACCTTTGACCAGTAGCTAACTGCCTGACTGTCTTGCAGAATATCCTGAAGCCAATTGCCATCTCGAACGGCTGGCCACCTTTTCATCTCCAGATCATAAAGCCGCCATGCTCTTCGCCAAGTTGCCCAGCCCCATATATGGTTGTATCGAGAAAAATAATAGCTATATTCTGTACGTTTACGCCCCCACTGAAAGTTATTACCTGAAATTGCCATTATCCGGTCATCATGGCGATATCTTTCTAGCAATTCCTCGCAGAAACGAAAGAAATTAGGGTGGGGGAGGCAGTCATCTTCAAGGATGATCGCTTCTTCAACTTGCTCGAAAACCCAGTTCAATCCACTGGAAACTCGTTTTCTGCAACCTAAATTGATATCCGAGTAATTCGTTAGAACTTCACAATCCCAGTCAATCTGATTAAGAATCGCTCGTACTTCGGCACATTTTTCAGCTTCTCCTGGTCGGTCGGCACGAGCGCCATCAGCAATTACCAGTAACTTCGGGGGCTTAACTTGGCGGATTGCTTCAAAGACTTTCTGGGTAGTATCAGGCCGATTGAAGATAATTAAGCAAACGGGGGTTTTTAATTGCCATTTATACCCATCGTCTTGCTGAATGTGAGGCTCAACCTGTTGTGATTTTACTCCTGACATCATACCCTCATGGTTATCTTGCGTTTTTTGAGAGAGTGGAGTAGGGTTAGTAATTTGAAAACATGACTTTCCTAAGCATGACTGTTTTTTACTGGGTAGTCCCCCTCTCGATAAAAAATCATCTGTTTTAAAGAAGATAGAAGTGCAGTTTTTATAAGTATATGAAGGAATTAATCCGTAGAAATCAATTCGCTTAAAGCCGTTTGACGATAAAAATTCTACTCCTGCATCAAAACTTCTGTCATCTGTATTGTCGAAAATAATTAAACCATCTTCTTTAAGACGGTTTAATGCTAATTCAGCACACTTGTTTCTATTAATTCCATCTATAGCAATCAGATCGAAGGATTTTTCTGGATAATTAAGAATTTGATTAGCATATTTCTCTTCATCTTCTATTAGATGAAGTTGAACGTTAGCTGGTAGCTCTTCTTTAAGATATGAAAACCAATCTGAGTCATTTTCTACAGAAACCACCTGAAAGACCTTTTCGGAAAACCAAAGAGTAGAATTGCCACTCCCAAATTCAAATATTCGGAAATTATTTTCTAACTTATTTTCCAGAAATTCTATGGCAGGGTAAGTATACCAAGGTACTGGTTGTAATTCATGATTAAGGGGTTTGCCTAGCCCTAAGGAATTTATCCAACCCGATGATTCCAGATAATTTATACCTGAAGGTAAATTTGTAGAAACCTCGCTCCAATTTGTAGACAGAATAAGACTATGGGCTAAATTAATGCCAAGTCCAAGACGAGCTATCTCAGGGTTTTCGGCAATGGCCTTTCTATAATAGTCTGAGGCTTCTCTAAATCTGCCTTGATTCCAGAAAAAATTCGCTCTATCTAGGTTGTCTAATTCTCTCTTTGTCTCAGACATTGAACTAGTAATAGAATTTAATTTTGAAACAATGAATGAAAAAACTTGGGCTTTAAAACAATAAACCCACCGTTAGAAATAAGATTGAAATGAGTTTAAAAGCTCAACTTTCAGAGGCTTTTAACCTTTTACTCATCCATTTGGAGCTTATTTTTTATTTGCGTCTGGGCGATCGCCTTTTTTCTGTGTTGTACCTGTCGTACCCACTCGCTCCTTGATTCCCTCTAGGAGAGCCTTATATTGAGGCTTGTCGGGATTGAGCTTGACCAGTTTTTCCATCGGCGCGATCGCTCCCTGGAGGTCATTCATTTGCAGCTTTAACTGCACTAAGCCTTGTAAAGCCTGCTGATTTTCGGGTTCGCGCTGTAAAACGGCTTCATACCCCTTCGCCTGTGCTTCCAACTGTGAGCTTTTGGCGGTGGCAGCTGTCTGGGCAGTGTTTTTTGGCTCTTGGAAAGCTTTCGAGAATAGCTCAGCAGTCCCAACGATTGTGGTGCCAGCAAACGCTAAGCCCGAAAGGATGACGAAAACCCGCATCCAGGGTTTCTGAGAAGATGTATCTTGAGTCATGCCTTACGTAAGGTTATGTAAAGTTACCGATCATCGAGCGTGAGTGCTATCTGATGCAGCTTGGGCTGCGGGAAAAGAGCTACCTTTAACTTACCCAGTCTGTCGCATTTAGCGATCACCTCCCTCAAGGCTTCAACAGTAGCATCAACAGTAGGGGCAACTGAAAACTATAATCGCTCAGTAGCCGACTGATGTGTTTATGCTTTCGCAATCTCGTCAAAACTTGAGTCAAGTAGTAGCCGCGTCTATTATTGCTGTAGTGTGTATTCTAGCTGTTGGGGCACTCCAATTGCCTCAACTCAATGAGCTAAAAAGTGGTCTCAAAAACGCAACACCCGAAACACTTCAGCAAAAAGTCAACTTAGAGAAGATACGTCTCAATCTCCTTCAACAAGCCCCGACGTTTGGTTTCGATAATGTGCTGGCAGATTGGGTCTTTCTGAATTTCCTCCAATACTTTGGGGATGATCCTGCTCGCTTACAGACGGGCTATGCCCTTTCTCCAGAGTACTTCAAAGTGATTATTGCTCGCGATCCCCGTTTCTTAGATGCTTATATTCCTCTGTCTACCAGTATTTCGTTATATGCCGCCCAGCCAAAAGAGTCAGTGGCTTTAATGGAGAAAGGATTACAGTCAATGTCTCCTCAGTCTCCCCCTAAGTCCTACAGCGTCTGGCGTCAGAAGGGAATTGATGAGTTGTTGTTTTTAGGCAATGCTCAAGCCGCTAGGCAATCTTTCGAGAAGGCAGCCCAATGGGCTAGTGTTTATTCTGATCCAGAAAGTCAGACTGTCGCTGCAATTTCTCGTCAAACCGCTGCATTTGTGGCTCGTAACCCCTTGAGCAAGTTAGCACAAGTGTCTGCCTGGACAATGGTGTTAAATAATGTAACTGATGAGCGTACTCGTCAGATTGTCATCAGTCGGATTGAGGCGTTAGGTGGTCAAATTGTTGTGACACCGCAGGGTACGGTGCAGATCCGACTCCCACAGTCAGATTGAGCCTCACAACAAACAACAAGTTGTGGCGCTAGGGCGACTTTCGGTTAAAGGCAATACACCCTTGTCCTCCTCGTCCCTTTCCAGAATGGCTCTATTCCATCTAAGTGAAAACCGCTAAATTTTTGGCTGGAGGTACTTGTGCCTTCAGCGTCGCAGTAAGCTTCCTGGGTCAATAGGCCAATCCCAATGCTTCGCCAATACGCCTAAAGCAAAACCTGTGAGGGAAACAAGGAGCAGAATTCCAAAGGCTTGCCATTTACCGTAACCTGCGGTCTGAAGATCTAACCGGGCTAACGCACTCGCGGAGATCAAAACCAGAATTCGGAAAAAAACATCGATCCATCTAATGATGATGACGGCGACAAAAGCTCCGATAATCACCGATACAAAAGCTCTGCTATCTGATTTCAAGAAACCGGCATAAAAGCCTTTGATCAGCGCCCAAGGGGCTGTCATCGCTGAAGCAATGATGAGGATATAAGTGGCCCCCATGAGCCAGAACAGCGCCAAGCCAGTTGAAGCAGTGAGCAACCAGCCGAAGACGCCATAGGTAGACACAAGCAGCAGCAATGAAATCCAGGGCAGTTTCTTCACAAGCAACATAAAGGAATATACACACAATAGAGGTAATCATTCCCCTTAAACCGCTCAGTCAGCCGTGAACAAGCTTTTAAGGTTACTTTTGAGAGTGATCAGATTCACAAGGGTCGGCTGATCAAGATCGCAATAGAGCTATTACGAACTTTTGCATACTAAGGGATGACTGAACTCTAGCCGAGTCATCAATAGGGAACACACAACTGGCCGACAGATCCTTCATAGAGACTGTCGGTTTTCTGTATGGGGTCATGGGTAAAGGGGTTGAAGGTTAGACGGTTACACAGTTGAAAGTGAGAAGGTGGGAAGGTTGAAGGTTCAAACCAGTCTTCTAACCGACTAACTAACAAGCCCTGCAACCTGCCAACGTTCAACCCCTCTTGGGAGTGATGACTAATGACTAACAACGAAAAAGCTCTGACCCAAACAACTTAGGACATAGCTTGGATGATGTAATCAAAGTAAGGAGCTGCTGCCAAAGCATCTTCCTGATTGAGCAAACTCAAAGAAGCATTTCTTAAACAACGGATTGATTCAGCCATTCCTGGGACAGGGACGCCGAGGGAGTTGTACATTTCCCGCACCCCGATCAAACCGATTTTTTCAATGGGTTCCTTGTCACCCGACAGGACACCATAGGTAATTAGGCGCAAGTACCAACCATAGTCGCGTAGACATAGTGCCCGTTGACGCTCACCGTAAGCATTGCCACCGGGAGAGATAAAGTCAGGGCGTTTCTGCCAAAGCTGCTTGCTGGCTTCTTGAACTATCTTTTTTTCATTTTCGGCTAGCGTGGAGGCAATCCGCATCCGCTGTTCACCTGTTTTCAAAAACTCATTGATAGCCTTGAGTTCGCCGGAGCTAGGATATCGGAGTTCGTCGTCTGCTTTGAGAATAACTTGGCTAACTACACTCATCTTATTGGTTAACTGAGGTAACATTTGTAGTTTAACGACTCTGGGCAACACAAATAAAGGGAGAAAAATACTGTGTCTATGACCCAGCAGCCTGTTAGTAAAAATCCGCGAACGGATGATCCCCCCCCAGACTTTTGGCAGCAAGGCCAGCTCGTTGAGGTATGCATTACAGACCTAAATGACACGGGAGAGGGCGTTGGACGCTTGGGAGGTCGGGTAATTTTTGTTCCGGATACGGTAACAGGCGATCGCGTTTTAGTCCGATTAGTCCGTGTCAAACCCAACTATGCCATTGGTAAGCTGCACCAAATTTTGGAGGAGTCTCCTCATCGCATCCGACCCCACTGTATTGTGGCGGATAAGTGCGGCGGCTGTCAGTGGCAGTCGATTGATTACAATTACCAACTGGAAGCGAAACAAAATCTAGTCATTCAATCTCTAGAACGAATTGGAGGGTTCATATCCCCATCCGTCGCCCCGATTCTAACCGGTGAAGCTTCCCTAGCCTATCGCAACAAGGCGACCTATCCCCTAAGACGCTCAGCAACGGGTCAAGTTCAGGCAGGCTATTACCAAAAAAGCAGCCACCATCTGATTAATCTCAATCAATGCCCTGTACAAGATTCGCGATTGAATCCCCTATTAGCAGAAATCAAGCAAGATATCGAGAAACAGGGATGGTCGGTGTATGACGAAAACCGCCACCAAGGGCAATTGCGTCACTTGGCGCTGCGGATTGGACGCCGGAGTGGAGAAATTCTGCTGAGTTTGGTAACAACAGACTGGAGGTTACCCAACCTCGAAGCCCAAGCTCAAACGTGGCTAACTCGTTATCCCAAACTCGTAGGCGTCTGTTTAAATCGCAACGCCAACCGCACGAATGTGATCTTCGGAGATGAAACTCGTTGTATTGCTGGTCAGCCTTACTTACAGGAGGACTTTGCGGGTCTTCAGTTTCAATTGCGGCCTGAGACATTTTTCCAGGTCAATACCGAAGCCGCTGAGGCACTGTTAAAGGTCATTGTAGAACAATTACGCCTTAAGGGGGATGAACTATTAGTAGATGCTTACTGTGGCATTGGGACGTTCACCTTACCGTTAGCGCAACGAGTACGGCAGGCTATTGGCTTAGAAGTGCAAGCGGCATCCGTAGAGCAAGCGCGACTAAATGCCCAACTCAACGGTATTACAAATGCGACCTTTGAGGCAGGAGCCGTGGAAACTCTGCTGCCTAAACTAGAAAAGACTCCCGATGTCGTATTACTAGACCCACCGCGCAAGGGGTGCGATCGCAGTGTTATTGAAACCCTACTTCAGACTTTACCCGAGCGCATTGTCTACATCAGCTGTAAGCCAGCGACTCTCGCTCGTGACCTCAAACTCCTTTGTCAGACCAGTGAATACCAGTTAACTCATGTCCAACCCGCTGATTTCTTTCCTCAAACACCCCACGTTGAATGCGCCGCCTTTCTAGTGCGATCGTTCTAGGGCGCTGATGAGGCAGGTTGAAGGTTATAACCTTCAACCTTCAACCATTCAACCTTTAATCTCCTCGCTGCCAATTGTGCGATCACACTGGTGTTTGAGAGACGGTTTCGATACAATGGAAAGTAAAGGTACTCTCTAAACTGAGAGAAACGCCATTCCTCTAGAGGCAAGAAGTTAGCGCACTTCACTACTAACCGTTGGCAAGCCAGCAGTAGCTGTAGCCGAACCACGGATAAGGTTGTAGCTCGACTCCCAAACACTTGTTAAAACTTCCGCGTTAATCTCGCGAAATTTAACAGTTGAGGAGTTTAGCTTTAAAAGCCTGGACAACTTAAATAACACCAAAGCCGGAGAATCTGGTTTGGAAAAGTTGAGAATAAAACGCACGGCATCTAGCTGTGTAAAGTATCAAGTCCACCAAGTAAAAGCTAGAGGTTTCTTGAGTGATTGCTATATCAACGCGTCCGGTTGGACGCAACTGGGGAACGATTAGCTTCGCTTCTACCCTCTACCTTGCCCCAATCATCGATTTACTTCTTGAGCAAATACCCCGTCAATGGCAACCGGAAATTCGGCTGGGACTGCAAGAAGCATTGGTGAATGCGGCAAAGCATGGCAATAATTTAGACCCAAGTAAGACTGTAGTGGTTCAATTTTCAGTAGTAGATGACGAATACTGGTGGGTGATCTCAGACGAAGGTTCCGGTTTTTCTCACGACAGTTGCAACCACACAGAAAACGCCTGTATTCTACCGTGTGATGAGTCGGAAAGTGGCAGAGGATTGTGTCTCCTCCACCAAATTTTTGATCGAGTGCAATGGAATCATCAGGGAACAGAATTAAGACTCTGCAAACAGGTGAACAGCCGCTCTCGACTCCCTCTAATTCCTTGATTTGCCATGATCCCCATGAGTTGGGCAAGGAGGTGCAGAGATTGAGTGATCTAACCAACCTGAGGCCTGACGAAACCGAATAAGAGCTTCTTGGGGTTGTTCCTTAAGCAGGAATACCAAAGCAGCGGTTGCTTGTTCACAAGCTCTGGCTTTGCGATTAGACTTTAATCGGTGCCAGTCGTTAGGTGTAATGGTCAGACGCTCTGCCAGTGCTTGCGCCAGTTCAAGAGTGCTAAATTCACTAAGAGCATTGGTTTTGGTCACTGGAATGGATTCAGGCATGACTTCAGGCTCATTCGCATTTACTGATACTTTACTGCAAATTCAAGATGCCTGAAGACCCCTTAGAGCCATCATCCTCTGGTTCAGACGCTAACCAACCAGATACGGATGCAGACGAGTTTGAGCAGGCTTTGTCAGAAGTCGAACAAAATCTACAATCCCTCAAAGAGCGTTATGAACAGGTGCAGCGAGATCGCCAGCGCCGAGCAGAACTTCAGCAACGTCGAGAGCAGATTAGGAAGGAACTGCCGCGTAGTAGTGGCAACTGGCAAGCCTTAAAATCGGAACTCAAGCAAATTCAAGAGCAACTAGAAATTGTAGAACTGAACTTAGAAAGCCGTTTATTTTGGGGCAGTCTCAAGCAGCCGTTTTGGCAGGCTGTCCGCTTTGGGGGACTGGGCATTATTATTGGTTGGATACTGAAATCTTGTGCGGGTTAGGCTTTAGGCTTGGACAAAGCCAACTGCAAGGCTGTCCAACTTCGAGTGGAACACACCTCAGGAGTTAATTTTGCAATGGGTAACCACTGGATTCCTCTGGCTCCCACTTCATGATCCCCAGTTGTATAAACCGTGAATTCGCCTGCAATGGAGCATTGGTAGATGATGCTCAAGGAATGCAGCAACTTCCCGTGCCAATTGGGGAAAAAGCCTTCCACGATGGTTAACAAACTCTCTACTCGAAAATCACTTAATCCCGTTTCTTCTCGGATTTCTCGTTTTAACGCTTGAATGAGAGGTTCACCGGGTCGGAGCCCGCCACCTGGTAAGTCCCAGCGATTGGGTTCTGGCCCTGTTAGCTTATCAATCATGAGTACAGTGCCAGACTTGATAAATAAACCTAAAACGCTAATTCGTAATCTAACTTCTGGCTCCACAGGATTTATCCTTCTTTTCGCTCAAAATCAGGTCATCGCTTCTCAATTCCACTCCGATCCCGGCAGAGGATAGCGATTAAACTGAGGTTAATGCCGATTAATTTTCCTGGTATTTGCATTGTTTATTGTATTGACCTATTGGGGACTGTCTGAAACATGGTGACTCGACGGATTGCAGAACTATTAGGAAATGGTCAGCCTGATGAGTCGGTGACAATTCAAGGCTGGGTACGCACGAAGCGGGAATTGAAGGGATTTGCCTTTATAGAGGTCAACGATGGCTCATCGATGGCTAATCTGCAAGTTGTACTCAATTCTGACTTGCCAGACTACGAAGAAGTTCTCAAGCAAGTTAATACTGGCGCTTCTGTGGAAGTGACGGGTGTGCTAGTGGAGTCCCCGGCGAAAGGACAGCGGATTGAGTTGAAGGCATCCTCGGTAAAGGTATACGGAGACGCCGATCCCGAAAAATACCCATTGCAAAAGAAACGCCATTCCTTCGAGTTTTTGCGGGAGATTGGGCATTTGCGATCGCGTACCAATACTCTTGGTGCCGTTTTCCGCGTTCGCAACGCTTGTTCGGCTGCAATTCACCAGTTCTTTCAAGAACGAGGTTTCTTGTGGGTTCACACTCCGATTATCACAGCGAATGACTGTGAAGGGGCGGGTGAGTTGTTCACTGTTACTAGCTTGGACTTGAAGGACATTCCCAAAACAGACACTCAAGCGATTGATTTTAGTCAAGACTTTTTCGGACGCCGCGCCTACCTCACTGTTAGTGGACAACTGCAAGCTGAGGTGATGGCAATGGCATTTTCCAATGTGTACACCTTTGGCCCCACGTTCCGGGCAGAAAATTCCAACACCTCTCGGCACTTGGCAGAGTTTTGGATGGTAGAACCGGAAATGGCATTCTGCGATTTAGAGGGGGACATGAACTTGGCGGAGGATTTCCTCAAGTACATCTTCAAGTACGTGTTGGATAAGTGTCCGGAAGACATGGAGTTCTTCAACCAGCGGATTGATAATACGGTTCTCGCTACGGCTGAGAATATCATCAATAACGAGTTTGAGCGGATTACCTACACGGATGCAATCGCGCGTTTGGAAAAAGCCGATCGTAAGTTTGAGTTTCCCGTTGAGTGGGGCGCAGATTTGCAATCAGAACATGAGCGCTACTTGGCAGAAGAACTATTCAAAAAGCCTGTGATTGTCACCAATTACCCCGTTGGGATCAAGGCTTTCTATATGCGTTTGGACGATGGCGAGAAAACGGTCTCTGCAATGGATGTTCTCGCGCCTAAGATTGGTGAGATTATTGGGGGTTCTCAGCGGGAAGAACGCCTCGATGTTTTGGAGCAGCGGATTAAAAACCAGGGGATGAATCCAGAGGATTTATGGTGGTATCTGGATTTACGTCGCTACGGCACTGTCCCTCATGCGGGGTTTGGTTTGGGATTTGAGCGGGTGGTGCAGTTTATGACGGGTATGGGGAATATCCGTGATGTGATTCCGTTCCCTCGAACACCGTTGAGCGCCGAGTTTTAATCGTAGGGGCGCACCGCGGTGCGCCCTTACAAGCGTTCCACAGGTTATCCCAGTGTTTAGTCCAGATTTGGCCCAAAAATGGGTAATGCTCATCGTCATACTGGTTTTTGTGCTTTGTGTAATCGTCCTCAATCGCAAGCCAAAGCGATTGCAGTTGTTGCCAGGTTGAGCAGTTTTGAATTTGACAGGCAACGGCATTTTGCCAATGCAAGAGTTTGCGGTAGCTGATGAATTGTCCGCCCCGATCCCCGCGATGGATAAAGAGGACATATGCCTAGGATTCGACTCGCACAATTAGGTGTTTGGGGATTTTTAGCAGTTGTGCGATCGCACTGATAGTAATCCGGAATTTCTGAGTGGGTTGGAGGCGGCGAAATAATTGGGTCATGTATTGTTCACTCCTCGGTTGAGCTCTCCCCCAGCCCCTCTCCTGCGTTAGCGTTCGCGAAGCGTTCTGCGGAGGAGTAGCGGCACGAAGTGCGGAGAGGGGAGTCAAGATTTCGCTCCCCCCTGCCCTTGTAGGGAAGCCCTGTTGGGGAGGGGTTAGGTCTTCCGCATCGCTGAGTTCTGGCGGGATGTCCAACATGATTTGGTAAGACCTAATGGGTATTTGATTGAGTTGATGAATTGAAGAATACCAGTCGCCGACAGGTTGAAACCTGCGCGTCCACAAACCAAGTCCGCCTGCGCGGACTATTGAAATTCAGAATTTTCTTGAGCCTGCTTCAGGCAGGCTTCGTTTGTGTAGCCCCAGAATTCCATTCTGTGGGCGACTAACTGGCAGACTGAACCAATCACTTCACCAAAAGGCATGGCAAAGTCGGCAACCATTAGCCACTTGCTGTTTATTGGTAGAGTGACGTTTATATAAGACACTGAGGTATGGACAGGCAGTAACCAGCTCAAAGGTGGGTTGATAGTTGCTTGCCCACTGTTGTTGTTTATCTACACGTCATACTCCCACATCAATCAGCTTACGTTAAGCTGTCGTGGCAGGTTGCCGTAACGTGTTTTCATGACCGAAGAAAAACAAGCGAAAGAAGGTGAATCAACGTTAAGACCATTGAGGGAGCGTGCTGGCTTAACTCAAGAGGAACTAGCTAGGCGATGCGGAATCCCGGTTCGCACCTATCAACGTTGGGAAACTGGCGAAACAGAAGCTAGACCTAGTGTTAGGCAAATTAAGGCACTGTGCAGGGAGTTGAAGATTCCAATTGAGGATTTGCCAGATGAATTTGCTCCAAGGCGATCGCAATCAGAGGACGATTAGGTAAGTAATGAGGGCTTCTGACAGGTTTCGGGGGATCGCTTGTTTATCTAGCTAGAGCGTGCGATCACCTCTCACTCGGAGCAATAAAAATGTCTTTAATGCCAGCTAGGGGTAGCTAAAAGAAACAATGTTCTAACCAGATATCTAACTGGTTCATTGTTCCTCTAAGCAGAAACCCGATCGCTTTGCCTCTACCTCCGAACCATGAGAACCTACCAGACCAAATAGCCTCACATCTTCGATTCCCCGTCCCCTCACGACTGACTCCTGACTCCTGACTCCTGACTCCTGACTCCTGACTCCTGACTCCTGACTCCTGACTCCTGACTCCTGACTCCTGACTCCTGACTCCTGACTCCTGACTCCT
>DATNPV010000233.1:0-8727 GCA_036703055.1 Waterburya sp.
GGAACACCCCAAGGCGTATGCTGAGGGTTAGTGAGGGCGTAGAGGTCAACGACAGGAGTGCCAAGGGCTGCCGCCATGTGAACTGGGCCAGTATTATTGGAGATGAGAAGGGGAGCCAATTTAATCAATGCCGCTAGTTCAGCCAAATTAAGACAACCCACTAGCGTGTGCGAATTAGTATCCATTCTCGCTTGAATCCCTTCGACCAACTCCCGTTCCGACTTACTCCCTGTAAAGATTACCTGGAAATTGGCATCGAGAACCAAGCGTCGCGCAACTTCAGCAAAGCCTTCCGGTGGATAGCGCCGAGAGATTGCCGTAGCACCGGGATGAATCACAACCAAGGGACGTTTTAAATCAATGCCGAGTTCGCCGAGGAGGTGCAAGACGCGGTGATGAGCGTTCTGCGGAACTTTCAGCGACATGCGTTCATTCTTTATCTGGCAACCGATAGTGGCAACAAGGTCAAGTTGACGGCGAACCTCATGACGTATACCACAAGATGGTTCCGGGTCTAACACCCAGTTCGTCAGCAGTTGATAAGGATTTTCGTGACAATGAGCCAGCCGCAGGGGAATATCTGCAAGGTAGCACAGGAAGGCTGAAGGCAGAGGATTTTGGCTAAATACGGTGAAAATTACCGCCGCATCGAACCCTAAGCTTCGCAATTTTTCCACCATCTCCAACTCTGGCTGGCTATTGGTGCGAGGTGCGGTAGCCTTCATCCAAGGTGCATCATAAACGATGACATCATTGATTTCTGGTACTAACGATGCAGCCTCAACACCAGCAGGAGATGTGAACAGCGTAATGCGGCGTCCGGGGCGTGATTCCTTGATTGCCCGGATAGCCGGTGTAGTCATTAATACATCTCCGATGCTGTCTAACCTGATACACAGTATGTTTTCAGCATCGTTCCAGGTATCTGCTGCGGTCATATTCTACCTTCCTTGGCTAATGGTTCATGGTTCATGGTTCATGGTTCATGGCAATGAGTACGCTCAAGAGCATCGCTAACGCTATCAACAATTAGCAATCAATAACCGTTGCTGAATTCGTTCAATAATGCTGGTAGTGGAGCGGTTTTCTAAATACTGCAAAATCTGCACTGTGCCACCTAGTTCCTCTACTATTGGTGCTTCTGGAAGCATTTCACGGGTATAGTCGCCGCCTTTGACAAAAACATCGGGACGGACTGCACGGATGAGATTGCAAGGCGTATCATCGTCAAAGGCAATGATGTGATCGACACAACTCAAAGCAGCGAGGACCTGAACCCGGTCTTCTAAAGTATTAATAGGACGGCTTGAACCTTTGATGCGGCGGATACTGTCATCCGTATTCATGCCAATAACCAAGATATCTCCTAGAGCTTTGGCGCGGTTCAGGTAAGCAATATGACCGCAATGCAGAATATCAAAACAACCATTTGTAAAGACAATACGACGATGTTGTAGACGGTAGAACTCTAGACGAGTACTCAAAATCGATACATCAGGAATATATTTATCTCCACAAGAAATATGCGCTTGCAATTCCTCAACCGAGCAAGCGGCAGTGCCCTCCTTAGCGACAATGACGGCAGCCGCCGCCGATGCTAGTTCAGCAGCAGAAGATGTCGTTGCTCCCACAGATAGAGCAAGTGTCAAGGCACTGATAAACGTGTCACCTGCACCTGTAGCACGGGAATGAACCGTAGGCTTTGCATAGGTGCGGTAAGGTAAGCTACCCCGCTCAAAGATTACTGCACCTTCGGTATCCAGGGTGACAGCAGCGATTTGAGCACCTGTGATGTCGAGAATCTCTTCTCCATATAAAGTGATGCACTCAGCGCGTGTATTAGTTAAGGATGCGGCATCTTGCATTTGCACACGAATACCCAGTAACCGCATCGCCTCGTGATAATTCGGTTTGACTGCGGTAACACCAACATGACGGTAAGCCGCTAGATTTTTGGAGTCAGCAACCAAGAGTCGGGGAGTCTGAGACTGAAGTTGTGCGATCGCCTGAATCACTCGTGGCGTTAAAATACCATAGCCGTAGTCCGAGATAACCACCGCATCACACTGAGAATACAAGTGAGTCAGGGAATCAATTAATGCCTGTTCACTCTCCGAATCGATAGAATTGGTGTTACCTTGGTCGAACCTCACCAGCATTTGTCCAGAAGCAATAACTCGATGTTTTGCCAAAGTCTGCCGCTTTGGTTGAGTCAGAACGTACTCTGTAGAAACACCCCGCTCTTCTAAAGATTGCCGTAAAACATCAGCTTCCCAATCATCACCGATAACCGAAAGAAACGTTACCCGACCTCCCAAATTGCGGATATTAACAGCAGTATTAGCCGCACCACCTGGAATATTTTTACGATTAGAAATAGCCACCACCGGAACAGGAGCTTCCTGACACAAACGGTCAGTAGAACCTTCCAGATAGCTATCAAGCATAGCATCACCAATCACGACCACATTAAGTCCAGTGAATGCATCGATAAGACAAGACAAAGTCGTTTGCATAGTAAATTCTGACCCCCCTAACCCCCCTTATTAAGGGGGGAACATGAATTACATTCCTAGCCCACATAGAGAATTTGTATAACCTCCTCTTCTTCTCTCTTCTCTGTATGCTCTCTGTGCCTGGAGTGGTTCGTTAAAAAAAGTTAATCTCAGTCCCAACCTAAAAGACCCGGCTTTTTCTCTCTTTTACCTTTTACATTTTCACTTCCGCCCTCAATAATGCATGCAGCATCGGCAAGATTAGTTGCAATGTAGTGTGGTAATCGTAGAGGAGATAAAACCCATTCTGTTTCATTCCCATTGTCAATTAGCACCGCTTTACAACCCGCACGCCGACCCGCCTCTACATCATTAAGAATGTCACCGATAAACCAAGAACTTGCCAAATCAATATTATGTTCTTTAGCCGCATCAAGGATTAAACCCGGTTCAGGTTTTCGGCAACAGCAATTGATGTTGTAACCCGGAACATGCCCATCCGGATGGTGAGGACAATAATAGAAACCCGTCAGCACTACACCCATCTCTGCTAACATTTGACGCGATCGCGCCTCCACTGCCAAGAGTGCCTCTTCTGGAAAATAGCCGCGAGCCACCCCAGATTGATTGGAAATGATAATCAGCTTATAACCAGCCGCATGGAGCGATCGCAATCCCTCCACCGCACCCGATGTCAACCGCATCAAATCCGGATTCACGTTATACGGCACATCCTCAATCAAAGTGCCATCTTTATCCAGAAACACAGCTCGATTAGTCATGGATTGCCGATCATTAGACGATCTAGGCCGATAACGTAAGCTAAGTTCACAACTGTTGCTACAACAAATGCCATCTTTCCTTTTCTTTTTAATCGCCGCCTTGGGAGAAATCACTGGTTGCTATGCGTTTTGGGCTTGGCTGCGGCTGGGTAAGAGTTCCCTGTGGATTGTCCCAGGTATCATTTGCCTAATTGTCTTTGCTTCTGTTCTTACCAGGGTGGATGCTTCCAACGCGGGAAGAGCATATGCCGCCTACGGTGGGATTTACATCCTCTCCTCTGTGTTTTGGCTTTGGCTAGTAGAAGGAGTGAAGCCCGACAAGTGGGACTTGCTCGGAGTCACGATTTGCCTGTCGGGAACCCTAGTTATCTTGTTCGGTAGGCACAGCAACGCACAGTAGTTTACATTTCGGGCGATTTCATGACATCAAGGCCAAGATTTCTCGCGCATCGGCAGAACCATGACTTCGGGAATGACAGTTTCCTCTGGCTGCATCAAGACGTAACGGATTGTGTCAGCGACATTTTTAGGGTCTTGAAGAATGTTGGGATCGATATCAGGAAATCGATCGAGCAAAAATGGTGTCCGCATCCCACCTGCAACCACTGCTGTTACTTTAATGTTGTCTGGACGAGCTTCTACATGCAGAGCATGGCTAAAACCCAAAAGTCCCCACTTGCTAGCATGGTAGGCTGAAGCATTAGGCCAAGCCCGTTTAGCCGCCGTAGAGGCAATATTGACAATTGCCCCTTGTCCCTGTTGTTTCATGTAGGGCAGCACAAATTTGGACATGATGAACGGCCCGTTCAGATTGACTGCCATAATTCGATTCCAATCCTGTACGGTAAGCTCATCTACAGGCAAGGTGACATCGATCCCAGCGTTGTTAATTAAGATGTCTAAATGTCCATGTTGGTTGACAATTTCCCGAATAGATGTATCGACTTGCTTGGCATCTGTTACATCAAGCTGTAAGGCTTGTGCTTTGCCACCGTCTTGTTGAATTTTTTGGGAAACGTTTTCGGCGAGGTTTTGTTGAATATCTGCGACAATTGCGATCGCGCCGGCTTCTCCTAACATTTGGCAAATTGCTTGACCGAGTCCTCGACCTCCACCGGTGACGATGGCAACTTTTCCTTGTAGTGAAGGTGTACCGGGTTGTACGGTCGTTTCGCGTGTTAGTTCTTGCACCATAGTTTTGTTCTCCTTAAAGTTGCAATGTCTTTGTTTGGGTTGGGAGTTGGTCTGTTGTTAACGAACCACTCCAGGCACAGAGAGCGCACAGGAAGAGAGGGAAGTAGGCAGGTTCTAGAGTGTGGAAGCGATGGGCTTTTTCTCTGATTTGTCTTCTCTGGTTTTGTGCCTGTTGCCGTTGGTTGCTAATGGCTGACTCTGGACAAGTGACACCTGACTGGATTTCAACTGCTCTTCGACTAGTTCGCACAGAAGATGAAGCATAACAATCTGTACTTCCTGGATATGCTGGGTATCGGTTGCAGGTACGATGATTGAGAGGTCGGCTAGTGGGCGCAAATCCCCGCCACCTTTTCCTAGAAGTGCCACGCAGTACAGACCTTGACGACGCGCTGTCTTAAAGGCTTGAATTAGGTTGCGTGAACAACCACTCGTGCTGATGCCGATGAGAACATCTCCAGCACGACCAAAAGCTTCGACTTGTCTGGTGAATACGTTCTCGTAGCCCATGTCGTTTGACCAGGCTGTCAGTACTGCTGTATCAGCGGTGAGTGCCAAAGCTGGGAGTCCCCGTCGATTGGGGCATTTGAAACGACCCACACATTCGGCGGCGAAGTGTTGAGCATCGGCAGCACTACCACCATTCCCACAGATCAGTACCTTGCCATCTTGAGCGAAACAATTGCTGAGTACTTCTGCAACATTGAGGATAGAGTCTAAGCAGAGTCGCCGCGATTCTTGGAGAGCTACCAGTACATTGTCGAAACCCCGCTCAACAATGGCGAGAGAGTTGATTTTCCCACTTCTGATAGGTTGGCCTTGTGTCAAGACCTCTTCGTAGAGGTTAGCGATTGCACCTGTGACTTTTTGCCAGGTAAATAGCTCATTGGCACGTCTAATTGCTTGTTGCCGAAAAATGCTCAGCAGTTCGGGATGTTGGTAGAGATGGGCAATGCGTTCGGCGATCGCATCTGGATTTTTTGGCGGAACGAGGTAACCGGTCTCGCCATCTCGCACGGTAAATTTAACGCCACCCACATTAGAGCCAATAACGGGTGTACCACAAGCCATCGCTTCTATGGGGGTAATGCCAAATGGCTCGTACCAAGGTGTTGTGATAAAGATATCAGCAGCACTGTAGTACAATTTGAGGGCTTCGCGTCCGCGTCGTCCCACAAAGGTCACGCGATCAACTTTGCTACTACCCTTTGGGCAATCCCGCACGCCTTCTTCTTGGGCAATAGCCTGAAGACGACCAATTTCGGGCGTAATGACTGGATCGGGTTTATCGGATTCTCCACCGACGATGATTAGCCTTGCTGAATTCGGATAGTGATTTGCTTGCTCGGAAAGCTGGTTATGTTTTTTGTAATATGGGCTGGACGTAGGGTGAGTGCTGGTTTGATGAATTCCTCCTAGGAATTGGAAGAAACCACGAATTACTGTATCAACTCCCTTACGAGGCACCATCCTACCCAGATGCAAAATGACTCGTTCGTTGGGGTGAAGACCTAGTGCTACACGAGCTACGGCTTTACCAATGGGATAAAATTGATTGGGGTCAAAACCGCCGGGAATGACTGTGATTTTGGCAGGGTCAGCATTATAAAAGCGAATAAAGTCTTCTTCTTCCTGCGGACACTCAGCAATAATGCGATCCGCTGCGGCGATTATGCGCTCCTCGATCGCAAACCGCTCTGTGGGAAATTCGTCCGCTTCTCCCTGATGAAAGCGGCGGACACGACCCAAAGCATGAAAGGTAACAACAAACGGAATACTAACAATTTGTTTAAGATCAGCCGCCACTAACCCCGACATCCAGAAGTTGGCGTGAATCAGGCCATAGGTTTTACCCTCTCGTTTACAGAATTGAATGATATAAGCTGTAAACTCTGCCATAAAAGGCAGTAGGTCTTCCTTACGCACGTATGCAGGAGGGCCAGCCGGAACGTGAATGATGCGAACCCCATTCACCCACTCGGCGGCTTCAGGTAAAATGCGGCTATCCCGTCGCGTGAAGATATCAACCTCATAACCGAGAGCCGCTAAATTTTTAGCAACCTCTCCAACGTAGACATTTTGACCGCCGCCATCTACACCTCCCAGCGTTGCCAAGGGTGATGCATGTTCGCTAATTAGAGCGATGCGTTTTTTCACGCTCTACCTCCTTTAAGATCTGTCTTGAAAGTCGGGCATAGGGCATAGGGCATGGGGAAGAGACTTTCATCCTTTGCCGTGCGCGTCAGCTCATGGGGAGTCTTGCACCTCTCTCAATCCCTCCCGACCAAGGGAGGAAGTTAGCTCCCTCCCCTTACTAACAGGAGGGTTGGGGTGGGGTAGTCCTGCTGTAGCCGAATAGAACCCACGAGAAACAGAGGAACTCCCAGTAACCAGAGCAAAAGCCTCATCCCAATCGCGGCTAAATCGTTGAATGCTAAATCGCTCCTGTGCGTGGCGGCGAGCACCGCTACTCAGTTTGTGGGCTTCGGCAGGGTCACGCAGTAATTCCTGCATTCGTTCTACTAATCTGCTTATATTCGTATCTACGTAGCCGGAGACGCCGTTTTCTACTACCGTCACCATTTCTGTTGTGGCTAAAGCGATAATTGGCATCCCGATTGCCATGGCTTCGCACACCGCCAAACCTAGGCTGGTGTAGCGAATGGGATTGAAAAAGAAGCGATAGCGCGCCTCAAAGGCACTCAAGCGATCATGTTTGATCTCACCTAGTCCACCTAGCACTTCTGAGTTCATCCCGACCAGGTCGAGGGAAATCTGAGTCCGGACGCGATCGAACACATCGACACCCAGGCGACGTCCCCGTGCTGGCAAGCCATTCACAACTACTAACCCTCGCTCCAATTCACCCGTATAGTGGACATCTTCAGGCACAATCACCCCATGCTCGATCACACGGGTAGGAGTGCTACCGTTGTCCCACATCAAGTCATTGAATGCTGTAACGTGGACGAGAAGAACGTTAGGGTCATCGACTGGATGGTGCGTGTCGGTAGGATGTTCCCGTGGTGGGTCATGTTCCAGATAAATCCGGGGAAGTTTGCGTTGTGATTCAGTGAGAATCTCGTACTGGTCTTCGAGATAGTTTTTCCGTGACTGAAAAAGAATACAGTCTAGATCTAAGTGACTTACCTCTCCAGCCGGTACGTCATGAACGTTATCAGGCCAGGGAAAACCTGTTAAGCGACCACCATATCCTTCCGGGCGATCAGGTTTGATCGGTAAGTAGAATTCGTGACCAGACTGCACTAAGTAGTAAAGATAGCTACCGTGAACATGCCAAGTCAGGATGCGTAATGGACGCATAGGTGTCACCAGTACACTTAATAATTTTTATACTGAATGG
This sequence comes from Waterburya sp., assembly GCA_036703055.1. Lineage (GTDB taxonomy): Bacteria > Cyanobacteriota > Cyanobacteriia > Cyanobacteriales > Coleofasciculaceae > DATNPV01. The sequence goes on from DATNPV010000233.1 coordinate 7,836, forward strand.
ATTAAGCCACAGATCCATCGGACATTTGCCTAATATGTTCTTGATCCCGACGTACACCTATTGGGCATTTGCACAATTGAATAGTGGGTAGCGATATTCGTGATCGCACTTTCCCTACGAGTGCAAGGTGCTAGAAATACAGCAAAAGGCAAAAGGCAGAGCGCAGAGGGCAGAGGGCTTTTATGTTTATTAAGCTGCTCCACATCTAGTTTGCACAAACTTTACTGGAAAAAATCTTGTGGGATGGGCATCTTGCCCGTCCCAACGGGAGCCAGTTAAATGTGGAATAGCTGACTAAGTAGGTAGGCGCAAATAAACGACGGTATGTAAATAAATGTTAAGAGACTAAAATCCTCTGCCCTCTGCCTTCTACCTTGCCTCAACGACAAATATTAATGCCCACCTACTTAGTACGTGGTTCAACCATTAAATCTGTCCTAACCTTTATGGCGACGGCTATACAGTTGAAAGAGGTTAAAAAAGTTACTCCTATGAAAATAGGAGTCTCCGAGTCAAGGGAAATGAATTTTCATCCTTAGGGTTTCCTTAATATCGAGCAAAGTCACCCCGCTTGCACAGTGTATGCCCGTAAGATTGTAGCGATCGCAACAGTAGGGCGAGACGAATCTGCATGGCATCATCGAATTGACGTGGATCGAGTCCAGTGAGCGAGGTAATCTTGTCCAACCGATAGCTGAGGGTATTGCGATGGATGGAGAGGTGCTTGGCTGTTGTAGATGGACAGCAGTTCTCTAAGAAAAAGACATCAAGCGTTTCGAGTAAATCAGGTTCTTGGTCAAGAGGGCTGAGTAAATGCTTAGCTAGCTCAATTTTGGTGCTTTCGTCAGAGATACCGACAAAGGCGGCAATTCCTAACTTATCGAGACAATAG
>DATNPV010000235.1:0-16428 GCA_036703055.1 Waterburya sp.
TCACCAGTATCTAACTAAAGCCGGTTCAGAACTCGTTGCCCTTAATACAGCCCTACAAGCTGACACTACACTCCAAGAATTAGCGAAATCCCCCCTCATGCTCAGCATTATGACCCTTGCTTACCAAGGAATGTCAGTCACCGACTTACCAGAAATGAACTTAGAGCAACGTCGTCAACATTTATTTGATAACTACATTCAACGGATGTTGAACCGCCGGGGGGGCAATCTTCAGTATTCAAAATCAAAAGCTATATTTTGGCTAATTTGGTTGGCGCAAAAGCTTTCTCAGCAATCTCAAACCGTGTTTTTAATTGAGCGGATGCAGCCGAGTTGGTTACCTAAAACATGGCAAAAAGCAATTTATGGCCTGAGTATTATTCTTACTTTTATTTCCTTGGGTGGTCTAATCGGTATGCTGATTTTCCCGCTGAACCGGATGCTTTTTCTTCTAACGGCTACCGGATTACTGTTTGGCGCGATTTTTGGAATTAATCGAATCAATCCGGTGGAAAATTTGAAATGGTCTTGGAAAAATGCGAAGAAAAACCTCTTTTGGGGAGTAATTTTAGGTTCACTTTGGGGATTGTTGCTCAAAATCCTTCATTATTTATTCTTTCACCCTCTACCTTTTAATAATCCGTATGTTATCGAATCATCTCTGCGTGGGCTAGTATTTGGGCTGAGTATGGGGCTGACTTATGGGCTGATTCGTGGATTAACTAGCCCTAGTATCGAGACGCGTACAGTTCCGAATCAGGGCATTTGGCGGTCAGCAAAAAATGCTTGTGTTTTTTCTGCAATTGCATTTTTGGTAGCGTGCGCAGCGGCTGAACTCTTGCAGTGGAGAGTTTTGTATTGGGGAATTTTCGGCCTCTCTTTTGGATTGGTAGCGGGAGGTGGTGAAGCTTGTATCAAACACTTCATCCTGCGGCTTATTCTCTCCTTGGGCGGATATATCCCTTGGAATTATGCTCGTTTCTTAGACTGGGCAACTGAGAGAATTTTTCTACAAAAAGTAGGTGGAGGTTATATTTTTGTCCACCGATCATTATTAGAACATTTTGCCAAAATGCCTCTTCTCTAATGGGGAATTGGGGATTAGGGCTGGGAATGGGGAATTAGTTCTTTTAGCTTTTACCCATCACCCATTACCCATTCCCTATTACCTATTACCCATTCCCCACCTAAAACTGCCGCAAAAAGCGCAGGTCACTATTGTACAAACGGCGAATGTCATCAATTTGGTGCAACACCATAGCAAAGCGTTCCACACCTAAACCAGCCGCAAAACCGGTATAAATTTCTGGATCGTAACCGACAGCTTTGAGGACGTTGGGGTCAACCATCCCGCAACCCATCACTTCCAGCCATTTCCCTTTCCACTGTACGTCTACTTCTGCGGACGGTTCGGTGAAGGGAAAATAACTGGCACGGAAACGAATTTCCAACTCTTCACCAAACATCTGTTGCAAAAATTCGCGAATTGTGCCTTTTAGGTTAGTAAAGGTGATTCCCTCATCAACTGCCAAGATTTCCACTTGATGGAAGACAGCGGCGTGAGTAGCATCCACTGTATCCCGTCGATAGCAACGCCCTGGTGCGACAATGCGGATCGGCGGTTCATTGGCTTCCATGTAGCGAATCTGCACAGAAGACGTCTGAGTTCGCAGCAAGTTACCATCCGGCAGGTAAAAGGTATCCTGCATATCTCGCGCCGGATGGTCAAGGGGTGTATTGAGCGCCTCAAAGTTGTAGTAGTCGCTCTCCATTTCTGGGCCGGTGGCAACCGTGTAGCCTAAGCCCATGAAAATATCTAAAATTCGGTCAATCGTACTATTGAGGGGATGCATTCGACCTTGAGGTCGATAAACCCCTGGCATTGTTACATCAAGAGTTTCAGCTTCCAATTGCGCCTGGATTTGAGCCGCTTGCAGTTGGGTGCGCTTTTGTTCTAGGTTGTCTTGGAGGGCGTCTTTAACAACATTGGCTAAAGCACCAATACGAGGCCGATCCTCTGCTGATAGCTTACCCATACCCCGCAAGACATTAGACAGTTCACCCTTTTTGCCCAGGTAACTGACGCGCAGTTGTTCTAATTGCTCCAGGGTATCGGCAAGTGCGATCGCTTTGATCGCTTGTTCTTTCATGGTGGCTAATTGGGTTTCAAGCTCGTCAGGCGAAGTGGTCATGCTAGATCGTGAAGAGAGTTTTAAATGGAGTTCCAGACTGTGGGCAAAATCAGCTTTAGTAGCCGATCTGTTATGAGGTAGGTTAGCGCAAAAAGCTACTGAGCTATCTGCTCTGAGACTGAGCGGTTGTAGTTGGCTGGCATCATCGCAGCCGATTACCTTTACCAGTTTACCGACACCTGAGCTGTCATTCTCTCAGAGCGTCCTCCAACTCATTAAGATTTGGGTTCAGCTTGTTTAAAGTCCATGGTTCATTGTCATAAGTAAGCCATGAGCAATGAACCATCAATAGAACGACATTGCCCCCAAGCCTCAAGATAGAATCAAACAACGACTTTCATCTTTGCCGTGACACTATTTCATGAAATTGCTCATCAGCAACGACGACGGAATTTTCGCACTGGGTGTTCGCACCCTTGCCGATACGCTTGCCAAAGCCGGTCATGAGGTTACCGTTGTTTGTCCCAACCGAGAGCGATCGGCTACGGGTCATGGTCTCACCTTACACGACCCCATTCGTGCTGAAAAAGTTGAGTCAATCTTTCACCCTACCGTTGAAGCTTGGTCTTGTTCAGGAACGCCCTCCGACTGTGTCAAGCTAGCGCTGGGGGCATTACTGGACAGCTCACCGGATTTTGTGCTTTCTGGGATTAATCACGGTTCTAACCTAGGTACAGATATTTTGTACTCGGGCACAGTTTCAGCCGCCATGGAAGGTGTGATTGAAGGGATTCCTAGCGTCGCGTTCAGTCTGGCTAGCCATACTTCACACGAGTTTCAAGCCGCCGCCATCTTTGCTCAACAACTCATTAGTCAGCTCTCTAAACAGCCGCTACCGGAAGCTATCCTACTCAATGTGAATGTCCCACCGGTGAAGCCAGAAGAAATTGCTGGAGTTACCATTACCCGTCAAGGCATTCGCCGCTATTTCGATACCTTTGAAAAACGAGTTGACCCACGCGGCAAAACTTATTACTGGTTAGCTGGTGAAGTGCTTGAAGATGTCGAACAACCCGCCCATCTTCATCTTCCTGAGGATGTACCTACAGATGTTCAGGCCATTCGTGATAAATACATTACTGTTACTCCACTACAATACAACCTGACTGATGTCAAGGGAGTCTATAGTTTACAGAAACTGAGTCTTGATTGGATTAGGGACTAAGGATAGGTTGAAGGTTAGCAAGTTGAAAGTTCCGACCTTTAACCTTCCAGCCTTCAACCTCAATTCAACCTCCCCCCCGGTAGTAAAGCTCAAGGAACCGGAAGAATTGCTCACACAACGTCCGGTCCCTCGCCCCAGCTTCCATCTCCTTAGTAATTTCCTCAACGGCCTGTACCCAGTAGGGACGTTCCAGTGGGGTACTACGAGTGCGATGTAGCCGTTTACTGATAATCGCATCCGCGATATTGACCAGTTGGAAGACCTGCACAATGTAAGGAATTTCCTCACCCAGCAACCCATCGGGATACCCGGTGCCATTCAGCCGTTCTTGATGAGAGCGCACTAATGAGGCAAACTCACGCAGACTGGGCAACTGATTACAGATCAGTTCTGAGACCTCTGGATATTCTCGAATCTTCACCCACTCCTGCTCACTCAACGTCCCTGGTTTGAGCAGGATAGAGTCGGGAATACCAATTTTTCCTAAACCGTGGCAGTAGCTTAAGAAAATCAGCTGCCGCATTTGTTCTTGATCCAATCTCAGCCACCTTGCCAGGTTCAGGCACATGGTTCGCAGACGATAGCATCGCAACCCAAGAGATAGGTTTCGAGCCAGCTGGATTTGCTCAAGAAAACTTAAGATCTCGGCGTCGCCGGGATGAAGCATCAAACTTTCAAGCTAGTCTGTATTTTTATTCTTGCCTGATTGATGAACAGGAGCGATGCTACAAACAAGATGCCTTTCCAAAAACTAAAGCAAACTTTTGCTGCTACCTCCAGGAGTAATCTCTAATCAAAGCAAGGTAATTGATCGTACCACCTATCTGTCAAACATATTCTTTAAGCGTCAACCCGCTACAAACTGCAAAACTTATGCTAAGGATTAAGTGCGTAATGAATTAATTGAGCCAGTTTCTGACGCAGCGTTTCCAAGCCAAAGCGCTCACTAGCAGAAATGAACACCGCTTGAGGAAATTCTTCTTGAGCGATCGCTAAGGTTTCACTGTTGACTTGGTCAATCTTATTAAAGGCGACGAGGATGGGGCCGGGTGTGATAGGCATTTGTCCTAGAATGGTCATCACCGAGCGAATGTGACTTTGCCATGCTGGATGAGATAAATCCACCAGATGCAGCACGGCATCGGCTTCTGTGACTTCTTCTAAGGTGGCGCGAAAAGAGTCCACAAGCGGCGGAGGCAGTTCGTGGATAAATCCCACGGTATCCGTTAACAACATTTCCATCGTCTCACCTGTTACGGCGTCAGTAATGGGTAGGCGTCGAGTGGTGGGGTCAAGGGTGGCAAACAGTTGGTCAGCAGTGTACACCTCGGCATTGGTTAGGGTATTTAATAGGGTCGATTTTCCCGCATTGGTATAACCAACAACAGCAACGGTAGGAACCTCGTGCTGCTGTCGTCGCTGCCGTAGGCGGGAGCGATGGGCTTGCAACTGATTCACTTCCTGTTGTAGTCGGGTAATGCGGCGTTGAATGGCACGGCGTTCGGTTTCCAATTTGGTTTCACCTGGGCCTCTTGTACCAATTCCACCCCCCAACCGGGACATGGCTTGACCTCGTCCCGTGAGGCGAGGAAGCATGTATTCTAACTGGGCAAGTTCCACTTGCAATTTCCCGGCACGGGATTGGGCGCGTTGGGCGAAGATATCTAGAATGACTTCGGTGCGGTCTACAACTCGGACACCCGTTTCCACTTCCAGGTTGCGAACTTGCGCGGGTGAAAGGTCACGGTCAAACACCACAAGATTGGCTCCTAGGGTTTGCACCGTGAGGGCAATTTCCTGGACTTTCCCAGCACCAACAACGGTTTGAGGATGGGGTTGCGATCGCTTCTGCCGCATGGTCTGCAACACCTCTCCCCCTGCCGTTTCCACTAACCGGGCGATTTCTGCTAAACCGTCTTCAAAGCGCTCTTTTGTGCTGTTGTCCGTCATCAAGCCGACAATCAGCACCCGGTCTTGGTCAGCATCAACCTGTTGAGCCACAAATTCCCGGCGGAATTCAGACTCTAATCCTTCGACTAAATCGAGGAAGTCCTGCTGCGTGAGCATGTCCAAGCTCATGGGTGACGATAGCGTCCAGCTTAGTTCAAAGCCTGAAGTCTGAGAGCGGTCATCCAGATTTTGAGAGATTGGCTCGGTTGCAGGGACTAAATGAGCGAGGTAAGTCTCTTTCACGTAACCCGTCGCACCACCGCCTCGTCGCTCAAATCCTGACTCGGTTACACTCAGCACCACTAAGGCATCCAATCGCTGAATCACCATTGCCGTTAAGGCCATTTCTTTTGGGGTTTCTGACTTGAGCTGGGTGGCAAGGCAGCGAATCCCAGACAGTCGTTCTGCACCGTAGCGAGGCAATTCTAGGGGGGGAATCTTAGTCTGAGAGGGGGTACCGACTCCCACACGAATCACTTGTCCTCGCCGATTGACGTAGGTACACAATGGCTGTTTGATGTCAGCGCTAATCGCTGCTAGTCGCTGGGCAAACTCTGGCGTTGTCAAGCGATCGCTCGGAACTCGTTGGTGATACAGCCGTTGTAGTTGCTTGAGTTGGCTGGACTTTAAACCCTGAAGATTACCGTAGATAGTCTCGATACGCGTTTATAACCAGTGGCCTGGCTCCTGAATTCATAGATTCTATTGTACTGAAATGCTCAGGTAGATTACCTCTACTAGACGGAGGAGCAACATCAGGAGGCTCCTGAGCTAGTGTAGTCTTGCTAGGATTTACTCAATTTTGTAGTTGCGATCACCTTGTAAAATTACTTAATATTATTAAAATATTAATCAAGCAGATGCCAAAAACCCCTTTTAGGAGAGAAGCTTCTGTATAGAGCTTTGATAAGAGAACTGTAAAGTTAAGCCAGGAGACGTGGCTTTGCAGGTGTCTTTTGTCTTTATACAGTCTGTAGTCCAGAAAACTATTGAAGGGTAATGTCGATGTATTTGATCGACGCAGCGAACTACCAAGAAATATATTTAATACTAACCGCACTATATTTGGGAAAAGCTATTTACTATTTCAGTAGATGGTTTCAACGATTTAGGCAAGATACTAGCTTGTCAGAGCAAGACAAACGATTTTGTTGGAAAGTCTTGACCGTGGCAACAATTTTTTGGCCGATTGTTTTACCGCTTTCTTCCCTAGAGAAACGAATCTTTGGTTCCCCTGCTGAAGGGTTTTTCGGGCGTTAGGAACAATAGTCCCGTAGGGTTAATAGAGAGTCTGGACTAGCCGAGTCTAGGGTAAGGCGGCGAAACTTCGTCAATTTAATGTTAATGCCGCCTAAAGAACAGTACTCCATGCCCAGCCTCAACAGATCCGTTAAATGTGGAATAGCTTAGTAGGTTACAGACGCAGTCCTTGTTTAACAGGTTCCGAAGGCGTACGCCCTTGGTTTTCTGACTCGGCTTCGATCACAGCCTGCAAATTCAGATAATCTTCTAAGTCTTCTACGTCATCAGGGTCAACGATCGCAAGTAAGCCACTACCAATCCGTTCAAAGAGTTCGGACACTGATACGTTAAATTGGTTGGCAATTGTTTCCAATCCAGCCCAAGCTTCTTGGCTGAGGGTGACTTCGTAGCTAGTCTTGCTGGGATTCGACAGGTTCATGGTTGTTGCCTCTGTAGTCAGTGGGACATCACGCCGATCGCACCCTCGAAAGCGCTGTTTTTCATTTTAACTCTGTTCTCGCGATCGCTCTCTACTTCAGTAAGTTTGCAAGAGCGTCACGGGTTGTTTGACGTGGCTGGACAAGCAATAGTTCCCCAAGGGAACACTTACGAATAATGAACACGAGCGAGCGCGTTTTCTTGCGGTGACTCGATAGGATTAGTGCATCCTGTGTCAACCACCTTTCGCCAGAATTAGGCAATCGAGAGCGAGAAAATATGGGCAAAACTCGCATTTTTTCTAGTATTCATGAGTATTAAATAGGTGTTAAATCGGAAATGATTAAGAATTAAACAACGATAGTACTCTTTGTTTGAAGAGGCCACTATTCATCTACTAGCATTACAATTGTTTTACATTTTTCTAGATATGTATTGACAAAATATTTTATAACATAGAGTCCGCGCAGGCGGACTTTGTTTGTGTAGCCGCGATTTTCAATCGCCAGGGATTTTTGCAAGAAGTCTAATATATTTAAGCAAGATTCATTAACTGCCTTCACCAGCTTGTTCGAGTGCAAAATTGATGACAGTTATGCTAGTTGTGCTGCCATACCCAATGAGATACGTTTCATTTCAAACAGCTTCACTGCCATTGCCATTTTAGCTTCTTGTTTAAACTGTTACCGTGTCTGCTGTAAAGCATCTGGTAGGGTTTCTGGGTAGTCGATTTTGATTTGTAGTGATATCTTTTTAGATGGAGAATTTTCTATCCTATTGATTGCTGTGATTCTTTAATTATCGCTGTTTGGAGTGGGGGCGATCGCATCTCAAAAACTAGAGGTACGATCGCTTTTTATCTGTAGCGAGTGTCGTACCTCTGGCATGAGCCAAACTAATTGCCTCATTCACTGGAATTATGTCTCTTTGTCCTCCCAGTCCAAGTCATCCTCCAATTCATTAGGCTCATCTGAGTAATTGAACATGAAGACAAACTTACTTTTAGGCAGAATCAGCATTGGAAGATACAGCGGTTGCTCATCCCATTTGAGTTTCTTTTCACCTTTCTCGTACATAACAACGAGTGTAGGAACATCTGAGTATTTATGTTTTGGTATCGTTAGCCATTGACTGGTAGCAAAACCATAGCTAGTCCAATCACCAGGCTCCTGGCGTGTTAAGTCAAGACCTTCACTGTTTTTACCTCGCCGAATATTGAGCCTTCCATTTTGAATACCTTTAGCCTTAAGTACTTTGAGCGCTTGTTTGATTCGGTTGTCTTCCCACTTCCCCAAACTAATTTGCTTACTTGGCATATGTGAAAGTATCTGGCTCAAAAAGTCGATGTCTACTTCGTAGTATTCATCATTTTTTTTGTATGGAGCCAGAAGTTTATTTAGCGCTTCTGTGTTTTCCTTCACATCTGATTTTTTCCAGAGTGGAGCATCAGGAAAAATATGTGATCCAGGTGTGAAAGCATCAATTTCTGCTGGATTCAAGACGTTAGAACGAGTTGCCTTAAGTTTTTTACCAACCCAGACTGGCTGAATCTTAATGTTAGTTGGATCGTCTCCGATCGCCTGACGCATACCTTCATCAGCTTCATGGATGGAGCGGAAGTCCTCTAAGATGTGCTGAGGCAAGAACAAACGGGTAACAGCCTTGAGTTCTTGTCGATAACCAAACATCCGTGCGTGCTGATGAACTGTATCCATCACTTTTTGCTTTGGATCGCGCCCATAGTAAGTAACCATCAACCCCTCAATAGTCACGCCACGCCCTAAGCGATTTCCTCCAATTAGGATGTTCATTCCTGGGTTGTACTTCGGTTCTTTATCTGGATTGCTAGCATCGATAACCTTTGGTATTGCATTCCGTAGCTCATGCTCTAGCTCCACAACAAGGTCATCGAGTGGTAGTAAGTTTTTTGCTGTTTTGCTTAACTCCTCATAAGCTTCCTTCAGCCACTTAAGAGCCTCTGTTCGCTTGGCAGATGATTCTCCTCTAAGAGCCTTGTCAAGCTTTACAACGAAGTCACGAATGACCTTTTCTAGATTCCTATGGCTAATTTGCTTGTGATCGATGTGAGCCAGAAAAGAGAACTTAGCATCTCCAATTTGTGCTGATTGCATTTTGTAGATTGAACCCAGGAAGAAACAGCACAGAGCAAGTCTAAGTCCCGGAGGAATATCCCAGTTATTACCGGGGTTTATCTTTCCTCCCTGCTTTTTTAAGGTATCCAGTTCTTCTGGTTCAACTTTTGTGCAGCAGTATTTGCTGTCCTCTGTAAAAAATAAATCTCCTCCCATGTAACTCTCGCCCGGTTCCGGGAGAGCAGCACAGAAAACAGGACTGCACGGGTGACCAAGACTTTGTAGGAGCAAACTTTGAGGAGTCGCGGTAATCTGCAAATAAATGTGATTAGTAACTTCTTCCCGAATCTTGCCTATTTTTTCAAAAATTGCGCTGTCTGGAACCGTATCTTTACCCTTCTTTGCTTGCTTTGCTTCATTGGTGTTTGGGCTGGCGTTGTCAGCCTCATCATCAAATATCAGAGTCGGTACGCTTTTGGCTTTAGCAGACTTGAGAACCTTAATAAGGTTATCGAGGTGACGCACATTCTTTGTGGATACCAGGACAACACCCGTATCATTGATGTAGTCGAGCAGTTGCTTAGCAAATTCTTCTGGATCGGTTCTCCATTGTTCCCAGCTAAAGACAACTGGTCCCCCTTTAAGCTGATTAGCGAAGCGATCGGCAGTTTGTTTACCGAGCCATGTATTGTCAGAAGTCAATACAATAAAGCAACGGAATTGGTTAGCTTGAGCAAGTGCCAGCGTAGTAATAGTAGTATTAGTCTTGCCGCTTTGGACTTTGCCGTAAATTAATCCAGTAGTGCCATCGGGGATTTTGTCATCCTTATTTTGACTCTTATAAGGCTTACTAACAATACCTGTACCTTTAGATCCAACATCACCAGAACCGAATGTTTTGGAGTAGACATCAACGCAGTTCTGGACAACCTCAACAGCAGTTTGCTTTAACTGCTCTGCTGCTGTCTCCCCAATTTTGCTTCTAACCCGGTCAATAAACTTGTTTATACAATATCCATCGATTTTAATAGGAATTTCACTCATGATTTTTTTCTTTATTTGAAAAAATTACGCGAGGCCAATCGCTCTGAGGCACAGTCTGCTCCATCTGCTGCCTGCCTGGACCACTTACATGATAGCTACCGCGTGTTGACCTAGACACCGATATGTGCTGACCGTTGACACCAGTATCTGTGTCTAAAACACTCCGAAGGCGTTCCTCAGCTATACAGCAGATACCGTCTTTGTGACAGATAAGGGCTATGAATATTGAAACCTTAGGATACTTACTATGCAGTGTAGCCAGCGCTGATTCTTCCTGACTACTTAAGGTAAAAGACCATGCAGATTTCGGTTTTTTTGAAACTTTGAAGAGAACAGCCGACTTATTACTATCTGTTTCCAATAGATAAAGTGAAGGATGTATCGAAGAGGTATGGATAATTGTAATCCTGCTTCCATAGTTAATTAGCCGCAACAATGCAGCACCGTATAGAAATTCCTGATCGTTGATCATCGATCAAATCTATCTAACAAGACCTAGACAAACACTGAAGCTAAAATAGCTTCAAACCCTGATATAGAAAGCTTTTCAGTTTAAATGGAACTACAGCGGTTTTCAGTGGCATGGAATACGCCCACTGTAAGGGCGAACCGCCGTTCGCCCTTACGACTGTACCTCGCTCAATTGAGAATGGCTATAAATATAGTGTTCAAAAGGACTCCAAGGGTTTTTATAGGCCATCGGATTCTTTTCCTTGTCCAGAGGGCTTTTCAGCCACTTTAGGGGCTAGAAAATGTTTCACTCCCACTAACGGATAATGCACTAGTCCGCCACCCTTCAACCGCCGATCGCAACCTCGGTGACAACCAACTGTCATACTGAGGATAAATCGGCAAACGCGACACCAATTCCCACCCCCCAAGTGCCAATATTTCCCTTAATTGTTGTGCAGTGGGATGAGGATAATCGGGATTTACCTCATCTTTTGGCCCAATTCCCCCCAAATCCCTAGCTCCTGCCTCTAAACATGCCTGTAGGGGCGATTCATATACGCCCTCGGCGTTCCCGTTGGGCGAAGCTCTTCCTGAAGGGTAGGGTATCGCCCCTACCGTGTCAGCGATTAAATTAGGAGGAATTTGAATCGCGATATCCGATGGTAAAATCTCACGCGCTTTCGCCACAACTTCTGGTAACTGATACAGGTTAAAAGCAGCAGCACTCCAAGCCTCATGACTTCCCGGACTATAGGGTTGCAAAATGACCTCTTGGATATGACCATAAGTAGTGTGAACCTGTGCGATCGCACCCAACGTTTCCCACCAATCCTCTGGAGTCTCCCCAATTCCCAACAGCAACCCTGTCGTAAACGGAATCCGCAACTCCCCCGCCCATTCTAATTGTTGTAGACGAACCCCTGGTATCTTACTCGGTGCATGGCGGTGAACGCTTTGCAGCAACTCAGGTGTAAGCTGTTCGAGCATTAACCCCATCGACACATTCACCGCCTTGAGTACCTTCATCTCCTCAAAACTCAAGGGGCCAGCATTTGTATGGGGCAGAAATCCCAAGGACAGCGCGAGTTCACCCAGATCATAAATTCGCTGAAACCATTCTGAGCGCCGTGATGAGCGAGGATGCACCTCACCACTCAGAATCAGAATTTCACACACCCCCTGACTCTGAAGCTGTCTTAACTTACTCTCTGCTTGGGACAGAGACAACCAAGGGCTGACACCTGGGTCAGTACGAAAATTGCAGTAAGTACAGCGGTTAAAGCACTCATAGGTCGGAACCAGCGTATAAGCGGGACTGTAGGTAACGATTCGCAAGTTAGAAACTGCCATAAAGTTCGGATAATCACACAAGCGTATATTTAGAAGTGTGACGTATCCGACCAAATTACAGTTTTTGTGTATGGGGATGGGAACTCTTGAAACTCCCTCCCCTTGCCAGGGGGAGGGCTGGGGTGGGGTCAATTGCAATGCTGCTGCCAGATCGGATTTAACTCAGTTGTAGGGTGGGCATTACCTAGAAACGAATTGTTGTCAGGGCTGGAAGGGTTATCGTGAGCAATGACCACCTGACGATTTTGAGGGAACTGGCAATCTTGCAGCATTCTCAAAACCCTTTAGGTGGGCACTGCATACCAACGAGACAATAGGCTTTTCCAGTTCTAGCAGGCAGTGCCCACCCTACATGAAAAAGCTTTATTGAAAGTGGTGCAAGATCTAATATTTAACCGATTTCCAGCTCCTCCTCGCTCCAAAGGTTGACTTGTTGCTTAGCATAAACACTTTTTAAGTGTTTCTTAACGGTATTCACCGTAATGTAAAGTTTGGCAGCGATTTCTTTGTATGAGTAATGAGCCCGACGGAGTAGCCAAACTTCTGCTTCACGCGGAGTTAAGTCATATTTCTTGGCTTCAGCGATCGCGGCTTTTTGGGTAGACTGTTTTCGGTCTTCAAGAGTCACTAATAAGTAAGGATTAGGACTTCCCTCTAAGTCTAGCCATCGGACGCGAACTCGCAAAACAGCAGCTTCATTGGTGTCAATTTCCGCCTCAATAATCATGGATTGATCGGGGAAGAGTTCACGACTCTCGATTAGCGCTGAGCAAATTTGCCAAATTGATGAGGGTACTAAATTGTGCTGGAATCGCTCTGAGGAAAGCTGGCGACAGATTCGACGCGCACATTCGTTGGTATGAACCCATTCCCCTGTTTCGGTTAAGATTAAAACTCCGTCTACGAACCCTTCAATAATAGCTTGCAGGAAATACGGCGGTTTTGAATTTTGAGAATGAGGCACTTTGAGCTGTTTGTCAGAAAAACTGCCTCTTGGAAGGGGTTCGAGATGACCATTCAGTTTGGATGCCAACATGGGTTTTGTGAAACTCCTTCAAATTTTCCCTGAGAAGTTAAGCCAGTCCGATACTTCTCAGTTGAGTGTTAAAACTATTTTGATGCTCGGATTTGTGTAGCTACAAGGAGTAAGTTAGAGATTTCCCAAACTTTCCGAATTCTATTGCATCACCTGAGGAAAGGTGAACTGAGCTGAAGTAGGGTGAAGTTTTTTTTTACTCAAATGCTTTTGCTAATAAAATATGAAATTAGAGAAATTTAGGGTGTTGATATAAATGACTAGAATGCAGGGAGTTCATTCCTTCCTTTAGTAATTTTTAAACAATTTACTAAGTTTTACCTTCACTCATTTAAGTGTTGGTAGATAAGACTCCTGGTATCAATTGAACAGAAACAGACGATAAGCACGAAAGCGACAACGCAAAGATTTGCTTTACCAAAGGCTCTATACGTTCAACGAACGGTGGGATATGAATCCAGAATTAATCGATCAGTGGTTTCCTTTAGAACAACAACGCAACTACGTTTCAATGCTCCTGAATCCCAGGCGAGTTGGCTTAACTCGTCGTCGCGCTGAATGTTTTGTGCGGTTATGGACGTATCTACTCCTGAAGCAACGGCAAGAATGAGGAGAACGGTTGAGACAACCGTTGACTCAATTAACAATTCCAGACGGGTTTGTCGCCTGCACCCATCGCGAAGCCTATTCCCAGCTGCCATGTTTTTGTTGGAGACAGTGATTCTCTGGAGTAAAAGTACTCATTAGGGTACTATCGAACGTGGAAATATTTCTATAAGCTACAGATATACTACAGCTAGAAAAAAATCTTTGGAATCAATCTTTAGATTTCTGGCATAAATTGTCAAAGCAAAGCTGATAGGGTAATAGACCTACACAGTCAAAATTAACCACGAAGTGGAGCTTGTGGTGGAATTATAGGGGTGCTGGCTCCCAAATATAAGCTAATGAGCATTCAAATGGCATGAAATCGGGTGCTGAAGCCTTTACCAAAAGGGAATTGCCCAGAAAAATGAACCACATTAGCTGAGCAGAGCAATTCATACAAAATTAACAATCTCCACTTTCTTAAGCCAAGTCTTTTTGGAGTAGTGAAGCTAAAGCCATAACTTACCAAGAGGTTAATTTTTTAACCGAGTCCGTGACTGTACAACGTTACAGCAAAATTTATCTACCCATTACAGTCCTTAGTGCTTATACCAGGGGTGATTTCATCATGCCATTTTGGTTAAAAATCGTTTTGAAGATTGCTCAAATCATTAATCCTCAAATTAACCTTGCTCAAGAATTCACCATAACTGTAGAAGAATTGGAAGAATTACGTCAGCTACCTAACGACACATTGGGTCGCGAAGTAGCCCAATTTCTTGATAATAACGGCTTTGACCCGCTCAACAGTGGAGATTGGATTCAGCGAACTCATGATGTCTGGCATGTTCTTACAGGGTTCGGTTGTTCACCCCATGATGAATTGTTACTTCAGATATTCACTCGCGCTCAAGTCTTTCGTCCCACGAGCGCGATTGTAGTAACCTTAGGATTACTAACGGGTATGTGCAATTTCCGAGAGGTGAGGCAAGTTCTCAAGATGGGTAAACAAGCCAAACCCATCATGGGTTGGGACATTAAAACTGACTGGAAAACGCCACTGGTTGAAGTCCGGAAGAAGTTCAACATCATACCTCTGAATTCGATGCAACAGGGTTTTGCTAACTCTAATGAAAATTTAATTGTGCAACGCCCTGTGCAGTAGGTATGAAGGTGTGAGGTGTGTTGCAACGCACCTTTCGAATTTTGAATGGCTGATCTGCCAGGAGCCAGTCGTAGGATACGATACCCCAAAATCCCTGGATTAGGCCCTGCCAGGTGAAGGGGGATGAAGTGAGCTGAAGTAGGGTGAAGTTATATAGGATTTTTTTATTTGGCTAAGTCGCTACGAAATCTTAGTATTTAGAAGAGTAAATCTTGATCGCTCACGCGAAGCACTAGCTCTGCTACATGCAGGCGAGGGAGATATGGGGCCAGAATCAATCAATCAATGGTTTCCGATTGAGCAACAGGACAAATACATTTCAAGGCTCCTCGAAGAACAAGTGATCAGAACTTGGTGTCGAGCTAAATGTTATGTGCGATTGTGGGCTTATTTACTTCTCAAGCAGCAGCGCAGACTTAAAAAAGAGGTAAAGCTGCCTCTATCAGAACTGTCCCTACCCCAAGGTTTTGTCTCTTGTACCCATCAGGAAGCGGCTGCACTATTCTATTGTGACCAACCGCAAGGCAGAGGAAGCGATCGCTCGGCTGGCATGATGGTTGATACCCTGCGCGACTTGGGGGTAATTCAGAAACAATTTGATGGCAATACGCTTTGTCTACAAATCCTGTATCAGCCGAAGCCGCCGCTACCAGCGCAACCACCCGAGCCAGTAAAGCTCAAAATTGATGCCTTTAGTCACAATGATGCTGTCCTCGTCGCGAATTTTCTATCTCGTCTCTACCTGTGGCTCAACACCGACACGGCTGCTGTCAAACTCAAGATTGTTAATGTCTTGCGCCGTTGGGTTAAAGAATACCCAAAAGGGATGCGAGTTTTGCGTCGCTGTGATGACTCTAACCCTGTAGGCAACCCTGTAGGCTTTTATGCTCTTTATCCTACTGCCGTTGAGTCTGAGAAGAATTTCTTTCTCCCTCCTTGCAAAACCCTGCATCTAGCCTCTAATTCCGATATCGACACGCTGCAAATGGCTATCCCCCCCGATCCAGATTGCCGTGCTGTCTTTGTACGCAGTTGGAAGATCGATGCTCCTTACAATAACCGGGAAACGGTGTCTCGCTTTTTACAGGATTTACAGCAAACCCTAGTCGCTATGCAGGCTGACTTTCCCAACCTTTGCGACTTATACCTGATGATTATCCACCCCGTTTACAGCGATGAGAGCTTAGCGCTGACTTTAGGGTTTGAGAGAATTGGCGGCGATGTTATGTCACCTACTTACTGGATGTACAAGCCAGTCAACCAGTTTTTAGCCTTAGATATCCCAAAAATCTTGTCAAAGCTGGATTTTTAGACACCGTCTCAGGAATTTTAGCCGTTCGCGGATCGCGCAGCCTATACTCTCCCCTAACCGATGCTAAGCTTCGCTGCACAGGAAGCAAGCTTACTTTTTCCCGTGAGCAAGCGTCGCCTTACGCTTAAATGTAAATTTTTGTTTACAAAACTGGGACTATCAGCCTCTCAGCCTCAGGAACGCAGGCGATTTATGAAAACCAAATTCATAAATATGAGAGTAACCACTCAAAAATGCTTTACAAAACGAAACAAATGGGGTAACTTAAAGATGGACAAGCACAAAGCAGTCCACTGAACCTAGACAATTTATTAAGCCATTATTCAGAACATGACAACCACATTACAGCGCGAGCGTAGCTCCAATGTATGGGAACAGTTCTGCAACTGGATCACCTCCA
>DATNPV010000237.1:0-60185 GCA_036703055.1 Waterburya sp.
CCCTGACCCCTCGTAGGTTCTTCCTCGTGCTCCTGGTACGCGATGAAACCGCTCAAACAGACGGGGTAATTCGTTTTCTGGAATCCCAATACCCGTATCGCTGACATCCAGTTCCACATGGTCAGTGCCAGAGCGCAATGCTACCGTAATTTTGCCCTCGAAGCTAAATTTCAATGCATTCGAGAGCAGATTGAGCACAATTTTCTCCCACATATCGCGATCGACATAAATCAATTCCGGCGAAGGAGGACAGTCCACAACCAATTGCATTCCCACTCGTTCAATGGCAGAGCGAAACACACTAGCGAGTTCGCGGGTGAATGTGGCGAGATCGGTGGGTTCATACACCGCCTGGATGCGACCCGCTTCAAAGCGAGAGAAATCTAAGAGGGTGTTGACCAATTTCAGCAATCGCAAGCTGTTGCGTTGAGCAACTTCCAATTGTTCCCGTTGATGGGTCGAGAGTGGATCGTTCCCCACCAGGATTTCTTCTACAGAACCCAGCATCAACGTTAACGGAGTTCGAAACTCGTGACTGATGTTGCTGAAGAAGGTTGTCTTAGGACGGTCTAGCTCTGCTAAAGCGGCTGCCCGTTTGCGTTCCGCTTCGTAAGTATCCGCATTGGCGATCGCTGTTGCCACATTGCTGGCAATCAGATCGAAGAAACCCTGGTAATCGTCATCAAATTCCCGTCGAGGGCTAATCCCAACAACTAGCAATCCGCTTCGCTGTGCCTTTCCCGATTGAGCAATGGGTATGACCAAAGCCTCGGTTGGCGAATCCGACCAGGCTCCTTTTGGTAACACACCAAACCGCTTCGGCAGATCGCTGACTAATTCAGCTTTACCCGTCCGGTTGACTCTTGCCAAATTCCAGCGATCGACTTCGCTTTCCTGTAATAAGTCAACCTGCTCGGGACTTGCAACTGTACCCGCTTCAATTCCAGTTGCTCCTGCCAAGCGCGCTTGTTTTCCATCCGGTTCGACCCGATAAAGCAAGGCAAACGGGATGTCATGGGGATTGATGGATAAGGTTGTCGTGACAATTTGACACGCTTTCTCTACAGTTTTAGCTTCTGCGGTCTTGGCAGCCAGTTCTCGTAATGTCCGCAGCCGCCGCTCTCCGATAATTCGTTCTGTCGTCTCAGTGACTGCACAGAAGACTCCCCCAACTCCCCCACTCTCATCTCGCACAGGGCTGTAGGAGAAGGTGAAGTAGGCTTCTTCTAGATAACCATTGCGATCCATCAGTAGCAACAAATTCTCAGACCAGGTAGGTTGAGCTGTTGTGAGGACGCTATCGGCGAGCGGCCCTACCACATCCCAAACATCTGCCCAGCAGTCCTTAGCCGACTGTCCTAAAAATTGAGGATGCTTGCTAGCACCAAGGATAGGACGGTAAGCATCGTTGTAGAGGTTGGCATACTCAGCTCCCCACCAGATAAACATCGGGTAGCGAGAAGTCAAAATGATGCTGAGCGCTGTCTTCAAACTTTGCGTCCATTCTGAGACGGAACCCAGCAGTGTTTGCGACCAGTCGAGCGATCGCATCAAGGCTCCCATCTCGCCCCCACCAGCAAACAGCTCCTCTGCCACCACCATCTCCATTTTCTTTCCTTATTCCTGCGTCTCGGCAAAATACTCTGCGAGAAGCTCTTTGCTTCTATCTTGAATCGGTTGAGCAGCCGATCGACTTAGTTTTTCAATGAAGCTTTGAACTTGGCGCAATGCCAATTCAGACGGTTGAATCCGACCCGTTTCCCAGCGACTGATCGTGACATAATTCACGCCAATCGCAGCGGCGAACTGTCCCTGAGTCAGTTTTGTTAAACCCCTCAATTCACGGACAAGGCAACCAAACAGGGGTTGTTTAAGCGAAGAGGCTTGTTTAAGCGGCACAGCGTTCGTAGTAGGCTGCATAGAATGGAGCCAATTTAGCATATGATAAATTTGATTTTCTATCCAATGGCAGGAGCGGCTATCTACCTATAGGACGATCTAAATCATCATTAAACCTAGACGCTTCTAAGATTAATGCGTTCAAATAGAGCCAGCTATGATTACTCAAGAAAAACAACGCAACTGGAAACATATCATCAAGCAATTTGAAGCGGTTGTTGGTAAAGACGGTGTAGTTCGGCGTAAAGAGGAATTACTGACCTACGAATGCGACGGGTTAGCCAGCTATCGTCAACGTCCGGCGTTGGTGGTGCTACCACGCACTACTGAGCAAGTGGCAGAGGCGGTGAAAATTTGCGATCGCAACCAAATTCCTTGGGTGGCACGAGGAGCAGGCACAGGGTTATCGGGGGGTGCATTGCCTGTAGAAGATTGTGTGTTGATTGTTACTGCCTTGATGAAGCGCATTCTGGACATTGACTTAGAAAACCAGTGCGTGGTTGTGCAACCGGGGGTTATCAACAACTGGGTGACGCAAGCGGTTAGCGGTGCTGGTTTTTACTACGCACCCGACCCTTCCAGCCAAATTGTTTGCTCCATTGGTGGGAATGTGGCTGAGAACTCTGGCGGTGTCCATTGCCTCAAATACGGCGTCACCACCAACCACGTCTTGGGTTTAAAGCTGGTACTCCCAGATGGTTCAATTGTTGATGTTGGAGGCTCAGTGCCAGAAATGCCGGGTTACGACCTCACGGGTTTATTTGTCGGTTCCGAAGGCACGTTAGGTATCGCTACAGAAATTACCCTGCGAATTCTTAAAACACCAGAATCCATTTGTGTTCTGCTAGCCGACTTTTCCACGGTCGAAGAATCTGGTACTGCTGTTGCTGATATTATCAGTTCTGGGATTATCCCGGCTGGCATGGAGATTATGGATAATCTCAGCATTAATGCAGTAGAAGATGTTGTTGCTACAGGTTGTTATCCCAGAGATGCGGGTTCCATCCTATTAGTTGAACTGGATGGCTTAGAGGTAGAAGTGGCAACAAATAAACAGCGGATTACCGAACTATGTAAAAAGAATGGGGCGCGAAATATTACAACAGCAACTGACCCAGAAACTCGACTGAAATTATGGAAAGGTCGCAAAGCCGCCTTTGCCGCTGCCGGTCATGTCAGTCCGGATTATTTCGTTCAAGATGGGGTGATTCCCCGTACTCAATTAGCAGGTGTTCTCAAAGAAATTGAAGCGTTGAGTAAGAAATATGGGTACGCGATCGCTAATGTGTTTCATGCTGGTGATGGTAACCTTCATCCTCTGATTCTTTACGATAATTCAATTCCGGGAGCTCTGCATAAGGTGGAAGAATTGGGAGGAGAAATCCTGAAACTTTGCGTAAAAGTAGGTGGTAGTATCTCCGGTGAACATGGAATTGGTTCCGATAAAAAATGTTTTATGCCAGATATGTTTACCGAAACAGATTTGGAAACCATGCAGTGGGTTAAACAGGTATTTAATCCTAAAGGGTTAGCCAATCCGGGTAAGATTTTCCCAACGCCTCGCACTTGTGGGGAAGCGGTCAATGCTCAAAAATTGCAGCAGTTTCAGGGAGCAGACGTCTTTTAAGCGCTCAGCCGAGAGCTAACCAATCGTTCAAGCCTCGATTCAGAGAAACCTAATCATGACTCAACTTGTAGCGATTAACTTTTCCAAGGACGAACTTGCTGAATTTTGCCAAAACCATTCTATTAGCAGATTGTCGCTGTTTGGCTCAGCCCTGAACGATGACGTCACACCCAAAAGCGCTGTTGATCTTTTTGCTGAGTTTCAGCCCTGGTACACACCTGGCTGGGCTTGCATCGTTCACCTAGAAGAAGAGCTTGAAGTCTTGATTGGACGACGAGTTAACCTAACATGCCCTGAACTACTCGCTGACGATTCTGTGCAACAAATCTTAGAAACGGCTTCAGTCCTGTATAGCCCCATATAAGGGTTCGTGTCACTACTTATGCATGTAAGGTTCACAGATGTCCCAGGCTTGGTCGGTTGCTTTTTAAAGCTTTTTTATGCCAGTTCTCTGCTATTACAAAATACTGTTACTGTACTTCATAAACCTGCAATCTGCTGTAAAAGAGGATTTCAATATAGCAAGACTAAATCAGTTATGAAACTCAACTCTCTCTTATCTTCCCCTGTGTCCTTTGTGTCCTCTGTGGTTAGTTATTTCTCACCAACAAATAGGACTGTTATATAACAACGCTTAATTCTTAAAATTGAAGTCAGACAAAAGCCATTAACTTCTTTTTTTGAGCATATATCGAGGTCGAACTGAGGTGTTTTTGATACTATTTGCATCAGTTACAGCGACCTCTTTCCCCCACCCCCGTAAATCATCAAAACGCCCGCTAGGTGTCATATCCAAGTCACGACAAGTATTATGAGGCTCCCCTCCCCATTCCCAAGCTAGCCATCCGATTTCTAACCGTTGAGACTCTTTCATAATGTGTTTGTAGGCAATAGTGCCATGACAACCGTCTTGATGAGCGAATTCTCCGACAATCAAGGGAATATTTAAAATGACAGCCTTCTCAAGGGCTTTAGTTATTCTTTCCTTATTGTTGTCGCCGTGATACCAGTGAATGGAAAATATTGAGTTATGGTCAGGGTCGTTCTGTTGCACGAAGGGAGCAGTAACCAGTAGTTGGTCGATATTTCTTCCCCATCGAGTTGCATCAACAATCAAAGGGACATGGATACCCGCTGCTCTCATCCGATTGATGGCTGATTTATAGCCTTCTATAAAATCCTTATTAGAAACAAAATTTCCAGCTTCATTAGCAATATTGACTATTAAATAGGGTTCGTGACGTTTGAGTACAGCAACAGTAGCTGGATTAACCCAATAATCTATTATCTCTGGGAGTTTGTTCCATTTGCCCGTAGCGTCATGAAGTTCAATGATGGGAATCATGCCTAATTCAAATGTTCTGCTGAGAATTTCATCAAATTCAGCAGCCGATTTTCCCATCATCCACATGATTCTCACAACATTAGCCCCAGTTTTCTCAATTTCAGGTAACGTCAAATAGCCTGTTGGTTCTGCCCAAACCGCCATCCGATTGACTCCACGCAGGATAACTTTTTCTCCATCTGGCGAATAAAGATGACGACCCTGAACATAAAAACTAGGGGCAGATGCTTTAGTAGAAAACGAACCTGGTAAATTCAGGGATAGAGAGTAGAATCCAATCACTAGGAAAGTGATAAGCGCAAGCAGGACAAATTTAAGATTCATAGCTGTTAGTTGAATCCTTATAAATTTAAGACGAGGCGGTTGTAAATGTGATATATTTGCTTCCCGCCAAAATAGAGGGAACCTACAAATTGAGAACATCTGAATACGAACTGTGTAGAGTCAGCCCCGAAAGCTAGGCTTCAGAATAAAATTTTATTGAGCTGCACTATCGATTCTTTTAAACAAAGAAGCTTAACGGATTCCCCCTTATAGGGATAGGACACTCAACTCTTGAAGACTAACTGGCGAACCATGAAAAAACTACTCTTCAAGATAGGTACTCTACGATTGATGATTGGCGTAAGTGCCCTGATTTTTTTCAGTGTTAGCAGTGTACGACATGTGATTTTTGATACAAGCGCATTTGACTTAGGAATTTATGACCAAGTTGTTTATTTGATTAGTCAGGGACAACCCCCTATTTCCTCTTTTTTAGGGTTTCACCATCTAGGTAATCATGCTGCTTTTTCAGTGTATCCACTAGGGTTACTGTACAAAATTTACCCTGATGTTCACTGGCTGTTTGCTGTACAAGCGGTTGCTCTAGCCTTGGGGGCTTGGCCCACTCGGAGTTTGGCACTTCAGGCAGGTTTGAAACCATCGCAAGCCCTCGCGATCGCAGCCGTGTATCTCCTGTATCCGGTAGTTTCCAATGTCAATCTGTTCGATTTCCACCCGGAAGTCATGGCACTCCCCGTACTCTTAGGCGCTATTCTAGCAGCGCGTCTCAATCGAGTGGGGTGGTTTACGGTTGCGATCATCTTTGTGTTGGGTTGTAAGGACGTAATTTCCCTGACAGTGGCGGCAATGGGGTTTTGGCTACTTGTGTTTGAGAAAAAACGTCGGTGTGGTGCGATCGCGCTTGTGCTGAGTATTACCTGGTTTATCGTTGTCACTCAAATCATTATTCCCAGCTTCAGCGGTACTGAACCTGCTGCGGTGTCTCGCTATGGCTATCTTGGCCACTCAGTTCCAGAGATTGCTAAAAACTTGCTCCTCAAACCAGGGTTAATATTAGAAACGATCAATGTTCGAGGGAGTTCACGATATCTGTTTCAGGTATTTGTTCCCGTGATTTGGGGTCTGCTCCCGCAGCATCTAACCCCGTTGATTGGAGCCCTACCAACCCTTACACTTAATATTCTTTCTGTCAATCCAGAGCAACGAAACATTGGTGTCCAATACACATTGCCAGTCATTCCTTTTTTAGTCGTAGCTGTCATTTCCACGCTGGCATCAGGTCAGGGATGGCTGCGAAATAGTCGGTTAATTATCTTATGGTCATTGTTATGTTTCTTCGCCCTAACTAACTATAAACATTTCTGGACATCTTACCCAACTAACCTCAATACCTGGCAAGCGAAACGAGAAGCCCTGGCGCTGATCCAACCTCAAGGAGGTGTTTTAACAGCAAACCGTCTTGCTCCCCATTTAACTCACCGACCCCTTGTGAAGCTAGTTTTTAGCGAGACACCAACTGCCGATGTCGTTCATGCTTCAACGGTTAATATGGCAGACATTGATTATGTGTTGCTTGATGCCGCTCATTCGGGTTGGCTGATGACGAAAGAGTACGCCGCTAATTTAGCCGCACAATTTAAGAAGAATGAATCCTTTCAACTGAGTTACGAGCGTGATGAGATTTATTTATTTATCAAAAAATCTAAACTTAATAGCTAAATAGTTGTTGAAGGGAAGGCAGAGGGCAGAAGGCAGAAGGAAACCAATTGGTGGAAGGTTGAAGGTTGTTCGGCGTAGCCGTTCCCGTTTGCGTTAGCGCAGCGAGACGTATTCCAGGGTGCGCGTAGCGAGTAGGGTAGGTTAAAGGTTAGAGATTTTCATGGGTTATGAGTGTACGGAGTTCAGGAGCGACTACTTAATAGAACAATAGATCTCCTGCATAAATCATGAAACGCCCCCTAATTCCCCCAATCCTGGGGGACTTTGAATCCGGTTCCCCCCAAAGTTGGGGGGCTAGGAGGGCAATAAATAATTCTATTCATGCAGGAGGTCTAATGAACCTCTTTAAGTCCGCTTGTCAATCATGTCTGCTAACAGAGCGAACATGGCAGTTTGAGTTGCTGCGATAAAGAGAATTAGCGTCCTCTCCGTTAAATCTTCTCGGACGAAAATATCCTGAAAGAGTGTAAACATGCAGCCTATAAAGAATACCATAGCCAAGGGCAGGAACACTCTCAAAGGGGCGAAATACACGCCTGTTCGCAAGATTAACTGAACAAAACGTAAGGTGTCTCGAATGGGTTTAATCTTGCTTTTCCCCACCCGATACCGATAGTCAATCGGTTCATAATGAACAATATAGTTGTTCGTTAGCATGGCAAGAGTGATGGTGGTGGTAAAACTAAAGGTATCGGGTAGGATTTTTAAGAATCTTTCCACCGTACTTTTGCGAAACACACGCAACCCACTATTCAAATCTGGAATAGGAGATTGTGCCACCCACTGCGCGAACCGGACGAGAAACCACTTGGGAATTTTCCGAATGGTTGGATACTCAACATTCGCCCCAATCCTAGCACCAACAACCATATCAGCTTGGGCTGCCAGCCTTACTAATTCAGGAATCCGTTCGTTAGGATAGGTACCATCGGCATCGGTAATCACGATTAAGGGATACTTGGCATTGCGAATTCCCGTTTTGAGGGCGGCGCCATATCCTCGATTCCGGCGGTGTTCCACAAGCCGAATGTCACTACGAGAGTGTAAAATCTCGCCTGTGCGATCTTTAGAACCATCATTGACGGCAAGAATTTCATATTCACACCCAGCAGAGCGAAGGGTTTCATGGAGATGATCGAGGGTGAAGGAGATCGCTTCCTCTTCGTTATAAACGGGGAGGACTAGCGAAAAAGCTGGACACGCTGCCTCCATCTGCTCTCGCTTCGCCCAAAAATCTTCACCCAATCGTGTACTCTCCTGCATGTTTGCTTGCTTCTCAGCTTGGGTTATGGGTTGCATTTTATCTGAAAGCTGCTTCGATTGCGTCGGCAAAGTCTTTTTTGTAGGACTTACGCAATATCCGTCGATTAGTCCCCCTAACCCCCCAAGCTTGGGGGGAACAAGATCTTTACTCCCCCCAGAGCGAGGGGGGCTGGGGGGCAAATGCGTAGGTTCTATTTTGCATAAGCCATGTTAGGTGCAAAAATCCCTAGAAGTCAGCACCTATTTTGAAAATATGCCTTTACAATTTTGAATCTCATCCTTGAGTTAGATGCGCAAACGTCTCAACCGTGAAACTCTTGCAAAAGCAGCTCGGAGTAAAACAAATAGCATAACGAACGTACATCAACGCCAATCATTAACTCCTCTAGACGGGGTAACAATGCACCTACGTAAATTTTTAACAACTCCGACCGATAAAACTGCCAGTCCCCAGGTCATTTTCTGGTTGAGTTTAAGCCTGACTTGTGCCGCTATGTTCGGCTTAATTGGACTCCGAGAAGCCTTTAGTAGCCCCTATGTCGTGCAAGACGATGCACGGCAGCATGTTTTTTGGATGCAGCGGTTTTTAGATCCAGAGTTGTTTCCTAATGATTTAATCGCTGATTATTTTCAATCAGTCGCTCCAGCCGGTTATAAAGTTATTTATCATCTGGCAGCCGCTATCGGGTTTGACCCAATGATTTTCAATAAATGGCTGCCAATCATGTTGGGATTAATTGCCACAGCTTACTGTTTTAATGTTGCCTTGCAATTACTGCCTATACCCGCCGCAGGTTTTGTTTCTACACTCCTTCTCAACCAAAGTCTCTGGTTAAAAGATGACTTGGTATCTGGTACCCCCAGAGCGTTTATGTATCCGCTTTTTCTGGCATTTTTGTACTATTTACTGCGGCGATCGCTCTTGCCTTGTCTGGTAGCACTAGCTCTGCAAGGATTATTTTACCCCTCTACCCTGCTGATTTGTGCTGGAGTCTTAGTGGTGCGAGTGGTGCACTGGGAAGCAGGAAAACTGAGGCTGTCTTGCGATCGCCGCGATTATCTCTTGTGTGCGGCTGGCTTAGGTGTAACATTGTTAGTGCTATTACCTCTAGTCTTAGAGTCTTCCCAATTTGGCCCTGCTACCTCAGTGGCTGAAGCGAGAATGATGCCAGAATTTGCGGATGCAGGACGAGCTCGCTTTTTTCTAGATAGTCCCTTCGAGTTTTGGCTTTATGCCGATCGCAGTGGACTTTTCCCCTATGAGTGGGCGCGTTTGCCCTACTTCTATTTACCTTTGCTGCTACTAGGCTTGACGTTATTGTTGCTCTACGAGTTGCGCCATCCATCCCGCTTTCCCCTAGTTAGAGAAATTACCAGCAATATTGCCGTATTAGCTCAAATCGCCTTAGTTTCTTGGGGTTTATTTATTGCAGCTCATGCGTTATTGTTTAAACTTTATTTACCAAGCCGATACACACAATATAGTATCCGCATCTTGACAGCC
Source organism: Waterburya sp. (assembly GCA_036703055.1). Classification (GTDB taxonomy): domain Bacteria; phylum Cyanobacteriota; class Cyanobacteriia; order Cyanobacteriales; family Coleofasciculaceae; genus DATNPV01. Next base: position 9,643 of record DATNPV010000237.1, read on the forward strand.
TTAGCGGGCGCGATCGCAGCGATTGTCTTGTTGGATGCGATTTTTCGGTGGGTAGGCGATCGAAGCGACTCCCAACCGCCGAAGCGACAGTTTTGGGCGCTAGCATTAACAGCACTGCTCAGCGCTACACTTATTTTCTACCCAGTTTTGTTAAAAGCAAGCGGTTTCTCCTTACCTAGAACTCTTTTGTACTCGGTGGGTGAAGTACCAGAACTTTATCAGTTTTTCTTGCAGCAACCTAAAGACACCTTGATTGCGTCTTTGGCACGAGGAACTGAGGACTTACCAAGCTTTTCAAAGCGCTCTATTTTAGTCTCACGAGAACATGCTCTGCCTTACCATAAGGGCTATTACAGCCAGTTTCGACAGCGTGCGATCGATTTGATTAATGCTCAATACAGCCCTGAGATTAACCAAGTACAGAGCTTTATTCAAAAATACGGAGTTGATTTTTGGATAGTAGATCGTGCTTACCTTACCGCCTATTCAGGTCAAAATTCCAGTCAAAAACAAGCTCCTCCAGAGCTCAATAATCGCTGGCTCAAACAATATCCGGCTACAACAGAGGCTCGTAGGCAGTGGGAGCAAGGAATTATTCCTGTTTTACCTAGCATTGCAGAACGCTGTTCTGTTTTTCCGACTAAGGATTTGGTGGTGCTACAGGCGACTTGTATTACTTCAATTCCGTCTGGAAAATAGGAGTCATTTCATTTTCCTTTGTACCGGAATAATGAAACATCCTCCTCCAAAACTTCTGCGCTCTCTGCGTTACCCTCTGCGTGCTTTGCGTTAAAACTTACAGCAATTTGCAACTTGATGAAACATACAGAAAGGGCGCACGTCGGTGCGCCCCTACAAAAAACATGTACTTCACTGACTCGAAAACTGCTGTTATGCTATTCTTGACTTTTTCTTTTTAACTTCCATGCTACTTGCCAATGCAAAAGCGACTGAAAATCCGATCAAGTACTGATTCCGTCACTTCCTCACCCGTGATTTCTCCTAAGGCTTGAATGGCACCTCGCAAATCAATTGTCCAAAAATCTAAGGGTAACTGTTGGGCAATTGTCTCTTGCACTTGTTGTAGTGATGTTTTCGCTTGAGTTAAAGCTGCTGCTTGGCGTTGGTTAATGGCTACATCCAGGTTAGCCGCTTTGAGGTTGTCGGTGTGAACGGCTTCAAGAATCGCTTTTTCTAAGGATTCAATTCCTTGATTTTGGGCGGCAGATGTAAGAATTTTGGATTTTAGATTGTAGATTTTGGATTGAAGAGTTGCTTTATTATCTTCTTCGACTAAGTCGATTTTGTTAATTACTAAAATCACCGGGCGATGTTGCACTTGCTCGTAAATTTCTTGATCATCTACAGTCCAACCTGCCGAAGCGTCAATGGTGAGCAATACTAAGTCAGCATCTTGTGCTGCACGGTGCGATCGCTCCACACCAATTTTCTCCACTTGATCAGCCGTTTCCCGAATTCCTGCCGTATCTAGCACTTGTACAGGTATCCCACCAACTACCAACTGCGATTCAACCACATCGCGAGTGGTGCCAGGTAAGTCAGTGACAATGGCGCGATCGCTGCGACTCCAAGCATTCAGTAGACTCGATTTCCCGACATTCGGACGCCCGACAATCGCCACTTTTAATCCTGTGCGTAGTAGTTCCCCCTGATCGGCGGTTGCCAGAATGTGGCTTACTTCCGCTAATACCTGCTCAATTTGAGCAACCACGGCGGCTTCATCGAGGGGCGGCAAATCCTCTTCAAAATCAATCCGGGCTTCAATTTCTGCCAAGATATCCAAACAGGTGGCTCGCAGTTGGCGAATGGGAGCGGCTAACTTTCCCTGCAACCCTGCAAGCGCGGTTTGTGCCGCTTGAGGTGAGCGAGAACCCACTAAGTCTGCAATACTTTCCGCCTGGGTTAAATCCAGACGCCCATTTAAAAATGCCCGTAGGGTGAACTCTCCCGGTTGTGCCAATCTTGCGCCCTGCTCAATACACAGTTGCAGCACCTGCTGCACGGGCATAATCCCACCGTGACAGTGGAACTCCACCACATCTTCGCGAGTGTAGGAGCGCGGAGATTGCATAATTAGCAACAGTGCTTCATCTACCACTTGCTGCGTTTGGGGATGACGCACATAGCCGTAGAGAATGCGGTGAGTCTCCCAAGCCTGACGCCCTGCTGCGTGGAATAGAGTGCGTGCGATCGCGATCGCATCTTTCCCCGACATCCGCACAATCCCCACACTCCCTTGTTGGGGGACAACGGCAGTTGCGATCGCGGCAATGGTTTCGCCTTGTACGAACTTTTGGGACATCTTCGCTCTTAATACCCTCACTTATCCCAGCCTAGCAAGGATAGTGTATATGCAGTGGAGTGGTACAGCTTGCTCAACAATGCCCACCCTAAAATGGCTCAATTCCAAGCCTTTTTATTGGCTTGAGAGTTATTCAAATCTTGACGAAACTTCATCTGTCCTACATCCAAAATAGCAGGCGTTTAAGCCAACCTGAAGAGAGTCAGCTGTGTATTCAGCTTAAGATCTATATCAGAACACCGTTGGCTTAGTCCCCTGTTTTCAAGAAGTGATACCGCCTTAAAATTACCTATGAAATGCCAACCCTTTTATCTTCTAACGGTCTGTATAGCTATTTCCGGAGGGCTGCTGATTCCATCTAAAGCAGCATTGAGTCATAGCGTGGAGCGGCAGGGCAACCGGGAACAGGCACAGCATTTGGTATGTACAAAAGAGGGAGAGCATTTCTTATGTAACGTTGAAAAGAGGGGGGAGCGTGATAGGGAGTCGGCTAACCAAAACGCTGTCAAAAAAATTCAATCCAGTGATAAGCTCAAATCCTCTACGGTCAATGTTGCTCCTCAACTGCTTAGTTCTGAGCAGCAAAGGGTAATTGTAAATATCCTTTTAGGGATTGGCTTTCTTATTCCTTGTGGTGCTTTATTGGGAATTTGTTTGTACGACAAGTATTGCGCTTACCGCTCTGCTGTTTTAAAGGAGCAAATTGAACTGTTGGAGAGACTATGGAAGCAAACTTCGCAACACTAATCTTTTGCTACCAAAGTTAGTTTGTAAGGTGGGCATTACTAGTTAAGATGTGTTTCACACCTAGCTTGTAGTCTAGGCAATGCCCACCCTACAACTTCAGCCTTTAGCCTTCAGTTGGCCATATTGTTTAGCTTGTTGTACCAGATTCACAAGCTCAGGGCTATTCAGAGGCACTCGCTGCCCATTAAACAGCTCATGAAAACCAGAAAGGATTAGGAATAGGTATTCTCTGAATGTGAGAAAGGCTTTGTCTATGAAGCCCATATTGCTAGGCAGTGGGCTGATATGGGGAATAACTGTGAAACCTTGAGAGCGGTAATCCAGAAGCGATCGCCACATATGTAGCCCGTCGGTTACTAGCAAAATTCGCTGAATCCCTTGTGGTTGTAATACAGCAGCCGAGAACAGGGCATTTTCTGGTGTAGTTAAAGAACAATTTTCACCATCTAGCGATCGCTTGGGAATGCCTTTTGCCTCTAGTTGTGGCAGCATTCTCGGCGTATCTCCTGTACCACTAACAAAAATTAGAGGTGCTCGTTTAGCTTTCCACAGTTCATTGGCAACATCGACTCGCAGTATTCCTAGTTCTGTTCCTCGACCTAACACGACAATTGCCTGTACTGCTTTACCTGAATCAGCAGGGAGGAAAAGAACCAGTCCTTTATCTGCCATAGCCAATATCAGCACGATAGTGGCAGTGAAGCCAGCTAGTAATAAAATGCCACTTGGGCTACGTAATTGGCGCTTCCAGCGTTCACGCCGAATAATCCAGCGCAGTCCGAAAATTACCAAAAGTAGTACTACAACTAGTAAGGGTATCTTGAGCCAGTTCAACGCCCCCCAATCGGAGACTAAAGGAAATTGGGTAAATGGGCGATCGCACAAAGGTGAATCAAACATTTAAAAAAGCTGCGTGGCAATTTTTGTCGGGCTGTGACGTGTCTCTAGTCAGTTATAGCCAATCTGGTTCATTCGTGAAAAGCACAAGAGATGGTGATAGGTAATGGGTAATGAGTAATTGGTAATAGGTGATGGGTAATTGGTAATTGGAGGGCAAAATCTCCTAAAGATTTGCAAAGAAAACTTGACCCTTGAGCAGAAATCACTCAATCTGCTAAGGTAATCCTAATCAACTAAAAACCTAAAAATCTTAGCGCCACTCAAAGCTGTTCGCACCAGCTAAGAGCGGCTAACCCCCAAACTGCAAAGACCAGTCTGGAAGCTAGAAGAAATGGTAACATTCCTCGACGCGCCCCGACTTTTTATAGCAAAAAATGCGGGGCTGCTTAGTATTTTGGGTCACTACACCTCCACCCAAAACAGGAGTGATTTACCATGTCCCAGAACTTAATTACAGCTGGGGTCATCGACCCTAGACAATTCCCCCTCGACCAAGTGCGGCAGCAAGTCGCCACTTTCCTGAAAATTCCCCTCAAGCAAATCGAACGCCTAGAGTGCTGGAAACATCAAATTTGGGTCAAAATCGTTGAATCTCGTGCCAAATTCATCAGTTATCGCAGCTTGCCCTTGTGGATAGAACAGGGACTTGACTGCATCAACCGTTGCACACCCCGCCCTACGCTTGACCAATTAGGCGAAATCTTACGCCGTGAACGAGAATGGTACGATCAGCATGACCAACCGCAAGCTGTGCAACCCTGGCGCGATGCTTGGGCGAAACAAGCGCAACACCTGCGGGACGAAGAAGAACGCCTCAAACCGATTCGCGCTCATCAACAAGCGGGAGTTGAGTGGTACTCGGCATGGCAGCGAGTATTGCGCTGTTGCCAAGATTGTAAAGGACTAGAGCGCTTAGCCCCGGAAATTCAACAGCAAAGCCAGGACTTTGCCGACTTACCGGACGTAATGCAAGCTATGCAACAAGTATGGAATGAGCGCTGGCAGGAACTCTCACAAGCGATCGCCTAATCCTGCCGTAGATAATATAGTGAGTCTAAATGAATTGTGAAATCTATTTGTCGATGAGTGGTCATGGGCAAGACCCTCCAATTACCCATTACCAATTACCTATTACCCCACCCAGCACAAAGACCCAACTTTTTAGTATTCCTAGTGACAGGTTGGCTTCAACTTAGGTCGCTCCTTTAGGGAGAGGTTGAAACACAGGAGTACCACTATCCTCGAAGCTAGATTCCGTCGTGCGTGAGCATACTTTGAAACTCCCACCAGCCAGGTGAAAGGAGGGGGGGAGCGGGAGAAGCACCTAGAAGAAAATTGGTGGATTATTTCTGCCAGTCTGCCTTAGTGTCAACCAAGCAGACTCCGAATATAAGCGGGAGGATAGCGACAGATGGCTATGATGGACGTTTTAAAACGAATTTCTGAAACCGTTTGGGAAATTCCGATTTCTTATAAGGAAGGGATGCGCGTTCCTGCCCGGATTTATGCGACAAAAAAGTTAATTCAAGACTTAGATGACGCCGTTTATGACCAAGTCACCAACGTCGCAACGCTTCCAGGGGTAACAAAGTATGCTTTGTGTATGCCGGACGGACACTTTGGGTATGGGTTTCCCATTGGTGGAGTAGCGGCGATGGATGTGGAGGAGGGAGGTGTAATTTCCCCTGGCGGCATCGGTTTCGATATTAACTGTGGGATGCGATTGATGGTCACTAACCTGACCTACGATGAAGTCAAACCCCGTCTGAAAAAGCTGGTCGATAGGCTCTACGAACGGGTTCCTGCCGGGGTGGGAAGTACTGGCTTTGTGAAGCTTTCGCGCAATGATTTTCGCCAACTGGTTGAGCAAGGTGCTCAGTGGTGCGTCAACAATAATTTCGGTTGGGAAGAAGATCTGGAATTGATGGAGGAGAATGGGTGCATTAAGGGAGCTGATTCTGCAAAAATCAGTGAAAAAGCGATCGATCGCGGCTTCCATCAAATCGGCACTCTGGGGTCTGGTAACCACTATCTAGAAATTCAAGTCGCGAAGCCGGAAAATATTTTTAATGAGGAGTTAGCAGAAGTGCTGGGGATTACCATTCCCAATCAGGTGGTGGTGATGTTCCACTGTGGGAGTCGGGGATTTGGTCATCAGGTGGCGACAGACTATCTGCAAGTCTTCCTGAAAGTGATGGAGAGCAAGTACGGCATCAAAATTTTAGACCGAGAACTCGCTTGTGCTCCCTTCAACTCGCCTGAAGGTCAAGCCTACTTTGCTGCTATGAAATGCGGCATCAATATGTCCTATGCCAATCGGCAAGTCATCCTGCACCGCATTCGTGAAGTGTTTTCGGAGATTTTCAAACGCTCTGCCCAAGATTTGGGGATGGACATGGTTTACGATGTAGCCCACAATACCGCCAAGTTAGAGCGTCATATTGTGGATGGGAAAGAGCGATCGCTCCTTGTCCATCGTAAGGGTGCAACTCGCGCGTTTGGCCCTGGAATGACGGATGTTCCGGAGCGGTATCAAGAAATCGGTCAGCCGGTGATTATTGGTGGCAGTATGGAAACCGGCTCTTACTTGCTGGTGGGTGTACCCAGTGGTAATCAAACGTTCTTCAGTACGGCGCATGGCAGTGGGAGAACGATGAGTCGGGCGAAGGCGCGAAAAACTTGGCGGGGTGAGCAACTGCAAAAGGATATGGAGCAGCGAGGGATTTATGTTCGTAGTACGTCTAAACCCGGACTGGCAGAGGAAGCAGGTGGCGCTTACAAAAATGTAGATGATGTGATCGAAGCGGCTGAGTTAGCTGGGATTAGCAAACGAGTTGTGCGGTTGACTCCGATTGGCAATGTAAAAGGATAGGTTATGCAGCTACGTACACCACTTACAGTAATTACCGGCCCCCTCGGCAGTGGCAAGACAACGCTGCTGCGTCACATTCTCGACACGTTTCCTAAAAAAATCGCCATTTTGATGAATGAATTTGGCGAAATTGCGATCGATGCCAAAATCATTCAAGGGAAAAACGTGCAAATGGCAGACCTCGGTGGCGGCTGCGTTTGCTGTTCACTACTGGGTGAGTTTGAAGCGGCTGTTAATGAAATTCTGGATACTGTTGACCCAGACAATATTGTAGTCGAGACAACAGGGGTTGCAGAACCGGATGCTCTTGTTTTCGACATTCAAGAGAGCCTAAAAATTGTGCGACTCGATGGAGTCGTAACGGTTGTGGATGCGGATGCAATGGTGAAATATCCTCGCACAGGGCACACGACTGAGTTGCAAATTGAAGCGGCAGATGTCATCCTCCTAAACAAAGTGGATTTAGTCTCTGCCAGTGAGTTAGAAGCCATTGAGAAAAAGTTACGTTCTCTCAATGAAGTCACTTCAATTATTCACACTGTACGTTGCCAAGTTGACCCAGATTTGCTGTTTGGTATTGGTCGGGAGCGGGTGCAAGCACCACCTGAGCATGTTCATCAGCTGGAATTTGAATCATTTAGTTACAAAACGCCTGCTAGCTTCAATCAGGATTGTTTTGAAGAATTCGCGGATAGTCTAGGAATAGATGTAACTCGTGCAAAAGGGTTTGTCCGATTTGGCGAGGAGACTTATCTATTTAATTTTGTAGCGGGACGCTGGGATCTGGAGTTATTTGAACAAGCGGGAACAGAACTGGTTTTTATCGGCAAGCAATTGAGTAAACGAAAAGAAGAGATTTTTGAGCGTTTGCAGTTGTGTGAGCAATCAGCTGCTTTGCCTTGAATGTATAGGCAGCGAACACAGAGGATGCTGAGTGCTATCGAGCTAGACCCTTTTGACTTTTTTAGTCTTATGTCCTACGAATTTCTCGAAGATGTTGCTACTGCCGATATTGCGTTTCGCGCCTGGGGAAACGATTTGGCAGAGCTTTTCAAAGCGGCGGGCGATGCGACGCTAAACGTTATGATTGAAGATTTGGACTCTATAGAACTTAAGGAAACGCGAACCTTTAGCTTAGAAAATGACGAACTCGACTTATTACTCTTCAATTTTCTGCAAGAACTGATCTACTACAAAGATAGTGAGCAACTTCTGCTACGAGCTCAGCAGATTCAGATTGAAGAAAAAGATGGATTGCATCAGCTGAGTGCGGTGACGAAGGGAGAAGTAATTGACCGCGATCGCCATGAACAACGGGTTGATGTCAAAGCCGTTACCTTACACCGTTTCCAATTAGAAAAAACAGAAGATGGTTGGACAGCCATGGTGATTCTTGACATTTAGCCTCCAAGAGAATATGTTTCTCGTTCTCGTTCTGGGAAGATGCCTGCTTGCTAGTAGCAGGCAGCCCTCTTGGCAATGATGTTAGCCCCTAGATAGAGGTTACACGTTGGTAGGGTCGAGACACTGGAGGTAATACTGTTTCGTTCTTAGAGGCTACAGATAATTGCTTAGGAATAGGTCATTGGTCTTCGACAATGAGATGCGATGAATCATCACTTATTCCTCAAAAAGATTTTTTTGTCCCTTCTTGGGCGTGAATGATAGAAGTGTGGGGTGTCTGAAATAAGTCATAACCAATTCATAAAATCGACTGCTCTACCCTTTTTAATAAAAAAAAATTGATAAATTTGGGGTCAAAAAGCTGATAGGTTTTGATGGTGCGGTATGACTCTCTCACCTCTAAGGGGTACAGGTTTGCCCTTGAATTTAGATGAATAGAGTGGAGGTTTGTGTGCAACCGATCTACGACGAAACCTTTGAAATGATAGTCGAGAGTGCTGAGGTGAATCCTCAACAGGAAGGCTATCATCCAGTCAAACTTACAACTAGCCGAGGCCCCATTTACTGCCGTTACTATCCAGTAATCGATGCCCAAAAAGCAGCAATTTGGGTGGGTGGGGTTGGGGGAGATTGGGATACACCAGCTCAGGGACTTTACCCCACGCTATGCCAGGAGCTAACAAGTGAAGGAATCGCCTCCTTGCGAGTGCGCTTTCGTTACTCGACACAACTGGTGGAAGCCGTTCTCGATGTTCTGGCAGGGATTACCTTTTTGCAGGATGAAGGAATCGAATCTATCGCTCTGATTGGTCATTCTTTCGGGGGTGCAGTGGTGATTCAAGCCGCAGTTCAAGCGGAAGATGTCTGCACAGTTGTCACTTTGGCTACCCAATCTTACGGTACCGATGTTGTCCCAGAATTAGCAACACGATGCTCACTCCTGTTGCTGCACGGGACGGATGATCCAGTATTGACACCCCTGTGTTCGCAACATGTCTATCAGCTTGCCCTGGAACCAAAGCGCTTGATTCTTTATCCGAATGCCGGTCATGGTTTGGATGAAGTAGCTGAGGAGGTTTATCAAGTCGTGCGGGATTGGCTCATTGAGCAACTCAATCGCTCGTTTTAAGCTGTAATTTAACGCTGCATTAATTAAGCGTAGTTTGAGGAAGAGCTGCTGGCAAAGACTATATATTATAAATGTCATCCAGTTCATTGAAATCTACCTTAAAGAAGATTGAAAGGATCTGGGCATGATTAACCATCATTTATGGAAAAGCCACTCCCTATCCAATAAGATAGAAGTTTTAAATAAGGCTATATCCTTGAAAAGACCAGTTTGTAAAAAAAACCTTTTATACGCGTAAATTAATATGATGGTAAGAGGCAATGAGGACATATTCATTCACCACCTAGAAGCTGTACAGCAGCGTGCTGACGAACTTTATCAAACGGCTACGGAGACGTCTCAGCACCAACCTCAACTTCTGAGGGAATGCCTCGAACAACTGCAAATAGCCCTAGAAGAACTATATGTGGCTGAAGAAGAGTTACACCAGCAAAATGAGCAGTTGATGGCGGCTCGTCAAGCAGCAGAAGTCCAACGCCAGCGTTACCAAGAGCTTTTTGAATTTGCCCCTGATGGCTACCTGGTGACGGATAGTTATGGCACGATTCAGGAGGCGAATCGTGCAGCGAGCCTCCTGCTAAATGTGGCTCAGAAATACCTAGTGGGTAAGCCAGTGGCGAACTTTGTACCGGAAGAACATCTTCGTTCGTTTCGTTCGAGACTAAATCAACTGCCTACCCTAAACCGAGTGCAGGAGTGGGAAGTGTGTTTATGTGGGCGGGAGGCGACTCCGTTTGATGCCGCTGTAACGGTGGAAACTGTGCGAAATCGTGAAGGGCAGGCGATCGCTCTGCGTTGGTTAATCCGCGATATCACGGATCGTAAGCGGGCTGAGGAGCAACTGTACCAGCTCCAGTTGCAAAACTTAGAGCTGATTGAAGCCGATCGCCTAAAAACTCAATTTATGGCGACAATATCCCATGAGTTGCGGACTCCTATGAACGCTATCTTGGGATTTTCTGAGCTGCTGCTGCGTCGCTTTCGTCATCAGTATGACCCACATCTAGTCTCGATGATTGAGCGAATTTTCCAGAATGGTAAACATTTGCTCAAGATTATTGAAGAAATTCTAGACTTTACGAAGCTCAAAGCCTGTCACCTCGAACTCAAGCTAGAAGTATTCGATTTAGCGCCGCTAGTTACCTCCACCGTCGAGGAATTGCGTACTCTCGCTGAGCAGAAAAACTTGGACTTGCAGGTTCACTTGGCTGGATCTAGCATCCCAGTAGTGAATGACTCGGTGCGTGTGCGCCAAGTCTTAATTAACTTACTCTCTAATGCCATCAAGTTCACGAATAGTGGTAGTGTGCAGTTAGAGGTTTGGGAGTTGCCTCAAGATCGAGTAATGATTACGGTAAGCGATACTGGGATCGGTATCGCGGCGGCTGATCAGGAGCGCATTTTTCAGGAATTTTGGCAGGTGAATCAATCCGTTACTCGTCGCTATGGCGGTACAGGGTTAGGGCTGTCTATCTCTCATGGTCTGGTGCAATTAATGCAGGGAACGATTTCTGTGGAGAGTCAGACGGGCAAGGGCTCGATATTTCGGGTTGAGTTGCCTCGTCGGATTTCGCCTCACCTCAATAAAGACTCTGCTTATATATAGATAGAGTCAAGTTGGCAATTCTGATATCCTGAACCCATCAACTTCAAGCAGCGGTATTGAGTGAACCCTTGTCGCTAGGAGTAACGAATGCCCAACCACGATATTGTCGTTATTGGCGCTTCTGCGGGTGGTGTATAGGCGCTGACTCGACTCGTCAAGGCACTGCCCTCGGATTTATTGGCGACGCTATTTGTGAGAGTCCATTCTCCGGCTTATGGATTTAGCGTTTTGCCCAGCATTCTGACGCGTGATGGTTCTCTGCCTGCAAAACCTCCACAAGACGGCGAAGCCATTGAGCGAGGACGAATTTACCTTGCACCTCCAGATTACCATTTGTTAATCCAACAGGACTATATCTATTGATAGCTTGTTAGCAGAACAGTCGGATGACGTTGAGAAGGCACTCTGGTCAGCGGTTCGGGCTTTGGAGGAGAAGGCTGCATTGGCGCGGCGTATGGCAACTCAGGCACAGCAACAAAACCGCTTTCTGTCACAAGCTCAATTTAACGAACGGGCACAGGAATCGGCGCAACATGCCGCTATGATACGTGAGGTTATCTATCAACAAAGTGCACTCAGAGAGCGCAACGACGGGAAAAACCTAACGCAAGAGCGATCGCCTGATCGGGATTAATTCTGACTTCCTCGGCGATCTCAGGACTTACGCAATATCCGTCGATTAGCCCCCCTAACCCCCCAAGTTTGGGGGAACAAGACCTTTACTCCCTCCAGATTTGGGGGGCATGGGGGGGCGAAAATCGAATGAGAGCAAGAGAGCAATAGAGCTACCGCTGTTACTCAGGGAGGTCAGGACTTACGCAAATACCATCATCTTTCCCCCCGTTCCCCCCTGCCCCTAATCCCCAAAGGGGACCCCATGCCCCCCCAAGCTTGGGGGAGTAAATCCAGTTCCCCCCAGACTTGGGAGCGTCGGGAGGCGAATGTGTAAGTCCTGGAGGTATTGCAGTTCCACTCCAGATACTCGTTCCGCTTTTGCAGTTTTCTGGCTCGCCTCTGGCATATCTTGATAAGGCTGGAGTAGGTGATTATATGAGCGATTTACAGAAAAATACTGAACTCGAAGCGCTACTAGACTATATTAAACGCAGTCGAGGATTTGACTTTACAGGTTACAAACGCTCGACTCTGTTCCGGCGGGTCAACAAACGGATGCAGGAGCTCCAGATTGAGGGGTATAGCAACTATCTGGATTACCTAGAGGTTTATCCCCAAGAATTCAATCCTTTGTTCAACACACTTTTAATTAACGTAACCTCGTTTTTTCGCGATCGCCCAGCCTGGGACTACTTGAGCGGCGAGGTTATTCCTCGCATCATGGCACGCAAAGAACTGGGCGAACCGCTCCGGGTTTGGAGTGCGGGATGCGCTTCGGGTGAAGAAGCTTACACCATCGCCATTGTGATTGCCCAAGCGATTGGGATGGAACAGTTTCGTGAGCGCGTGAAAATTTACGCCACCGATGTTGATGAAGAGGCATTGAACCAGGCACGCGCCGCCACCTATTACACTAGAGAGCTTGGCGGATTAAAACCAGAAGAGATCGAGGAGTTTTTCGAGGAGTCTGACAATCGCTACACCTTCCGCAAAGATTTGCGGCGAACGGTAATCTTCGGTCGCCACGACTTGATTCAGGATGCTCCCATCTCCAAGATCGACTTGCTGGTGTGCCGCAACACCCTGATGTACTTCAATAGCGAAACCCAGTCAAAGATTCTCGCCCGCTTTCACTTCGCCCTGCGGGATAGCGGCTTTCTGTTTTTGGGTAAAGCTGAAATGCTTTTGACTCATGCCAACACCTTTATCCCCGTTCACCTCAAATGCCGCGTCTTCACCAAAGTCTCCAAACTGAATTTGCGTGATCGCTTGCTGCTCATGACACAAACAGGCAATGAAGAAGCCACTAACGACCTGTCCAACCAGGTGCGCCTGCGGGAAGCGGCTTTCGATAACGGCCCCATCGCTGGTATTGTTATCGATGCTAACGGCCTAGTAGCACTGGTAAATGAACGGGCACGGGTCATGTTTAACCTCACCGATCAGGATGTGAGTCGCCCCCTACAAGAGTTAAAAATTTCCTACCGACCCGTTGAACTGCGCTCTTGCATCAAACAGGCTTATGCCGAGCGTCGCACCATTAATCTTAGAGACATTAAATGGCACACCTCTCAAGGTGAAACGCTCTATTTAGAAGTGCAGCTCTTTCCCCTGCTGGATAGGGCCAATAATATCCTAGGAATCAACATCAGCTTTATTGATATCACCCGCTACCAGCGCTTGCGGGAAGAACTGGAACATTCCAAGCAAGAGCTAGAAATGGCTTATGAAGAGATCCAGTCCACCAACGAAGAATTGAAGACTACCAATGAGGAACTCCAGTTGAGCAACGAGGAACTAGAAACCACCAACGAGGAACTGCAATCAACCAACGAAGAGTTGGGAACGATGAACGAAGAATTGCAGTCCACCAACGAAGAACTCCAAACGGTTAACGATCAACTGCAACGGAGCAGCGAGCAAGCCAATCAAATCAACGCCTTTTTACAATCTATCCTCACTAGCCTCAAAGGAGGAGTCGTGGTTGTAGACCGAGATTTGCGCGTCCAAATCTGGAACCACAAAGCTGAAAACCTGTGGGGACTACGAACCGAAGAGGCGATCGGACAAAAATTCCTGAATTTGGACATCGGTTTGCCCGTCGAGCAACTGATACAACACATCCGCACCTATCTATCTGGGAATCCTACCGATTGTGAAGAGGTTCTGCTACAGGCGGTCAACCGTCTGGGTAGAACTATCCTATGTCGCATCACCTGCACAGCCCTGATTGGTACACAGGGACAGATTCAGGGAGTCATTCTGCTGATGGAAGAGAGAGAGGAGGAGGAGAGGTGGTAGGCTAATCGGCATTCAAGTTGCTTTTTGGAGAGGCTCCCGGAAGTTGGGTAAGCTTGTTGAGGCTGAGGGAGAAGATTATGCAATGTTTTATGCCCATCAGCTTAAGAAAGTCAAGAGTTAAAAGTCATTTGAATCATGCTTTTTAAGCTATGGAGAAAAGGAGATTGGGAGAAAGAAAGATTGAGAAAATAAAACCTTATTCCCCACTCTCTCCATCACCCGCTCTCCTTCAGAAATCTACCCGGTTTTTTGATTACTAGCTTGACGCTCTACTACCAGACTAAACTTAGTGACTGTGGGAATTCCCCTATCTTTTGGCTTAGATTTAAAGGTGATTTAGGAGTGTCTCGAAACTGGCGAACTAAAATAAATACGGCTCAATTCTTCCAGAGAAATATCAGTATTCACTTGAGGATGACAAAAGTAGGGATGGATTGGCAAGAGTTCAGCTGGACGGCGTGCCTCCGGTGAAGTCACAATCTGCTCAAGCAGGGTCAGGTAATGAAGCGCTGTCGCTTCCCAAGTGTACGACTTGCGTACTCGCTGCTGACCCGCTTGGGCAAAATACTCCCACTCTTGAGCATTGCAGATCAATCGCTCCAGTCCCCGCGCAATATCAGCCGGGTCTTCTGGGTCAATGAGTACACCATATTCCTGATCTCCCTCTCGTAAACTCTCGCTGGGGCCACCGTTCTGAGTGGCGACCACAGGCAAACCCGCTGCTGCCGCTTCTAAGGGAGCGAGTCCAAAGGGTTCATACAGTGCGGTCAATGCAAACACTGAGCGGCGTTGACGCATACATCGATAGGTTACAGCCAGCCCCTCTTGGCTTTGATCTAATAAGCCAAAGGCACTAATTTTGCCCCACAAGTTGTTTTCGTCAACTAGCTCACGGATGGGAGATAAAACCGCTTGTTCGGCTAAATCGTTGTTCGCCTCCTCACGCAGCGGATCGTCCAGTCCCCCTGTCAGCAGCACCAAGTTGGCTCGTTCCTGAAGCGTTTGGCTGATTGCAAAAGCTTGCACCAGCCCCACTATATTTTTCTTGGGAGCTAATCGGCTGGATGCTAAGATAGCAGGCAAATGCCGACGAGACTCAGCAATGTCCCGTGCCAATCGTTCGTGAATGAGTTCGTGGGTAGCTTCCTCGTCTTGCGATCGCACATCGGCACCAAAGACGGAGAAGTCTACTCCCGGCGGAATCACGGCAAAGCAGTTGTCATTGTCTACGTTCACTACGCCACGATAAGCCGGATGAGAGTATTGTTCAAAGCGTTCCTGTCGCGTACTCGTGATGTTGACGCTGGAGCGATTCATGCTTAGGCGTTCGGCTACGATACGGTATCTGAAATGGAATTGCTCGTCCATTTGAAGCAAATTCTCTGGAGTGACTTCCAGTTTGTCCATCTTTTGCGCCCCAAGAGAATGAGCCGTAAAGGTAAAGGGTATGCCGGTCTTGTCCTCAATTAAAACGCCGCTTAGTCCCCCATCAGCGTAGTGAGCGGTCATAGCGTCTGGTAAACTCCCCTCCTCCCGATAAAATTTCAGGATGTTGGGCACCCAATCAGTCACCAGATGAGGCCATAGCAACTCTTTGCTCAGAAATTCTTTTGGCCCTGCTGGCAACCGGATGATGCGGACATTGTCCACGCCGGGATAACTGTCAAACTGAGAGGCAAACTCAGGCCACTCTGGGTCGATGATTTGGCGGGTGAGAATGTCAACTTTATGTCCCTTTTGAGCCATCGCTATAGCGACTTGCTTGACGTATATCAGCTGACCACCAAAATCTGGATGTTCTGTAATATGACTATTGTCTGCATCGAAGTTGCCCTGAGGGTTAAGAAATCCAATGTGCATAGAGAGACTCTGGCGTCATTTCTGTGATGTAGCCTAGCGCCGAAAACAGCGCTTGAGTAGTAGTCCGTAGATGGATTTGATGCTTGAGGTTCTCCCCTTTAAGTGATCCCGATTACATCGGCTGAATTGTGTTCATCAGCCCTTTGAGTACCCTACTTTTAATTCCAGGACTTACGCAATATCCATTGATTAGCCCCCCTAACCCCCAAATTTGGGGGAACAAGACCTTACTCCCCCCAGAGTTGGGGGGCAAGGGGGGACAAATGCGTAAGTCCTAAATTCGTTACAGCGATCGCTTTGGTATCTTGTATACCGATCACTTTCGGAAGCAGGGGAGCAGGGGAGAGACTTGGACAGAGTTTGTACTCCGCCCAAGCCTGGGCGTCTTAGAAGGACGGGGTTTGTATCCCTTCGCTTGCTGAAGAGAGTACCATGCTGCGCAAACGCTTCACGCAGGGGGGAAGGAGTTGGCTCCCCCGCTCCCTGCCTCTTTCGATTACAAGACGCAACGACGCATTCCCAAAGCCAGCTTTAATGGGTACGCCGAGTGCATCCGTCAGAATCGGGTGGTGTGAGAAAATGCGCGCTAGTAGTTACTTTGAGCTGGCTGCTCACTACTCGTGCCTACATCTTGTCCCGCGTCTGGTAGAGGTGGACGCACACAGAGATACAACAGTGGACCGACCAGCGGCACCAGCGTAACTACCCAAAACAGCGGGGAAGTTTTCAGACCTCGCCGCGCCATGTCATCTCCTAATAACGCTGGGAACAGTAGGCACAATAGGCAAAAATCCAGGCTCATGACATGAATGAAGCGGCTGGTTTGCCACTGCTGAATAAAATCTCCCCAATCACCTTTGAGTAATCCAAAACTCAACAGGCTTAGGGTACTCAAAGAGAGCGCAATGGCAAGCCAACGGGAATCTAATACCTTCAGGAAGATGCTCTTGGAGCTAGTAATCTCCTGATTAGGTTGTCGTAGCGCTAAATAGGGCAATAACGCAAATGCTCCTACTCCAAACGACCCTGCTGCAAAGGGCCATGCCGGAATCTTTTGCTCTGCGCCATCAATAAATACCAAGCAGCTATAAATTAGCGGCCAGATGCCCATAATATTGAATAGAGCAACGATCAAGGGGTTAATAGCTTCCCACTTACCCGTGGAAAGGTTTGTAATTAGTTCTACTGTGTCGGGTTGATTGGGAGGGGCAAGGAGGGAAGCATAGGCAACCAAGCTGACCCAAAGCAACCAAAACCCAAGTTTTCTGTTCATAAAAAGTAAAAATTACCTTCCCATACTGTCTAGCTGGAGCGAGGTTTTTCCCGCCAAATTGCATTAATACGTTAGCCTCTCCTCGTGTAGCAACATTGCAGGAACTGAGCAGGAATCTCTGGATGCGCACCCCAGTGGAGATGAACATAGGAGGCGTGCAGCTGATGCACTTGCCAACCTTCAGGAGCTGCTTTACCCTTTCCTCTTTGGTCATATCCCCGTATCTCAAACAAGGGTTTCTCAGGCATTGCTGTCAGCTGGGAGTGATGAAACTCATGCCCCCAAATTGTTGCACCAGCCGCTAGTAGTGGACTGTCTTGCAACGCTGTTGCCTGTCGATATCCTACGGTGAGACGCTTCCCCATCACCGTTGTGGTTGGCAAGACTCCTACCATCGACCAAGACTGCTCCTCGAAATCGGTAATCTTCTCACACAAATACATCAGCCCTCCGCACTCAGCATAAATTGGCATTTCTGTCAAGGCAGCTTTTCGCACTGATTTACGGGCACTGATATTTTCAGCTAATTGTTGGGCAAAAACTTCTGGAAAACCACCGCCGAAGTACAACCCTTGAACATCCGCAGGCAAGGCTGTATCGGTCAGCGGACTCCAGGGCACTAACTCTGCCCCTAGTGCTTGCAAGAGTTCGAGATTGTCCTGGTAGTAGAAACTAAAAGCGCGATCGCGGGCAATGGCGATCCGAATAGGGATTTTGCAGTCTCTCGTCATCCTTAAAACCCCTCCCGGCCCCGTCAGGGGGGGAGCAGAGGGAGCGGGATTTAAAATTCCCCCTCTTACCAAGGGGGGGCTAGGGGGGGTAAGCAATGGCAACAATCGTTCCCAATCAAAGCAAATTTCTCCAATGTGGGCGAGTCGGTCAATTAAGGCATCTAGCTGAGACATTTCGGCAGTAGGGACTAAACCCAGATGCCGATCGGGAATCGTAATATTATCCTGACGCCGCAGTACTCCTAATATCGGTATTTGCAACGGTTCAAGGGCATCTTTAAGCAGCTCCAAGTGGCGATCGCTCCCCACCCGGTTTAATACTACTCCCGCTAACTGAATTCTAGGGTCGAAGGAACGATAGCCTTGTGCGATCGCAGCTACCGAACGAGACAAGCGACTACAATCCAACACCAATAGCACAGGTAGTTGCAAAAGTCGTGCGACATGCGCTGTACTGGCCCAATCATCCCGTCCCGACGCCCCATCAAACAACCCCATCACCCCTTCCACAAGGGCGGAATCTACCTCTTGAACATGCCGAGTAAAACACTCTTGAACATACGTTTCAGACGTCAGCACCGGATCTAAATTCCGACAAGGACGCCCCGTAACCCGCTGATGAAACATCGGATCGATGTAATCTGGGCCAACTTTGAAGGATTGGACTGTTTGCTCCTTCCGGGACAAAAACGACAGGAGGGCGAGTGTGGCAGTCGTCTTGCCCACGCCGGAGCGTTCACCAGCGATGACTAGAGTCATTTCAAGGGTTGAAGTTTGCTACTTAACAGGCTGAAGCTTGTTGAGGTTCTCTCGATTTACATGAAATGTTGACAAGTTGAAAGTTGGCAAGTTGAAAGTTACAAGTTCTAACCTTCAACCTTCAACCTTCAACCTTCTAACCTTCAACCTTCTAACCTTCAGCCTTCAACTTTAACATCTCAGCCGTAACCGACAGACTCTCTTCATAGAGAACCTCGCGACCCCAACGTTGCAGTTGCTGACTCAGTAACTGTTCAGTTTTCTGGTCAAACAACGGTGTCACCTGTTGAATGCGGCAGGATTGAGCACCACCACCCGCCTCCATGCGCATACAACCTGTTGTTTCCGAACACAACACTGTACAACAATCCGCTTCCTGGTTGGTCGAACCCAAGCGCAAACTGATCATGTCACCTGCAACTTCTCCCACATCAGCAACAGGAACCCCTGCTAACTCGGCTTCAATAGTGCGCTGGTCTGAAGTGGTAAATCGCACGCGACTGATATCATAATCACCACCCTCTTTCTGATAAGAAACGGGACGCCACTGTAACCGAGAGGCTAACCAACCCAGAAACATCAATGTCTGAGCTAGATTACCCTTCTCGTAATCGATAGTCACTCGATCAACTTCTTTAAGAGCGGCACGACGCTCCGGCGGGTCAAATGCCTCAGCGGTCAATTCTTGCCATGCCGACAGCCGCCGCCAGTTGAGGTCTGCGATCCCAATTCCCTGCTCGATCAGACTTTGTATCTGCAATAGCTCTGCCTCTGCATCATTGAAGGAGCTAGAGTCAATGATGACGCTATTGCTAAGACTTGCCAGCCGTTTGAACAGACTATACTCTGGGTCAGGTGTCCCCTTCCACCAGAGAAATTTGGGAAGCTCCCCAATCACTAGCTCTAATATCATTCCGGCGTTGCGTTCAAGTGCATCAGCCGTACCCCGTAAGGTGATGTATTCGCAGCAGACGAGTGTACTCAGACCGTGTTTTTGAACTGGACAAGAGGCAGAAACCTGAGCGGTGACACCTTCATCGTCACCCGCAGTCGGGCAAAGAGCGATGATGCGGCAGGGATTGGAAGCCGCGATCGCATCCGCTAGCCCCGATCCCTCAAGATCTGGGGAATACTTTAGCTGTTTAGTTTCTTCTGTACTGGTTTTCTCCGTTTTCTGGAGTTTGGCGGCATACTCTTCACGTAGTTTTGCCTTAGTTATGTCGTCTGCATGACCAGTTTTCGGCAGCCCATGGGCTTTCTGGGCTGCCTTGAGGGCAGCCACCATGCGGGGACCGACAATCCCGTCGATCGGACCCGTGTAATATCCCAATGCGGCTAACAGCTGTTGAGTTTCTCCGGGTTCGTAGACAATCAGGCTGAACGTTGATGCCCTGATAGCCGAGGGAAAATCGCCGTATTCACTACTTGCACCATAGCTTTGCCAGATTTGAAGCAGTTCCGCCTCAATATCACTGATTGAAACATCTTTCGGCTGTTGTAGGGAGACGATCGGAGGAGATTGTGTAGCCATATCACTTATCCCTTTTGAGTTATTGGTTGTTAGCTGTTGCTTATTATTTGTGAGTTGTTAGTGGTTAGTTGTTAACTATTTGACGACTTCTTACAACTCAACAATAAACCACTAACAACAAGTAGAGGCGCTTTACAAAACCCCCCTACAGCCTGCGCCATCGGCGTCCATCGCGATCAATTAATTGCTCCGCCTCGCTTGGCTCCCAAGTTCCCGCTTCATACTGAGGAATGGATGCCGGATCGGTCGGGGCTTCCCAAGCGGACAACGCTGGTGTTACAACCCGCCACGCTTCTTCGACTTCATCGGCACGGGTGAAGAGAGTTTGGTCACCTAGCATACAGTCGAGTAAAAGGCGATCGTAGGCATCGGATGTTGATATCCCAAACGAAGAGCCGTAGCTAAAGTCCATATCTACCGTGCGTGTTCGCAGATTTGGTCCTGGCATTTTCCCTTCAAAACGCAGCGAAATTCCCTCATTGGGCTGAATGCGCAGCGTCAGCACATTGGGGTTTGCCTGCTGAGCGGCAGATTGAAAAATCAACAAGGGAACCTCACGAAATTGAATCGCAATTTCGCTCACCTTCTTGGGTAGCCGTTTACCCGTTCGTAGATAGAAAGGAACACCCTGCCAACGCCAGTTATCAATCAGTAGCTTCATAGCTACGTAGGTTGGCGTTGTCGAGTTGGGGTCAACTCCCGGTTCCTCCCGGTAGCCAGGAACCCGCTTGCCTTTCATCCAACCGGCTGAATACTGACCCCGCACCGCTGAATTTTCTAAGTTATTGATATCTGCCAAGTGGGTTGCCTGAAGCACCTTCATTTTCTCCGTCCGGATGCTATCGGCATCCAGGGAATTGGGTGGCTCCATTGCCGTAAGGCAAAACACTTGCAACAGGTGATTTTGCACCATGTCTCGTAGTGCACCAGAGGTTTCATAGTAACCAGCTCTGTCTTCAACGCCCACTGTTTCTGCCACTGTAATCTGGACGTGATCCACAAATTGGCGATTCCATAGCGGCTCAAAGATGGCGTTGGCAAAGCGAAATACCAACAAATTCTGAACGGTTTCTTTGCCCAGATAGTGGTCGATGCGGTAAACCTGTTGTTCTTTGCAGACTTGTTGTACCACTCGGTTGAGTTTCTGGGCGGAACTCAAATCTGTACCAAATGGTTTTTCAATCACTAGACGGTTTTTCACCGGATCACTCAGCATTCCCGCACTTCCCAGTTGTCTGATCGCTTCTGGGAAAAACTTGGGGGAAACGGATAGGTAGAACACTCTGTTACCTCGTGTTCCCCGCTTCCCATCCAGTTCGCTCAAAAAAGCTTTGAGTTTCTGATAGCTTTCTGGCTTATCAATGTCACCAGGACAGTAGTACAACCCTTGGGCAAACTCTTCCCACATTTCCTCAGAGCCAATGCCGTCAGAAAACTGTTCGATGCCCTCCCGCATCTGCTCGCGGAAGTAGTCATGGCTCCATTCGCGACGTGCGACACCGACGATGGTCGTTTCAGCGGGCAGGCGTCGATCGCGTTTCATCTGGTAAATCGCTGGCACCAGCTTGCGTTGTGTCAGATCTCCAGACGCTCCAAAAATTACCAGAATTGCTGGTTCTGCCGTTCGCTCCTGTTGCAATCCAACGCGTAGGGGATTTTCTAGTAGAGTGACCATAATTGTTTCAAGTTCAATGGATATAGAGATTTAGATGAATAGAACTTACGCACTCTGTATAGAATTGCGGGTACTTTAGTTCCTGTAATATCCACCTAACCCACTCCCCCCTGCATCAGGGGGATTTTGGCAGGAGCAGAGCTAAGCATAAACATGGGGCTGGGGAGAGCAGTCGCGTAAGTCCTGACAGTCCCCAGAGTGGCATTTTCTTCCTGTAGGGGCAATGATGTTATGCCCCTAGGGAAGATGGGAATTTCCGTACCGCAACGTGCTTATACGGTTGCCAACTTTTGGACTTTCTCCTGTAACGAGCTCATTAAGGACTCAAAGGGCTTGACAAATTTGTCAATTCCGTCATCCAGCAGTTCGTGCATCACCTCGTCGATATTGATATCAATATCGGGGTCTTTGAGACTTTCCATCAAGTTGTGGGCTTCCTCAACACCTGTCTCCACCCGATTAGCAGGGGAACAGTGGTCAGCACAAGCTTCAATCGTGTTGGGTGGCAAGGTATTGACGGTATCGGGGCCGATCAGCTCATCGACGTACATCACGTCACTGTATTCGGGGTTCTTGGTGCTGGTGCTCGCCCACAGCAGGCGCTGAACTTTTGCTCCTTTTTCGGCTAAGGCTTTCCAGCGATCGCTCTGGATGATCTCTTTGTATTTCTGGTAAGCGATTTTGGCATTGGCGATCGCGATTTTGCCTTTCACCGCTTCCAGTTTTGCCTTCTTCTCGATTCGGTCAGTGCCTGCGGCGAGTTTCTTGTCAATGCGTGCATCGATATTGTTATCAATGCGGCTGAGGAAGAAACTGGCGACTGAGGCAATGTTGCTAATATCCTCACCTTGGGCTGCCCGCTTTTCCAATCCCCGAATGTAAGACCAAGCCGTTTCCACATAGCTGTCTACCGAGAACAGCAAAGTGACATTGACGTTGATGCCTTCACTAATCACTTGCTCAACAGCGGGCAAACCTTCTGCTGTTCCAGGAATCTTGATCATCACGTTTTCCCGACCAATCTGGCTGAAATACCGTCGAGCTTCCTCGATGGTTTTTTCGGTATCGTTGGCAATAATGGGCGGTACTTCAATACTGACGTAGCCGTCAAGACCATTAGACGACTCATAGACAGGTCTTAAGATGTCGCAGGCATGGCGGATGTCATCAAACACGAGGGATTCGTAAATCTCCTGAACGGATTTACCATCACCGATACCTGCTTCAATGTCAGCATCGTAGATGGCATTCCCGACGATCGCTTTTTCAAAAATGGCTGGGTTGGACGTGATTCCGACAACACCTCGCTCCTCAATCAGCTTCTTGAGTTCGCCGGACTCGAACAAAGTGCGGTTCAGATTATCCATCCAGATACTCTGACCATAATTTTGTTCAATTTGAAAAATGGGATTACTTGCTGCTGCTGTCATTAACTTAACTCCTACTGATTGTGATCTTTTCTGCTTATTGAAGATTAAAAGGTTTAGTGACCTTGGTCATTGAGCTTTAGTCAGAGACTCTTGACAAAATCTCTTGATTAACAGGTCTTATGAGCGAGCCATCGCTGCTTCTTCTGAGTCTCGTGCCCTTTCCTGAATAAACGACTCTACAAGGGCTACATCCTCTTTACTCCCAATAATCAACGGAGTTCGAGCGTGCAGAGCCTTGGGCACAACATCTAAAAGGTTTTGGGTTCCTGTACTGGCTCTACCACCCGCTTGTTCCATTAAAAAGGCAAGAGGAGCCGTTTCATAAAGTAGACGCAGTTTGCCTTCTGGTTTCTTCAACGTACCGGGATAGAGAAAGACGCCACCCTGAGACAAAATCCGATGAAAATCTCCTACTAACGCTCCACTATAGCGAGCGGTATACCCTTCATGGCGATGAACATAGCGAATATAGTCTCGAATTGATTCGTCCCACTGCCAGAAGTTACCTTCATTTACACTATAAACTGGCCCGTGTTCTGGCACCTGAATGTTTTCATTGGTCAGAATAAACTCGCCTAAGCTGGGATCAAGGGTGAACGAATGGACTCCTGTGCCGATCGAGTATACCAGCATCGTACTCGGCCCATAGAGAATGTAGCCCGCGGCAATTTGTTTATGCCCATTTTGCAGTAAATCGAGGGCATCACCGTTGAGGTCGTCTCCTTCTTGCTTGCGAATCGAAAAAATCGAACCAATATTTAAGTTGATATCTATATTCGAGGAACCATCAATTGGGTCATACAGCAGGGTATAGCGTCCAATTGGGCAGTTTTCCGGGATATAGTAGGGTTTTTCCATTTCCTCGGAGGCTAAGCGACAAACGAGGCCGCTTTGCTTGAATACCGAGATGAATACATCATTGGCGATGGCATCCATCTTTTTGACGGATTCTCCCTGCACATTAATTTCACCTGTACCGCCTAACACACCCTCCACTAAACCCGCACGGCTCAAGTGTCGAGAAATCAGCTTTGCGGCTAAGGCAATGCGATTCATGAGCGCACTGAGATCTTGTGCCTCTGCTGAAAAACTCTGAAGCTGTTGTAGAACGTGACGCGATAGCGTTGTACAATCTCGATCCAGAGTCCGTTCTTGAACCAAAGGCCGATCTGCATCTGCCATAATTTTCGTCCTCCCTATCGGGTAGCGCATACTCAACTTGAGGCCAGTTACGTTTTGCGACTGCCTCCAGAAAGCTCAATGCCTTATCCTATGTACTTTCTATCTTAGGGAGGCATTTGCGCTGCGTCTTCTAACTTTAGAAGAACTAAAGAAACGGAACTGAAATCTTCATACTCGCTTCCTTGTTTATTCGGCGTGCCTAAGGTCAAATCTAGTTGAAAGCGCACGTTTGAAGCTAAAAAAAGCATTATGGGCGAACATAAACGCATTGGAATTTTGACCAGTGGAGGAGATTGTGCTGGGTTAAATGCGGTGATTCGGGCAGTCACTCATCGAGCCATAGGAACTTACGGCTGGGAGGTACTGGGCATCTATCGTGCTACTCAAGGACTGATGAGTCGTCCGCCTCAAGTGGTTCACCTAGACCGAGAAACGGTGGATGGATGGCTGACTAAAGGGGGAACGATGTTGGGGACAACCAACAAAGGCAACCCGTTTGCCTGTCCGATGCCCGATGGCACAATACGGGATCGATGTGAAGAGATCATTGAAGGGTATCGGATGTTGGGGCTTGATGCTCTAATTGGCATTGGGGGAGATGGTAGCTTAGCGATTCTTCGCAAAATTGCTCAACAAGGTAATTTGAACTTTGTCGCTATTCCTAAAACCATTGATAACGATGTTGGGGTTACAGAACGTTCGATTGGGTTTGATACGGCAGTGAATATTGCCACCGAAGCGTTGGATCGTCTGCACTTTACCGCGGCGAGTCATGACCGGGTGA
This sequence comes from Waterburya sp., assembly GCA_036703055.1. GTDB lineage: Bacteria > Cyanobacteriota > Cyanobacteriia > Cyanobacteriales > Coleofasciculaceae > DATNPV01. The sequence continues at coordinate 34,765 of DATNPV010000237.1, forward strand.
TGATTTTGGAAGTAATGGGGCGAGATGCTGGTCATATTGCCATCTCGGCTGGGATCGCAGGAGGAGCTGATGTCATTTTGATTCCAGAAATCCCTTACACGCTAGAAAACGTCTGCCACAAGATCCGAGAACGTCAAGAAGCGGGGCAACACTTTTGTCTGGTGATTGTGTCCGAGGCGGTTTGTACAGAAGCGGGTGAAACCGTTCAATGGAGCGATCGCTCGGGTGAATGTCGCTTAGGCGGGATTGGTCAGTACCTTGCTGACCGCATTTCTAGCTGTAGCAGTGCAGAAACACGGGTCACCGTTTTAGGACATACTCAGCGAGGTGGTATTCCCTCCCCCCTTGACCGATTAATTGCGTCTGCTTTTGGTGTGGCCGCCGTTGATCTGATTGCAGATGAGAAGTATGACCAAATGGTCACTTGGCAACATCGTCAAGTCGCAAATGTGCCTATTGATGAAGCGATCGGTCACTATCAAGCCGTAGACCCCGATGGCACTCTCGTAAGAACCGCTAGAGGCTTGGGGATTTGTCTGGGAGATTAATCAGGCTTTTTCCTGGGTAGACATAAGGACGAGTGGGGTCGTTCGTTACGACCTCGGCTCGTCTCTTATTCACCAAATTCTGAAAATTGGCCTGACTAGACTAAGGCTGAAGCCAAGCGAAAGCCGCTATCTAAGTTTGACTTTTACTGAAAATAGGCACAAATGATGCAACGCTTAGTCTAGAAACGGTTGCTATTATTACGATTTACACCGTTGCGAGTATCTTCTTTGGGTCTTGCTTTATTAACTCTCAACTGACGTCCCATCCACTCGGCACCATCCAGTTCAGAAATGGCGGAATCTTCGTGGGCATCATCTGTCATTTCGACAAAGGCAAATCCACGCATCCGACCTGTTTCGCGATCGGTAGGTAAAACAACTCGCTTAACAGTGCCGTAATCGGCAAATACTGTTCTCAAGTCTTCTTCAGTGGCTTGGTAAGACAGGTTTCCGACGTAAATGGTCATGTCGATCGAATAAAGCTGAACAAGGAACTCAAGTCCAGACTCACAGACTAGAGATAGGCAATGGAAGTGACTCTAAGTCTTGTCTGAATAACCGATGGTAACCTTTGAAGAGCCAGCAGTCCCGAAAGCGAGTGCCAGACCTTAAAAATTTAACCATAGGTAGAGCTGGGACTTTTACTTTCGTTTTATGATAGCCTACCTATTTGCTTGTCTGTGGTTATCTATCTCACATTTACAACGCCTGAAAAGCAGTTTAGGGCCTACTGTCAGGCAGCAGACCCTCAGCTCCAGGGCTACTTCAGTTAAATTTGGTTTTATTCAATTGAAATAGATTGAGGGCCGCTATTTTTGCCATTTTCACTGCTGGCAGAAGCCGTTGTGTCGCTGCTAGAGCCAACTTGCTGATCCAACCAACTTTTTACGGGATCATCCGCTAGGTTGAGCCGAAACACACCTGAGAAAAATCCTCCAAAGAAAGCAATTGGTTGCCCAGAGAGTTCTTTCACAATCGGTGAGAGTTCATCGAGGAACATTGTTGTGTCTCCTTGTGTTACTGAAGTCTTGGTAATGAGTGATACCCATTTACTTTTGCTATCCTACATTGCCCTTCCTTGGGGGTTAGAAGGTAAGGGAGAGGTATGGTGTTGTGCACCTGTTTCCCTAAGTTCTAGCCTTTAGAGGATATCTGAAGAGTTTTGCGCATCTCTCGAGCCCCCCAGCCCTCCACCCCCCTAATTCCCCTTTGGGTTCGGGGGAACGTTAGAAACGAGCGGGAGAATTTGGTCAAAGTTCCCCTTTTCCAGGGAGATTTAGGGGGAGCGGCAACAATAAAGTGTGAACCTTCTCAGATATCCTGTTACCAGATGAAATAGTAAGATTCCCTTTTGGAATCCTAGCGTGTCTGTTAACAAGCAACTGTCTGACTTAAGCCTCTACTGATTGGGCGCTGGAAACAGACACTTATCCGAGTCACAACCGGCTGGGCCTGCTTCTCCTAATTCGCCTAAATCATAACGACTTAGCGCTGCATGGAAATCATGAATTTGGCGTCGTGCTTCCACTTGCTCGATGAGCTGCTCATATTGGTCACGATCAATCGGTTCAAAGGGTAAACGTGGGAAGGTTTGATGATCGTCAAAGCGAGCTAACAAAGCGGCTGAGATGTAGCCTTCATCTTCTTGAATTCCTTCGTAAATCCGAGTCCCTAACGCTTCGATTTCATTCTCACGCAGCTCGATTGTGGCACTGGTATTGTGTCGTGTGTAGTATTTTTGCACTTGCATGTAAAAGTCAAGTTGAGCGATCGCACTAAATTGACTAATGTCGATTGCATCAGCCCCCGGTAAATCAGCCCAAGGTACAGCCACAGGAATTTCCACGAGCCATTCCGTGCATCGGGGATCGAAGGGATCGTTAAGCAGATTTCCCTGTTCGTCCTTGTCCGATTGAGACGGGATAACGCTGTATCCGTAGTCAATACACGCCAAAGCAACGGGATCGTTCTTACGGAATGTAATCCGACGAATAAAACGCTGCGCTTTTGGAGGATGCCAACCTGGGGAGGCGCTGCTGAGGAGGGATTTGGTTCCAGACGGTTGCACGGTAGTACAACGGTTGGGGCGTTTGAGATTGTGGCGATCGCAGTAATCCCAGACTTCCCGCTGGACGATTTCTCGCCAACGGGTCAAATATTCCTGCTCCTTTTGCTTAAATTCCAGCCCTTGTGGCGTTTCTGGTCGTCCCTGAGTCCACCAACGCAACCAATCAACCCCAAAAGCCGTCACAAAGAAATCAAACAAACCCGTGAAGGAGACACCGACAATGGGGTCTAATTCCCGTGACTGGCGGTAGCGTTCTTCCACAAATTCATGGTTGAGCAGTGCGGCTACCGATAAAGCACCCGCTTTGAAAGCCTCTTCTTGTTCTTGCTCGTTATAGGGGTCAATCCGATTCAGGTGAATTTCTGCCAGATTGCAGTGAAAGTTTGAACCAATGATTTCCAGATTTGTTATCCTAAAGGCTTTTTATCCTTTAGTTCTGGAGGTTTCCCTCATACCCATTTTTAGGGATACGACTGCACTTTACAGTCCAGCTCAGCATATCTTTTAGTCTAGTCAACTAGACTCCGGAGACTCGTGGGGGTGTTATATTCTCTCGTTTTAAGCTGAAAGTTTCAACCCCTATGCGTTGCACTACCTGAAGATTTTTAAGTCTTGAGGTTAGCTCAGGATTAGCTTGCGTAATCTGGATAAGTTTTTTTGTATCATCCATTACAGCCAGAGAGGAGAGAAGTTATACTCTGAATTTTTTTTAGGCTGTTTTGAGCGAGAGTTAGCCGAAACTTACTATCCATTATTCCGTTTAGCCTTCCCTGATTTTCCCCGGTTTTTAACGTGAGGCAAATAAATTAATTACCACACGGGTTGAGTCCCACACGAGCTAATCGATGCTCTATTTCACTCGGAGCAATAGCCGGATAGTGTTCAACCAACCACTGTTTCGCTGTTCCTTGTTCATAAGCTTTTAAAAAGTCAGTTTTCAGGGCTGGAGTGGACAGCAAATCACAATTGGCTCTAGCAACAGCTTCTCCTGCCCATTGAATCGCTCCTTCGCCAGAATAATACTGTTTCCTAACAGCCTCAATACATTCTTCCAAGGTGGGCTTATGGTGAAAGATGCGGGTATGATTAGCCATCCTCAGAGCATCTCGTTCTGGATCGATGCGCCAGTTCCCGTTTGCATCTTGTTGCCAGAGATTGGCTTTAGAATTAGCAAATTGCTCATCCCCACTGGCTCCTTGACGCATCCCCGCTGAACGACGCACGTTGCCAGCAACGACTACCACAGCCGCTTCATCAATCAGCAGACAGCACTCCACTGAATTTAATTGACGTCCCACAGCTTGATTGAGAATGGACGCGCAGCGATGATAGAGTTCAGGCAATTTAACCGGATTGGCAACACCACCAAAGCCTTTTAAAGGTTCCCCAGCAGGACGGACATCACTTAGGTCGATGGCTACTTTGACTGATCCTGAGAAGCGCTCATCTGTCGATAATTCCAGCAGGGTTTGATAGGACTTCACCCAGCCTTGGCGAGAGTCTCCTACACGAATCGTGACTTGGTTTCCTTCAATTGTGATTTCTGTCTGTTCAGGACGTTCTGAAACTAAAGTAGAACCAATTTCTCCGCTGATGCTAACGGTTAGAGGGTTACGAATCACGGGGAGTTGGTTAATGTACTTGGGTTCAAGCACAGCCCCAGTGCCACAGCCCATCATCGCCAGATCCATCATCAGGCCAAAGGCTTTCCAATCTACCACATTTGTGCTAGTGCAATTATAGGCTCCTGAAAAATTCTCTCTTTTTTCAATCCAATCTGTTCCACCCACCCACAGCCAGCGACCAGAGGGGAGACTCTTGAGCTGGAGCATCATGTTATGTAGCAAAACAGCTTCACTGTCAGTCAGCTTACCGAGTACCTTAACTCCCTTGGTGGTGCGATCGCACACTTGTTCCCAAGTCTCACGTCCCCTTGCTGTACGGCGGCTGTAAGTTCTGAAAAATACTGGGTTAGCAGCTGGTGCAGTCTGCGGAAAGTCGCTTTTTTGGCGTTCTCGCTCTAGCTCTCGAACCATAGTCAAAGTCTGTTTGTTGATGACAAACCTTCAATATACGCGATTCCACCGAGATAGATGTAGTGTGCAAGATTGAAAAATCTCAGCATTTGCGCTATTTGTAGGGCTTTGTGCTATGAAAAAATTGAATGTCTTTGGCTCCTTGGCGATCACTTGTAGCTTGTGCACTTCACAAAAACCGCAGCCTGCCCTATGCGCGTTTCTTCCAACTGGCAACTGTGCGTCCGGATGGGCGTCCAGCTAATCGTACAGTTGTTTTTCGGGGATTTCTGGATGATACAAATCAACTCAAAATTATTACCGATTGCCGTAGCCAGAAAGTTGACCAAATTCACTACCAGTCTTGGGGAGAAGTAAGTTGGTACTTTCCCAAAACTCGTGAGCAATTTCGATTTGCAGGTGAACTCACGTTGGTTGAGGTTGATCATCCTAACTCAGCACTTCAAAAAGCTCGTCAGACGACCTGGCAAGAGATTTCCGACTCCGCTCGTTTACAATTTGCTTGGCCTTATCCGGGTGAAGCGAGGATGGAAGATGACGGTGCTTTTTCACCACCCCCGCCTGATCCCAATCAACCCCTACCCAATTTTTGTCTGCTTCTGCTAAACCCGATACAGGTTGACCACCTAGAGTTACGAGGTGAACCTCAGAATCGATGGCTTTATTCTTACAACACTACTCAGGGATGGAGCAAGCAAGCTGTTAATCCTTGAACAAGTTGAAGGTTAGCAAGTTGAATGTTGGCAGGTTGAACCTTCAATCTTCAACGGTCTAACCTTCAACTTCTAAAATAGTTAAATTCCAGAACCATCCAAAAATTCCTGAATCGCTTTGTCCCGGAGGTTGCAAGACTGAGCTACAGGAGTAGGGATGCCTGAGAAATTAAAATTGTGAGGCTGGACGACTAGGGCAGCTGGGGTAGGCTGTTGACTAATTAAGTCTTGGACTTGTTGCTCTAGTGATTCGATTCGGTCTACTAAAGTGCGAATCACAGTCGCCTCTGAATCAGGCAAGTTGCCATGTTCTAATGGATCAACCCGCACACCAGAACGATAGATAATCCGACCAGGGACACCGACGACTGTACAGTCAGAAGGGACATCTCGTAACACGACCGAACCGGCACCGATGCGGACATTGTTGCCGATGTGGATATTGCCTAAAACTTTAGCACCAGCACCAATGACGACATTTTCTCCGAGAGTAGGATGCCGCTTACCACACTCTTTACCCGTACCGCCAAGAGTGACGCCTTGGTAAATGAGAGTGTAGTCCCCGATAATAGCGGTTTCTCCAATCACAACACCCATGCCATGGTCGATAAAAACCCCCGTCCCGATTGTGGCACCGGGGTGAATTTCAATCCCGGTTAAAAAGCGAGAAAACTGAGAAATTAATCGAGGGATGAAGGGAATTCCGATTACATATAACCAATGGCAAATGCGGTGGAATAGCAACGCCTGTAGACCTGGGTAGCAAAATAAAACCTCAAGCCAGTTACGGGCTGCTGGGTCACGCTCAAAAATGATGCGGAAGTCAGCAATAAAGGCAGATAGCACAGAGAATTACCCAAACGATGGTAAAACATACTACCAACTATCTTACCGTTCCTGTTTACTGTCGCACACTCAAGCTATAACTCCAGCGCTGACCTTCTTTTATCGCTCCCACCCAGATTTCGTATCTACCAGCTTGCCAATTGGAGTCAGTAATACTGGCATCTTTATTGGAGCCTGTATCATCGCCACAGCGAATTGTGTCTTGGTTGGGCCCTCGTATCACTAAGGTTGTGTCTTTACCACTATTGACTTGCACGGTGAGCTTCGGAAAATTACCCTCCAAAATCATGATGTGGTCTGGAGTGTCAGCCGCATAACCAATGCAAGGTTTCCCGTTGCGATCGCTATTGGCAATTGATGACAACGAGTAAGTGCCTCCTGTTCGACCTGACACCTGTCCCGCAGACGGGGGAAAACCGGGTGATAGTTTCAACTCAGCGAAATTGGCGGCCTGGGAGAAAGCCGGTGTAGCACTCAAGGCTACTATCAACGCGATAGCAGCCTTATTAAATAACCGCAGCATTGCCAAGATTCTCCTTGAAAGCCTGGGAATTGATCGTTTCTCCCCAGTTAAGTACGGAACGCAGACGAGATGTCTAGTATTGTCATATCTGAGTCTAGGCCGTTGGACACTGACCAAAGTGACAGTAAACGATCTGCCCCATGAGGTTGTCAAATTTTTCTGTTCTACTACTATTTCAGTCTGGAGGGATTGTGCCCCTGGTTATCTTAATGACGCTGCTGTTATTTAGCAGTTGGCTGTTTTCAGAAGTTCTGGTCTTGGTTCCCCTCGAACTCCTAAATTCCTTAAAGCCCTTCTCGTCGTTAAGTTTGGTTGTGGTTGTGCTCGCCTTTTTATGGTGCTTTGGCGGAGATTGAGGTGGCCTAACTAGTGCAAGGCGGCGAAAGTTTCCCACCAGCTAGGTGAAAGGAGGGGGAGAGGGGGGGAGGGGGAGAAACGCCGACAAGAAAACTGGTGGATTATTTCTGCCAGTCTGCACTAGCGACAGAGCAACGTTTTTGATCAGTTTAGCTGGGAGGAAAGCGCTTCAATAAATCGTCTCCTGGTATCACAATCGTCCGGAAAATATACCCTCTATCTTCTTTGTATCGAGGGTCTTGTTTGATAATGCTCATAAATTCTCGATGCCCCTCACGAGTTCTGCCAACCAGGCATCCTGCACTCCAGCGACCGATATCATCTTTGGGTGAGTCACCCCCCCAATGCTGATTGATACCAAAGCCGCTACCCGTTTCCTGGCGATCGCCGATTCTCATCCCATCTTTATTTAAGTCTCGACAGACCGTAACAGGCCCAGCCTGTACCAGTGCTTCGTGGCTGTTGAGGTGTACTCCCACAATCCAAGCGGTGTACTGACCAAAGGCGATTCTTGCTGCTCCGTTAATGTTCATCGGATTCATGGTGTAATACCGTCCTGGTTCTGTTGTGGCTTCCCAAGCTTGGATGATTTCAGGAATACCATTTTTGATTTCAATCACCATGCGGGTATCATTCCAGGCATTAAAGGTATCCTCGTTGAGTTGTCCGTTTGGATACATCCCTTCTACATAGATAATGTTCTTTTGTCCTGTGCCCCGATCAATTTGATATCCCTTCTCTTCACAATAGGCGATGATTCCTTCGGCAAGAGTGCGCGGTTTAGGTGGGGTGGCGATGACTGGTGCGGCTACAGGCAAGGGATTCATCCCCATTGTTACCAGCTGAGGTTGACCCTGTGATACCCCGGCTGCGCTACCACTGCGCCACAGACGGGTAAACTCAGCCAAGATGGACGGCGGCTGCTGTTGTTGCAGCCACGCGATCGCTGCATCTTGATGAGGAAGTCTTTGGTAATGCCCAAAGACCTCCGTTAGCTGAATTGGTATCTGTTGCTGTCCAACCCCTGTGCTATTACCCTGAAATGAGTCTCCCAAATTTATAGACCCTTCCACACCTAAGGAGGAAGAGAAGGACAGATCCAGGCTAGAAAAACTAGAGGACGAGGTTGCAGAGGAGTCCTCAACACCAGAATCGAGCATTCCTTTGTAATGGAAGTACCACAATAGTGTTGCTGCCCCTACCTGCTCAGAGGTTGCATTCGGGTCGAACCGACCATCGGCTACAAATTTCCCTCGGTTGTTTCCCGAACCGAAGTGATTAGTGCCGTTCCACAGATACTCGGAGTTGATGCCACGCATCGCATACCCCCAACCATTCCACATCTCAAACCGCCACAGCCATGCAGGAATTGAACGGTCTTGAACTTGGTCGTAAGTTTTTAAACGCAGGGCATCTACCGCACTTTCGACAAACGTGTAGGCGATACCATTAGCGGGTGGAGCTTCAGGACGCCCGGCTGGAACATGGTAGGTACGGCCTGTGAGGGGGTCACCGTTGTGGAGGTGAGTTTCTGCAAAGGTGGCTTCCCGATAATGCAGGATGCCGATAAACCACCAAGGTGCAGTGGTTTGTGCTTGAATCGCCTCATAATATGTTGAGCGCAAATTGACTATTTTTTGTGCGAACTCTTCTATTTTCGGTAACCAGCTACTCCTGATTTTGCAGGTGTCAAAGAGTTCCTGGTAGCGCGGTTTCATCGTCCGAAGGCGGAAATCATTCATAGGGTTTTCTTTAAAAAATACTGCTAAACTCAGCTAAGATGTGGCTCAATTTGCTGGAATTTAAATGATTTTTGTTTGCCTTTGAACTGTTGTCTAAAACTAGATTAAAATGGGTCAAACCAACCTATTGTATAATATTCAATAAAATCTGCAATAATACAGACGGTATAAAAGAGGTTTAGCGAACATCTTATCAAATTCAGTAAATTGAGATTTCCTATTTTCTAGGGTTTAGTCTAAAAACAAGAAAATCTAGACCCTAACATAGGCTAGCCAGAAAACTATTGAGATTTTATTGACGAGTCATTGCTTAGGTATTGAGTGTTTCCCTAAATTTTACAATTTTGGTTGTTTGTTAAGAAAAATTAGAGGGATTTACCCTGTACCAGAGTTTCTTTGTAGCGTTGGACAGTAATCCGCAGGAGGCTCTATGACAATTACTAACCATTCGCTTTTCGCACTGAAACTTTTCTCAGCACTGGGCTGCGGGCTGATTGCTGGCGTTTTCTTCGCCTTCTCAACCTTCGTGATGAGTGCTCTTGCCCGGCTCCAGCCCTCACAGGGCATTGCCGCTATGCAATCGATTAATATTACGGTGATTAATCCGTTGTTTATGACGGTGCTGTTCGGAACGGCTGCGGCTTGTATCTTTCTGGCTGTCTCCTCGCTGTTAAAGTGGCATCAACCCGGTGCCGCCTACTTGCTCCTCGGTAGCCTACTCTATCTCGTCGGCACAGTAGGAGTGACAATCGTGTTCAATGTGCCGCTGAACGAAGCGCTGGCGAGGGTCGAGCCGGGCAGCAGTGAAGGCGCAAGCCTATGGGTTAGCTACCTTGCCAACTGGACGAACTGGAACCATATTCGGGCGGCAGCGGCGCTAGCAGCAGCGGCATCGCTCACCATCGCGCTCAATAATTGAGTAGTGGCGCAATGGGAATGATGGTCTGTTGGCGCAGATTGGTCAGCGGTAAAGCGCCGCGCCCGATGAGTGCGATCGCGCAGCATCTCTCAAAACACTCGCTCACTCACTCCACAAAAAACGCAGAAGCATAATTTTTGGCATCATCCCCTCCAACTGGTTTTGAGCGTCCCTGATACACAGTAACACCCTCCCCAGATTCTGCACCTAACGATTGCATACTATTGCAATACCCTCAAGAGAGAATTAATCTAGGCATATACGGATATATAAATCTGTCCTAGGGGAGATGCTAAATTTAAATCCTTGCCAAGTACCACAATTCCGATCACGCTGTGATCAGAGCTGGTTGAGCTGAGGATGAGCACAGCGTTGCTTTCCTGGGAACTGACGGACACAAAGGATACGGATTTCGAGCATGTCCACCCTTGGACTCGGTTGAAAGAACCAGTGGAGAAGTGGAATCACAGGGGCATCTTAAGCAGAAGTGTTTACGCTTGGAAAATCTACATGAGTGACGTTGTTATCTCCTATTCCTGCCAGGAGCAGGAGTTTGTCAAGAAGCTTTATCAAGTCCTATCCAGAAAATAGGAGTCAGGGGAGAAAAATTTTCATTGCTTTATTGAGCGCACTCGGCGTGGGGGGTTGTCTTGAAAATAGCTAGGGCGTCGGGACAGAGATTTTCATTATACAGGTGGCGATCGCAGTTCATCATGCCCAAACTAGAGCCGAAGCCCAATGTAGACGAGCGTGATCAGCATTGATGTGATGGAATTGTCACTCAGTCTTCTAAAGAGTTTAGTCTACAAGAAGCATTTCAGGTTCAGACCCAATACTTATTTGGAACCGGGGAAAAACAATTGGACATGTCTACCATGATTCAAAACAATATTGAAAACCTTGATAAAGTTCAATCTTTAGCGCTAAAAACAGCTTGGCAGCGTTACGTGCAGATGAAAACGAACGCCTCGGCAGCTTCTCGACAATACCTAAAACTCCGAAGTTTTAGCATTGCTCTCACCGTTGTTGCCACCCTGCTAGCTGTCCTCACATCTCAGATTAATCCGGGTACATCTCTGGGTGAGGTGCTGAAAGCTTGTCTGATTCTTTTTCCCATCGCTAGCGTTATTATTTGGGTCTTTGCTAACAAACTGCAACAGGGAGAATACTGGCGAGTACTCAGCACAGGTGCCGAGGAAATCAAAAAAGAAATTTACCTCTACCGCACTCTCCTACAAGGGCAAGATGCTCGTCATCAATGGTTATCCGAGCGAGTAACAGCGATTCAGCGTCAGGTGATTGAAAGTATTGGCGGCAATCTCGCGTTGAGTTCCCATACCGAAGAAATTCCGCCGACTGATTCTCCTGAAGGGCAAAACGGCGATTCAGGGTTTAGTGATTTGCTGGCTGATGATTACTTATGCTATCGCCTAGAACCCCAACTGAAATGGCATTCTCAAGAAATTGAGCGACTGCACACCACCCGAACTCGATTGCAAATTGGAATTTTTACCTTGGCTGGTTTAAGCGCCGTTGTTGCTGGTTTGGGGAGTAGCTTAAGCATCTGGGTTGCTTTAACTACCGCCATAGGTACGGCGTTAACCCTTTGGTTGGAAGTGAATCGGCTTGATTCGGTGGTTAACAATTACAACCAACTGACTCTAGAGCTCAATCTGATTCGCGATCGCTGGCAAAGCTTAAGTTTCCCAGAACGAACCGGCGAAGAATTTTTCAAATTAGTCATTGCTACAGAAAAAGTCCTCTGGAGCCAGCACAATCAACATATTACTCAAATGCGTCAAGCGGTAACCGACTTGCACGCTCAAACCAGCGATTTGTTAACTCAAGTCCTGAAATCGCCCGTTCCTTCTACAATTTACCCAGTTCTTTTACCCCAAAATCAGACTCCTGTAGAAACCGTCTTAACTGAGGCTGAAGTCCTCCCCGCTAAAGCCGCCCAAAAAGCTAAAGAGGAGCAAAAAAAACAAAGCCAAAAAGGATTACCTCATGCCTTTGTTGTCATGCCTTTTGGACGAAAGAAAGGGCCAGATGGGCGTTGGATTGATTTCAATAGTATCTATTACCAGTTAATTAAACCCACCCTAGAAGAAGCTGGGTTTGAGCCGTTTCGAGCGGATGAAGAAGCCGTGAGCGGAGATATTTTAACGGACATGTTTCAGGAGCTGTTACTGGCTGATTTAGTTTTGGCTGATCTGAGTATAGATAATGCCAATGTTTTTTATGAATTGGGGGTTCGTCACGCCATCCGCAAACGAGGGTTAGTTCATATTCAGTGCGGTCGGGCTTATATGCCGTATGATATTTTTAATGTCCGCACTATTCCTTACCATTGTGATGAAAATGGTTGCCCTGATCCTCAACATATAGAAAAAGATAAGCAGGCAATTATTAAAGTTGCTCGCGCCACTTGGGAGTCCGATGGGAACCGAATTCACAGCCCAATTTTTAATTTATTAACAGGTTTAGAGGAACCCGATCGCAAAGCGCTGCGAACGCCCTTGGCAACTGGCTACTGGCAGGAGTACAAAGAGTTGCAGGCACGGGTGAAAATTGCCCAACGGCAAAAACGAATTGGCGATGTGTTGTTGTTAACTGAAGAAGTCCGCAATCCTCTGATTAAAGAAGAGGTCATTGCTGATGCAGGCAAGGTATTGACAGGATTAGAAAATTATGCACTTGCACTCAAAGAGTATCGCCAAGGTCTAAAAATTAACCCTTACAATTCAGAGTTCCGACGCCAGGAAGCATTTAACCTCAGCCGACTCAAGCAATCGGATGAGGCGATCGTGAAATTGGAGGGGTTACTCCAGGATGAACCCAATAATATTGAGGCAATTTGTAACCTGGCTCATATTTACAAAGAAAAATGGCGGGATGAATGGGTCAACATACCGGATGAGCAGGAGCGGTTGCAAGCCGCTTACGAGTCTGCTCACCTGCTGACCAAATCCATTCAAACTTACCTCAAAGCCTATCGTTTCGATCAAAATCATTTCTATCCTGCGAGTAACGCCCTAATGTTATTAGCTGTTTTAGATCATCTAGGTCAGCAACTAGGTACAGATAGTGACCCCGAAGAGCAAGCGCTTAGACAACAGTTACCCAGTCTAAAAGGGGCGCTGCAATTCTGTCTGGAAAGCGCCACTCAAAGAGATAGCAATGATTATTGGGCGTTTGTCTCGCTGGGGGATTGGGCTGTCTGCATCAGTGGTGACCCAAAACAGGTGATGAAAGCGTATAAAAAAGCCTTCACATTGGCAGGAAAAAACAAGTTTGCCTTGAAATCCACCTTGGAGCAACTGCAAGTATTGCACAAACTCTCGTTCCGCCCAGAGTATGTTCAGGCTGGCATCACGACAATCCAAGCAGAACTAAATCGCTTTGAAGGTCAAAAAGCTGCGATCGCAGATCATACCTCCCTCGAACCGTCGCAAGTCTTCCTCTTCTGTGGTCACATGATTGACAGTCCCAAGCGCGAGGAACCGCGTTTCCCAGCCGCAATGGAGAGCGAGGCGCGTCAAAGAATTGAGGCGGTACTGGAGCGGTTAAACCCCTATTCCAAATGTTTAGCGATCGCTCCCGGAGCGGCTTGTGGGGGAGATATTCTGTTTATCGAAGCCTGTTTGCGGCGCAATATGAACGTTGAAATTTTTCTGCCGTTTTATCAGCCAGAATTTATTCAAGATTCAGTCAGCTTTGCTGGTGAGGACTGGGTGTCGCGTTTCTATGCGATTCAGAATCATCCTAATGTAACCATTCACCTCCAACCTGACCGCCTCGGAGATGTGCCTGAGGGTGACAATGCCTACGAACGCAACAATCGCTGGGTTCTCTACTCAACGTTGATGTACGGAATTGATCGGGTGCGGTTGGTTGTTTTGTGGGATGGCAAAGGGGGTGATGCTCCAGGTGGTACGGGTGATATGGTTCAACAAGTCCGTCAATTGGGAGGAATTGTCGAACATATTGACACGACGAAATTTGATTATTGGAAGATTAATGAAAAAGTTGTGGATTTTCCCAAACCCTTGGAAATGACGAGTCAAGCCCAAGAAAGTTAGGAGGTAGATATCAATAAACATGACTATTTCTTGGCTATGCCCCATGCTCTATGCTCAGTCTTCTCAGCGATGTTGAGTTTTACTCACCTATTTTCAAATCTGTCCCAGCTAAACTGGTGGTTTAAACTGAACAATCGATTGCCATTCAATGCAAAGACCATGTAAATATACATTTGCTAATAAACTCACCGCAGAAGCTATTGACGTTCATAGCTTTGTCGAGTTATCCGAAGCTCTGCCCAAAATTGGTCTGCACCGAACCTATCCAACGTTAGTTCTGGTGGGTGGCGCTAGTGGAATTGGGGAAGCTGACATTAACCGCCTACAACGGCTGTTTGTCGAAGAAATTGCCCCCCTAGCTCAAGAGCTCGGAGTCGCTGTTGTGGATGGTGGTACGGATGCAGGCATTATGCAGTTTATCGGTCAAGCTCGTACCCAAATTCGTGGGACTTTCCCGTTAATTGGCGTTGCGGCAATGGGTACGGTGATTCTGCCGAATGTGTCCCCCCCAAATGCGGAGGCAGCCCCCTTGGAGCCAAACCATACTCACTTTGTCTTAGTTCCTGGCTCGAATTGGGGTGATGAATCACCCTGGCTCTCGCGCCTCGCCAGCGTGCTATCGGATGGATTTCCGTCCGTCACAGTTGTGGTCAATGGCGGCGAAATTACATTCCAAGATGTATCAAACAGTGTCCTTGAAGACCGACCCGTGCTTACCCTAGAGGGTACAGGGCGAACAGCCGATAAACTCGCTGCTGCACTCCGGGGGGAAGCCACAGATTGGAGAGCGAAACAGCTAGCAGCATCCGGGAAAATGCACGCGATCGACCTGATTGAGCATCCGACTCGGTTAACACAAGTGATTAGGGGGATTTTGTCTAAACTACTACCTATTTAAGTGGTACAGCCTTATTCCAAATCCGACTGCAAAGGTAGATCGAGCTAAACGATTCAGTTTGAACGACTTAACTTATACAGGGAGCAATTTATGGTGAACAAGAAAACGTATCGAGACTATCTCAAACAAGAGCTTAGTGACTTGATCGAGATGGTCGATCTATCAGATTTGCAGCGGCGGTTTATGAAAAACCGTTGGTTGGATCAAGTTCTGTGGTTAGAAGGTCGGGCGACTAAAAATCGTAACCGACACTATACCCTCCGCCTGATTACGATTATCGGGGGCGTCATTGTTCCAGCTTTAGTGAGTGTAAACAGTGCCAATATCAATGATAAACAGCAGAGATTCAGGGAAGTTTTTGCGTGGACGGCGTTTGGATTGAGTCAAGCAGTTGCCATTAGCGCGGCGGTAGAAGAACTCTTCCATTGTGGTGAGAATTACCGCCGCTATCGCAATACGGCGGAGGGAATGAAGATTGAGGGGTGGAATTTCTTCCAACTTAGTGGCCCGTACAAGGGCTTTCCCAGCCACGCTGAAGCTTATCCTACATTTGCCACCCATGTGGAGGAAATCATCCAGCAAGATGTAGAAGGATATATTAGTCAGTCCGTGCAATCGGAAGCTGAGGTTAAAGCTGCCACCAATGCCGCGATCGCGCAGAACGTGGCACTTGCCAGCACGCATCTGAAGGAGCAATTGCAACAGCCACCTATCCCTCAGGTGGCTGGCTTTCCTAGCGATGCTACACCCTTCTCCAATAACTCGGTTCCCCCAAGCTTTCAGCCCTCTGCCCAACAGCCTTGGCAGGAAGAGGATGATGATGAGTTTGTCAGCCCTAATCAATTTCGCAGTGTCTCAGCAGCACCAGTCAACAGTCCAGTCGGGATGGCTTCTCCCAGTAGCTTCTCACCCTCAACAACGTTTGTTGCCAACTCCCCCTTAGGGGTTGCCCATGAAGAGGATGAGTTTCTTACACCGGACAAAATTCAGACACCTCAGTTTCAGGGTAGTTTTAACAACAGGGAATTTGCTCCACCCGCTACCGTGACTAATCCTGTCACTTTCACACCGAAGTCGGCTCCACCCGTCGCTTCCTCAGAGGATGATGATGAGTTTATAACGCCAAACCAACTTCGAGCCACTCAACCTGGAGCAGGTTTCAATTCTGTTGTTAAAAGTTAACGCTACAGTAACCAGGGGAAAATGTGATATGTCTAATGACGACTATCGATTGGACGCGCAAAATCTCATCCAGCGTATTCGACAAACAGAGACAAAAGACTTTTTTGAGCTGGCGAGGTTAGCGGGTTTAAATGTTACTCAAGATTTCATCGGTGCTGACTTAAGCGGTACCAATTTGAGCGGTGCCAACTTAGCTGGAATTAACTTAAGGGGAGCTAACCTGTTCAGTGCTAACTTGATGGGAGGTAACCTGTTTAGTGCCAACCTGAGTGGTGCAAACCTATTCGGTGCCAATTTGAGTGATGCGAACTTGAGTGATGCCAACCTGAGTAATGCTAATCTCAGTGGTGCGAACCTGAGTGGAGCCATTCTCAGTGGTGCTGATTTGAGTGGGGCAATTCTTGGTAGTGCCAATCTGAGTCACATCATCCTCAGCAATGCTGTCTTGTGCAATGCGATTTTAAGTAACGCTTTGATCAGCGATGCTAACTTGTTTGGAGCCAATTTGAGCGATGCCAATTTATTTGGTGCCATTCTCAGTCGTACGAATCTCAGCTACTCCAAACTGAATAATGCCAAGTTAACTTATGCAAACTTAACTTACAGTAATCTCAATTATGCTGTGTTGGTTAAGACGGATTTGAGACATGTCAACTTAACTCATGCAAATTTGAGTTATACCAACCTGAGTGAGGCAGATGTGGAGAATGCTAAGTTTGAAAATAATTCAGGAATTTTGGAAGATTTGAAGATGGACTTGAAACAGCGAGGAGCAATCCTTGGAGATTCAACGGATAATAATTCCAGAGTTCTTACGCCTCACTAAATATCATCAGGACTTACGCAATATTCGTCGAGCCAGCCCCCCTAACCCCCCAATTTTAGGGGAACAAGAACTCGCTCCCCCCAAATCTGGGGGGGCATGGGGGGCTAATGCGTAAGTCCTGATCAGGTCAGGTTAGACGCCCATAATTAGGACAGACGCGAAAAAGTTTGATTTAAGGTAAGGGCGTGATAACATCGTGCCCTTACAAGTTGACCTCTAAGATTGCTTCACAGCAGCTAGCACCACCTCGATCGCACGCTCTTTTTGTGGATCGGCTCCCTGCGCATATTCTAAAGACAATGGAACCGTAATATCCGGTGTGACACCTTTCCCTTCGAGTCGTTCGTTGCCGTTGACATAAACATCTGAAACGGCGACATAAAGCAAGCTACCATCCTGCATAATAAACGGACGACCAGCAACCACAGCACCAGCCGTCTTAGTACCCACGACAGGCCCGATTCCATATTGCCGAAAGCCAAATGCTAAAATTTCCTTGGCACTTCGGCTTCCCTGATTCACCAGCATGACTACTGGCTTTTTCCAAGCGGAGTTCGACGTATATTGCCTACCATTGCGGGGAATGTTTCTCACGCTTAAATTCTGTGCTGTGTAGATGTTGAGAGCGGTGAGAGGGGCACCTCCCCATCCCTCCCTCAGATCCAAAACAAACCCATCCGCTTCACTCAGGCGACCATAAAGTAATTCTTCCTCAAGCTGTTGTTGGTACTTATCCCCTGCATAAGACCAGATGTGGATATAACCAATTTTTTTACCATCTCGTTCTATCACTTGGGTACTCGCTGTCATGGCATCCACAAACATCGTGGTTGCATCTAGCATCTTCGGTGTAACAGTGATTTCTTGTTGACTCTTGGGATTAGGCGATCGCACAATCAGCAGTTTGACATTTTGACCTACTTTACCTGCAAAAGACTGTATCGGGTGGAACGGACGGCCATCAACACTGAGTAATTGGTCTCCTACCTTCAGTCCTGCCTTAGCTGCCGGACTGCCATCAAGAACACCACTAACAAAGATTTTATCGTTGATATTTTTAGTAAAAATGCCAATGCCATTATATTCAATCTTGCCTTTAGGAAATAAATTTATGATTTGCTTTTGTAAGTTAGTGCTAATTGGCTGAAAAATCCCTAAAATTTGGTAGTAAGCTGGCTCATCTGATGTATAGAAGTGAGTGTGGGAGGTTTTTAATTCAGAGAGCATTTGGTTAATTACAGCCGCCAATTCTTCCTTAGACTGAGTTCGCGCTGCCATTGGCTCATACTTAGACCGCATCGATTCCCAATCCACTCCATTAAATTTTGGATCGAAAAAATTATCATTAATTTCCCCCCAAGCTTCATTAAAAGTAGTGAGATAAGGAGAAGTTTGGGCTGATGAAACTTGGAGTAATATGGGTAGTAAAATTAGTAAGATAGTAAAACCGATTGAGGTTACTAATCTTAAGCTTTTTTTTGTTAGATATTTAATCATCAGTGACACAAAGGTTTTTGTAAATAGGTTTTAGCCGCTGAATCTCCTATGTTACAACCTTGTTTTGTTATTAGCCGCAAGGCCAAATTTCACTCCTAAGACTGGCACAACCTTTTTTTGGGAAACTGAACACTAAAGATTGGTAATTCAGAATACTGCTGCCTTGACGAAGACATCTACCCATTTACCTAGCAATATCTGATATATTTCCAGGCAACGAAGCGATTACTATTGGCGTTTCATCTGTAAAAAGGCAAATAGCTCTTGTAGCCTTTCAGTGCTGAGACTTGTGTCGATCGTAGTGTTCGGGTGCATCCAATGAAAAATTTGCTCAATGCCTTCATCTCCTATGGGCGAGGAGATAGTAAAGGCTTTGCTACAAAACTTCATGCTCGATTAGTTGAACAAGGTTTAAAAGTTTGGTTTGACCAAAATGACATCCCTCTAGGGGTAGACTTTCAAAACCAAATCGATGATGGTATTAATCATTCTCATAACTTTCTATTTATCATTGCGCCGCATTCGGTCAACTCGCCTTATTGTCGCAAAGAAATTGAACTAGCGATTAAGCGCAATAAACGCATTATCCCACTTTTGCATGTTGAACAAATCAGCTGGGAAACTTGGCAGCAACGAAATCCTAAGGGCACAACTGAAGATTGGGAAGCGTACAAAGCGCAAGGGCTGCATACCTGCTATCAAAATATTCACCCAACAATTAGCAAGATAAACTGGGTCTATTTCCGAGAGGGTATAGACGATTTTGAGACAGCTTTTACAGGCTTAGTTAGTTTGTTGGGCAGACAGGCTGATTATGTTGAACAGCATACTCAGTTTTTAGTGCAGGCATTGGAGTGGGAACGGCATCAAAAACAAACGAGTTACCTGTTAATTGGAGAAGAGAAACAGCAAGCCGAAGCGTGGTTAAAGGTACGGTTTAAAGATGAGCAACCGCCTTGTCTCCCGACTGACTTGCATTGCGAATTCATCACCGAAAGTATCAAGAATGCCAACAACTTGATGACTCAGGTGTTCCTCTCCTATGCCGAGTCAGATAGGACGACGATGGAGAAAATTCGCAATAGTCTGAGGCGAGAAAGCATCACCGTTTGGACGAATAAGACGGACATTGAGACTGGGGAGGCGTTTGAGCAGGCGGTTAAACGGGGGATTGAACAAGCGGATAATGTGGTTTATCTGCTGTCACCGGATGCGGTAATTTCAGATTTTTGTCAGCGAGAACTGGACTACGCCCTATCGCTGCACAAGCGAATTATTCCTGTGTGGGTGCGAGAAACTAACCCGATGCTGGTGACACCAGCGCTACGTTCTTTGCAGTATATCGATCTCACTGATAATGTCCAGGAAGAAGACTACTGTTTAGATGAAAGCCAACTGCTGAGAATTCTGCATCAGGATGCGGCTTACTACAACGAGCATAAAGTTCTGCTAGTCAAAGCCCTCAAGTGGAAGCGACAGTATGATAATCCCAGCATTCTCCTGCGAGGTTATAACCTGCGTCATGCCCAGACTTGGTTAAAGGTGGCAAGGGCTAGAATTCAGCATCCGCCTACAGCATTACAGGAAGAATTCATTACTGAAAGTCTGCGGCAACCACCTGCGAGTTCACTGGATGTGTTTATCTCCTATTCCCGTGCTGATTCGGATTTGGCTCGAAAGCTCAATGATGCTCTACAAATCCAGGGTAAGACGACTTGGTTTGACCAGGAAAGTATTGCATCCGGGACGGATTTTCAGCAGGAGATTTGTCAGGGAATTAAAGCCTGCGATAACTTCTTATTTATTCTCTCACCTCGCTCGGTGAATTCGCCTTACTGTGCGGATGAGGTAGAGTATGCAGCTTCGTTGAATAAACGCTTCGTAACCGTCCTGCATCGGGAAGTGGAAGACTTACATCCGGAGTTAGCCAAGGTGCAGTGGATTGATTTTAATCACAATGAGAAGGACTTTAAGGCGAATTTCCTTCAATTGGTGAGAACGCTCGATACTGACCGAGAACATGTCCACAGTCATACTAAATGGTTACAACGAGCGATCGAATGGCAGGAGAAAGCTCGAAGTGCTGACTTGTTGTTGCGGGGAAATGAATGTGCTATTGCCCAACAGTGGTTGCTCGAAGCAGAGCAAAAGAACAAACAACCCGCTGCAACTCCTTTACAGAAAGCGTTGATTGAGTCCAGTAAAAACGCAATTGTTGCAGCACAAGAAGAAGAAAAAGGCCGACAAGCAGAAATGCTACGTTTGCAGGAAGAGCGAGCTAAGGAAGCCGAAGCACGACTAGCCGCACAGAAAAAAAGTGCCAGATTACAAAAGTTTTTTCTAGTTCGAGTTAGTGTGGCATTGGTAGTGGTGAGTGTGTTGGCGGTGGTAGCTTTCCTTCAATCCCAGAAAGCAGCAAACAGCGAGCTCAAAGCCACTGTTACACATTCTCAATCACTTTTTGCTTTAGATCAACGGTTTGACGCTCTGATAGAAGCCATCAGGGCAAAGCGAAATTTGGAAAAGCTAAGTAGGGTAGAGGCAAAAACTCAGGATCAGGTTGAATCGGCGCTGCGGCAGGCTGTTTATGGGGTGGCTGAGTACAATCGCTTTTCAGGGCATAGCGATGCGATTTACGCATTTGCTCTCAGCCCTGACAGTCAAATGATTGCCTCGGCGAGTTGGGACAGAACCGTCAAACTCTGGAAGATTGACGGCACCTTGCTCAAAATCCTTACAGGCTATAACGATGAGGTTGACGCAGTGGCGTTCAGTCCAGATGGTCAGCTGATTGCTTCGGCGAGTAAGGACGGCATCATCAAACTTTGGCACAGGAACGGCACCTTGTTCAAAAGCTTTCGAGGGCATGAGGATGAGATTGACGGACTGGCGTTCAGCCCGGACGGGAAGCTGATTGCCTCGGCGAGTAAGGACACAACCATCAAACTGTGGAAAATTGATGGCACCTTGCTCAACACCCTAGAGAGGCATAGCAAGCAGGTTTGGGGAGTGGCGTTCAGCCCGAATGGTCAGATGATTGCCTCAGGCTCTTGGGACAATACTATCAACCTGTGGAAGAGTGACGGCACGTTCCTCAAAACCCTAAAGGGACATAGCAAGGAGGTTTACGGAGTGGCGTTTAGCCCGGACGGTCAACTGATTGCCTCGGCGAGTAAGGACAGGACGATCAAACTCTGGCACAGAGATGGCACATTGTTTAAAACCATAGAGGGGCATAGCGATAAGGTTTATGACGTTGCGTTCAGCCGGAGTGGGAAACTCATCGCCTCAGCGAGTCAGGACAAGACCATCAAACTCTGGAACAGGGATGGCACGTTAGTAAAAACCCTCTCTGGTCATAGCGATAGGGTGGACAGGGTTGCGTTTAGCCGCGATGGGAAGCTCGTCGCCTCAGGCTCTTGGGACAGGACGATAAGACTGTGGAAGATTGACAGGATGTTGCTGAAAACCATTCCTGGGCATAGTGATGTGGTTTGGGCAGTGGCGTTCAGTCCGGACGGGAAACTCATCGCCTCTGCAAGTTGGGACAACACCGTCAAACTGTGGAACAGGGACGGTACGTTGCTCAAATCCCTCACAGGACACAAAGATGCGGTTGACGGAGTGGCGTTCAGCCCGGACGGGAAGCTCATCGCCTCGGCAAGTCGGGACAAGACCGTCAGACTGTGGAACACAGACGGCACGTTGCTCAGAAAGCTAGAGGGGCATAGCGCTGCTGTTGAAGGAGTGGCATTCAGCCCCGACGGTCAGATGATTGCCTCGGCCAGTCGAGACAAGACTATCAAACTGTGGAATAGGGACGGTATATTGCTCAAAACCCTCAACGGGCATAAGGCGTTGGTTTGGGGAGTTGATTTCAGCCCAGATGGGAAGCTGATCGCCTCTGCGAGTGAGGACAAAACTGTTAATCTTTGGAAGATTGACGGCACGTTATTCAAAACCCTTACAGACCATCAAGATGTGGTTAATGAAGTTGTTTTCAGTCCAGACAGTCAGCTAATTGCTTCAGCGAGTCGGGACAAGACTATCAATCTGTGGAACAGGAACGGTACGTTGCTCAAAACCTTAGTAGGGCATAGCGATGAGGTTGGCGGAGTTGCGTTCAGCCCAGATGGGAAGCTGATCGCCTCCGCAAGTAAGGACAAGACCGTCAAACTGTGGAACAGGGACGGCACGCTGTACAAAACCCTTGCAGGGCATAGTAAAGAGGTTAACGGAGTTGCGTTTAGCCCGGATGGGAAGCTCCTCGTATCGGGCAGTCAAGACCACATGGTCATGCTGTGGAATTTGGATCGAGTTTTAGATGTGGATCAGCTCTTAGCGTATGGTTGCAAGTGGGTGCACGATTATCTAAAAAACAACTCTGAGGTAGGAAAGAGCGATCGCCACCTCTGCGACAACATCAACACTCACAAGTAGCACGAGACAGAGCGGTCAATTGCAATTACAAAAAATGGGCAATTTTTGGCCTGGAAGGTGACCCAGTCCCTCCCTAAGTTAAGCTGGCGAAGTATTTAGCAACTTTTACACTGGCGTCATAGCAGATGAAACAAGATGCCCCTAATCGGGTTTGCAGGCAATCTATCTTTGCCAAATTGGGGCGTTTGTCCTATCGCTATAGAGTACTAATTCTTGTGATTTGGGGAGTCATGTTATTGCTGAGCTTGGTGAGTACTCCCCATCTCGACTACTTCCTTAAAGGGGTGGGTATGGCCTACGAGGCAGGGGAAGCAACCCGTGCCGAACAACTGTTGAAGCAAGAACTCAACGTTGACCCTGATGCCCTGACTGTTGTGTTTGAAAGTGCCAATGGTTCAAGCCTTGATGAACGAAAGCCTGAACTCGAGCAGATTCTCACTCAGGTGCGTCGCCTGCCATCGGTGAGTTCCGTTGTCAGTGCGGCGGAGCATCCTGAGTACCGCAGTAGTGATGGGACAACAGAGTACAGCGTTATCAACTTGAAGGTACGCGGTAGTGAAGCCGTTCCGGCGATCGACAGTATTGAGCAGGTAACTACCCAAAGTCATGCCCTGACCCTGAAAACTTATGTGACAGGCAAGCCTGTTGTAGACCGTGATGCTCAACGTATCAGTAAAGCAGATTTGAGTCGAGCCGAGTCGATCGCCTTACCTCTAACCCTGATTGCTCTACTGTTTGTTTTTGGTTCAGCGGTAGCAGCAGCGATGCCAGTTGCAATGGGAGTGATGGCTGTCTCAGTGACTTTCGGTCTACTCTTTCTGGTCGCCCTGAAGATGGACTTGTCCGTCTTTGCCCTCAACACTACAAGTATGCTGGGCTTAGGGTTGGGCATCGACTACTCACTGCTCATTGTCAATCGTTTTCGGGAAGAACTGCTGTCTGGAACCGTTGAACAAGCCGTTATACGAACTGTAGATACAGCTGGGCGGTCTGTCTTTTTCTCTGGCTTAACTGTCTGTATTGGTATGGTCAGCCTGCTGATGTTCCCGATATTAATATTGCGATCGCTTGGGGTAGCCGGTTCACTGGTCGTGTTGCTATCCGTTGTGGCAGCCCTCACCTTGCTTCCTGCCGTGTTGGCAATTTTGGGAAAGGGGATTAACCGCTGGCGTGTCGTCCGACCTGCCCCTCAAACGGGAGGAATCTGGACCTTCTTCGCTCGTAATGTTGTCCGCTACGGTGTAGCCGCCGTGGCAGTTGTTTTGGTCATCCTTGCCGTCTTCGCCTCACCCTTTTTGCAGGCGCGTTTTGGGATTGGTGATGCCAGCATCTTGCCCAGTCACGTTCCA
This sequence comes from Waterburya sp., assembly GCA_036703055.1. GTDB lineage: Bacteria > Cyanobacteriota > Cyanobacteriia > Cyanobacteriales > Coleofasciculaceae > DATNPV01. Next base: position 58,791 of record DATNPV010000237.1, read on the forward strand.
GCACGGGAGGGGGTCGAAGTTTTGAAACGCTCCTTCGGGCCAGGGGAAATTTCACCTATTCTGCTAGCTGTTAGTACTAAGATTCCTGCCGATCGCATTCTCTCTGAGCAACATATTGCCACTCTCTACAATTTGGTCACTAAGTTGAAAACTGACTCACGTATTGCCAAAGTCAGCAGTATAGTCAACATCGACCTCAAGCTCAACTTAGAGAACTACCAGCAACTCTATCGCAATCCTCAGTCTATTCCCTTGCCCACCTTAGCGGATGCCGTGAAACAGTTGAGTAGTAACTCAACCACGCTGATTGTAGTTAATAGCCACACCGATAGCAACGACCAAGCAACCCGCAACTTGGTACAGGAACTTCGCGGTTTGTCCCTTGACGGGCTGCAAGTCCAAGTCGGAGGTCTGGCAGCTAGTCAACTCGATACCCTGCAAGTGGTTTACCGCCGCTTTCCCTTAGTCCTGGCTGCCATCATGGCAGTAACATTTGTGGTGCTGTGCCTTCTGTTGAAGTCAGTAGTCCTGCCGCTCAAGGCGATTATGATCAATCTGCTGTCTATTGGGGCATCCTTTGGCGCTTTAGTCTTCATCTTCCAAGAAGGAAACTTTCATACTTGGCTCAACTTCACCCCTCTTGGCTATTTAGATATCCTACTGCCCGTCATCCTGTTTTGTGTTTTGTTTGGATTGAGCATGGATTACGAAGTTTTTCTGCTCTCCCGAATTAAAGAAGCCTACGATCGCTCCGGCAACAATAGTGCAAGTGTGGTTGAAGGATTGGAGCGTACCGGACGGATTATCACCAGTGCTGCGCTGCTAATGATTATAGTGGCGGGTGCTTTTGCCCTGACCAGTATTATCTTCGTCAAGGCCTTAGGCTTAGGAATTGCCATAGCTGTCTTCATCGACGCGACCCTAATCCGAGCCATTCTTGTCCCTGCCACTATGCATCTGATGGGCAAATGGAATTGGTGGGCTCCCAAGTTTTTGGGTCTCGACCGGATTAAGCTGGAGTTGGATTAGTGAACTGGTTTAGTTGTCGTTAATGCAAATCTGCCTCCCAGACGGCGATGTAAATGCGACCGGGTTCATTCCGTTCAATAGAACCTTTGAGGCTATTGTCTCGACCACTGGTGAACTGATAACGATTGGATTTCCCCTGATATACTGCTTCCAACCCTCTTTTGATGTCTTCAGAGGCATTACCGTTGAGCATCTGATTTAGCGTCTTCGACATCGTCTTTAGTGCAACCGAGTCAGCAAACGATGCCTCTGTTTCGCGAAGGCGTCCGGAACTAGGGTCATATAGATATCCCAAGCTGACCTGACCCGGTATATAGTCCTCATAAAGTAGGGCACGGGTATTCCACATACCCTTGGATTTCTTCG
>DATNPV010000238.1:0-2299 GCA_036703055.1 Waterburya sp.
CTATACTCGTAGGCAACCAAATTAGGCAGATGTGGGGAATATGCTGGACTGGTTAGCGGTTTGGGGAGTTACTAGCGCAGTCGGGTTGGTGTTCAAACCCATTCTGGAAGACTTGGCAAAGGATGCCACTAAAGACTGGGCAAAAGATTTAATGAAAGATTCCCTCAAGAATGTTCTGCGACTGCCTAGCAAGGAACCTGTAGATATTGCAGCAGGCAAAGCGCTGAAGGAATTGTTGCAGCTGGTTCAGGATGAGTTAGAAGATGCAGAAATTTCCGAAGTAGAACTGAAGCAGTATATCAAACCGTTAAAGCAATTTATTCAGGATAAATCGGTTAAAGAAGTACTGGGAAGTGCCTTTAAGGATGACTGCCAGTTTCTAGAGGCGGCAACATTGGCAAAAACTTGGAATCAGCTTAATTTGTTATCCCTGCCGGATGAGTTTGATTGGAAACAGGTTGGCAAGCGGTATGTCAAAAAGGTGAAAGCGATCGTTCGGGAGTCGGATGAGTTACGGGCTATTTTGGACTCGCAAAAACTGGAAGATATTGAACAAAATACGAAAGAATTAGCTGGAATTGCTCCTGAGTTTGACTTGAGGCGATATCAAGAAGGGATTCGAGAGCGATACGGCAATCTGAACTTAGATAGTTTAGATACGAGTGTTTACGACTATCGAGAAAAACTCAAGGTATGGCAAGTTTTTATAGCACAAAATGTGCGTGAATGCCAGGAGTTTTTACCCCAGGTTTATGAGATTCCTAAAGAGCATCAAAGACGACTGCGGGAGAGTAATGAACTTGAGACAGAATTTGACCCGGAGGAGTGGGAACGATACAAACAAATCTATTATCAACAGCCAGTGCGATCGGTTTTGGATGTTGTTAATGAGATGCAAAGCGATCGATTACCCCCCCAGCCCCCCTTACCAAGGGCAGGGCTAATTCATTGTGAGCAGATAAAATTAGGGCAGGCAGAAGCTGGCGTACACTAAATGTTTGTAGCGGCTCGTTTGATTTGTCCACTCTCCGCCATGAAAACCAATCTCCCGAAAGCAATTGAGTAGGAGAGAATAGGGCTGATATCTGATGGAGTGAAGAAAACCTCACCAACGTCAGTTCGGGTTAAGGCGATTTCGCTGCTAGTTCTACGAAGGAATAGTGGTTTCAGCCAACGATAGAATCATGGTTTTAGCTTATGCCGAAATCAGGTTAACCAACAGCGATGCTGTACACCGATAGCTCAAGCTTCGAGTATTACCTGACCGAGCAGGAGAAACATCTGCTCAAGGTTATGAGCAATCATCCTCATTGCTGTGGTGATGGAAGAATAACCGTTGCTGCGTAAAAGAGCGATCGCTAAACTACGGATGATTGAGAGATTGGCAGGAGCATTACCGAGCCGTATCGTGGAGCTATCCTCTTCGAGTACCACGTCTTTAACCCAATGTAGACGATTCTCAATGCCCCAATGACCACGAATGCCTTGAGCAAATTGTGCGGCATGGAGGCTAAGGCTGCTGATGTAGTAAGCTACCTGCTCATAGGGCTTGCCTGCTCGTGTACCTGTGCGTTCGACCTTAACCAGACGCTTGAGACCTACCCACTCGGAACTGATATCATTCAGGTTATCAAAAACAGAGACAGTTCTAGTCGTGACGCGATCGCTCCTGCGTTCAGTGCTGGTGTCAACACTAATCGGTGTTGTCTGTTGAGTATTGAGTTGGATTTGCTGGTAGAGACGTTTTTGATTAGCTTTGACCGCGACTACATAATCATTGCCACTCTGTATGATTAGTTGTAGAGTTTTTTTTGACAGTGCAAGGAGTCAAAGGTAAACACGACTCCTTCTAGTTGTAAAGTAGCCAGAAGTGCCTGTACAACAGCAATTTCACTACTTTCTTTATTGCGAAATTGTTCTAGAGTCAGCGCTATTCCTTGACGGCTACTGAAAACTGAAACTACATTAACAAAGTCTTGATAAGCTTTATCATAGTTGCTCACCGTTGCTTTAATACTTTTGCCATCGACTCCTAACCAATCGTTCTCTTCGCTTGGCATCCAATCCCTTGTCCAGTTAGTGAACACTTTGGCTAATTTTGTAAAATCAATCCCCATCATTACTCGTCGGAAGGTCGAGTCTGAGGGAAAACGCATCGCTGGTAACTTTAACTGTTCCCCCAAGGCTTGGTGATGACGACAGGCAAAATCCTCTAAAGCTCTATATCCTAAGCAATTGCTCAGCGTTCCCATAATCACCAGCAGCAAAATTAATTGCAAGGGATAGCGTCTTCCTCTTG